>VXMJ01000081.1:13551-108918 GCA_009841145.1 Caldilineaceae bacterium SB0661_bin_34 | reverse complement strand
CGGGATCTCCGGGACCAACTCTCATCTTGATATTTGTCCATACGAAAGGCTTAGTGGCCTTACCCGGTCAGGCGATTCCCTGGTACCTCAGGCAGCAGGCATTGCTGTTCCTTGCTGCCTTCGATCCTGCCGGAGTACCTGTCATACGCATGGGGACCAAGCCAGAGCTTCGTCATTACCTGAAGCTCATCCGATTCCTGCGTGGTGAAAGAGAACATCTATGGAGTTCGGATTTCGCCACGCTCGCGGTTCTCGCCAGACGTGCGTTCGTAGATCGAGAACGGGCCGTTAATCTGACGCGGCCTGGCCTCAATCGATCGCGGAAACGGCAGCTTGCACAGAGGGACCTGTCATTTCTTCTCGAACTCATTGGCACCGAGACTGATGCTCACAGCTTCTGTGACCTTCCGGCGCGCATCCGTGACGACCTTTGCTGGGGAGTGAAGAGTTCTAACGGCAAACAGGATACGCTGGCCACGGCAATCCTAAAATTGCACCCGAGCGGTGTTCTTCGCAACGAACTCTCTCTTCTGCGCTTCGCGAAGGCTTTCCTCGAAACGTGGGAGCAGCAGGAATGTGCCCCCGCCGTGATCACACCGGGGCAGGTCAGGCTGAGGATCGTTGAAGACCAGAATGTTGCTGACGTAAAAAACCTACAGATCCTGGTGAGTCGAGCTGGCACATCGGGTTCGCTGTACGAGGTACCCGCATGGTGCCCAGACGGTGAGCGATGGCGTTTCCAACTCGGTTTCCTGTTGCGATTCATCTTGTCCGGGCAGCCGGACTTCACGCGTCCCGTCCGCAAGGAAAATTGGAAAGTAAGCGAGTCTTCGTATCGCCCTGCTGAGCCCCACTGGTACCAGCGAATGTACGGCCTATATTCCGGGCAACCGGCTTTCGGACACGACTGGCTTCCGATAACGGAATGGGTTGAAGGCTTCCTACTGGACCTGCTGCATTGGCCGGGATGCCATGTTCCAGACCTGTTCAGTGAGGTTGAGCAAAGCATCCAAGAGACAAAGATACAGATTGACCAGAGAATCGCAGATCTTGAGCAGAAACGCGGTAGTGCCACTCGCGAACTAATCCTGCCGCTGCGGGCCAGACGGCCACCTGCGATGCACACCAAGAGACCACTTCGTGCCTGCGTGGTCCAGACAGCGATCCCGGCAGACGACGACTTCAAGCCCACAGACTTGGCACTCAATGAGCCCGCAATTCGGCGAAGGCACCGCAATCACTTGTCGGCAGCACTCGCGTCGGTGGAACGCATGTTGGCGTTGAGAGACACACACAAAGGGAAGGGAGGGCGGCTTGATTGGCTGATCCTGCCTGAGCTTGCCGTCCATCCAAATGACGTTGATACTCATCTGGTCCCTTTCGCACGGGCTCACAGAACGATGATCCTCGCTGGGCTAACCTACGAAAAGATTCTAGCGGAGCAACCGCTCATCAACTCAGCCCTGTGGATCATCCCGGAATGGTCGAACACCTACGGGTTGCAGATCAAGACTCGCCGTCAGGGGAAGGCACATCTCGCTTCAAAGGAGCGAAAGTTCAAAGATGATGGTGGTGTACACCTTCTGCGGGGCTTTCGGCCCTGCCAGTGGTTAATTGGCTATCCATGGTCCGATGAGGGTAGACAGCCAATCTGGCTGACAGCAGCCGTCTGCTACGACGCGACGGACCTTGGCCTTGTTACGGATCTCAGAGATGAGTCGGATGTCCTGGCGATTCCAGCACTCAACCAAGATGTCAAGACGTTTGACAATATGGCCGAGGCACTGCACTACCACATGTTCCAGCTCGTGGTTGTCGCCAACAACGGGCAGTACGGTGGAAGCAACGCCTACTGGCCCCGGAGCAAAGCTCCTCACGTTAGGCAGGTCTTCCATACCCACGGGCAGCCGCAGACGGCGATCTCGTTCTTCGAAATCGATGACATCGGCTGGTACCTTGAGCGCCACGACATGTCGGGAGCTAACGTCTCCGACTGGAAGTATCCCCCCGCGGGCCTGAACATGGAATTGCCGTGAGATTGGGTTTGCCACCATCCGTGTTTCCCAGTACCACAAGGGCTAGATTGTGGTGGTATGAGAGAGTGCCCTTAGGCAGTCGCGAGTTGCAGTGCGGGAACCTCGCTCTCTACTATGCGGAACGTCGTCGAGATCGTTGCTGGGGCGTCTCTGTATTCCGCCAGTGACTCCTCATCAACCTTGGCGAGAGTTTCGCTATAAAATGCGATGGCATCATCAATGGACATCATTAGCTCCAGTACGGGATCGCCATCCTCGATCAAGAATTCGATGTGGGCAGTGAGTGCTTCGCGGATCATCACCAGCATCTCGTCCCAAGTCTTGGCAGTACTGATGCAGCCTGGCACTTCCGGAGCATAGGCAGCATAGTTGTTAGGAGTTTGCTCAATGACGACTGCGTAGGTCAACTTCATTGTGCGTTCCTTCTGAGACCAGCCTGTTTTTGAATGTTGATCCACATGCCCTTCGATACCTCGTCTCCCGGTTTGACCGGAATTGTCACCTTACCAAGCTTATCGGGATAGCGAAACTGGCGGTGACTGCCATCGCGCTCCACAATGCGAATCCCCTCTCTCACCTTCGGCATGGCTCACACAGTTTGATTCATACGGCCCCGGTGGTTTCTGACCATGCCATCAACATCCCACGATATCCGACAGCAGGCCCGAAATCTCCTGCTCAAGTACTTGCAGATCCGCTTTGATTTCCTTGAGTGGACGCGGAGGCTCGTACACGTAAAAATGGCGATTGAGTGGAATTTCATAGCCGATCTTCGTCTTGCTGTCATCCACCCACGCATCGGGGAAGTGTGGTAACACCTCACGCTTGATGTAAGCATCGATATCCTCGTTGAGCGGCACGGATTCGGTGTCATCACGCAGTTTGGTGTCCGGCTCCGGGTTGCCGCGGCGGTCACGGCAAACCTCGGCCTCCGGGTCGCGCTCCCCGAGTGCCGCCAGTACTGCCTTGCGCTCCAGCGCCTTCAGCTTCAAGCCAGCGGTTGCTTCAACATCGCGCAAGACTTCGACAAACAACTCGCGGTCACATACGACCTCTCCGCCCATTTCGTCCGCGAGCGACTGCAACAGGCTGCGGATTGCTTCCTGCCGTACCTTGCCCTCAGCAACCTCCGCATCGCGCACGGGACCGGCGCGCTTCTTGCTCTTGGCGAGGTTCTGGAACGCGCGCTGATCCTCGATCAGCGCGATCCGTTCCCCTGTCGCGGCAAAGTTGAGGCGTAGCGGCCGCTCGACAGTGATTTTGCGATAGCCAAAGTCCTCGTTGGAGAACACCTTGCTCACCACGCGTGGCCGCGTACGAGACTCATGCGTGACTGGATCCTCGTCGATGATTGGGCGCGTCTCACCATCCTCAAAGTTGCCGTGGATGCGGGTGAGATCATTGATCTGCTCGCAAGACAGTTCGTTGCGCTTGTTACCGAGGCTCTTGCGCATTTTCACAAAGAACTTCCGGCCGTCGATAAGCTGCACCTTGCCCTGCCGCCGTGTCTCCTTACGGTTGGTCAACACCCAGATGTAGGTCGAGATGCCGGTGTTATAGAAGAGTTGATCGGGTAGTGCCACGATCGCCTCAAGCCAGTCGTTCTCGATGATCCACTGGCGAATGTTGCTCTCGCCACTGCCGGCATCGCCAGTGAATAGCGGAGAGCCGTTGAAGACGATGGCGATGCGGCTGCCGCCCGTGCCGTCCTCGGCAATGGGCTGCATCTTCGACAGCATATGCTGAAGGAATAACAGCGAGCCATCGTTGATCCTCGGCAGCCCCGCGCCGAAACGCCCCCCCAAAGCCAAGAGTGTCGCGCTCCTGCTTGATGTATTGCTCCTGCTGCTTCCACTCCACACCAAATGGTGGGTTGGCAAGCATGTAGTCGAATGTCGACGGCTGCTCGGGGCCACTTCCACGCGCGTAGCCATCCTGCAAAAAGCTGTCTCCGAGGATGATGTTGTCGGCATTCTCACCCTTGATCAGCATGTCCGACTTGCAGACCGCCCAGGATTCATCGTTGTAATCCTGCCCAAAGAGGATCGGATTCGCCTCACGGTTGTGCTTGCGGAGATAGTCCTCGGCGACCGACAGCATGCCACCGGTTCCACACGCGGGATCGTAGATCGTCTTCACGATGTGGCTTTTGCCGAGGTCGGGCTCGGGCGAAAGCAGGAGGCTGGCCATCAGCCGGATCACTTCGCGCGGGGTGAAGTGCTCTCCGGCCTCTTCGTTCGCCTGCTCGGCACCGATGCGGATAAGCTCCTCGAACACGTACCCCATCTGCACGTTGTCAACGCGCTCGGGTGACAGGTCCAAGCTGGAGAATCTCCGAATCACCTGGAACAGCAGATTCTTCTCATCCATGCGTGCTACTTGTTCACCGAAGGCGAATCGCTCCATGATCTCGCGGACGTTACCGGAGAAGTCACGGATATAGACATTGAGGTTCTGGGCGATCAGGTTGGGATCGTCGAGCAGCCGGTCGAAGTCCATTCTCGAGGTGTTGTAGAACGACAGTCCAGCGGCCTGTTCAAGCAGTTGCCGCCTCACATTCGTGCTGTTGCCAATGTACCTTGCGTTGGCAGCGAGCACGGCTTCCTTTGTCCCAGCGAGCACACAGTCAAAGCGTCGGAGTACGGTGAGAGGAAGGATGACCTTACGGTACTCATTGCGCTTGTAGGGGCCACGCAGCAGGTTGCAAATTCCCCAGATGAAGTTCGCCAGCTCGGTGTGCGTTCGCGTGTTCATACGCCTCTCACTTGGTCATTCACAGAGTGAAGCATACCGCTACCACCACCGATGAAGCAGCCCACTTGCGATAATGGACAGGCTTCAGTCCAACACCGCAGAATCAGCGGAGGAGGAGTGATACCGCTCTCGTTCAGCACTGCAGATGCCCATGGCGGCTGGTCATACTCATGCCCCAAGACAGTACCGTGTTCGACGAACCTCTAAACCATGCGGCGGAGGAGTCTCTGCCTTCGCGGGACAGGCCCCGCCTGCCCACCAGAACTCCCTTGACCGAGTTTCCATTCCGTGACCTTGGATGGCGAGATTTCGAGCGCCTCTGCCAAGACATAGCAAGAGTTCACGGATTTACCGACGTCCACGGGCCTGGTGGATCGGGGCAGGCCCAAGATGGTGTCGATTTTACCGGCCATTCACCCAAAGGCACACGGACGGCCTTCCAAGTGAAGCAAAGGGGGAAACTTACTGCGGGAGAGTTGGAAACGGCGGTGAGCCTCTACACCGAAGGTCCGATTGTGGCTCGTACTGATGAGTTTGTTGTCTGCATGTCGATTGAAGCAAACGATCGGAAACTCCAAGACAAGCTCCATGAACTGAACCAGCAGCACTCATTCCCGATCAGGCTTTGGGACGCTGTGGAACTCACACATCGCCTTCGTGACAAGGAAAAACTCATCAGTGATTACTTCGACCTTCCACGGATTGAGGTCCACTTCGACACGTCTCCAGAGCGCAGTCGGCTATTGGATTCCGAGGCATTGCTCCTCGGCCCGGTTGAGGCACTTGGAATCACAGAGAGGGTTGAAGAGGCTGGACGCCTCGCTCAGACCTCACCGGAGGAAGCCGCGAAGGCCTACCGGGTGATCGCGGACGAGCTTCGAAAACGCTTTCCCGCGTACGCCGACCGTTTCGACTTGTTGCAAGCCAAGTCGTTGAAGAACGCGGGAAACCCAGCCGCGAGCCATGATGTGTTGATGAAGCTCGCCATCCGTGATCTCATTGAGCGAGCCGAACCGAAGCCTTCGTCGGAGGTGTCATTAGAATTCGATGAGCTACATGACGATGTCGATGAAACCCGACAGGTGCACGAAGCTGCCCTCCGATCCTTCGTGCAGTGGCATGAGCGTCCTCAGGCTCTCGAAGACCTCGCGCGTTGGTTCGATGCCCTCGAGCCAGATGACGAATACACACCGGTCATCGCCATGCTTGTTGCGGAGGCGGCCGTGGCTGACCGAAAGTTCAGGATCGTGCTTGATCGCGTGGAAAGCCTTCGACGTGCAGGAGAAAATGGCAACCGCAAGACAGCTCTACGAGTCAGCCTTGCACTAGCCGATGCCGGTGTTGAAGGAGATCGGGCGCATCTCACTCGCCAAGCCGAAGAGTTGCGATTACCCGAACAGGAACGAGCATACGTGCTCCTTCGGACTGCCCGCTGGTCTGCATGGGAAGGAGAAGTGAAACGGGCAGAGCAACTGTACCGTTTGGCAATGAAGTTTGCAGCGGACGCAAACCTTGATCTGGATGTCGAGAAAGCACTCTGGTCGCTGACAGTGCTCTACCCAATCGAACGCCATGAAGAACGCGCCGAGACGTACCGAACGGCACTCACAATTCAAGGCTCGCGGTCGTATGTGACGACGAACCCTCGCACTCGGGAGCACGTCTATCGGCATCTCGCGAATCAGCAGTTGTCCAACGCCCACCGATGGTCCAGATACCGATTGCTCGAGGCGATCCGCAGCGGAAGCCTCGCGGACGAACTCGAGTCACGTGCGCACCTGGCGCGGGTCTATGGCGAGTCCGACGAGCCCCTCGCTGCACTTGAACAAGGATTGCTTGGTGGTGACAACCAACGGGTCAAGGACCTGTCGTCTCAGTTGAATGCTTGGCCTGATTTCCTCACCGACATGGTGGACAGTCCGGCACCTTGGGTTCAAGCGACTGCACTCACCGCGCTCGAGCAACTCGGTGATTTCGCACCGATTTCTGTAGCCCGAGAGCTGACTCACGACCTCGTCGAACGACTAGAGGCACCCTCCACCGACGTAATCGACAGGCCGGAGATATTCCGGGCACTTCAAGCAGTAGTGATTGAAGCAACTGAAGACGATCTCAAGTGCCTCATGCCCCTGTTGGAACAAGCTGCTCCCCGCGACTTGGCTCCGTACCGGCCCACTGATCCAGGTGTTGGGATAGTGGCTGCGCGCTTGTATCGGTTCCGGCCAGCCTTCCGAAGTGGAGCATCATCAGTCCTCGCCGAGATGGCCGCAGGTAGGCTCGTCCATCATTGGATACAGGCATTGAACGAGTGCGGCAACGACTTGGATGAACTCATCGCCACCTTTGAGCGCGTTGCCGAGCGAGAAGGGAGCGATCTCACAGCCTCATTATCCCACTTGGGGCATCTGAACGCCGCAACACGGAAGCTCTGGTCCGACCGTCTCCAGTTTGTGGAACAGTATCCTCTGGAAAAGCATTCACAGTACAGCTTTCCTTCTCGGTACGACATCTCCAAGCAGTTCCTCAAGGAGCAGGAAGTTGAGGTTGTCGACCAGTACGTCCAGAAGCTGGTTGCGATTGGCAGCAATCACCACGAACCGACCTGGAGTCGAGCCGCTGCGCTAAATTCAGCAGCAACCGCCGTGGAACTGCTCTCGACTGAAAGGAAGAGGGAACTATCCGGGATCGTGAGGCCGATGACCAAGCCCGAGATGAGAGTCTCTGAACTAGACGAGTACCATGCCAGCACCTTGCATCCACTCAGTCGATTCCGGATTGCTTTTGGGACCGTGGCCAACGTCCAGGCGGCAGCACTCCTTTTCTTGGCTCAGAGTGCGACAGAACAGGAGGACTGCTCCAATGTCCGGGAGATAGCCCTGCAGTGGCTTTGGGCGGAGTCCGAAGAGCTGCAACGAGTTGGTGCAGGCGTTCTGACGATGTCGCACCTCTCAAGCCCAGATGTCCGTATCGTGGACTTGGTAGGCCATTCCAACCCGTGGGTGAGAGAAGCGGCGGCGGCAATGCTGAGTATGCAACAGAATCCTGACCAAGAACTCCTGGAACGCTTGGCTTTCGATGCCAACAGGCTTGTGCGGATACAAGTTGTCTACGCGCTGGAGCAGCTTCGGGATGTTACGCCTGAGGTAGCCGAGTGTATTGGCGCGCGCCTCCTTGACGATCAGAGTGCCATAGTGAGGGCGCTCACTGCCCAAGCTCTTGCGTCGGCGAGCCAACAAGGGTGTTGACAAGCAATTCCGGCCAGTGTCGGAGGGCAGAGGATTGTGGGAGTTCACCGTGCATCGTCTCGGTGCAACCCGGACAGCAGTACGGTGATCTTCTTGACACTGCGCAACAACACGGTCATGGTCTTGGAGCATAGTTTTGCATCCGCCTCGGCTAGAAATACCCAATGGCGCTTCCGGAAACCACGGAACGAAGGTTTTTCACTTTGTTCAAGCATGTTCCACCCCTGACCGCCACCTCCCCACACTCCATAGACCTGCCGTTCAGCACCCCGCGGTGCCTGAAGTCGGTTGCACACCACCCTAAACCCGGTTCAATCCTCCTGTTTTCAGCGACTTATGTTAAATTGATCACTTCCAGCCATCCCCGCCAAACGAGCAGTTGAACAGGTCCCATGCGCGATTGGATTGACAAGTACGTAGAGACCAAGAGTAACGAACACACTAGGTCCGCCTATCGTGCGGACTTGGCGCAACTGGTGAAATTCCTGGGCGCATGGAACCACCCGGGCGTGCCGGCGGCGGCGAACTGGGCCGGCATCCGGCCCGAGCATCTTCAGGAATATCGGTTCTTCCTGCAGGACCGGGGCTATCAAGACACGACCCTGGCCCGCAAGATGGCCGTGCTGCGGACCTTTTTGAACTTCCTGGTGGCCAACGGCGTGGTGAACGCCGATCAAATCGGCGACCTGCCTCCCCAAACGGTGGTGGCCAGCACACCCATGCACCTGTCCGAGTCCGACGTGGCCCGCCTCCTGGACGCAGCCAATCAACCCGGCGCGGCCAACCGCCGCCGGGACTGTGCCGTCCTGACCATTGTCTACTACACAGGCCTGCGTGCGTCCGACATCACAAAGCTCAACGTCGACGACGTGGGCCCGCGGGGCACCAGCCTGCGCATGCCCGACGGAACCTTGAAGGCGCTGGCCGACGAGCCGGCCCAAGTCATCCTCCATCACATGCGGGAGAACCACACCTCCCTGCACAACCCGGTTACCGATTCCTGGACATCTCCTGCGGACGCAGACATGCCGGTACCCCTGTTTCCGAATCGGCAAGGCACCCGCATGACCCGCCAGGGAGTTTGGTCCATCCTCAAGTCCTGTCTTGGACGCTCGGACCTGGACCCGTCCATCAACCTTCAGGTGCTGCGCAATACCCACTTCCGGCACAATCCGTGAGACCAACAGTCGTGAACGCCCTTCCTCCGGTATTGCAACCCGCAACCGATCCGGCTGCCTACGACAGGGCCGCGGCCTGGATCCAGGCTCAAACCAACCTGAGGCCCACCATTGGCTTGGTGCTGGGTAGTGGCCTGGACATCCTGGCCGACCTGGTGGACCAATCGGTCGCGATTCCCTACGGCGATATTCCAGGCTTCCCGGTGAGCACAGCCCTGGGACACAAAGGCGAGTTGCTGCTGGGCAAAGTCGCACAACGGCCTGTTCTGATTATGCGGGGCCGGCACCACACCTATGAAGGGTGGTCGCCTGCACAGACAACGTTTCCGGTGCGCGTGATGCATCGTCTGGGAATCCGAACTCTGATCCTGACCAACGCGGCCGGCGGATTGAATCCAGACTTCCGGGTCGGCCAAATCATGCTCATTCGCGACCACATCGCGCTGCCTGCCATGGCCGGCCTGAACCCGCTCCGAGGCCCCAATGAGGACGAGTTCGGTGACCGTTTCCCAGCCATGAATGACGCCTATAGCCGTCGCCTGGCCAAGTTGGCGCACGCCGCGGCGCGTGAAGCGGGAACTGAGCTGCGGGACGGTGTTTATGTCTGGGTGGCCGGACCCAATTTTGAAACCCCGGCCGAGATCCGGATGCTGCGCGCATGGGGTGGCGATGCCGTGGGCATGAGCACGGTACCGGAAACCATGATCGCCTGCCACGCCGGCATGGAAGTACTCGCCTTCAGCACTATCACCAATCTGTGCGTGGACACGCTCGAGGCCACGGATCGGCCGGATGCCGAGGAAGTGGTAGCCGCCGGCCGCGCCGCGGGCGAGGCGTACGCCAAGATCCTGCGAACGCTGTTGCCCCGGCTCTGACCGAAGTTCCGTCAATCCGGCATGGGCAGGGCCAGAAGATCGTCCAGCCAGGCCTGCTCCGCCTGAAGGTGGGGTTCCAATTCCCCACAGATGTTGTCCGCATTCAGCATGTGACACTCACGAGACCGCCGCAGCTTCAGTTCCACATTGCCCTGGGCCAGGCCGCGCTTGCCCACGACATTCTGCAAGGGGATACCAACCGAGTCCGCATTGTTGAACTTGATGCCGGCCCAGGCCTGACAGTCGTCGTACAGAACCTTCAGACCCGAGTCGGACAATTCCCGATAGAGAACCTCGGCCTTTCCTACACGTCGATCTGGCACGTTCGGATCTGTCCCTGTCCATCAACCTTCAGATGCTGCGCAAGACCCTCTTCCGACACGATCCATGAAGCCGACAGCCGTGGACGGTCATGCCGCTACAGTCCAACATCCCCCACTGCCTATAGCCAGAAGCTAATCCAATAGCCTGCAAGCCCCCAGCAGGCAACAGAATCGTCCTCCCGCACTGGCTGATACATAAGGAATGGGTGGAAACCCTTCGCCATCTGTGTATCTTCGATGTTGGGATACCACTCTCTCAAGCAGTCTTCCTGTTCCTGTTGCGTCTCCAAGGCATCGCAATCGTCCTCAACCTTGATGGTTCCTTCGTCCTCTCAGGAGATAATCGAACCATCCCTGCAGATCATCAATGACCACGATGATTCCTTTGTCCTCCCAGCAGACGATCGAACCATCCATACGGACACCGCAGACGTAGCCTCCTCCCGCACTGACTGACGCGAAGGAGCCGTCCGGCGGTTGGGTCGCGCCATGTTCACCGTACCCCCACCCCCAGCAGACGATCGAACCCTCCGTACGGACACCGCAGGTGTATTCAAATCCTGCACTGACCGACGCGAAGGAGCCAACGGGCGGACTGGACTGCCCCTCTCCATCGTTCCCCCAGCAGGCCACGGAGCCGTCCGTACGGACACCGCAGGTGTATTCAAATCCTGCACTGACCGATGTGAAGGAGCCGGCGGGCGGACTGGACTGGCCAAATTCATCATTCCCCCAGCAGGCCACGGAGCCGTTCGTCCGCACACCACAGGTGTGCCCATCCCCCGCACTGACCGAGGCGAAAGAACCGGCCGGTGGCGTGGCCAGTCCCCTGAACTCATCGTCCCAGTCCCTGTTTGAACCCCAGCAGGCGACCGAACCATCCGGCCGGATGCCGCAGGTGTGCGGTCCCCCCGCACTGACCGATGCAAAGGTGCCGGTCGGCGGACGGGACTGGCCATGTCCACTGTACCCCCAGCAGGAGATCCAGCCATCCCTCCGCACACCGCAGGTGTGGTGTGTCCCCGCACTAACCGATACGAAAGTGCCAGCCGCCGGACTGGCCTCGCCATGCCCATCGTATCCCCAGCAAACAACCGAACCGTCCGGCCGCACACCACAAGCGTGAATCCATCCCACACTGACCGATACGAAGGAGCCGTCCGGCGGACTGGGCCAGCGATGCTCGGTTTCATCGTCCTGGGCTGGTTCTTGCGTCACCACTACACAGGACACCAATATGCCCAGGGCTAGAGAGGTACTCAAAACGAGTGCCAAAATCCCGGTCAATTTCAACTTGAAGGTTCTTGACATCCGGGGACCTTCTTGGCAGCGGTGATCCAAGTTCTTCCGTATGCGCAATACAGTACCGTGGGGGACTCCAACGGTGACCCGGGACGTAACGGTGCGTTCACTATTGCCCCGGCTCTGACCAAAATCCGGTCAGGTCAGTCCGGAACGGGTAGAGCCAAAAGGTCGTCCAGCCAAGCCTGCTCCGCCTGAAGGTGGGGTTTCAGTTCCCCGCAGACGTTGTCCGCATCCAGCATGTGGCGCTCGCCGCTCCGCCGTAGCTTCAGTTCCACGTTGCCCTGAGCCAGGCCGCGCTTGCCCACGGCAATCTGCAAGGGAATGCCGACCAGATCGGCATCGTTGAACTTGATGCCGGCCCGGGCCTGCCGATCGTCGTAGAGGACCTCCAAACCTGCCTCGGACAGTTCCCGATTAAGGGCCTCGGCCTTGTCCCACACGTCGGTCTGTCCGGCCGAGGCCAGGCACACTAGGTGCACCTGGTAGGGCGCGACGGACAGAGGCCATTGAATGCCGTACTCGTCGTTGAAGTTCTCGATGATGCAGGCAATCAGCCGGCCCACGCCAATCCCGTACGAGGCCATCACAATCGGATGGGAGTCGCCCTTTTCATCCTGGTAGTAGGCCCCGAGCGATTCGCTGTACTTGGTACCGAGCTTGAACGTGTTGCCAACTTCCACCCCACGCTGCAGGTACAGCTCGCCGCCGCAGACCGGACAGGCATGACCGTCGTCGACGTTGACGATGTCCGTGACCAGGTCCGCCCCGTAGTCGCGTCCAGAGTTCACGTTGCGGTAGTGCCAGTCCGGCCGGTTGGCCCCGGCCACCAGATTCGCCGATTTGCAGACCAGGTCGTCCACCACCACCATGACCTTGTCCCGGTCCACGCCCACCGGCGAGCCGAACCCGGGTTCGGCCCCCACGGCCCTGATTTCGGCCTCGGTCGCGGGTCTCAGGTGCACGGCGTTGATGGCATTGGTCAGCTTGGTCTCGTTCAACTCCATGTCGCCGCGCACCACGCAGAACACAAACTGCTCTCGGTTCTGATCCTGCTCCGACAACAACGCCACCAGGAAGAGGGCCTTGGCCGTCTGTGCGGTATCGATGTCCAGCATGTCCGCCAAGGCGGCAATGGTGTCGGTGCCCGGTGTGTGAACCTCCTCCATGGGCAGGGGTTCGGCGGCCGGAGGCGGATCCTTGCGGAAGGAAGCAACCTGCCGATTCGCCCGGTAGGTGCATCCGCGACACTGGACGATCGTATCCTCGCCGATGTCGGACATTGCCATGAACTCGTGGGCCATAGTGCCGCCCATCATGCCCATGTCGGACTCGATGGCCACCACATCCAGCCCCGCCCGGCGGAACACCCGGAAGTAGGCCTCGTACATCCGGGGATAGTAGTCGTCCAGGTCCGCCTGGTCCACATGGAAGGAATAGGCGTCCTTCATGGTGAACTCGCGCACGCGCAGCATGCCCCCGCGCGGCCTGGGTTCGTCCCGGAACTTGGTCTGGATTTGGTACATCACGATGGGCAGGTGACGGTAGCTGTTAACGGAACGAGCCACCAGATCGGCCATGACCTCCTCGTGCGTCATGGCCAGGCACATGTCGCGGCCGGTCCGGTCCTTCATCCGCATCAAATCGTCGCCGACTGCGTACCAGCGTCCGGACTTGCGCCACAGTTCCGCCGGCAGCGCCACGGGCATCACCATTTCCTGGCCGTCCACGCGGTCCATCTCCTCGCGCAAAAGCCGCTCGATCTTGTGCTTAACCCGCATGCCCAGTGGCAGGTACTCGAAAATCCCGGAGGTCACCTGGCGAATCAGGCCAGCCCTGAGCATCAGCTGGTGACTGACCAGTTCCGCTTCGGCCGGCGCCTCGCGCAGCGAGTGGAAAAACAGTTTGGACATCCGCATGACAAACGATTCCCTGTAAGCCGTTCCTGTGGCCCAGCGGGCCCGGTTTTTTGACTTGGAAAGTGTAACGCAGGAGTCGACCGCCGGTCGTCCGACTGCACTTCGGGATGGCTTGTTCGGCGAACCTCGGCCGCGTATGAACTCCGGAGGCGGAAGGCTACCGACCGTGAAAAACCAAATTAAGCCTTGTGCTACGATCGATTCGTCACAAGCGTGTAGCGTGCCCGCGACCTCCGCAACTCCATCTCTGAACAGAGGGCTCGACCATGACTCTTGAACCTATTTGGCGCACACACTACGAGGACGGGGTCGCGGAAGCGGTCGACACCGTCAATCACCTGTTAACCCAGGACCTGACTGAGACCGTCAGCCGCCACCCTGGCCACACGGCTCTGCACCTGGTGCTCAAGTACCTGCCGCTCGGCCTGACCTTGCAGTCCAAGATCACATACCGGGAATTGGACCTGGCCAGCAACCGCGTGGCCCACGCCCTCAAAAGCCTGGGGCTGCAACCGGGCGAGCGCGTGGCCATTATGCTGCCGAACATCCCACAGTATGTGATCTCCCTCTACGGCATCCTGAAGGCAGGACTGGTGGTCGTCAATGCCAATCCCATTTACACGGCGCCGGAACTCGAGCACATCTTCAGCGACAGCAACGCGAAAGCCGTCATCTGCATGTCGGGAGGCCTGGAGACCGTCCGGAGCATCCAGGCCAATACCGAGATCGAGCACATTCTGATCACCGACATCAACGAGACGCTGTCGGGCTTGGCCAGGAAACTGACCGCGCGGCCCCTGAAGGAACTGGGTCACATTGCGGATGTGGTCTACGGCGGCGGGGTCTACAATCTGCACCTGCTCATGTCGCAGCAGACCGCCCGTTCCATGGCGCCGGCCGGGGAACCCGATTCCATGGCCGTACTGCAGTACACGGGCGGCACCACCGGTGTGCCCCGCGCCGCAGTCCTGACACACAGATCCCTGGGCACCAACACCTCGCAGACCAGGGCTTGGTTCGCCAAGGCGCGCGACGGCGAGGAAGTCATGATGGGCGCCCTGCCGTTCTTCCACATCTTCGGCTTGGCCATCACGGTTCTGCTCAGCGTCCGCATTGGCGCCCGTATCGTCATAACACCCAATCCGCGGGACACCGAGCAGAACCTGCGCTTGGTGTCCAAGGAGGGAATCACCGTGTTCCCCGGAGTGCCCGCGCTCTACAACGCTGCCATCAACCACGAAAAGGCGGGGGAATACGACCTGTCTTCGGTCGAATACTGCATCTCCGGCGGCGCACCCCTGCCCATGGAGGTTCAGGAAACCTTCAACCGCATGACCGGCGGCAACCTGGTGGAAGGCTACGGCCTGACCGAATGCTCGCCGGTCGTCGCCGCCAATCCGCTCAAGGGCGAAGCGCGCGACGGCAAAATCGGACTGCCCTTCCCGTCCACGGAAATCCGCATTGTGAACGTGGAACAGGACGAGGACGGCAACTACGTGGATGCGGAACCGGGCGCCGAGGGCGAACTCTGCGTGCGGGGTCCGCAGTTGATGAAGGAGTACTGGCAACAGCCCGAGGCCACGGCCGAAACCATCGACGCGGACGGCTGGCTGCACACCGGCGACATCGTCACCATGGACGACGACGGATACCTGGCCGTGGTCGACCGGAAGAAGGAACTGATTCTGGTCGGCGGCTTCAATGTCGTGCCGCGCGAAGTCGAGGAGGTCCTCTATGCCCACCCGGCCGTCCTGGAAGCCGCAGTGGCCGGGATCCCGGACGAGAACAGCGGCGAACGAGTCAAGGCCTGGGTGGTCCTGCATGAAGGCCAGCAGGCCACGGAGGATGAGATCCGGGACTATTGCCGCCAGTCCCTGACCGGCTACAAGGTGCCGCGGGAGGTGGAGTTCAAGGATGAACTACCCAAGTCACTGGTGGGCAAAATCCTGCGACGCCTCCTGGTCGAGGCCGAGACCGGCCAGACCGCAGCGTAGTTATCGACCTCCCGCAACCGGCTGTGGCTGAGACCGGATCGGTGTCCGACGTTTTGGCGGTCCGGTGAACCTCTGAACTCGGCAGGCCGGCCGGGGCCTGTCTGCCGAGCAATGCCAATCAATTCTCCTCAACCGGGGCCTTGTCGATCTGGATCCGGAGGTTGCCCTCCTCCGCCATCAGGCGTTCCAGCTTGGCCTCCAGGCCGCGGATTTGCTTCTTCTGCCGCTTGGCGGAGTTCCCCGCCGGATTCATGTTGGCGGAACTAATCTGCCTCTGCAGAAGTAGAATCTCGCGCTGTACCCTGGTCTTGCGGGCTATCAGTTGGTCTCTGTCCATGAGAGCTACTCCTGTTGGCCTTCGTCCTCGGTCTCGGAAAAGTCCCGGGGTTCGCGCGGTCGATACAGCAGATAGGCCAGACCAACCCCGATGAAATACAGCAGGATCAGCGGAAACAGGGCAATGGCCATATTGACCGGATCGATGGTCGGCGTGATGATGGCTGCGACCACCGAACTGAGCACAATCGCGTAGCGCCACCACCCCAGCAGCTTGGGTCCGCTGACAATGCCGATGCGGGCCAGGAAGGCCATCACCAGCGGCAACTCAAAGAAAACCCCGATCCAAAACGTGATCCGGACCGTGAAGAACACAAACTCCCGTACGCTCCAGTTGGCCTCAATCAACTCGTTCCAAAACTGCTGCAGGAACGCCACCGCCACCGGCAGCATGACGTAGTAGGCAAAGGCCCCGCCGCAGATAAACAGCGCGAAGATGGCGGGGGTCAGGTACAGCAGGCTCCGCTTCTCGTGCGGATACAGGCCCGGCACGATGAACGCCAAAATTTGATACGTAATCATGGGCGTGGCGAAAGCCACCCCCAGCGTTACGCTCACCCGGAAGAACGCGGCGATGGGCTCGAAGGGCGAAATCGCCTGGAGCATCACGTTCCACTTGTTGACGATGGCGGAGACCACCCATTCGGAGGCCACCATCCCCAACAACGTCCCGACTGCCAGGCTGGCGAAGATCCAGATCATCCGCGTCCTCAGTTCACGCAGATGATCCATGATGCTCATCTGCCCGCCCTCGCCCTGAGGAATCTCCTGGTTCGGGATTTGTGCGGTAGTCATGATGTCATGCGGGAATCAGGCAGCGCGTTGCCAGCAAGAAACAGTAAGCGGGCTCGGACGGCACTATACCTGCCGGGGGTCCCTGGCAGGCCAATCCCTGGTCGGATTGGAACTCAGCTGCGTTCCGGAGCCGCGGGGATCGGCTCCGGGTCGGACGCAGTGTCCGCGTCCACTGCGCGGGCTTCGGCATCGGCCTCCGGCACCGTATCCGGCTCTCCGGTCGGGTCCTTCTCTTCCTGACCGACGTAGGCGGGATCCACGCGACCCGCACCGATCAAGTTGTCCATCCCCACATTCTGGATGGTATTGGTCGGTTCCGCCTCTGTATCACCATCGGCCGCGTCGCTGGTCCCAGTGGTGGATACATCCGACGTGGCATCCGTCGTGCCGTCGTCGCTCTCCTGTGCCGCCTTGTCCTTCTCGAGCAGGGCATCGATTTTAGCCTGCTGATCGCGCTTGGCCTTGTCGCGCCGCTGCTTCAACTCCCGCTCGCGCCGGACCTTCTCGCGCTTCTTTTTCTTTTCTTCCTCGATCTGATCAGTCACGGAGTTCTCACCGTCGAGATTGAGGTCCAGTTCGTCGTTGGCCCAAGCCTCGACCAGGCCGCCAGTCTTCATGCCCTTGAGTTCCCGCAACTCCTTGAGTTCGTCGAACCCAAGCTCGGCCTCCAACTGGCCGGTCAGATCCTTGGACAGGTTGCGGATCCGGAAAAAGGCCCGAATCAGATCCTTGGCCACCGTGGGCAGGCGATCCGGACCCAGCACGACCAAGCCCAACACGATGATGAACATCAATTCGGGCAAGCCAATGCCCAGGAAGTTCGGTCCGTTCAGTCCCATGGCTACCGGCCCGTTTCCTCGAGGAACGCGCAATCGGCGCGGCGTGCCAGCCGCTGGCTGACGGCACCCAGCACCCCGTGCACAAAGGTCGGCGACTGGTCGGTCCCGTAGCGCTCGGCCAAGGCCACGGCCTCAACGACAATCACCTTGACGGACTTGGCCATCGTTGGCTCCAGCATTTCCTGAACAGCCAGCCGCATGATGTTGCGGTCCAGCACCGACAGGGTATCAACGGGAAAGCGCTGGGCCACCCCGCCGATAATCCGGTCGATTTCGTCTCGAGCCTCCCAGGCTCCGCTGGCCAGACCGCGCACCAAATCCTGGCCGCGGGAAGTCAGCGCCATGCCATTTTGCCGCAGACTGGCAAACCGCCGCTGCAGCACCTGGCTCAGCGGATGGTGCGTGGTGTCGCATTCGTACAGGACTTGCAAGGCGATTGCGCGATAACGGCTGTGGCGTCCCCTGTAGGCAGAATCCGCGCCCAGCCAGCCTTCCTCTACCAGCACCTCGCGCACAGCTTCGTCCGCGGCCGGTTCGGCGGGGTGGATTCCAGGGGATCTCCAGGAAGGCTTGGACACAACGCCGGCCGCCCCGACTGATGCAAATCCGATCATTGCATTGTCAGTCCGCCGTCCACCGCCAGGGTCTGGCCGGTGATGAAAGCGGCATCCTCGGAGGCCAGAAAGGCTGCGGCCCGGGCCACTTCTGCGCACGTGCCCATGCGCCCAAGGGGCGTCTGGGCGATTACGTGCTGCACATGGTCTTCCGGCAGAATCTCCGTGAGGGCGGTGGGAATGAAGCCGGGGGCAATGGCGTTGACCGTGATGCCGCGGCTCCCCACCTCTCGGGCGAGTGCCTTGGTGAAGCCAATCAATCCCGCCTTGCTCGCCGCGTAGTTGGTCTGGCCCGCCGCACCCGAAAGGCCCACCACGCTGGCAATGTTGATGATGGCGCCGCTACGCTTGCGCAACATGCTGCGCACCGCCGGTCGCGTGACCTGATAGACGCTGGTCAGATTGGTCCTGATCACCGAATCCCAGTCCTGTTCCTTCATCGACATCAACAGCCCGTCCCGGGTCAAGCCGGCATTGTTGACCAGAATATCCAGGCGGCCCTTGAACGCAAGTGTCTCCTTGACCAATCCGGCCGCCGCCTGACCGTCCGAGACATCGGCCTGCACGACGGCGCAATCGCCTCCGCCTTGGCGGATGCCGTCCGCCACACACGCGGCACCGTCCTCGTCCGCCCGGTAGTTGACGACCACGAACGCGCCCCGCGCGGCCAATTCGGACGCAATCGCGGCACCAATGCCTCGGCTGCTGCCGGTGACGAGCGCGATTCTGTCCTTCAGGTTCATCAATGGAGAGCGCAGCCACCGGCTGCCGGAGGGCCTTCGGCGGCCGATTCTAGCACAGCAAACCTAAGGGATTCCGAGCCCGATGCACCGGCTTCGGCAGACTTCAACCCTCCCGTGCAGCGCACCAGGACTCAATGTCGGCCATGGTCTGCAGGGAGTGAGTGGGCATGCGGCGCACGATGCGCCGGTTCAGGCCGGACAGAACATTTCCGCTGCCCAGTTCGGCCGTGGCGGTGACTCCCAGGTCTGCGATGCGTTGCACGCTGGCGCGCCACAACACCCCGCCCGTCATCTGATCTACCAGTTCTCGGCGGATGGCGACGGGATCGCGCGAGGGTTCGGCAGTGGTATTGAGAACCACCGCCGCCACCGGTTTCCGAATTTCAACGGCCGCCACGGCCCGAGCCATGCCCTCCGCGGCCGAGGCCATCAGGGAGCAATGGGCTGCAATGCTCACGTCCAGCGGCACCACCCGGCGCGCGCCGCGGTCTGGAGCCCGTTTTTCCACCTGGGCAACCGCGGCCACGGTTCCGGACACCACCTGTTGCGCGGGGCTGTTGTCGTTGGCAATCTGCACGATCTCGCCGCAGTCGTTGGCGACTTCCCCGCAGAGCGCGGCCAGGCTGTCCGCGTCCATGCCCAGCACCGCCGCCATGCGGCCGGGGTTCCGGAGACCGGCCTCGCGCATCAGGCGACCCCGCTCGCGCACCAGCCGCAACCCGTCCGCGAACGTCAAGGCTCCGGAAGCCACCAGGGCCGAATACTCGCCCATGCTGTGGCCGGCGAAGGCCGCCGGCAGGGGCAGGCAATCCCCCATGCGCGCCGCGAGTTCCCTCAGGACCGCAATGCTGACGGTCAGCATTGCAGGCTGCGTGTTGTAGGTATCCGCCAGTTCGTCGGCTGGACCTTCCAGACACATCCTGGTCAGTTCGAAGCCGAGGATGTCCTCGGCTTCGCCAAACACGGCGCGCGCAACCGCCGACCCGTCCAGGAGCGATTGTCCCATCCCCACCGCCTGACTACCCTGGCCCGGAAACAACAAGGCCAGTGGGGCGGTTTCAGCTGTATACACCGGAGCCCGGTATCGGGGATACTGCGAAGCTAGGCCTCATCGGCCGCATCTTCCAGGAATCGACGGCCGCGATAGGTCCCGCACACCATGCAACCCTGATGAGGCAGGACCGTGCCCTCGCAACCCGGCGTGGAACATCGCATGGGCGTGATTCGGCCAAGCGCGTGGTGCGATCGTTTCTTGCGCGCTCTGGTGCGGCTCACTTTGCGTTTTGGCTGGGGTGGCATGCTTCTCTCCTAGGCGTCGGGATTGCGGAGCCGCCTACCTAGTCCGCGTCCCGGTTCTGTTCCGGGTTCAGCAACGGCAACAGTGCGCTCCAACGTGGGTCCACGGGCTCGATGGCCTCGGACTCCGTGCCGTCGCGGTTGGCCCGCGCCAGGTCCAGGCGGCTTTCCCGGAAGAATTCACAGTCCTCCGGATCCTCAATCGTACAGACTGGATACTGCAACGCGCCAATCCAGAGGTGCTGCCGCACCACTTCGCTGAGGTCCAGTTCATGGCGCTCGTTGATCAGGACCGCCTCGTCGAACACCGACTCCTCCGGCCCTGTGTAGTCCTCCGGATGCAGGTAACGCCCGGTTTCCACGTCCTTGAGGGGGCGGAACACTTCTTCCAGTTCCACGGCCACCGGGTGCTCAACCGGCTCCAGGCAACGGCTGCAATCAAGCTTGAGCACGGTGTCCAGGCGGCCGGTCACCAGAATGCCGCAGTGAATCCGGGTCAGACGCACGTACCCGGTCAGGTGGGCGGCCGGGGTCAGGTCGGGCCAGCGTCCGGCGATATCCTCATCCAGATGCCAATCCCGCGTCGCACCGGTGGACTGGGCCAGCAACCAGGCCGCATTGAACAGCATACTTGTGCGGACAAGGGAACGCGACGGCTCGCCGGGCCAATCCTGCGGGCACCGGTGCGACGAACGAAGCCGGAGGCCTAAACCAGTTCCCTGTATTCCGGTTCCTCCGCAAGTTCTGCCTCGTGTTCGCCCATGCGGAACTGCAACTCGCTCATGCCCCGGTGGACTTCGTTGAGCAATCCGCTAACCGTATTGCTCAAATCCTCCAGCTGGTCGAACTGGTACTTCTCGGCGTCGGCACGCATGCGGACCACTTCTTCGCGCGTAGCCGCCAGCAGGCTGTCCACCTCGATGCGGGCGCGATTCATGATTTCCTCTTCCGCCACCATACCGGCAGCCTCTTCCTCGGCATCCTGCAGAATGCCCTCAGCCTGACTGCGCGCCTCGGCCAGAATTTGGTCGCGGTCCTGCATCATGCGCTCCCCTTCCTTGACGGAACTGGGCACGCTGATGCGCATGCGATCGATCAGTGCCATGGCCTGCTTCTGATCGACGCGGACGCTGGAGGACATCGGAACGCGGCGACTGTTCTGAATCAAGTTCTCGAACTCGTCGATGATCGTCAGGATTTCGGTCATGGATAGGGCTTCCTTGGAGCGCCAACCGGCGCCGCGGGCTTCAACGACTAGCCTACGATTATAGCAAAGGGCCCCAAACTTGCCTTTGACAGTGCTAGTCCTGGTGGGAACGACGGCTCTTTGGCAGCACCATCGACTCCGAAGTGGCCGGTTCCGGGATGTCGAAGCGTGTACACAGGGCCGCGACTGTGGCGGGGGGTGCCCATTTCGCGAAATCCCCGTGTAAGCCTGCCACCTCCTTCAGAATCGAGGCGCTCAGGAACGAGAACTGCGATGACGTGAAGAGACAGCAGAGATCGACCTCGGGTACCATGTCACGGTTGGCGGTGCCCACCTGAAACTCGAACTCATAGTCAGCCAGATTGCGCAGGCCCCTAACCACAACCCCGGCGCCCACGTGCCGCGCACAGTCCACCGTCAGACCCCGGTAATCGAGAACCGACACCCCAGGCAGGTGTTTGGTTGCCTCGTACACAAGCTCGCACCGCTTTGGGGAATCAAACAGGACGTTGGCATCGGGGTTCGCATAGACAGCAACGACTACTTCGTCAAACAACACCCGCGCGCGGCTGACGATGTCGAGATGTCCGTTGTGGAAGGGGTCGAACTTGCCGGGATACAGGGCAATCATGGTGCGGTCCGGGTAGGTGGAGCCCGAGTGCGGGGACTCAGGAGGGAAGCAGCGCCTCGGCCACTCTATTGTGGAACAACAGACCCCTGTGCGTCAGCAGAATCCGTTCCGATTCGAAGCGCAGCAGGCCCTCGGCCATCAGGTGTTCCAGGACCGAGCCGAACCGTTCCCACAGGCCCACACCGTGCTCGCGGCGAAAGGTGGCGTCCGCCACACCTTCCTCCAGCAGCCGCAGACCGAGCATCAGCGATTCCGCCTGGGACAGTTTCGGCCCCACCCGCTCCCGGCCCGCGACCGGGGATGCCCCGTCCCGCAAGCAGCGCACATAGGCCGGTACGGCCTTCAGGTTCCACCAGCGCAGGCTGGTCCCCGTCCGGCCGCGTGCGGCACGGCGGTGGCTGTGGGCCCCGGGACCAATGCCCAGCCACGACTGGTTGCGCCAATAGAGGCGATTGTGGCGACTGGCATGACGTTCCGGAGTACGGCTCCAGTTTGCTACTTCATAGTGGGTGAAGCCGGCGGTGCGGCAAGTCTCAATGGCTGCGAGATACATGTCCGCCGCCGCGTCGTCGTCCGGCTCCGGGACTTCGGCGTCCCGGACCATGCGGGCCAGGGGCGTGCCCCGCTCCACCGTCAGGGCATACAGGGAGAGATGGTCCGGCCGCAGTTCCAATGCACGCGCCAGGGAGCGTTGGAAACGCTCCGGGCTTTGGCCAGGCAGTCCGTAGATGAGATCCAGACTGACATTGTCAATCCCGGCCTGCCGCGCCTCCGCCACCGCCTTGCCGATGGCAGAGGCGCCGTGCCAACGTCCCAGCAACTGCAATTCGGCTTGCTCGAAGCTCTGGGCACCAATCGAAACCCGGTTGACTCCGCCCACTGCCAATGCCTGGAAGCGCCGTCGATCGGCGGAATTGGGATTGGCTTCGCAGGTGATCTCGCAGTCCGGTGCCAGATTGAAACTTGACTTTATGGCATTGAGCAACTGCCCGAGCCGATCGGGCTCCAGCAGTGTGGGAGTGCCGCCGCCCAGAAAAACCGACACCAATCCGGGATGGTTGGTCTGCCGACCCCGAATCCGAATCTCGTCGCACAGCGCTTCCACCGTACGGTCGTGGAGGGCCTCCAGACCCGCGTAGGTGTTGAAGTCGCAGTAGACGCACTTGCGTGCGCAAAAGGGAATGTGGACATAGAGCCCCAGATCGCCGGCGTCGGGACCGTCCCAAACCCAGGGCTGCGGCGGCGCCGCCACCGGATCGGATGCCAACTCAGTCCCCGACAAGGCGATAGCCGTGGTGGCGGACCGTCACAATGCGATCCGTGGATGCGTCCAACTCCAGCAGCGTCAACCGCATGCGCCGGACCAGGGCGTCGATGGACTGCCGGCTGATGCCGTCCGGTTCCGCCTCGGGCCAGACGGCCTGTTTGATTTGGCTGCGAGTCACCACGCTGCCCCCGGCCTGCCACAACACATGCAGCAGGCGAAACTGCCGCAGGCTGAGTTCCACGGGCACGCCATTGACGGACGCGGTACGCAGTTCCGGATTGATCGAGATGCCGTGCAGTTCCCCTTCCCAGGCCAGATCGGCGGTAGCGTCCTCCCCGGCAAAAGCCAGCTTGTAGCGCAGCGCCACCTGCACCTCATCGCCGTCCTGGAGCCGTTTTTCGTACACCAGGGGCTGGCCGTTGACGCTGGTGCCATTCTTGCTGCCCAGATCCCGGATGAAATACTCGCCGTCCCGCCAGAAGATTTCGGCGTGCGCCCGGCTGACCAGGCGATTGTCCAGCACGATGTCGCAGTCCTCATCGCGTCCGATGACAATGGACTCCTTGGGTTCAAGAGGCCACTTGCGGCTGCCCGCCGCCGTGCCGAGCCACTGGAGGAGCATGGCACGCGACGAGGGCCTGGCCCGATCTTCCGGATTGTTCACGACTGCTTGAAAGTAGAATGGCCGGCAAGAAGATTATATATAGCAGGTGAGGTCCCGGCTACCGAGGCCGGCCGGGGCTATCCGAACCAGCCGGGCCCATCCGTTCGCGCCCCATGCAATCCATTCTTCCCCCCGGCACCGAACTGCGCGGACGATACCGCATCGAGCAACTGGTGGGGCAGGGCGGCATGGGCGCGGTCTATCGGGCCGCCGACCTCAGGTTGCCGGGCCGTACCTGCGCCGTCAAGGAAATCCATCGCCCCCCCGGCCCGACCCTGACCGAGGATCAGCTCCGCCAGGAGCGGGAGCAGTTCAAGCGCGAGGCCAGGCTTCTGGCGAGTCTCGACCATCCCAACCTGCCCAAGGTCAGCGACATGTTCGAGGCCAAGGGCCGGGACTACCTCGTCATGGACTTCGTGGCGGGTCTGAATCTGCGCGACCGCCTGCTGCGCCGGCCGCAGGAACAGCGGATTCGCGGCCTTCCCGAGCACCAGGTGCTTGAATGGTGCGGGCAGTTGCTCGATGCGCTGGACTACCTGCACAGCCGCACCCCGCCCATCCTGCACCGCGACATCAAGCCGGCCAACATCATCGTCACGCCGGAAGGCCTGACCAAGCTGGTCGACTTCGGATTGGTGCAACAAGTGGACAACGAAGACCAGCAAACCCTGACGGTGGCCCAGGGGCGGGGCACCCTAGCCTACACGCCACTGGAGCAGTTGGGCGGGGATGTGGGCCTGGCCGATGCCAAGGCCGACATCTACAGCCTCGGGGCCACCCTGTACCACCTGCTGTCCGGCCGCGTCCCCCCCACAGCGCAGGTCCGGTTCCTCAACCCCGGCTCCCTGCCCGAACTGCGCGGCCCCGGGCGCAGGGTCAGCCGCCGAACGGAGAACGCCGTCTTCAAGGCGATGGCCCTGCACCCCGATGAACGCATCGCGTCCGCGGCGGAGTTCCGAAGCAACCTGGCTCTGGAGACCTCCACGGGTCCTCAGCTCGCCTTTACCCACGCGCCGTCCGATACCTGGGGCGCTGCCCTGCGGGCCCATCGCGGTGCCCTGGTCCTGACACTCCTGCTCCTGCTGGCCGGCCTGATCCTTTCGCTCCTGCCTGGGTTGCAGGCCTAAGCCCAGCTCCTGATTCCCACAGGTGCCGAAGTTTGGCGACCGCGATCGGCCGGTGATACACTCCCGGCGATTTAGGCGCGGCGTACCGCGCTCAGCCCTGCGCTTGGCGGATCTGCACAACACACAAGGTCGAACGACAGGTCGCATGCCCAAGACCCGCGTCCATGTGGGACGCATGAGCCTGGTGTTGCTTGTGACATTGATCATGCCCCTGATCATCGGGGGACTGGTCGATGTCCTGACCGAGACCTTCCCCTGGGTCACCATCGGTTTCGCCGTCGTATCCTTGCCGATTGCCGCCTTTTTCGTCGTCCGTCAGGGTCTGGCCGAGATGAATCAGGTCATCGACGCCCATGCCCCGGCCGCACCGGCCGACCCCTTGCCCGGTGCCTCGCTTCCGACACAGTCCCGCCAGGGCTAGACGGCCCGGCCATTCGTTCGCATACGGACCTTCCGGAGAACGCGCTGATGAAGAACCCCAAGGTGCTCATTCCCCTGCTGGCGGCCCTTGGCCTGCTGGTGGTGAGCATTTTCCTGCCCAAGCCGGAACTGCACGTCTCCCTGGCTCCCGAGTCCATCCTGTACCACGGTCCGTCCTGGTTCACCAACACCTACCTGACGACGATCATCGTGGACATCATCCTGATCGTCGGAGCCTTGGTGGTCCGCGCCGGCCTGCGACGCGAAGTGCCCAAGGGCTTCACCAACGTTATGGAAGCCATCATCGACTTCCTGCGCAGCAACCTTGTGGAGGGCATCGCCGGCAAGAACACCGGCCGCTTCTTCCCCTTCGTGGCCACCATCTTCTTCCTGGTCATCGTCAGCAACTATGTCGGCCTGATCCCGGGGGTCAACACCATCCAGAGCCCCTGGTCGGCCCCGAGCGACGACCATGCGCTGGCCGGCGCCGAACTGGTGGCCAGCGAAGCCGGTCTGGCCAACGTGACCGCGGCCGCGGAAGACGGCCATGTGTCCACCAAGCCGCTGTTGCGGGCGCCGAGCACCGACCTGAACATGACCTTCGCCCTGGCCCTGCTCACCATGGTGATGGTGCAGTACTTCGGACTCAAGGACCTGGGCCTGCGGTACCTGCGCAAGTTCTTCGCCTTCAAGAAGGGCGGTCTGGGCGCTGTCATGGGCGTGGTCGGCCTGCTGGAACTGTTGAGCGAGTTCACCAAGATCATCAGCTTCGCCTTCCGCCTTTTCGGCAACATCTTCGCCGGGGAGGTCCTGTTGGCGGTCATGGCCTTCCTGATTCCGTTCATGGTGCCGTCGGTCTTCTACGGTTTCGAGATCTTTGTGGGCTTCATCCAGGCCGCCGTCTTCATGATGCTCGCCCTGATCTTCTTCCAGGCGGCCACGGTCAGCCACGACGATCACCACTAGCCAACGGCGGGGTTCGCCTCGGCGTGGTCCAGTACCAACCTGTTTCCAGTTTCTAAGGAGTTCGACGATGGAAATTGATGCTGCCAAGGAAATCGGCTCGGCGCTCGCCATTGGACTGGGCGCAATCGGCCCCGGTATCGGCGTGGGCCTGATCGGCGCCAAGGCCGTGGAAGCCATGGGGCGCAACCCCGAGGCCGTCGGCATCGTGCAGACGAATATGTTTATCACCATCGCGTTCGCCGAGGCCATCGCGATTTACGCTCTGGTCATTTCGCTGCTGATCAAGTTTGGCTAGACCCGCCCGCAGCAAGCCGCACATCCTGCTCAGATGGAAGGAAACTAGCGCATGGAAGCCTTAGAAGCACTCGGACTCACAGGGATGGGCTTCATCTCGCAGATTGTGAACTTCGTGGCCATCATGCTCCTGCTGAACGCGCTGCTGTACAAGCCGGTCAGCAAGGCCCTGATCGCCCGCCGCGACCGGATCGCCCAGGGCATCAAGGACGCCGACCAGGCCGGCAAGGCCCGGGCCGAGGCGGAACAGGAAGGCAACAAGATCCTCGAGGAGGCCCGCATGGAGGCGTCCCGGGTCACGGCCCAGGCCACCCAGGACGCGGACAAGGTGCGCCAAGACATCATCAGCCGCGCCAACGAGGAGGCGATGCGAATTCGCACGGAAGCCCAGGAGGAAGGCGAGGCTCAAAAGGCCGAAGCGCTGGCCTCCGCCAGCCGCCAGATTGCCGAACTCTCGATGCTGGGCGCCCAGCGCATCCTGGGACGCGAACTTCAGCAGGATGTCGACCAGGACCAGCTGATCGCCGACTTGATGGCCGGCCAGAACCGGAGTTAGAGGCATGACCGGATCCGCCTCCGACGCCGGCCGCTACGCAGAGGCCTTCCTGGCCGCTGCCTGGGACGGCTGGCAAACCCTGTTGAATTCCCTGTCGCAGTCGCTGGCGCCGGGCACGGACCTGCGACGCCGGCTGCAATCGGCCGGGCGCGATGAGGCGGCGCTGCAGGCCATCCTCCAGGAACAGTTGCCGGACGGCATCCCCGCTCCGTTCCTGCGCCTGGTTACGGTCATGGCAGCCGACGACCAACTGGACCAGCTGCCGGCCGTGGCCGGCGAGCTGGACGAACTCCTGCACGGAGGCGGCGCCCGCCAGGTGACGGCCGAGATCACGAGTGCCATCCAGTTGTCTGCCGAACGCAGGGAGCAGTTGACCGCCCAGTTGCGGGCCGAGCACGGCAACGAACTGGAAGTCCGCTTCAGCGTGGACCCCGCCTTGATGGGCGGCCTGCGCATCCGGGTGGGGGACCAGTTGACCGACCTTTCCGTCGCCAGCAGCCTGCAGGCCCTGCGCGACGATGTGATGGCATCGGTATAGCCGGGGCAACCGCAACCCATCCGCCAGTCGGTCCCGCCCCCGGTTCTTCGACGGAGGACCGGACGAGGGGCCGCCAGCAAGGAACCAAACCGCAATGGCTGTGATGAACGGAAATCTGACGGAGCGCCTGAAGGAGCGCATTCTGGCCTTTGAGCCGGCGCCGACCCGCGTCGACGTGGGCGAGGTGGAGACCGTGGGCGACGGCATTGCCATCGTCAAGGGGCTCGAGCAGGCGATGGCCATGGAGCTGGTGGAATTCACCCGCAACGGCACACTGGGCATGGTACTCAACCTGGATGCCGACCGGGTCGGCATCATCATCATGGGCGAGTACACCGACATCGAGGAGGGCGACCTGGTCCAGAGCACCGGCCGCATTGCCTCCGTGCCGGTGGGAGATGCCCTGCTGGGCCGCGTAGTCAACGCCGTCGGCCAGCCCATCGATGGCAAGGGGCCGATCGATGCCGCGGGCACCCGTCCGGTTGAACGCATTGCCCCCGGCGTGGTCACACGGCAGTCGGTAGACACACCGGTCGAGACCGGACTGACCTGCATCGACTCCCTGATTCCGATTGGCCGCGGCCAGCGGGAACTCATCATCGGCGATCGCCAGACGGGCAAAACCGCCATCGCGATCGACACGATCATCAACCAGAAGGGCAAGGACCTCATCTGCATCTACGTGGCCGTCGGCCAGAAGCAGTCCACGGTCGCCCAGGTCGTGGGCATCCTCGAGGCCAACGGCGCGATGGAGCACACGATTGTGGTCTCCGCGGCGGCCGCGGATCCCGCGGCCCTGCAGTTCATCGCCCCCTACGCCGGCTGTGCCATGGGCGAGGAGTTCATGGAATCAGGACGGCACGCTCTGATCATCTACGACGACCTTTCCAAGCATGCCCAGTCCTACCGCCAGGTCTCGCTACTGCTGCGGCGCCCGCCCGGACGCGAGGCCTATCCTGGCGATGTCTTCTACCTGCACAGCCGGTTGCTTGAGCGCGCCGCCTGCATGGCCGAGAGCGAGGGCGGCGGCACGCTAACCGCCCTGCCCGTGATCGAAACCCAGGCCAACGACGTCTCGGCCTACATTCCGACCAACGTGATCTCCATCACGGACGGCCAGATTTTCCTGGAAACCGACCTCTTCAACGGAGGTGTGCGTCCCGCCATGAACGTGGGTCTGTCGGTCAGCCGCGTCGGTTCGTCGGCCCAGACCCGGGCCATGAAGGCGGTCGCCGGCCGCCTCAAGCTGGAGTTCTCCCAGTATCGCGAGCTGGCGGCCTTCGCCCAGTTCGGCAGCGAGCTCGACGCTTCCACCCAGGCACAGCTCAACCGGGGCCAGCGCATTCAGGAAGTGCTGAAGCAGACTCAGTACAACCCGCTGACCCTGGCCCAGCAGGTGATCTCGCTGTGGGCCGTCAACAACGGCTACCTGGACGAGGTGCCGGTCGCCGAAGTCAAGAATTTCGAACAGGGCTTGCACGCCTACATCGAGGCCAGCCATTCCGGCATCGCCAACACGATCGCTTCGGAACAGGATCTCTCCGACACCACCGAAAGCGCCCTGGGAACAGCCGTGGCCGACTTCACCCGCACTTGGAGCCCGTCCGCCTAGGCGGTCCCGGCTTCCCCCTCCTTCGACGGGAGCCTGAAACGCGATGGCCAGCACCCGAGAAATCCGTCGGCGGATCAAGTCCGTTGCCAACATTGAACAGGTGACGCGCGCCATGGAGGCGGTGGCCGCCTCCCGCATGCGCCGCGCCCAGCAGATGGTGACGGCGGCGCGTCCCTTTGCCGAAAAGGCGTCCGATGTCCTGCACTACATCGCGCGCCTGCCGGTGGTCGAGGCCGATCTCGGGGAACTGATGACCCCCCGCCCCGTGCGCAAGGGCTGTATAGTCCTGGTGTCCGGCGACCGCGGCCTGGCCGGCGGCTTCAACGCGAACGTGATTCGCAAGGGTCAGCAGGAAGTGGCCGCCCTGCGCGCGGAGGAGGCGGATGTCTGTGCGATTGCGGTCGGTCGCAAGGGCCGCGACTGGTTTCAGCGGTACGACCCCATCATCCATGCCGAGTTCATGGGAATTCCGGACGCGCCCACACGCAGCGACATCGCCGCCATCACGCGCGTGGTCATCGACGATTTCCGGGCCGGTGAGTTCGACGAAGTGCGGCTGGTCTACACCGACTTCGTGAATACCCTGGTGCAGACTCCGACCGTGGTCAAGCTGTTGCCTGTGGAACCGGCCGAGCCCAGCATGCCAATGGCACCGGACTACATCTTCGAGCCGGATCCGCAGACGGTGCTGGAACGGGCCATCTTCGAGTTCACCGAAGTCCAAATCCTGCAGGCGATGTACGAATCACTGGCCAGCGAGCACTCGGCACGCATGGTGGCCATGCGCAACGCATCGGAGGCAGCCCAGGAACTGCTGGAGGAGTTGAACCTGCGCTTCAACAAGGCCCGTCAGGAAGGCATCACCAGCGAATTGATGGACATCGTGGGCGGCGTGTCCGCCCTGGAGCAGGCGACCTGACCGGCTCCCGGTCTTTCCCCATCGAACACCAGGAGTACTGAGGCAATGACTGCAGAGATTAGGGGCACCGTCACCAGTGTCATCGGTCCGGTTGTGGACTGCGCGTTTCCGGACAGTGCGCTGCCGGAAATCTACGACGCACTCTACATCGAGCAGGAAGGCGACGACCCGCTGGTGTGCGAGGTTCAGCAGCATCTGGGGGGCAACGCGGTGCGTGCCATCTCGATGGGCTCCACCGACGGTCTGCGGCGCGGCGTGGACGTGACCTCGCAGGGAGAGCCGATTTCCGTGCCCGTGGGCCAAGCCACGCTGGGCCGCATCTTCAACGTGACCGGCCAGGCCATCGACTCCGACGAACCGGTCGAAACGGACACCTACTACCCCATCCACCAGGAACCGCCGCCCTTCTCCGAGCGCTCCACCAAGGCCGAGTTGTTCGAGACCGGCGTGAAGGTGATCGACCTGGTGGCCCCCTTCACTAAGGGTGGCAAGACGGGCATCTTCGGCGGTGCCGGCGTGGGCAAGACCGTCGTGATCCAGGAACTCATCCACAACGTGGCCGAGTTCCACAGCGGCTATTCGGTATTCGCCGGCGTGGGCGAGCGCAGCCGCGAAGGCAACGACCTCTGGCACGAGATGCGCGATTCAGGGGTGATTGGCTCCACCGCCCTGGTGTTTGGCCAGATGAACGAGCCGCCCGGCGCCCGCCTGCGTGTCGGCCTGACCGGCGTGACCATGGCCGAATACTTCCGCGACGAAGGGCGAGACGTGCTGCTCTTCATCGACAACATCTTCCGCTTCGTGCAGGCCGGCGCGGAAGTGTCCGCCCTGCTGGGCCGCCTGCCCAGCGCCGTCGGCTACGCGCCGACCCTGGGCACCGACATGGGCGAACTGCAGGAGCGGATCACCTCCACGCACACCGGCTCCATCACATCCATGCAGGCCGTCTACGTACCGGCGGACGACTACACCGATCCGGCGCCGGCCACAACGTTTGCGCATCTGGACGCGACCATCACCCTGGAGCGATCCCTGGCCGACCAGGCCCTGTTCCCGGCCGTGGATCCCCTGGGCTCGACCAGCCGCATTCTCGACCCGGTGATCCTGGGCGAGCGCCACTACACCGTGGCCCGGGGCATCCAGCAAATCCTGCAGCGCTATCGCGACCTGCAGGACATCATTGCCATTCTGGGCGTGGAGGAACTGAGTGAGGACGACAAGCTGGCCGTCTCGCGGGCCCGCAAAATCCAGCGCTTCCTGACCCAGCCGATGTTTGTGGCGGAGGTGTTCACCGGCGTCAGCGGCAAGTTTGTCAAGATCGAGGACACCATCAACGGATTTGACGAGATCCTCCAAGGCAAGCACGACGACCTGCCGGAACAGGCCTTCTACATGGTGGGCGGCATCGACGAGGCCGTTGACAAGGCCTCCCAGATGCGAAGCCAAGGCTAGCCGGATCCCCACACCCCTTGCGGAAGCGAGCAGCCACGTGCCGATCAAGGTAGAAATCGTAACGCCGGAACGGCTCCTGATTTCCCGGGACGTCGACATGGTGACCCTGCCCGGCGAATCGGGTCAAATGGGCGTCATGGGCGGCCACGCGCCGCTCATAACCACCCTGGTCACCGGGGAGATCATTCTCCACGCGAACGACGACGAACAGGACTTCCTGTTCGTCAACGGAGGCATTGCCGAGGTCAGGCCGGACGTGGTGACGGTGTTGGCGGACAACGCCGAACGGGAAGACGACATCGACATCCAACGGGCCGAAGCGGCGCGGGAGCGCGCGGAGGCCAGCGTGGCGGAAGCCGGCGGGGCCGGGTCCGCACCACCGGTGCATGTGGCGGCGCTCCGGCGCAGTCAGGTTCGCCTCAGGGTTGCCAGGCGTCGCCGGGCGCGGCCCGGCATGCACACCCCGGACAACTGAGCCCATCGGTTGCGAGACGGCGTTCTCGCCAACGGAGACCGACCACACATCCCCAATGCCGGCTCCCCTCCCCGGGAGCGGGCCTACCTGCCTGAATGGACTGTGCAGGTGGACAAACACCGAGGGACGGGCAGGACAAAGCCCGTCCCCTCCGCACGTTCTGTTGGTCGTCTTGCTCAACCAACAGCCGACAAATAAATCGAACTTCCCTGAGGTCTGGCCAAGCGACTACGTGGTTGCTTGGCGCGCCGCCTCGACGAAGTCCGCGATGACATCGAGGCCCAAGCCGGTCTTGAGGTTTGAGAAGACCACGGGCCGCGTTCCCCGCATGCGTCGGGCATCGGTGGCCATCACCTCCAGATCGGCACCCACAAGCGGGGCCAGGTCGACTTTATTGACGACCAGCAGATCGGACTGCGTGATGCCGGGGCCTCCCTTGCGGGGGATCTTGTCCCCGGCGGCCACGTCGATTACATAGATGGTCTTGTCAACCAGTTCGGGACTGAAGCTTGCCGAAAGGTTGTCTCCGCCGGACTCCACAAAAACCACTTCAACCTCGGGGACGCGCGCCACCATGTCGGTGATTGCCTCCAGGTTGATCGAGGAGTCCTCGCGGATGGCCGTATGCGGGCACCCGCCCGTCTCGACTCCCGCGATCCTGTCCGCTGGCAACGCCCCGCTGCGGATCAGAAATTCGGCATCCTCGCGGGTATAGATGTCGTTCGTAATCACTGCGATCTCGCGGTCGTCCCGCAGGCGCCGACAGAGCGCGTCGATAAGGGCGGTCTTGCCGGATCCAACCGGGCCGCCAATGCCGACCCGCAGCGGTCCGTTGCGCAGCGCGGTCACGATCGGAACAACCGGGTGTGCTGCGTCTCGTGCCGCATGGATGCCCAGTCCACCATGGGTGCAGCGGCCCCCAGTTCGGCAAAGGGAGTACTCCGGGCCCGCGCGGCCGACCCGATCACAATCTCCTCCAGGGCGGCCAGCACCCGCTGTCCGTCGGTATGTCCCAGCGGAACCAGCCGCAAACCTGCCGAGACGAACCCCGCGACCATGGCTTGAAGGTAGGCGGGAAGCGCCTCCGCCAGGGGGATGCCGTGGTGCCGGCAGGCCCGCGCCACTGCGATCGGATGAGCCAGCGGGGGAGCGTCCGGGCTGCGGATCACATCGGCCGACTCCCAGGCGGCCGCAACGACGGCGCTGAAAGCCTTGCCCTGGAGCAGGCTCTCGGCCCGCAACTCCCGGGTGCCCTTCATGGCCGCCGCGAGGTCGGCCAGGCCGTCTACCTCTACCGGCCGGACGCGGTGGGCGGCGCAGAAGAACAAGGCATCCGTCCATCCTGCCCCGAACTCCAGAATGCCCGTGATCCATTCGCGGAGTGTTGCGCAGTCATGCACCAGACCGGCTTCGACCGCGTGTTCCAAACCGTGGGAATAAGCGTAGCCGCCTGTCGGGAAGGCAGGCGACAACCAGGCCATCAGCCGATATCGGCCCCGAAGATCCATCGGCTCAAAAGAGAAAGTAGCGCTGGGCCATGGGCAGTTCCAAGGCTGGTTCGCAGGTGAGAAGCTCGCCGTCCGCGCGCACCTCGTAGGTCTCCGGATCCACTTCGATGCGGGGCAGGGCGTCGTTGTGCACCATGGATCGCTTGTCAATGGTACGGGTCCGCGCCACGGGCACGGGCACGGACTGCAAATTCAGCGTAGCAGGTAGATCCGCCTCCATGGCAGCCTGCGAAAGGAAGGTGAGGGACCCGGCCGGCCGTGCACCGCCGAAGGCCCCGAACATGGGCCGATAGTGGACGGGCTGCGGTGTGGGAATCGAGGCATTCGGATCGCCCATCTGCGCGGCCGCGATGGCCCCGCCCTTGAGCACCATTTCGGGCTTGACCCCGAAGAAGGCGGGATGCCACAGACAGAGATCCGCAAGCTTGCCCACCTCCACCGAACCGACATGGTCGGCGATGCCGCAGGCCACGGCGGAATTGATCGTGTACTTGGCAATGTACCGCCGGGCACGCACATTGTCGTTGTCGCCGCATTCCTCGGGCAAGGGACCGCGCTGGCGCTTCATCTTGTCCGCCGTCTGCCAGGTGCGCAACACCACTTCGCCGACTCGGCCCATCGCCTGGCTGTCGGAGGAGATCATGCTCAGAGCACCCAGATCGTGCAGGATGTCCTCCGCGGCAATCGTCTCGGCCCGGATCCTGCTCTCGGCAAACGCAATGTCCTCCGGTACGCGGGGATCCAGGTGGTGGCAGACCATCAACATGTCGAGGTGCTCCTCGATCGTGTTGACCGTGAACGGCCGGGTGGGGTTCGTTGACGACGGCAGCACATTGGCCTCGCCGCAGACCTTGATAATGTCCGGGGCGTGACCGCCACCCGCGCCCTCCGTGTGGTAGGCATGGATCGTCCGGCCCCCGATCGCCTCCAGCGTCCGCTCGACGAAACCCGACTCGTTGAGCGTGTCAGTGTGGATCATGACCTGCACGTCCTGCTCGTCGCCGACCCGCAGACAGGTATCGATCGCGGCCGGGGTCGTACCCCAGTCCTCATGCAGCTTGAGGCCGCAGGCGCCGCCGTGAACCTGTTCGACCAGGGGTTCGAGGCGGCTGGCATTGCCCTTGCCCCAGAAGCCCAGGTTCATGGGAAAGGCGTCGGCGGCCTGCAGCATGCGGCCCAGGTGCCAGGCGCCGGGCGTGCAGGTGGTGGCATTGGACCCCGCGGCCGGACCCGTGCCGCCGCCCAGCATACTGGTGATCCCGCTGTACAGGGCCTCCTCGATCTGCTGGGGCGCAATGAAGTGGATGTGGGCATCAATGCCGCCCGCCGTCACGATCCGCCCCTCTCCCGCGATGACTTCGGTGGCTGGGCCAATCGGTGTGTCGACACCTGGCTGGATGTCGGGGTTGCCGGACTTGCCAATCGACGCGATGCGTCCGTCGCGAATGCCAATGTCGGCCTTGACGACGCCCCAGTGGTCGAGAATCAGGGCATTCGTAATCACCGTATCGACGACACCCTCGGCACGTGTCAGTTGGGACTGCCCCATGCCGTCGCGGATGACCTTGCCGCCGCCGAACCGGGCCTCCTCGCCATGAACGCAGCGATCCTCCTCGACCTCGATGAAGAGTTCCGTGTCCGCCAGTCGCACCTTGTCGCCCACCGTCGGCCCGAACATGCCGACGTAGGCGCGGCGATCCATTTCACGAGCCATGCGTCACCCTTCAAGGGGTCCGTTCACGAGCCCATGGAATCCCATGACTACGCGCCGTCCGGCAAACGCCACGAGCCGCACCGTGCGCGTCTGGCCCGGTTCGAAGCGGACCGCCGTGCCGGCCGGGATGTCGAGCCTGAAGCCGCGGGCGGCCTCCCGGTCGAAGACCAGTGCCGCGTTGGTCTCACCGAAGTGGTAGTGGGACCCCACCTGGACGGGACGGTCGCCGGTGTTGGCCACCGCGAGCTCCACGACGGGCCGACCGGCGTTGATGACAATCGGATCCTCTCCGACGATGGTCTCTCCCGGCACCATGACTGCCTCCCCAATCAGCGAATGGGATCGTGAATGGTGACAAGCTTGGTGCCGTCCGGGAAGGTTGCCTCAACCTGAATCTCGGGGATCATTTCCGGCACCCCCTCCATCACGTCCGCCCGCGTCAGAACACCGGCGCCCGTTTGCATCAAGTCCGCCACGGATCGGCCGTCGCGTGCGCCCTCCACCACAAAGTCGGTAATCAGGGCCACGGCCTCCGGATGATTGAGCAGAACGCCCCGTTCCCGGCGCCGGCGCGCCACAACGGCCGCCATGGCGACCAGCAGCTTGTCCTTTTCGCGCGGAGTCAGGTTCATCCTTGCTTCCATCTGGGACATCGATCCGGATGGGCCGCCCGTCTTTCAAACATGCCAAACCACCGGCAGGCCGGACCGCGCCGGATCGACCTGCTGCATCAACGCGGCCGCGCATTCGTCGTAACCCGCCCGTACTTCCGCCGGGTCGGGCCCCAGCCAACGAGCCACAAGGACCTCGCCAACCACGGTCGCGCCGGCCCGGCAAGGGGCCCGGCCGATTATACGTCGGACCGGCTCCAGTAGCCCCGCGGCATCCGGTCCCGCGAGCATGAGTACGGCCGCCGCACGCGCGCCCGCGAAGCCGGCTGTCGCATCGAGCGGACGTCGAATGTCCCCGTCCAAGCGCAGGTTGTCGGCCCAGACCAGACGACCGTTTTGCCGGATGCGCCAGACGTCGTGGAGCAGGCCGCGTCCAAAGACCTCGCCGCGGGCAATCCGTCCAAAGACCCACACCTCTCCTGCCAGCAGGCATGCGGTCCCGTCGAGGTCAAATTCGAGCCGGCGGCACAGGCGGGCACCGTCGAAGAGGATGGTTTCCTGAGGGACCCATGCCAGCCGGGCCCGCGGGCCAACGGTCACCCTAGTCTCCAAGTCGGCCGCGGGGCCGCGCGACCGGTACGCTTTTTCCGCGGCCTGGGAGGTGACCACGGCGGCGGTGTCCGCTCCCATCGCCACCCGAACCGTCAGGTGGTCGCCGCCTGCGATCCCGCCGGCGCTGTTGGCCAACACCACCTCTGCGGCGGCACCGGGGTCGATTCGGGGCAGAAAGATTTTCAATGGCGCCTGCTGCCGGTAGTCAACCCGGAAGCGGTCCTCCGAGATTCGCTCCAAGGAGATCTCGGCCCGGCCCTTCATCGCCGGGTGACCGACAACGGCATCTGCCCCGCTGGATTTCCTATAATAGTGTGTTGCAGGTCCGAGGGATTCGCCCTTCGCCCCGTACATCGACTTCGCGCGACCTCCTGACCATCTCCCATGCTGCAGAAGCACATTGGCATCGACCTGGGCACGGTCAACGTGCTGGTCCATGTCCAAGGCAAGGGCATTGTGATGCAGGAGCCGTCGGTGGTCGCAATCGCCGGCCAGCACATGGTGGCGGTTGGCCACGAAGCCTTCGACATGCTCGGCCGCAACCCGGACAGCATCCAAGTCGAACGGCCCCTGCTGAACGGCGTGATCGCCAAGTTCGACGTGACGGAGGCGATGCTCCGCTACTTCATTCAGCAGGTGACCGGCAAGCGCCCCCTGTTCAAGCCGCGGGTGATGATCTCCACCCCCAAGGGGGTGACCAGCGTCGAGGAGCATGCCGTCCACGACGCCGCCATGCAGGCCGGGGCCGGGGCCGCCTACCTGATTCCCGAACCCCTGGCCGCGGCCTACGGCGCCGGCCTGCCAATCGGCACCCCGACCGGAAACATGGTCGTGGACTTCGGCGGAGGCACCACGGAGTCCGCAGTCGTGTCGATGTACGACATTGTGGTCTGGAGCAGTGTCCGCACGGGAGGCAACCGCATCGACGAGGCCATCGCCAACTACGTGCGCAAGAAGTACAACCTCCTCATCGGGGAACAGACTGCCGAGGAAATCAAGATCAGCATCGGCAGCGCGTTGCCCCAGGAATACGACACCAGCATCGAGATCAGGGGCCGGGACCAAGTCAACGGCCTGCCCCGCAGCGCCACTCTGGCCAGTAGCGAGGTGACGGAAGCCATCGAGGATCCCATGCAGGCCATCATCAGCACCATTCGATCCACCCTCGAAAAAACGCCGCCGGAACTGGCCTCGGACATCATCGACCGGGGCGTGGTCCTGACCGGTGGCGGTTCCCAACTGCGCTACTTGCCGGAACGGCTGACCCGCCATCTGGGAGTTCCCTGCTACGTTGCCGAAAACCCCATGGCCTGCGTTGCCCTGGGAGCTGGCCAGGCCTTGGAAAACTATCAGATCATGCGGCGCAGCCTTCCCGAAATCGAAGTTTGACGATGGACCCGCATCTGGCTCGCCTGGGACCGCACAGCCGCTGCGTACACGGCGGCGAACACCATCTGACCAGGGACCGCGGCACCGACTCCGGTGCCGCCACGCCCACGGTCAACGCCATCGACACGAGCGTCACCCACCTCTATCCGAGAATCGACGAGTTGGATGCAGCGCTGGGCGGATCACCGGACCGTTTCGTCTACCAGCGGTACGGCAACCCGACCGCCCGGGCCTTGACGGATGCCCTGTCGGCGCTCTGCACGCACGATCCGTCGCTGCCTCTGGACGCCGTGGCCACCGCCACCGGCATGGCCGCGGTGCACGTGGCCCTGTTGGCGGCCCTGGCGGACAGCGACAATCGGCGGGTGGCCGCCTCGCGGGACTGCTACGGTGCCTCCGTTGCCATTGTCGACCAGTTGCTGCCGTCCCTGGGGGTGGACGGTCACCTGGTGGACGCCTCGGACAACGCAGCCGTGGCCGACTTGCTGACCGCGGTCAAACCCGCCGTCCTGTTGGTCGAGACCACTTCGAACCCGCTGCTGCGTGTCGTCGACATCGCCGCCGTGGCCCGTTTGTGCCGGACGCACGGCACGCTTCTGGTCGTGGACAACACGTTCCCGACACCGCTGACCTGCCACCCGCTGGACCTGGGCGCGGACATGGAACTGCACAGCGCGACCAAATACATCGGTGGCCACGGGGACGCGATGGGCGGCATCGTGGTCGCGCGCGCACGCCACGGACCGGCCCTGCGGGAACATCTCAAGACCACCGGTGGCTCCCTGGGCAGCTTCGAGGCCTGGCTTCTGCACCGGGGACTCAAGACCCTGCCGCTACGCTATCGGCAGCAGTGCCGCAACGCTGAACAGCTGGCCGCCTGGCTGCGGGAACATCCCCGGATCGCGCGGGTGGTGTACCCGGGCCTGCCCGATCATCCGGAGCACGAACGGGCCCGGGAGCAGTTCGACGGCCGGTTCGGCGCCATGCTGGCCTTCGAGATCGAAGAGGCCGACCAGGCGGCGGTGTTCCGCTTCATGGAACGCTTGCAACTCGTCCAGCCCGGCACCAGCCTTGGTGACTGCTACACGCTCGTGTTGTATCCAGCCCATGCCAGTCATCGGGCACTGACCCCGGCACAACGACACGCGGTCGGCATCTCCGACGGCCTGGTGCGGTTGTCCGCGGGCACGGAGGATGTGGAGGATTTGATTGCGGATCTGTCGCAGGCCCTGGCCGTGCCGCCCGCGCCCAACGCCCCCTGAATGTCAACAGAGGAGTCAATCACATGACCATCCACAAGGCCCGACGTCGACTGGGCACCACCGATCTGGAAGTCACCACGCTGGGTGTGGGGGGAACCGGCTGGGGCAATCTCTACGAACCGATGCAGGACGAAGACTGCGACACGGTCATTCGCCAAGCGGTCGCCTCCGGTCTGAACTACTTCGACACCGCGCCGATCTACGGCCTCGGCCTAAGCGAGGAGCGGCTGGGTCGCACACTGCGGCAGCTTGACCGGGCCTCGTACATCGTCTCGACCAAGGTGGGCTGGCGGCTCGATCCCTTGCCGAAGGATGCCTCGGGGTGGTCCCTCTTTCCTGGAGCCCACCAATATCAGCAGGTCATGGACTATTCTCGTCAGGGCATTCTCGACTCGATCGAGGCCAGCATGGAGCGGCTGGACATCGGCCAGATCGACATCCTGCTCATGCACGATCCAGACGAGGGCAGCAGCCAGTGGGACGGATGGCCGGACACGGAGGTGTCCCACTTCGAGGCGGCCATGGAGAACGCCTATCCCATCCTCGACGACCTGCGCTCCAAGGGTCATGTCAAGGCCATTGGCCTGGGCATGAACCAATGGCAGATGCTGGCCCGGTTTGCCGAAGCCGGACAGTTTGACTGCTTCCTTCTGGCGGGTCGCTACACGTTGCTCGAGCAAACCCCCCTGGACGAATTCCTGCCGATGTGCACTGAGCACCAAATCAGCGTGATCATCGGCGGTCCGTTCAACTCCGGCATCCTGGCCACGGGTGCGGTGGACGATGCCCGTTTCGAGTACAAGACGGCTCCGCCGCACCTGATGCAGCGGGTCAAGGGCATCGAAGCCATGTGCATCCGCCATGGAATTACCCTACAGGCCGCTGCCCTGCAGTTTCCGCTGGGGCACACCGCGGTGGCGTCCGTCATTCCCGGCATGCGCGCCACCTCGGAGCTGGAAACCAACCTGGAAGCCATGACAATGGATGTCCCTTCCGATTTCTGGACCGAACTCAAGGATCGGGAGCTGATCCATCCCAACGCCCCCACGCCGTCCTGAAGGGGACATTCGGTATTCGACAAAGCGGTCAACACGACAATTTTCTGGACTATAATCGCCGATCATGCCCCCATGCGCCTGTTGCGCCGTTCCATTGCAGTCCACTGGTGAAATTTCATGCACGACAAAGGCTATGCCCATCCCGAAGTCCTGGTCGATACGGCTTGGGTTGCCGAGCACCTGCGCGACCCCAAGGTCGTCTTAATGGAGAGCAACGAGGATCCGCTGCTCTATGAAGTCGGCCATATCCCCGGTGCCGTGAATCTGGACTGGATGGAGGATCTGAATCACGAATTGAAGCGGGACTACATCCCGCGCGGCGACCTCGAACGCCTGCTCCAGGAACTGGGTGTGGAACAGGACTCGAAGATTGTCCTCTATGGCGACAAGAACAACTGGTGGGCAACCTTCGCGTTCTGGGTGCTGTCCCTGTACGGCGTGCAAAACCTGAGCGTGATGGACGGCGGCCGCCAAAAGTGGATCGAGGAGGGCCGGGAGCTCACCAAGGAGATCCCCTACCGCGAACGGACCGGCTACCTGCTGCCGGACGGGGAAGGCAACCCGGGCATCCGAGCCTTCCGCGACGACGTGCAGGCCCATTCCCAGGCCGGCAAGCCCCTCTTGGACGTGAGAAGTCCGGCGGAATACTGGGGCGAACTGCTGCACATGGCCGACTACCCGCAGGAGGGTGCCCTGCGCGGCGGACACATCGAGGGGGCCAAGAACGTGCCGTGGGCCAGGGGAGCCAACGCCGATGGCACCTTCAAGCCGGCCGACGAACTGCGTGCCATCTACGAAACCGAACAGGGTCTCAAGAGCGACGATGAAGTGGTCGCGTACTGCCGCATCGGTGAGCGCAGCAGCTTCTCCTGGTTCGTGCTCACCTATCTATTGGGGTACGAGAAGGTTCGCAACTACGACGGGTCCTGGACCGAGTGGGGCAACGCCATCGGTCTGCCGATCGAACGCTGAACCGCGTTCCCTCGGTCTCCCGCATTCCGGGAGGCGCGCTCCTCCCGGAACTCCAGCCCCATGTCGAACAGCCCAAACTGCCGGATGGTTGTCCGGCCCTGTTTCGGGCGCTCCGTCCGCGCCACCCCGTGTGTCGGCCGGATACCTCGATCGCGCCTTGACACCACTGTCGTGGTCTTCCCATGACACAGGCGGAACCTCAGGTCGAGGTCTCCCTCAGCCGCAATCTGGGATTGCTCGCCGTCACCATGATTGGTGTCGGTGCCATGATTGGCGCGGGCATCTTCGTTCTGACCGGGATTGCGGCCGGCAAGGCCGGCCCCGGTCTGTTGCTGGCCTTTCTGCTGAATGGCTGCATTGCCCTGATCATCGGCGGCAGCTACGCCGAACTGGGCAGCTGTTTCCCGGCGGCGGGCGGAGGCTACCTGTGGATCAAGCAGGGCATGAACGATCTGTTCGGCTACCTGTCCGGATGGATGAGTTGGTTTGCCCAGTCCCTGGCCTGCGCGCTCTACGCCTTGGCGTTTGGCGCCTTCTTCGGGGAACTGCTGGGGTTGTGGGGCCTGGACCTGGCCGCCGGTTGCACAGACATCCACCATGGCTGCCCCCTTTTGCACTGGACCCGCGTCGGATTGGGCGTGGCGCTGGTCGTAACCTTCACCTGGATCAACTACAAGGGATCCTCCGAAACCGGCCTGATCGGAAACATCGTCACCAGCATCAAAATTGTGATTCTGGTGGTGATGGCGGCCTTCGGCTTGTCCCTCATGTTCCGGGCAGCCGGCGGGGAAGTGTCCACGATTGTGGAAAGTTCCTTCCGGCCGTTCCTGCCGTTCGGCATCGGCGGTGTCCTGCTCGCGATGGGGTTGACCTTCATCGCGTTCGAGGGGTTCGAAATCATCGCCGCCAGCGGTGAGGAGGTGAAGAACCCAACACGCAACATTCCGCTGGCCATCGCACTCAGCATCCTGATCGCGGTCTCCATCTACCTGATGACGGCCGCCGTGGTGATCGGCGCCATCGATTCGGGCGATCCCAATGTGCCGGTATACCAGTTCCTCTCGACCCTGGGCGAGCTGGGCATGGTCGAGGTCGCCGCCCAAATCTTCCCTGTCGGCGGCAAGCTGATGTTGATTCTGGCGGGCCTGGCCAGTGCCACGAGCGCCCTCAACGCCACGCTGTACGGATCCAGCCGCGTGGCGTTTGCCATGGGCCGGGACGGCAACTTGTTCCCTGCTTTCGGACAAATCAACCCGAGCACCATGACACCCGTAATGGCCATTGCCATGAGCGGCCTGCTGGTGGTGGTCATGGCCGTGTCCCTGCCCATCGAGGACGTGGCGGCCAGCGCCAACATCATGTTCCTGCTGTTGTTCATGATGGTGTGCTATTCGGTGGTATCCCTGCGCAAGTCACGGCCCGACCTGAAACGCCGCTTCACCCTGCCCCTGACCCCGTTCCTGCCATCCCTGGGCATCGCCATCTGCCTCGTGCTGGCGGTGTGGCTGGCCAGCCTGAGCATGATCGCCTGGGGCATCGCCATTGCCTGGATGGTGGGCGGACTCACCATCTACTTCGTGTGGATCCTGCCGAACCAAACCAAGTGGGAAGTCGACCCCAGTCGCACCGTCTCCGAGTCCGCCTCAGTCCTGACGGCGACCGGTCTGCCCACCGTGCTGGTTCCGGTCAAGGACAAGTTCATGGCCAGCAGTGTGGGCGCCCTGGGTTCCATCTTTGCCCATCAGCGCGGCCACGAACTGCTGTGCATGCATGTGGTCCGCACACCGGACATGAACACGGTCCGTGCCGACATGATCGACACCTCGGTAACGCGCGTGGCCTCGCGTGTCTCGCGCCAGTTGGATGTCAACCACCGTGAGCTGACCGTGGTCGGGCGCAGCGTCAGCCAAACCATCAGCGCCAAGGCCCACGAGTACGACACCGAGCTGATTGTTTTCGGGTGGCCCGGCGCCACGGTGGGCAGTCAGCATGCCTTCGGCTCCGTCATCGATCTGATCGGAACCAATCCGCCCTGCGACATTCTGGTCACGCACTTCAACACATTGTGGCGCAAGCCCCGCCGGATAGTAATTCCGAGCCGGGGCCGGGGTGCCAACCTGCGCATGAGTTATGAGGTCACCCGGGACCTGATGGCGTTTTACCGGTCCGAGGACAGTCTCAAGATCCACGAATCGCCCGGCAGTTCCCAAGAGGAAATCCAAGTCAAGACCATTTATGTCGTCACGTCCGATGAAGAGAGGGAAAACACTCCTCTGGTGAAACAGACATCCATCGACTTGGCCAAGTCGGTGGATGTGGACACCGAGTTCGAGGTGGTGGAAGCGGCCAACGTCGAGGCCGGCATTTTGCATGCCAGCCGCAACGCCGATCTGTTGCTCCTGGGTGCTTCCGACGAGGGTTACTTCACCCAGCAATTCCGCGGTTCGATTCCGGAACGGGTTATGCGCAAGACCTCGGCGAACGTAATCATGAGCCGCAAGTTCCAAGGGCCGGTATCCAGCATGCTCCGCCGCTTTGGTCTGGGTGGTCCGCGCGAAGACCAGGAAGTACCAAACCTCGACTCGGAATAGGAGACTTCAATCGCAGCCTGCGGGCCGGAATTGACGCGCTTCCCGGCAAACCTGCGGACCGGGCTCGGGCTATCCTTGGGCACCGTCGACCCCACCCCATCGGACGCTCCTGGTTGGCGCGGTGTTTTCGATGTTGATTTAGTCGACCAGGCGAAGACCGAATCTGTCCCGAACTCCCGAGCACCGCGGGCCACATGTCCCGGTCAAAAGATGTCACAAAGTGCCGAAACACTTCGGTCTCGACAGAAAACCAATGGGCAACGACATCGACGCTTCAGCCGATCCCTTCCACCTTGGCGTCCTCACAGGCGGCTCTGATGCCCTCGACCATGGTGTCGTACACCATTGCTACTTTCTTCAACGTGATGGCCTGTGGAGGCCCTACACCTGAAACAATGCCAAGTCCACATTGGGCTCGGCCCCTCGTACAAACACAGGGATGTGTTCGAGGGGTGCCGCAATATCCAATGTCCTTCCGCCATTGTGCTGCCGTCCGGTCCATGCGCAGGACCACAGTTCGCCCTCCGGCAAATACACCATCCGGCTACGCTGCCGATAGACAGTGACAGGAGCGACCAGCAGGTCCGGACCAAAGAGAAACTGGTCCTCAACCGCATGGGTTTGTGGATCCTGCTCGAAGTCGAAGAACAGCGGACGCATGGGAGGGATACCGCAGGCAGAGGCCAGTTGCATCTGTGCCATCACATAGGGACGCAATCGTTCCCGGAGCAACATGGCTGCCCGAATGAAACGGTAAGTATCACCCCCAATGGTCCAGGCTTCATTGTTGGGCCGGTGGCCGTGCGTGCGGAAAATCGGTGTGAACACCCCGTACTGGTACCAGCGCACCATGAGTTCCCGGAAGTATTCGCTTTGGCTGTCGGGTGTAACGAACCCGCCGATTTCGGCGGCGCCCCACGGGATGCCACTCATGGCCAGGTTCAGGCCGGCCTTCATATACTCGTCCAAGTGTTCAAAGGACGACTTTATGTCATGTGCAGCCGGGGAGGCACCATAGCGCTGCGAACCGGCCCACGAACTGCGGCAAATCGTGACCACCTCGTGTTCGCCGGCGGCATGCAGGGCATCGTGGATGTTCTTCTGATGGGCCACCGGGTAATGGCAATGGGCCTCCAGGGCCGGCCCCGCGTGGTACCGCACCCGGTCGTAGTCCCGTATCGAATGTAGATCGTCGCAGGGATCCAGCCAGAACGTCCGGATCCCCAGATCGAAGTAGTGGCGCTTCCACTTGTCCCACAAGTAGGCAGCTGCTTGGGGATTCGTGGGATCGACCTGTCGTGTTCGAACCGCCTGACCATCGTTCGCCTGCCAGGGAATCCAGGTCTCGCCACCATCGAGGGAGTCGATGAACAGGCCCTGTGCCAGCATCGGTCCAAAGTTCTCGCTCTCCTCCTCCACCAGTACCCACGGCGATATCATGATCCTCACGCCCATGTCATCCAGTTCCCGCACCATGGCTTCCGGGTCGGGCCAATAGTCGGGATCGAGTTTCCAGTCACCCGTTTTCCGCCAGTGCCGAAAGTCGATGACGATGACCGAGAGCGGGAGGCCACGCCGCTGGAATTCCCTGGCGGTCGCCAGCAGTTCCTCCTGGGTCCTGTACCGCAGCTTGCACTGCCAGAAGCCCGATGCCCAGTACGGCATCTCCGGTGCATGTCCCGTGGCATCGGCGTAGTTCTCCATGATTGCGCCGTAGGTGTTGCCCACGGTGACGTAGTAGTCGATTTGCCGGCAACCGTCGGAGACCCAGCGCGTCCGGTTCCGACCAAGTTCAACCCTTCCCAGGGACGGGTTGTTCCACAACAGACCATAGCCGGCACTGGACACCAGGAACGGCACCGTGTGCTTCACATGCCGCTGATACAGGTCAATCACACACCCCTTGAGGTTGACGCCGCCGGTGGCATTGAGGCCCATCCCGTACAGGCGCTCGTCCGGCCGAGGAGCGAAGTGAACCTCGGTGCGGTACAGCCCTTCCTCCTCAAACCCGGGAACAGGCTTGTAGGTGCGAGTACCCGGGTTGTGGGCGCCCACCACATAGTCGTACTCGCCAAGAATGGGTTCTCCAGCGCGAAAGAACTGCAGATGGCCCGCCTGCAGGACATGGCCGGACCCGGGGACGGGGGAGGGATCCGTCAGACGGGCGGAGATCAATCCGTTGGCGATGAAGGCCTGATTGTCGGCAATCTCAATGCTTGCGTTGGACGAAGACTCCCCAAGTGCGCCAGCCACCGTTTCCGTCAGCGCCCAGTTGCGATCGTCGACCTCATGGTTGAGGGTGGCGCGGACGCGCAGCCCATCGCGCCCCCACGGTTCGACCACAAGGGTTTCACCACCGTGCCTGTGCATCAGTTGACTGCCGTGCAGGCTCAACTCACCCTTCATGGCCACTTCCCCTCACGTCTTGCCCCCGAAAATGCGACCCACTGAGTTTGCCCATGGTTTTAGGACAGGGGATTTGTCGCCCGGTTTGGATCTTGGTTCGGAGCAGCGGTATCCACGCCCGCTCCCGCGTCACTGCATGCCACGGACCTGAATGTCCGCTACGCCTGTCTGCGCACCAACTCCACGAACGTCCGGCTGTCAAGGTCGTCTTCGTCGATCGCGCCCTCGTCCAGCATCCGCTGCAAAATCTCAAACACTCCATTGCGACCCAGTTGCAGCCGACGCTGCAGGACATTGGCGGAAAGAACCTTCAGCCCCTTGGCCTCGTCCAGGGCCCTCAGGTACAAGCCTTCCTTCGACTCGGGTGCAGGCGGTACCGGCGCAGAATCCGGCTCGTCCCGGTCACTGTCCGTCGCGCCGACGTCCGATTGTTCACCGGCGCGGTCCGAGCCTTGCCGGCTGGATACTGTCGATGGCACAGATTCGGACCGTCTCGCCGGAGGTTCCTGTGGGACCGTCTCGCCAGGCGACGACTCCCGGTTCGGACGGTCCGATCCGACCTTCCCGGATGCACCACCTTTCATACCGGAGGCATCCTCGGACAGGCCTGGTCCTGAAGATTCGGCGGCCGCGGCCTGTCCGGTCGCTCCATGGCCCGGGGAATCCTGCCCGGTCGATACGATTTGCCGCAATCGTTCAACCGCGGCCGATTCAGGTTCCCTCCCTGGTCGCCGTTGGGGCCCAATCTCCTGGCCCGGATCGGGTTCGGGCTCAGGTTTGCCGGCAGGCGGCAGCGGAGCACGGTCCAGCGGGGAGAGGTCGACGGGAGTGGAAACCAACTCCTCGTGGTTCTCCACGGTCCAACCGGATTCCGTCCCGGAGGTCGCCGGGAACGCCCCAGGCTCCCACAGGTTCGCTTCCGCCTCCCAATGGTCGATAACGCCGGCAATCTCGGGGTCGCTCACCCAGGTGCCCTGCACCCGTCCAACCCGTTGTGCGTCCGGAGCCACAAACAGCATGTCCCCGTTGCCCAGAAGCCGTTCGGCTCCGGCTTCGTCGATGATTACCCGGCTGTCGATTTGGCTCGACACGGCAAACGCAATGCGCGCCGGGAAGTTGGCCTTGATCAGCCCGGTGATGACGTCCACCGACGGCCGCTGCGTCGCAATAATCAGATGAATGCCCACGGCCCTCGCCATCTGGGCCAGGCGGCAGACCGCCTGCTCCACCTGCTGCGGCGCCGACATCATCAAGTCCGCCATTTCGTCGATGATGGCGACGATGAAGGGCATCGGCGGTTCACCCTCCTCAATCCGCCGCTGGTTGTAGCGGTGAATGTCGCGGACCCGCTCGACGTTGAGCAGTTGGTAGCGCGCGGTCATCTCGGCCACGCACCATTCCAGCACGGCCTCGGCCTGTTCCACGTCCGTCACCACCGGCTTGAGCATGTGGGGGATGCGGTTGTAGGCGCTCAGTTCGACCATCTTGGGATCGACCATGAGAAACCGGAGGGTCTCCGGGGTGTGGGACAGCAACAGGGTCGTGATGATGGCATTGATGCAGACAGACTTGCCGGTACCGGTGGCGCCGGCAATCAGCAGATGGGGCATCCGGGCCAGATCCGCCACAATCGGCTGCCCCTTGACATCCTCGCCCAAGGCCAGCGGCAGACTGGCATTCATCGAAAGAAAGGCGTCGCTGACAACCAGGTCCCTCAGATTCACCGAGTTGATGACGGCGTTCGGAATTTCGATTCCGACATAGCTCGTGCCCGGAATGGGCGCCTCTATGCGCACCGAAGCCGCCGCGGCCGCCAAGGCCAGGTCGTCGCGCAGACTGGTGATTTTGCTGACCTTGACCTTCGTGCGCCTGACGTAGCCGCGCGTGTCGCTCCGTTCGATAAATCCGGGCTTGATCAGATACTGTGTGACGGCCGACCCCGTGTAGGCACCTTCAAAGCTCGCGGGTACTCCGAACAGTTCCAGCGTGTCCTGGATGAGGGTTCCCATCTTGCGCACGCGGTCGTCGTCCTCCTCAATCCGCTCCCGCGAGTAGAGAAGCTGGTTGATGTCGGGCAGGGACCAGGCCTGCTCGACCCCACCCTCCGGCAACCCGGACCTTTCGGCGGACGGCATTGCCGCACCTTCGCGCACCGCGGGAGGCCGGGCCGGAACCGCCACGGTTTCCACCGTGGGCGACCCATGTTCCAGCGGTGCAGTACGGGGAGTCCGCATGCGTTCCAGCCAATGTACGTAGGCAAACCAAACCCGACCGTACACCCTCCGCAGCGGCCCAAGGTCAATACGGTGCCGACTCACCCGCTGCCACACGCGATACAGGCGGGTTTCAGGCCAAGGAGCGTGTTCCCGTTCGCGGCGGTCGACGCGGCCCAGCTGTTCCCACCACGCGCGCGTCCGCGAGACAGCCCGCCACCACTGCCTCTCCAACCACTCCGGGACCAACATCCAGCCGCCCGCGAGGACCAAGCCCACCAGCACGGTCCACGCACCAGCCAGCCCCAGGGCCTCCTCCAAGTGCGTTCCCGACCGGTAGCCGATCCACCCGCCGGCAGATGGCAGGGACGGCGACAGTGCCTGGGCCAGATCCCCCACCAACTGGTCCGGCATCAAGGTTAGGCCCACCACCAGGCAGAGATACAACAGGACGACGCCGGCCGGCTTGTGCCAGGGCGGCATCGGCTGGTACTCCATGGCCCGCACGATAATCCAGAACCCGAGAAACCCGATCACGGCCGGCAAGCCCCAAGCCGCCACACCCACCAGCGATTGCAGGCTGCCGATCCACATGTCGGTCAGCCTGCCGCGGGTCAGAGACATGAAGCTGAGTTGCGTCAACACGGCAACCATAACCAGCACGGTTCCGGCCAGGCGCGGCGAATACAGCGAGGCCAACAAGGCCTGCCACGGACTCGCCGCGGATTTCCTCTTGGTCGGGGTTCGTTGAGCCACCGGCAATCGGCTCCAATCCTGACACCAAAGACAAACGGACTGGGTAGACAGGCCTGTCCCTAATGCACAGGCGTGCCTCGGTCGGCCCCCGGGCGGGCCGCCGGACGTTCCAACTCAACTCTATCAGATTAAATGGGGTCCGAAACGTCGTTGTCGGCAGCCAGCTTGACCACCACAAAGGGATTGCGACCCAGCTCGTCCCGGCAAATCCGCCGCAATACGCGGACCAGATCCCGTTCGATGTCCGAGGCCTTGGTCCCGGGGTTGCCGGCCATGGCTGCGAAGCGCTTGGCCACGGCCTGCCGGGCCAGATCGTGGAAGTCCCGCTGCTCCTCGCGGTACAGCGCCCCGCGGCTTACCAGCACCGGTGCGCCCCGCATCTCCCAGGCGCGGGCACTGTAGTTGACGACACACACCAGCATCCCGCCGTCCCGCAGCAGCCGCCTTTCGTTAAGAATGCCGTGGTCGTCGCTGACCACGGAGCCGTCCACCACGATGCGTTCCGCCGAAACAGGCTCGCCCTCCCGCACCAGACACCGGCTCAACAGGGCATCTCCATCCCCGGGTTCGAAATCGCGGTTCCAATGACCGAACTCCAGACAGCCGCCATCCTCCAGGATCAGCACATCCTGCTCGGGCATGCCATGTTCCACGGCGGCCCGGCGGTTCAACTCCAGATGACGGTACTCGCCATGGACGGGCAGGAAGAAACGCGGCGACAGAAGGTCCAGCATGCGGGCGTTCTCCCGCAGGCTGCCGTGGCCCGACACGTGGATGTCGGCCAGATCCGCGTAAATGACATTCGCACCCCGACGGAACAGCCGATTGACCATGTTGTAGTAGTTCTTCTCGTTGCCCGGGATCGGGGTGGCGCTGATGATTACGGTGTCGTCGCTGCGCACCTGGTGGAACCGATGATTGTCGAGGCTGAGTCGGTTGAGCGCACTCAGCTCTTCCCCCTGGGAACCCGTGATGAGAACACAAATCTTGTCCGGCGCCCCCTTGTCGATGTCCTGGTCGCTGAGAAGATTGTTCCAGTCCAAATCCACGTAGCGCAGTTTGACGGCGTTCTCCGTGTACCGGTACATCGAACTGCCCACCAGCCCCACCTGCCGCCCGTTGCGTTCGGCCAGGTTCAGAACCTGCTGCACGCGGGCGGTATTGCTGGCAAACGTGGAGAAGAATATGCGGCCGGCAGCCTCTTCAAACAGTTCCTGCAGCTTGTCCTCAATGGCGATTTCGCTGCTCGTGGCCAGATCCTCTTCGGCATTGGTGCTGTCCGCCATCAGGAGGAGAACCCCTTCCCGCCCCCATGTCTCCAGCCGGTTCACGTCGATCGGTCGGCCCAGAATCGGATTCTCGTCGAACTTGAAGTCGCCCGTATGGATCACGCGTCCCAGCGGCGTGTTCAACGAGATGCCCAGGCTGCTGGGAAAGCTGTGGTTGACCTGGAAGAACTCGGCCTCGAAGGCTCCCAACTGCAGAACGGTTTCGGTGTCCACAGTCCGGAGCTGGCGGACCGACTCAAACAACTGGTAGTCGCGGTCCGTCAGCTTGCTCTCGACAATGCCGATGGTCAGATCCGATCCGTAAATCGGCACCTCGATGCCGAACTCCAGCAGAAAGGGCAGGGCCCCGATGTGATCCTCGTGCCCGTGAGTGAGCAGAACGGCACGCAGCCGCTCGCGATTGTCCAGGACGTAGGCCAGGTCCGGAATCATCAGCCGGATGCCCGGTGTTTCCTCGACGGGAAACATGCTGCCGGCATCGATCAGGACCATATCCTCGTCATACTCGACGACCATCATGTTCTTGCCGATGTCGCCCAGCCCGCCTAGCGGCGTCACGCGCAGAATGTTGCGCGCGCTGTCCCGGATGGTGTCCCCCGCGTCCGCGGGGGCCTTGTCGTTGAGTTCCATGGTTTGTCTTGTCTTGTTTATTGTGTTGACTGCGTTGGTTTGTGCGGGCGACATCGGGAGAGGGCGGCGCGCTCGCCGCGACTGGCCTCAGAGATCGAACAATGTTCCCTGCGACAAGTCGTCTTCGGCGGGCGCCGGGTCCGGGCGCGGTTCGTTCGCCAACCGGGCCAACCGGGTGAACAGGTCGGCGTATTCGGAACGCAGGCGCCAGTTGCGCAGAACGGCCGCCGGGTGAAACAGGGGCATGGCCCGCCGGCCCCCGCCAATGTTCCTTACCTGTCCTTGGATGCGCGTGATGCGGCCGCCCGGGAACCAGCGACTCATGCTGATGCGGCCGAGGGTCACGATCAGACTTGGGTTGATGGCCTCGATCTGGCGATCCAGCCACTGGCGGCAGGCCTGGATCTCCTCGGGCAGCGGATCCCTGTTCCCCGGCGGGCGGCACTTGACCACATTGGTGATGAACACGTCGGATCTGGGTATCCCAGCTTCGGTCAGCATTTCGGTCAGGAGCTGGCCACTCCGGCCAACAAACGGCCGGCCCTGTTCGTCCTCGACGGCACCAGGGCCTTCGCCGACGAACATGATTGATGCCCGGGGATTGCCCTCTCCCGGCACCGCCTGTAGCCGTCCGGCACACAGTTGGCAGGCTTCGCAGACCCGGATGCCGGCCGCGAGCTCCTGCAGGGTTTCGGTTGGATTGCTATCGACCATAATTCTTCCCGCCTGCACTCATCGAATTGACAAACCGCGCCCGAGTCCGGTCAAGGCACACAGCCAGCCTTGCCTGTACGACAGGAGTCTGCAAGTCAAGGAGGTTGTACAGCAGGGCTGCCTCGCCGTTCTCATAGTAGCGCGGTCGGCACCCTATCCGTTCGAACCCCAGGTTCTCATACATGTGTACGGCCTGCCGATTGCTCGGCTTCACCTCCAGTTGGACCACTCTCATCAAGTTGATGGTTGCCACCTGCAGAAAGTTGAGCATCAGAAGACTGCCCAGCCCCCGCCTCCGCACGGTCGGCAGGCAGCCGAACCGCACAATCTGTGCCACGTCGGCCGGCATGACGGAGCAAACATACGCTGCCACCTTGCCGTGCGGCAGGGATCCCCATCCTTCCGGCCCCGTGCGCAGCCCGTACCAGACGTACATGGAGGCAGGCTTGAGCATGGACTTGATTTGGTCCCGGCTCAGGGGTGGTCGGAAGCAGGTGCTCTCCAATTCCTCCACATCCTGCCAGTCCTCGACTTCCAGTGCGCAGAAACCCGGTGCACGCGAGGTCAACGCGGCCATACAGGACTCACGCTCCCACCGCCTCTGCCGACGGAATATAGATGGGGACGACGGATTCGGGATCGGACCGTTCGTTGGCTGCCAACCGGTCCCGGGCCAGGCGGGCCAAGGTCAAAGATGTACGCAAGCACTCCTTGCGGCCGGGCCAGCACAGACCGGGCAATCCGGCCAACCCGAGTTCAAGGTCCGCGTCCCGGTCGGCACACAGCCAAGACTGCCAGCCCATGGCCGGCCCGCGGCTGACGGCCTGTACCAGTTGGTCCAGGGATCCGTTCACCAAATCGGACGTCCCGAGTTCCCGCCACGGTTCGTCGGGATTCAGCCAACCCCAAATCCAGCGGCTCCGGCCGGCCGGCAACGCGGCCAGCAGGCGCATCGGGCCTTGTTTTAGGGATGCGGCTGCATATGCCTTGTGCAACAGAATTGAGGTTGTAGCCACACCGCACAAGGGAACGCTGCCACCCAGGGCGAGTGTGATGCCCTTTGCTACACTGACCCCCGTGCGAACCCCCGTGTAGCTGCCCGGACCGCGGGCCACGGCAATCAGGGTGAGAGCCTCCAGGTCCGTGTCCGCTTCGGACAACACCTCCCTGACGGTTGGAGCCAACTCCCTTGTGTGGCGTCGGCCGCCTTCCCATATGCGTTCGCTGCGGGTTTTTGCGGCAGCCAGATCCACCACCCCCACTACGGCGGGTTCAAGGGCCGTGTCTATCGCCAGTGCGAGCATCCACAGCCTCCATGCCACCCATCGGAACCGACATGCCCAACTCCGCAACCACGCCGACCCTCATGGGCGCCCACGTGTCCGCCGCCGGCGGCATGCACAAGGCCATCGACCGGGCCGTCGACCTCCACATGACCGCGCTCCAGGTGTTTACCAAGAGCAACCGCCAGTGGAAATCCAAGCCGTTGGATTCCGGCGACATCCAAAAGTGGCAGGACCGCCGGCAGGGTCCGGCCTCGTTGCCGGCCGTCTCCCATGCCAGCTACCTGATCAACCTGGCCGGACCCAAACTGGACATCCAAGCCAAGAGCAAGACCGGTCTGGCAGATGAACTGGAACGGGCCGCGGCCCTCGGCATCCCGGATGTTGTCCTGCATCCGGGCGCCCACATGGGCGACGGCGCGGAAGCCGGCATCGCCAGGGCTGCCGCCATCGTCAACGAAGTCTATGCCAGCCGTCCTCATCTGCGTGCCACACGTTTGCTGTTCGAGGTCATGGCGGGCCAGGGCACAGTCATCGGGCGCAACCTCGCCGAACTGGCCGACCTGCTGGCGCTGACGCGGGACGCAGCCAACACCGGCATTTGCCTCGACACCTGCCACCTGTTTGCCGCGGGATACGAAATTCGCACCCGGGACGGGTACGACCGCCTCATGGCCGAGATTGACGCCACCGTAGGCATGAACGCGGTGCACTGCTGGCACTTCAACGACAGCAAGGGCGATCTTGGCAGCCACGTGGACCGGCACGAACACATTGGCGAAGGTCGGATTGGGGAAGCGGCCTTCGCGTTCATTCTCAACGATGCGACCTGGTCACACATTCCCAAGCTACTGGAGACGCCCAAAACCGTGGAACGCACCTCGGACCTGAAGAACATGCAGGCACTCGGTTCCCTGCTGGACAATCCGGAGCAGCTCCCGCCGGGCCTGATGGAGGAACAGGCACCCGACTGACTGGGGAACAACCCGCCCAGCGGCAGCCATTCCGCAGCGTCCCCGTTAGTCGTCGGACCCGCGGCAGGCAAGCGGGCGATGTTGTCGGTCACTCAGCCCACGCGGCTACCGCGGCGGTGCAAAACCCAAACCGCACCTTGAACTGCGGAGACCGCAGGCGAAGTCCCCGCGGCAACGGCGCAAAGCATCCAGTCCGATACTCGGCGTGCGGCCGGCCGAGCCTGATCAATAGCGGTCCACTTCCTCGTCGACCAGGACGGACCAGGCGTCAATGCCGCCGTCCATCGAACGCACGTTGGTATAACCGCGCTCCATCAGCCAGGCGGTGACCCTGGCACTGCGCACTCCCTTGTGGCAAAACAGGACGCAATCCACGTCCTTGTCCTGCATTGCCTGCGGAATGGCAGCTTCGCCGTGATCCCTCAAGTCGCTCAGCGCCACGTGGGCGGCCCCCGCGATGGCCGCCACTTCCAGTTCGTCGGCTTCGCGCACATCCACCAGCAGGAAGCTGTCGCCTCTCTGCCGCCGCATATCAACTTCGGTCACGCCGATCTCGGGCGCGTTGAACTGGTTGGGCATGGGATGTTGCCTTTGCCGGTGGCCGGCCTTCATTCATTCATAGTCATCGAATTCCGACTCGATCACCGGCTGCCGGCCCGCAAACCCGGCATCAATGTCATGCCAGTAGTCGATGGTCTCCTCGCCGTACTGCCAGCAGAGGTACACGCGCCGGCCGTGTCGCATGGCCAGAAAATCGAGAATTCCCTTGTCGACATCCTTGACCAGGATGCCCATGGCCATAATTTTGCGCACGGCACCATCCAGGCGCGCAAACTGTTCGGTCAAATCGGTAATGTGGGCGTTGCCTCCGTTGCCGATCCGGCGACGGAGGAACGGCCAAACCTTGGGCCGCAACTCCATGATTTCCCCGCGCGCGGCCTGGACCAACTCCATCAGGGCCGCCACGCGCGGCAGGGCAGCGCGGGCTTCCCGCACCGTGTAGATTCGGGCGCGCACCGGATCAGGCATGACTCTCGGTGCACGCCGCGCGAGCCATGGGGCCGGGCTCAGCCGTGGCCGCAACCTCCGCCCTGGGCCGCGTCCGCATGGCCGTCCGCCGTGCGGAAACTGCTGCCACAGCCACAGGAGCTGACAGCATTGGGATTTTCGATGTGGAACCCGCCGCCCATCAGCGAATCCTGATAGTCGATCGAGGCTCCGTCGATGTAGAAGAGGCTGGTCTGATCCACCAGCACGTTCATGCCGTGCTGTTCGGTGATGTCGTCCCCGTCCCGGGTGGTCTTATCGAAGGTCATGCCGTACTGCATGCCTCCGCAACCACCGCCCTTGACAAACACGCGCAGGCCGTGATTTTCATCCATGCCCTTCTCGGACATGACCGATTGCAGCCGTTCCGCGGCCGTTGCCGTCAATGTAACCACCTGAACTCTCCTATCCCCTGTATTGCGAATTCGGTCAATCGACTGAGTTCCTGACACCGATTATACATGAGAACAACAGCCGTGAATCGAGGGTTGTGTTGGCATGTTGTCAACTTCCTTCGGTTCGACCAGCCGAGAACGGCCGGGGGGACGGCGGCAACCAAACTGATACGCGAAGCCCGGTTGGTTCGACGTTGGCCGCGAAGGCCCTGCCGCCATGGGCCTCGACCAGCGAGCGCACGATGGCAAGGCCAATGCCCGAACCGTTGCCGCCCGTCTGCGTGCGCGCCTTGTCCGCCCGGTAGAACCGCTCGAAGATCCGGGTCAGATCCTCTTCCTTCACTCCCGGTCCACCGTCCGTCACGGACAATTCGACGCCTCCGTCCGAGGCGGTCCGGGCCTGAATTTCGATTTCGCTGTCGGCCGGGGCATGGGTCAGGGCATTGACCACAATGTTGCCCAGCACCTGGATCAAGCGCTCCCCGTCGACATTGAGCACAGGCAGGTTGGGTTCGACACGCGCGGTCAAGGAAATGCCCGCCCCCTGCGCCTGCCCAGCGTACATGCGCGTCAGGCGCTCCACCAGACGCGCCGGTGCCAGAGGCTCCCTGGACAGCTGCAGGCGTCCCGCATCCAACTGTTCCAGGACGTGCAGGCCCCGCACCAACCCTTCCATGCGACCGGCCTCCTGGAAGATCGTGTCCAGGTTCTCGTTCGTGGCCGGGATGGCACCGTCGCGCATGGCTTCGGCCAACCCGCGGATGACCACAATTGGCTGTGCCAGGTCGTGCACCACGTCCTGGGTCATCTGCCGCTTCAGTTGCTCCGACTCGGACAGTTTTCGGCTCATGGAATTGAACGACTCTGCCAGCATGCCCAATTCGTCTTGCGACCGCACGGGAACCCGGTGGTCCAGTTCGCCGGACGCCACCGCCCGCGTGGCGTCCGTCAGTTCGTGCAGCGGCCTGACAATCCGCCGACTGACAAATACACCGGACACGCCGGCTGCCAGCAGGATGGCGCCAAATCCCCAGAAAGGTATCGGCCAACGATCCCGCCGTTGGCGTTCCAAGTCTTCGAACTCGTCCTCAAGGAAAGCGGCATCCTCCGGGAAAGACGTGATCTCGGCCCCCTCACCCAACTCCTTAGGTCGGCGAATCACTTTCAGGAATCCGATCACTTCGCCGTCCAGGACAATGGCCTGAGCGGGAACACCGTATCCGCGCAAGGGGCCAAGCAACTTCTGCGCCGGTCCGCGGCGGCCGTTCCCCAGCCACTTTTGGTCCTCGTCGAACAGCAGCACATACCCTGGCAAGGGCAGTTTGCCGGCACCCTCCCAGGATTTGTCATGGGCCTGGTAATGGATCAACACCTCGTCCAGGAGGAGCGGCAGGGCCTGCGCCTCGAAGTCCTGGCGATCGTGGAACTCGACCGTATTCCAAATGCCAAGGGCACCGGCCACGAGAATGCCAAGGACGGCAATTGCGACAAAGGCGATGCTCAGTTTGCTGCCGAGCGACATGCCTACGATCCTCCACCCTCCCGGAGGCGATAGCCGACACCGTACACCGTCTCCACAAAGACCTGACCGTCGGCCTCGCGGGCCAGCTTGGCCCTCAGATTCTTAACGTGGGCATCCACCGTGCGCTCGAAGCCGTCGGCCATCCCGGGCGCATCGCCGAACATGTACTCCAGCAACTGGGGACGGGAAAGCACCCGCCCCCCGGCATCCACCAAGGCCTCCAACAGGGAGAACTCTGTACGGGTCAGGTTCACCAGCCGGGATTTAACCCGTACCTCAAAGCGGGAGCGATCCACTTCAATGTCACCGCTGCGCACCACCTCGTCCCGAGACCGGGCATCCTGTGTGCGGCGGAGTACCGCGCGCACCCGCGCGGCCAACTCGCTCATGCTGAACGGCTTGGTCAGGTAGTCGTCGGCCCCATAGCCGAACCCGGTCAGCAGATCGACTTCGTCCAGCCGTGCGGTCAGGAAAATGACCGGTACGGCATGTTGTCGGCGCAACTCCTGCATGAATTCGAAGCCGTCCATGCGAGGCATCATCACATCCAACAGGATCAGGTCCGGCAGCCGGTCCGCGATCCGCTTCAGGGCTTCAACACCGTCCCCGGCCACGTCGACAGCATATCCCTGCGCCTGCAAATACTGGCGGAGCAAGTTAGTGATTTGGTCGTTGTCGTCGACAACGAGCAGGTGTTGGGCCATGGTGGATCCGTCTGTCAATCAAGGCACAACCCGGCCACCGTCTCCTGGCGGCCGGGTCTTCAATGTTTCCGATGAAGCCCTCGACTGTCTACTGCTCCATGGCGTCCGCCGCGGTCAGCAACATCAGCATGTCGAAGGCATCCGCCTGCGTAATCAGACCTGCGTCCATGGCCACATCCAGTCCCTCCAGAAGGGCCTGCACAACCATGACCTCCATCTCCGCCTCCGGTACGCCCGTCGATTCGGCCAGTGACTCCACGATGGCGGATCCGACCACGTCCAGCACAACCGGAACCATGGCTGCCACGTTGTGTTCCAAGTCCATCATATCGGGCTCGAAACCTCCAACCAAGGGTTCGACGGACACGTCCATGAAGTCCTCGTCCATGAAGTCCGGCTGGCCGCCGCGCATCCGACCTTCCGGATGTTCACCGAAGCGAGCCCGTTCCAACCGCATACGGTCCGAAGTATCAGTGTCGCGCCAGACTCTTCCGGGAACCAGTGTGCGCTTGTCGATCCGTTCCCAGGCCTCCGCGTCGCCGGGCTTGCCGTACTTGCGGCCAGACCCGTCACCATCGTGCCAGGCACCGTCAGGCATGACGCGTTCCCTATTGAACCGGTCCCCATCCTCGACGCCACCACGCTTGAAATGGATGCTGTCCGCTTCCTTGCCCTTGTACCAACGGGCCTTGGCAGCGCCGATATCGCCATACCGGCCCCAGGCCTCGGGTCCGCCGTACTTGCCATACATGTCGTCCTTGTGGCCGGGTCCATCCCAGCTCTTGGCGACAGCCTTGTCCCAGACCGCATAGTGCCGTGCATATACCTGTTCGGCCTTCCAAGCCAGCACCTTCGGGTTCAGGCGGTGCTGCTTCGCAGCTTCCCGCATGTCCAGATTTGGACCGTTATGCACCTTGCCGTACCGATTTCCGGCATCCCGCATGTGGAATTCCTCGTGCATTTGCTGGAACCGGTATCGCATTGCATCGGCGCGGGCCATGCCGGGTCGTTCCGGACCGAGACCGTAGGCAGGTCTGCGTTCAGTTCGCATCTTCTCCGCCCCGCGCGGTCCGTACTGCCATTCCACTTTTTCCACCTGCCACTGCCTGTGCGGACCGACAGATGCTGTCCGGTCAAACTCGGCAGACCGGGGACCGTAGCCAGGGCCTGTCCCGCGCTCCGGTACCAGGCCATAGTCCTGGCCAATGGCCATGAGTTCAGTGCCGTACAGCTGCAGGAAGCCAAAGAGCTCCCGCGGTTCAAGGCCGTAGGTCGCGGACAGGTCCGCCATCAACCAGCGCATGTTGGCTCCCGGTTCGATATTCGGAACAGTAAAGAGGAGTGTGTCGACGAGCGATACCGCATCATCGGCACTCAGCCCGAACTCGGCGCCGAGTTCGGCGGCGGCGGATTGGGCTTCGGCCAGGAATTCATCCTTGACGGACGTCTCCTGTTCCGCATCGTACCGCTCCTGCGCCAGGGCCGCGCCCGACATCAGGAGGGTGAAGACAAGGAACGAGGCGAAGGCCAGCCCCAGACAGCGGCCGGCTTGGGGCTTCAACTTGGTAACCATGATTTGCATCCTGTTGCGATGGGATCGGATGGACAGGTCCACAGTGCCCCGGAATGTGCTCCGGAGGCAGCTGTGGTGTCCAACTCATGGCGGCCAGTCTAGAAACCAAATGTGGACACAATGTGAACTTCTTCTGCAGGGATCTTGTGAGTGGACAAAGGACTTCGCGCCGGTCGGAGACCTCGATCGCTACAATTTCTCGTCTTGTCCGCGGCGCCTCCCGCCGAATACAACCTAAGGTGGCCGTTCCACCATGAAACTGGGCCTTGGTCTTTACCGACACATGCTGCATACGGACAATTTCCGTTTTGCCCGACAAGCAGGCGCCACCCACATTGTGGCCCACCTGACCGACTATTTCAGCGACGGCCCGCGCATTCCCACCCAGGAGGACGACGGCTGGGGCTGGGCCGATCCGGATCTCGAACCCTGGTCCGCCGATTCCCTCTCCGGCCTGCGACGGAGCATTCAGGCCGAGGGCCTGGAACTGGCGGCATTGGAGAACTTCAGTCCCGCCCATTGGTACGACATCCTGTTGGACGGTCCCAAACGGGACGAACAGATCGAAACGATTCAGGCCATCGTCCGCAATCTCGGGGCAGCCGGCATTCCGGTCATGGGCTACAACTTCAGCATCGCCGGTGTTTGGGGCCATGTGGAAGGACCCTGGGCCCGCGGCGGTGCCGAGTCGGTCGGCTTCCTGGGTCCGGACGGTCCGCGGGAGACGCCCATCGCCAACGGAACCATCTGGAACATGACCTACGATCCGGAGGCTCCAGCCGGCATGGTTTCGGCGGTTGGCCGCAAGGAATTGTGGTCGCGCCTGGACCGGTTTCTGGGGGAAGTCCTGCCGGTGGCGGAAGAAGCCGGCGTAGCCCTGGCCCTGCATCCCGACGACCCACCGATGCCCACACTGCGCGGAACCGCACGCCTCGTGTACCAGCCCCGGATGTACCAGGACGTACTGGACCTGCACACCAGCCCCAGCAACAAGCTGGAATATTGCGTGGGTTCGATGGCGGAGATGACCGAGGGCGACATTTATGCGTTCACCGAACAGTACAGCCAACAGAATGCAATCGGCTATGTGCACTTCCGCAACGTCCGGGGCAAGGTGCCCCGGTACCACGAGGTGTTCGTGGACGAGGGTGACGTGGACATGGCGCGCATTGTGACCATCCTGGCTGCCAACGACTTCGATGGCGTCCTAATCCCGGACCACACCCCGCAGATGACCTGCGAAGCCCCTTGGCATGCGGGCATGGCCTATGCCTTGGGCTACATGCGCGGAATCATGCGGGCCCAGGGAATCAAGCTCTGATGGCTGCCCCCGAGTTGGGCTACAGGGACGCATCCCTGCCTTGCAGTGATGGCCAGGGCTGGGAAAACCTCTGCCGCGCCCTGGCGGACAAGCGGTCCCGCCAGGAAGAGGAGCTGGACTGGAACCTGCCGGCCGATGCGCCATTGCCGTACCGATACCGTTGGGAACACGTCAAGGACGTGGTCGAGAATGCGAGGCTACTGGCCCAGCGGTTGGGTGCGGACGAAGATGCCTGCGTGGCCGCGGCTTGGCTGCACGACATTCGCAAGCTGGAGGATCAGCACGGCCGGCGCGGGGCGGCCGAGGCTGTACAGGTTCTGAAAGCAACGGACTTCCCACAGCACAAGATTGGGACCGTGGACACCGCCATTCGCCTGCATGAGGGATTTTCGTCGGGACGGAGAAACAAGCCGCTGGAACCCCTTGAGGCGGCGATTCTATGGGACGCGGACAAGCTCACCAAGCTCGGTGTTCCGCAACTGGCCCACATTCTGGGGACGGCACGGGCCATGCACCTTTCGCAGACGGAGCGTCTGGAGCTGGCCGAGTCCTATACGCTCGAATTCGTTGCCAGGACCGCCGAGAGCATGAACACCGAACCGGCTCTGCGAGTTGCCCGCATGCGGTACCGCGAAATGGTGGCGTTCGTACAGACTTGGCGCCGACAGACGGAAGACCCGTTTGGTAGGCTCGCGGATGACCAACCATGGATCCTGGACTCATCCCGGAGACCGGGGGCCTGAGGTGTACCTCATCCGCCGACCAGGCATGTCGAGGCGTCAGGTCTCCAGATCCACTGGCGCGCGCAGGCGGTACCTGAAGTCGCAATGGGGGGCACCTTCCATGATGGTCCGCGTCCGTGTCAGATCCACCGAGTCGTTGTAGCCCTCGATCAGAGCGTAGTCGCGCGCACACGACAGAATTGATCCAAGTTCCTCCATGCCAATCTCGCGGTACATCTCCGCATAGCGGCACCGGGTCACGTTGAAGTCGAACGAATCCCCGGAGTTGGCCAGGATATTGGTTTCCAGGGCTCCGCCGCGCTTCCAGGCCTCCATGGTCCCGGCAAAGTCCTCCAGATCGTTGCCTGTGCCGGACATGCGCATAGCGCGGCCTTGGCTGCGCGCAATCTCCACAATAGTGGAGCGCACGAGCTCCAGGACCCGTTCCCTTCCGAACGCGTCCGCGAATGCATCTATCATTGGACCCAGAATGCGGGCTTCAATCTCCCGTCGAACCAGAACACCCACCTGCTCATTCAGGGTGTCGGGCCTGAGTGCTGCCTTGCTTCCATCCTGCATGCTTGCTGCCTCCTTGTCAGTCGAACGATCCGTACTGTACGCCTTGCCGTTCCCGGTTCCATACCTGTGCTAAGTCTCCAAGACTCAACTTTCACGGTCCGCACCGCAGGTCCTGCACCGTCGCATTATCAATGGGGACCGGTTGTTGCCTTGGCAGCGGTTGGCACGGCGGCCCTGCTTGCAACCGGCTTGGCTGCAGCCGGCCACGCCACGACCGTTGTGGTGCTGGTTGCGGCCGGTGCCGTGCTGGCGGCATCCCTGCGCTGGCCCGACTGCGGGCTCTCGGCCGTGGTGCTCACCGCCGTCCTCCTGCCCTTCGCCGTGCTGCCAGTGGACTTCGGCCTCAAACCATCGCTCCTCAATATCGCTATGGGCCTTGTGCTGGTGCGCTGGGCGGTGGCCGGTATCCGGGGGGAACTGGAGCCGGTCCACCTGTTCAGTGTGGCCCCGGTCCTGTTGTTCGCGCTTCTGTACACGGCTGCCGTATTCTGGGGCTTCAACTTCGAGACGCCGTCCGCCTTTGAAGTCCGCAAGACCGCCGAGTACCTGATGGATCTGATGCTGTTTCCGGTGGCACTGACGACCCTGACCACCGCTCGCCGCATCCGCATCGTAGTGAACGCGCTGGCCGTCGGCGGCACCGTCGCAGCCTTGGCTGCGCTCTTCCTTTACTTTGTGCCTCGAACGGCTGCCGCGGACATCTTGGGCAGCTTGGCCGTATTCGACTATCCAGAGGGGCATGCTGCCCTGCGCTACATCACCGACAACCCCTTGGAGGCCATGCGGGCCATCGGTTTGTCCACGGATCCCAACCTCTTGGGGGCAGGGTGCGTTCTGACCGCCGCTGTCCTGCTGCCTTTCCTCTTCCGGTGGCAGTCACCCACGGTGCAAATCGCGGCCTGCCTGGCCCTGGCCGTGGTGGCAGCCGCAACCTACCTTACCTACAGCCGCAACGCCCTCCTGGCCATCGGAACCATCGGTTTGTTCCTGGCGGTGTTCCGCCATCGCATCCTGTTGCCGGCGGGCGGAGCACTGGCCCTGCTGCTGGTCCTGCTGCCCCAAACACAGGGTTATGTCCGACGTCTGGCGGAGGGTTTGATGGCCCGGGACCTGGCCACGCGCATGCGCCTGACCGAATACGCCAATGCCTTGGAAATCGTGCGGGAGTGGCCCTGGACCGGCATTGGCTTCTTCGGCCCTCCCGGCGTGGACCTGGAGATGGGCGTGTCCATGGTCTATCTGGCCGTAGCCTCAATGATGGGAGTTCCGGCCCTGCTGTTGTTCTGCGGAATCCTGCTGGCGCCACTGCTTCAATTCCAGGGAACCCCGTGGCGCGGACATCCGCTGGAACCCTGGGTGCTGGGATTGGCAGGCGTAGTCATTGGCCTGGTCATGACCGGCATCTTCGACCACTTCTATGTCAACCTGCTGTATCCTCACATGTCCGCCCTATACTGGTTGTTGTTGGGCACCTGCACGGCAGCCCTGCGCCTGGTGCGCTCCGACCACGGCGTTGCCAAAACCGCATGACCCTGTCCACCAAGCCTCCCACCGGCCAGACCATCGCCCTTGAGGCAAGACCTGCCGCCGCAGGCAACCTGACGCGCGGCCGCAGGCCTCCCTGGCTGAGGGTGCGTCCCGCCGACAGTCCAAAGGTGCGGGAACTGCACAACCTGTTTCGCGGCCAGTCGCTGCACACCGTGTGCGAAGAGGCCCTGTGCCCCAACCTTGCCGAATGCTGGGCGCGGGGCACGGCCACCTTCCTGTTGATGGGCGATACCTGTACGCGCAGCTGCGGATTCTGCAAGATCAAAACCGGTCGGGGCAGCGAGCTGGACCCGGACGAACCGCGGCGCGTGGCCGAAAGCGTGCAGGCCATGGGACTAAACCATGCCGTCCTGACCAGTGTCAACCGGGACGAACAGCCGGACGGTGGCGCCTGGGTGTTCGCCGAAAGCATTCACTGGATCCGAGAACTGATCCCGAGCTGTACGGTCGAGGTGCTAATCCCGGACTTTCAGGGCAGCCGCGAGGCCCTGGCCAAGGTGCTGGCCGCCCGCCCGGAGATTCTCAACCACAACATCGAGACGGTTCCGCGCCTGTACCGGACGGTGCGTCCCCAGGCCCGGTACCAACAAAGCCTGGAACTGCTACGCCGAGCCAAAGAACTGGACGGACGCGCGGTGACCAAGTCCGGCTTGATGCTGGGCCTGGGGGAAACCCGTCGGGAAGTGCTGGCCGTCATGGACGACCTGCGCGCCCACGATGTTGAAATCCTGACCATGGGCCAGTACCTGCAACCGAGCCGGTTCCATCTGCCGGTGGATCGGTATGTTCACCCGGACGAATTCGACGACCTGCGGGCGGAAGGGGAGCGCCGCGGCTTTCGCTGGGTCGAAAGCGGTCCGCTCGTGCGCAGCAGCTACCACGCGGACGACCAGGCACACCTATCCGTCCGTCGCAATCCGGAAACCGTCCCGCTCTGACCCCCACCCTCCGCACCGGGACGGGCAGCCCGGCAATGTGGGGATTCCCTGGTTCCGCTTCCCGTCCAGAAGCAAACCCACTACTCATGGCCTACTCGCCCGCCTCCAATCGTTACCACAGCATGGAGTACCGCCGTTGCGGTTTGAGCGGCCTGCTGCTGCCGGCTGTTTCGCTGGGTCTGTGGAACAACTTCGGGACGTTACAGTCCGCTGCAACTACCCCGTCCTGAACTGGCGGTCGCCGGCATCGCCCAGACCCGGCCAGATATAGCCGTTGGGCAGATCGTCGTCATCCCCCGTCAGTCGTTCATCCAAGACACCGATGTGGAGATCCGTGTCGGGATGGCTCCGCTCCACGGCCGCGATGCCTTCGGGCGCGGCCACAAGACCCAAATAACGCAGGTTCCGCACCCCCGCCTCCTTCAGCGTCGCCAAGGCCGCGCACAGGGATCCACCGGTTGCCAGCATCGGATCCAGGACCAGGCACAGATCGGTCGTTTCGGGGAACGTGATCTTCCTGTAGTATGCACGGGGCTCCAGGGACTCCTCGTCTCGTTCCAAGCCAATCAACCAGGTGTTGGCATCGGGCAGGAGTGCCAACGCGCCGGGCAGCATGCCCAGACCCGCGCGCAGAATGGGTACCAGTGAGATTTGCGTTCGACACACTGGCGCATCGGACACCGTGGTCAACGGTGTGTTCACGACCGTCGGCGCGAGCGGCAGATCGCGGGTTGCCTCGACCGCCAGCATCATGGCGATTTCCTGCACCAACTGGCGGAACACCGGCGGCGGTGTGCCAACATCCCGCAAGCGGGTCAACTTGTGTTGGACCAACGGGTGGCCGGAGAGACGGACCGCCATGCCCCTTCGGTGGATTTTCGGTCCGGCGACCAGGGAAAGGTTCAGAACAGCCGGGAGGGGGATCGTTCCACCAACTCCTGGCAGCGGATGCAGTACTTGGCATCCGGAATGGCCTGGAGGCGTTCCGGGTTGATGTCCTCCTGACACCGTTTGCACTTGCCGTATTCGCCGGACTCCACCGATTGCAGCGCATCCAGAAACTGGCGCTCTCGGGTTTCGAGCATCTGAATCAAAGAGATGTTCTTGGTGCGCTCGGCCACCTCGACGTCGCCTTCCTCGGGATCGATGTCCACTTCGCCGTCGAAGGTGGAGCGCAGGTCGGCGAGTTCGGACTGAACCCGTTCCAACTCCGCCCGCAGGGTCTTGCGGTTCTGCGCCTTGGTGAGCTTGCGCACGACCGGTTGCCCGGTAGCTACGGAGGCGGATTTCCTGGTTGGAGCCTTGGCCTTGGTCGACTTCGCCCTGGTTTTGGCGACGGACACTCTCTTTTTGGCCCCGTCCTTGGCCTTGGCCTTATTCCCGGTACCCTTGGCGGCGCGGCGCGTGCGAGATCCCGTGGTCCGTTTCCGGGCTGCCTTTGGTTTGGCTTCCGGGGCGGCTGTGTCGACTGCGGCCTCGGTATCCGGGCGCGTTGCGGTGTTGTCGGTGTCGGCCATTTTTGCTGTCTGTTGGGGAGCGTACGGGACGGCCCTTCATTGATTCAAGGGTGTTCCGCAAAAATTTGAGCGCGGAATATACCAGCATCGTGGCCGACGGTCAATTCAACCTCCGGCCAGATCCCACTCCTCCGTGCGCAGGCAGCGCACCAGATGACCATTCCCCGTGTCCACCAGTTCCGGTTCTTCCTGCGCACACCTCTCGAGGGCATAGCGGCACCGGGGATGGAAGTGGCAACCGGATGATGGACAGGCAGGTTCGGCCACGTCGCCTTCCAGCACAATGTGCGGGCGGGCGGCCCGGGCCCTCAAACTCAACTCTTGAAGAAGAACTGTTCCGGGTTGACCGGGACTGCCCGGATGACGCTAAAGCCCCAGACACCATCGTCGGGGAAGTTGGTGAAGTTCTGCTTCATCACGATCGGCTTGGGAATGCCGACCGTGCCGAAGCCGGGCAGGTAGTCGTAGAACCAGTCCCACAGTTCACGGGCAATAGCTACATGCTCGTCGTCGGTCAGGGCATCGATCATGTCCTGCCATCGGGTGTCCACATACTTGATCTCTTCCGGCGGTTCCTCGGCCAACTCGTTGTCGATGTCACCGTTGAACCAAAGTTGCCAGGCCCGGCCCCAGCGCACGTTGCCATGGCTGGGATGGTTCAGGCGCGAGGTCCAGACCCAGGTAATGTCCGAGATGTCGCCTTCCCAGCCGGACATCTCGACATCATTGGCGGCCACGAGTTCGTTGAGTTGCGCTCGGCTGACGGGCTTGAGGGTGGCCTCCAGACCGACATTGCGCCACTGTTCGACGGCGAGTTCGAAGACATGGACCACATCGATCTGCTCCGTATCCAGTTGGCAAAGCCAAGTAACGCGCGTGCCATCCGGATGGAGCCGGTAGCCGTCACCGTCCCGCTGGTCGTAGCCGGCCGCGTCCAGCAGCTGATTGGCCATGTCCGGATCGTGTTGTGCCCAATGGCCCTCGTCTCCGTCCCGGTAGTACTTGGAACTGGACCAGACCGCCCATTGGCGCGGCTCGCCCAGGCCGAAGTAGACAGTGTTGTTGATGTCGTGCCGGTCCAAGGCCACGGACAAGGCGTGGCGCACGTCCTTGTTCCGGAAGAAGGCCCGGAGGTTGGCATCCTTGGCCGTGTGGTTGGGCACGATCACGGTCTTGCCGGGGAACGTGGAACTCCACATCTTGATTTTGATGCCGGCCGAGTCGATGTTCTGTCCGTACAGCTCCATGTCCTGGAGCTGAGCCTGACGGCCGGAGAAGGTCAGTTCTCCGGCAATCAGCCGGGCCAGCGAGACCTCGCGGTCGCTGATAATGTGGACCAGCGTGGAATCGATGTACGGAAGCTGGTTGCCTTCCGTGTCCACCTTCCAGTAGTAGGGATTCCGTTCGTAGGTGTGGTGGTCGGGCGCATCATCGACCCGGATGAACGCAGTCATGCCCGGCAGACCGACCTGGGCCGGAATGGTGGAGCCGACGCGACACCGGTCGCGCAGCAGTTGATCCCAGGTCTCGAAGCCGGCATCCTCAATCATTTGGGCCAAGTCGTCCGCGTCGGCGTGCTTTGGGTGGAACTGCTTGGCGTAGTTGGAGGGCTGCCACAGCCCTCCCTGGGAGCCGGCATAGAATGTCTGGTGCAGGATGATGAGCGGATAGGGCTGATCAAAGGTCAGGCGGATCGTGTATTCGTCCACCTTCTCCATGGTCAGGTGCTTGCGGTCGGCACCGGAACCGGTGCTCCAAGTGCCGGGAGGACCGCCGGGGGCGAATTCCTCGTTGTTCCAAAGATCCTCCCAGGCGAAGACGAAATCATCCGCAGTGAAGGGATCGCCGTTCGACCACTTGAGGCCCTGGCGCAGGTGCAGCACCTGGATCTTGCCGCCGTCGCTGAACTCCCAGCTTTCGGCCAGACCGCCGCGGATGCTGCTGAAGTCCTCGTCGATGCGCAGGATGAGTTCGGTTCCCATCACGGCCTGGGGATCACCGAAGAGATGGTTGGCGTTGCCAATGGCCACCACGGACTGGCCGCCATACTCGCCAACCGCGTCCCTGGGCACAATCACCTCCGGATTGGATGGCAGGCGTTCCTCGACCGGGGGCAGTTCACCAGCCGCGACCCTCTCCGCCAGCATCGGCGCTTCGCCGAACCGGCTGCCCATGCCGACGACGGGAGCATCTTCCATGGACATGGCATCCGGCCCATCCGGTTCGCCTCTCGATCTGGCTCTTGAACAGGCGGTGACGGCCAACGACGCCGAAGCCATGGCGGTGCCCTTGAGAAAGGCACGCCGATCCATTCTTGTCCAATCAGCCATTACCAACTGTTCCCTTAGCCAGTACCTATCGGAACGGATGCGGGTGATTCGCTCTCGGTTGATGGGGACGGCGTTGCACGCCCCCGCAACTCGAGTCCGGGGCGGGCAGTCCCCACCGACGACCTGGTTCGTTCCGCGAGCAGGGCGCGCATCTCCCTGTAGGGCATGTACAACGTAATCTCCTCGTCGTACAGCCTTGCCAGAATGTTGCAGGCGGCATTGGTGTCCGCGTCCAACACAACCCCGTCGCGACAGTAAAACCGGTCCCAGCGACGCGTGCCCTGCAACATGCCACAACTTGCCGCGGTATGCCATTTTTGTGTGCTGGTCAGTGTTCCTAGCCGGCTACACAATCGTCTCCCCATCCACCGCGGTTTGGTCGACAAACCAGTCAGGCACCGAAAAATTGACAGCGGCCACGGTCAGCATCACGAACTCGAACATGCCCTTCCAGTACTCGAACTGCGTATGGGACGATCCCTGGAAGGTTACGGTGTAGAAGTCCTGGCCGCAGATGAACATGCGGGCCTGCCGCTCACACAGGGAATCATCCAGACGCAGCCGGCACAGGTACTCGACGCCCCAGTCCCCGATTTCATCGCCCTCCAGTTGACGCCAAGTCAGTACCTGACAGTCGTCGAGCGACACCAGGCCTTCGCGGATTCCGTCCAGCAGGACCTGCTCCTCGCCGTCGGCCAGCGGCTGCAGCAAATCCCGCACCTCCACCCTGATCATGGTCAGAGGATCGTCCGGACGAGGCCACAGGGTGACCGCGTGGGAAGGGCCCGAATCCTCCTCCAAGTGCCATTCCGTAGGCCTCCAGAAGGAAAGCTTGCCCAACTCGTCGTTGTAGAGCGCAACACTCCGGAATCTTGGCCGGGGGCAATCGTCCGGCAACATTAGCCGATGCTCCTTGCCGGTTGCCTGGCATGCAGCGTAGTCACAGTCATATTCGATTGTCTGCTGGAAAGGCCTCCCGTTCCCGGCGCGCAGCCGTCCGACGGAAGAAGAGGAGAATGACCCACCAGGGACTCGAACCCCGAACCCAGTGATTAAGAGTCACTTGCTCTGCCAAATTGAGCTAGTGGGCCATACTGATCAGACTAACACCGCCCTGAATTCCGAGTCAATTCCAGTCCATTTTGCCATGACCGATTGGCACTTGAAGGCCCTCCACAGGCGCGCGGCTCAGCAGCCGAAGGCGACATTCGGGTCCTGTGTGGGAACCTGCATTCGATGAACCGCGGCTGTCGGCCGGCCACCGGCACACCATGGGCAGAGGTTCTGGCGGGACGCAGGTTTCTGGTCCTGGACAGCGGCCTGGCCAGCGAGATTGAGCGGCGGGGATTCGCGATCGAGGGCGACCCGTTATGGTCCGCACGCCTGCTGTTGGACAATCCGGAACGGCTGGAGGACATCCATCTGGCCTATGCCCTGGCCGGCGCCGATATTCTGACCACGGCTACATACCAGGCCTCACTCCCCGGTTTGGCCGCAGCCGGCCTATCGGTCTCCGCCAGTCGTGCAGTCTTGGCCAAAGCCGTGCAACTGACACGACAGGCCGGCGTGCAATGTGCACAGACCCGCGGTATCAAACCACCCTTGGTGGCTGCTTCGATAGGGCCGTACGGCGCCTATCTGGCCGACGGATCCGAGTACACCGGGGCCTACACCCAGGACAAGGCAGCCCTACGGGCATTCCATGAGGAACGGATAGAGGTGTTATTCGAGTCCGGAGCCGACATCCTGGCCTGCGAGTCCATTCCCAGTCTGGCGGAAGGCGAGGTTCTGTTGGAACTGCTGGGTACCTACCCGCACCTGCCTTGCTGGCTTTCGTTTACCTGCCGCGACGCCCTGCACGTGTCCCACGGCGAGCCAGTGGCCGCATGCCTGTCCATGGCCGCGGACCTTCCCCATGTGCTGACCGGCGTCAACTGTCTTCATCCGCATCTGGTTGGACGCCTGATGGCATCACTCCCAGCCTCCGGCGGTCCGGGTGTCCAAGTCGCATATGCAAATCGGGGTGACACTTGGATTGCAAGGCACCGTAGCTGGGACACCAGTACGGGCCTGGACGATGACGCCTACACAGCATGTGCCATGGACTGGGTTCAACAGGGAGCGTTCCTGATTGGTGGTTGTTGTCGGACCACGCCATCCACCACGGCACGGTTGGCCTCGCTGTCCATTGACAACCTGCAGTAGTTGAAGGAAACCAGCATCAGGCGCGACGCTCCCATACCAATCAGCCAACCAGCATCGAGACATCCAGCAGGTACATCTGGCGTCCGTTTCCTGCATGGGACGAGTCAATCACCACCTTGCGCCCATCCCGGCTGCTACGGGGATGCAGATCGCATCGGAGTTCGCCGTCAAAGCCGGGCGCAGCCGCAAACTGCCCGAGATTATGCCGGGTACCGGTTGCGACATGGTAGAGGTACAGATCCTGCAGCCGTTCCGCGCCTTGCGGATACGTGTCATTCAGGATCCACTCGCCGCCCGGCAGGTAGGTGCAGTGCCCGTTGAGAGGCATTCGGTCCTGGCCAACCGGTTCGGGTTCACCGCCGCCGGCTGGGAACAGCCAAAACCCCGCCGGCTGTCCGCATGGCCTTGACCAAGCCAGGATGGTCTCGTCATCCTTCCAGATTAGATGAGAGGTGTGGCCGCTGTCATCCACGACGCGAAAGTCGGATCCGTCCATGGCACAGATCACCAGCCGCGTCTGAAAGCCTTGTCCCGGAAAGCGCCAGCGGTGCAGAAACAGCAACCTTGTGCCACTCGGATTGCAGAGCAGGACATTAAAATAGTGCTTGGCCGTGGAGAGATCGCCCCATGGCCAGGGAATCTCGGCAATCTCGGCCAACGCAACGATCAATTCCGGCTCTCCTGACTCAAGGTCCATCACCCAGATGCCGGCATTGGCCGGCGCAAGCACCTCGAAATTCGGATCCGACGAGCCGTAGTACCCATAGCCCGGCCGCATATCCTCCAGCCTGTGAAAATCGATCGTCAGGGCCCTGGTTCCATCCGGATGGAGGGAGAACACCGGCGCCGGCAAATCCCGGGCTTCGCCGGTATCCGGATTCAGCACGCGGCTGATGAACTTCCCGTCCCGGATGTCGTTCCAAATGCAGACTTCCGGTTCGCTGCAACCGGGCACCCACTGGAGCATGCAACCAGCCTGCCAATGCCATGCCTTCGTATTGCCCAGGCGCTGCCAAGGCATCTCCGCCTGCGTCAGATCGACAAGGCCGATTTCGATTTCATCTCCAGCCTTGGGCATGCGCAGATCAAAGGAACTGCGCTGCCCCAGAATGCGTGTGCCTGAGCGGTCGAACTGCCACTTGTCGTAGTAGCCAAACCAATGGCTACCCGGCGGCTTGGTCAACGGCACGGCCTCAATCATGTCCCATCTCTTTCCGGCCTGCATCGCGCGCGTGCCTGCCATTCGTGGCTACCGGATCAGCAGCGGTCCCCCGAGAAACGGACACCCGGCTGACCAACGTTTCCGAAACGCACCTGCTGATTCCTGATGGCCAGACGCAACCTCTACCTGCGGTTCAGCCTGTTCCTAGCCCCGCTGATCATAACGATCTTCGTGCAGGAGGTTTCGATCCAGTGGATCGCAGCCGGTCTGGCCCGGCTTCCCTTCTCGGTGCAGTCACTGGCTGCCTTCGGACTGGCCTGGGCCATCAGTTCGTTTCTGACCGGTCCCCTGGTCCAGACCAAGCAAATGAGCCTGGTACTGGTGGAACGCAGGCAATCGTTTTGGGTGGTGGTGTTGGCCACCTTGATGCTGTCCGGCCTCATCATGGTTGTCCAGGCCGGTGCCGCCCTGACGGCATCCGGGCACGAAGTGCTGCTGCGCCTGCACCGCGTCAGTTCCCAGGTGATCGAGGACGTTCAACGAATCCTGGCGCTTCTACTCCTCTACCCCTTGCTGAAAGGGCTCGCCCACTGTCTGGTTGGTCCGTTGATCCGCAACCACCACACCCGCTACTCCAGCTACGCGGCAGTGTTGGGCTTTGCGGCGGCGGCGCTGGCAGTCTTACTCGCGTTGCAAATGCCCTCGGTTCAGGCGAGACCCATTCTCCTGCCTGTCATGGCCCTTTATGCGTCCGCCGTGACGGAACTGTTGGTGACGGGCATCGGTGTCTGGCGGCACAGGCGAGACATCTGGCACACGCGTCTTCATGCCCGGTCGGAAACCCGGCCGTTGACCTACGGCCGCCTTCTACGCTTCTTCTGGCCCCTTGGCACCATGGTCCTCGTCCAAGAATTCACTCGTCCTCTAATCAACCTGGTCATCGCGCGGCAGGACGATGGCGAATTGTGGTTGGCGGTCCTGGCCGTGGTCTACGCCCTGGGCCAGTGGCCGTATCGTTGGCTCAACGAAACCCGCACCATGGCCTCCGCGTTTCAGCACCTGGATCCGCAGGGCCGTGCCATCCGCAACTTCAATGCCCTGGCGGGATTGGTCTCCCTGATCATCTCCATGACCCTGTTTTGGACACCGCTGCGACACACAATCCTGCTGGATTGGATCGGTCTGGAACCGGAACTGGCATCGCTCTGCATCGCACCCTTAATGATTTTCGCCGCCTATTCTCCCGTTGTCGCTGTCCGTTCATGGATGCAGGGCGTGACCTTGGTCGAACGACGAACGCTGGTCGTCACTCCCAGTGTCATGGCGCGCATGGCGGTGATTGTGGTGTCGGTTCTGCTCCTGCCTTCGTTTGGCTTTACAGGCGCGGTTCTGGGCATCTCCACATTGCTGACGGGCTTCATTGCCGAGGCTCTCACCCTGGTCGCCATTCTGCGCGGACCACAACTGCTGAGGGCAGTCCGCACCGGCAGGCTGCAAGACGCATGAAGGCAACGCCTTCAGCCCCAGCGCACCATGGCACTCCAAGCCACCGCCAGCGCCAAGCCACCCAGGACCAGATGCAGGGCCACCAGACCAAGCGCTGACAGCCAGCCGGACACCTGTTGCAACTGACCGGCTTCGAGTACCAGCGCCGAAAACGTCGTATAGGCTCCACAGAAGCCCACCAGCACCACCAAGCGCACATCCTCATGGGCAATCTCCTGCTTCTGAAGCCAGCCGAAGACAAGCCCTGCCAGCAGGCACCCCAACACGTTGGCGACCACCGTGCCGACGGACCAGTGCAGGGGCCACAGCCGTTGGGCCAAGGCAACCGTGCCGAATCGGGCAAGCGTGCCGGCTCCTCCTGCAAACAACAACCAAAACAGTTTCAGGAACATTCCGGGCTACCTTCCATTGACTTGCGGGACTCAGCTTTGGAGGAGTCCAAGACCGAACAGGGTCGCTGCATTGCCACCGCGAATCGCGGCCATTTGATCCTCCGGCAGCTTGAGGCCATTTCGCATGTGGTCCTGGATGACCTCGATGGATACCCAGGGATGGTCACTCCCGAACATCAGTCTTTCGGAGCCCGCGAACTCAAGGGCATAGCGCATGGCCTGTGCTGATGGCGTAACCAAGTCGAGCCAGACGCGCTCGTAGTAGCTGGCCGGTGACTGCGTGATGTGGTCCCGGCCGCGCCGCTTGACCTCCGTCTGTTCTTGAACGCGGCCCATCAGATAGGGCAGCACCCCGCCCACATGCGGGTGCACCACCTGCAATGCCGGATGCCTTTCCATCACACCCCCAAGAATCAGGCGCAGCATGGCGAAGGACGTGTCCATCATGAAGGCGGCCATCGGGAGCATGGAGTGGTCCTTGACATGGCTGCCCCAGGTGGGAACGGTCGGATGCAGGACCAACGGAACCTGCAGGTTGGCCACGGCGGCGTAGAACGGCTCGAGACTGGGGTCGTCCAAGTTCATCCCGTCCAGGTGCGAGCAAAGGAATACGCCGCGCAAACCCAGCTTGTGGATGGCCCGTTCGAGTTCCGCCAGGGACGCGTCCACATCCGGCAGCGGTAGCGAGGCAATGGCCGCGAACCGGCCCCGACTCGATCCGACCAGGTCCGCAAGGTAATCGTTGCAGATCCGGGCTCCGGCAAGACGCAGCGCGGGAGGCAGGCGCGAAGGGGACGGAATGTTCACGCTCAGCACCGAGACATCGATTCCGGCTGCATTCATCGCCGCCAGTTTGCGTTCCGGCGAGTAGTCCTCGAGGTCCAGCATGAATACCTGTGTGCCGCCGTATCGCAACAGGTACCGGGAGGGGCCGGCGCGCTCGGCCGTGACCGATCCCGGTGCATCGACATACAACTCCGCATACTCCCGCGGAAACACGTGGCTCTGCACGTCAACATTCATGTCGATATCTCTTTTGATCGGTTGCGGTGCAGCGCCAGATTGGTCGGACCCGTAGTTGAAAGCGGTTGAAAACAGTTAACAGTACGGATAACCGGCCGGATGTGCGGCACCAACTAAAACAACGCGACCAGCGGAAAGAAAACCATCAACGACAGTATGGCACCCACATAGCTGCCGGCCATCATCCACGGCAACAAAAGCCACAATGCCAGCCAGACCACCGGTGTCAACAGGACCGCGGCGAGATCGGCAATGGCCCCCAAACCCAATTTCAACATACGTCCGGTCAACTCCGGACCGGGCAACACAACCCAATTATCACCATGGCCTGCCCGGCATTCTCCCGTGGCCGCTTCAAGCCCCGGGCGCGGCTGGCCCGCGGCCTGAAGACGCCACAGGGGGCACAGGCCTTCCTGCACTTGCTGGCCGGAAATCTGGCTTGAAGCCAGTTGGCCAACCAGGACAGGGGAGAAGGAGCCGTTCATGTCTGCCTGAACCGCTTTCAACGAGATTGAAACAGTGCCACCGGGTCGACTGGACTTGCTTTTTAGGTGCCGACCACCTAAAATCTCAATCTCAAAAATCCATTTGAAGGGATTGGGAAATGCCCCTGTTTGTCGGTCCGGGCAGTTTATCTAGGTGGGTGTTTTTGCTCTCCGCAGGAGGCCTGATGGGCGCAGCCATGTTTGGTGGGGTTGCGCATGTTGGATTGCCGGCCACGGACATCCGTCCCATCCTGGTAATGCTTATCGCCAGCTTCGGTGCTGTGTCGGGAGTCCTCTGCGCGGCCATGTTCGCGGCCATGTGGTTGCTGGCCGCGTATTTGGTGAACCGCTGGCGCTGGTTTTGATCGACGGTAGACCGCCGGCAACCCGTTAGTCGCGCATCAGCATATCGAGCAGCGCGAGCACAAGGTGCTTGCGGTCCGCCCGGCCGTCGCTTGGACCGACGCAGGTGGGACAACCCTCTTCACAAGGACAGTTGCGCACCGCGGCCTTCGCCTGGGTGAGCAGCGCGTCGTGCACGTTGTGGAGGGTCGCGCCCAGGCCCAACCCCTCGGCATAGATCTCGTGGATGTAGATTTTGGCCAGCATCGGACCACCGCTTTCTCGTACGTGCAGGCCGAGGTCACCAGGATCGCACATCAGGTGCAACGGTGCCAACCGGTAGAGAATTTGACCAAGGGCCTGCGCGCTCTCGCCATCGGACCACAGACCTTCGATAGACAGGAAACGCTGAATGTCTTCGGGGATTTCGATCCAGTAGGCGGACGTTTGGTAGGAAATGGCGGACGTGTTTTCAAGCGCGATGATCTCAGGCCGCGGTTCCAGACGGCCCCGGGCCTTCTCTTCCAGGACCCGGTAGCCGTCGACCAGCGAGCGGACCGCCACCCGGCCGTGGTCGACATCGGCGGAACCGCGGCGCGAGGTCTGGATGTCGACGACGACATGGACGTTCGTGGTCTTCACCGGTTCGGTGAGCTCGCGGCCGTGGGCCGGTTCCGGTACCACGTAGACGATGTTCTGCTCGCGGTCCAGGCGCTGCACCCGGTAACGGGCACCGTCATGCACGTACACGGCCCCCTCGTGAACGACGGAGTCCATCTGCGTGTACTCGACGGTGCCGTGTTCCTCCAAATCCCGGCCCGGCTGCCGGTCGTCGAGCAGAATGCGGGTCGAACCGCCGATGTTGCGGATCGAGAACTGCAGGTTGGTAAAGCGGCCGCTGAACGAGTAGATGCCTTCGCCGGGGAACGTTTCCTCCACCTGGCGGTCGGTAATCAAATCCTGCAACGCTTCCCAGACGGCGAAGGCCCGCGGGGTGGCGTCGGCGGCGGGCGGCGGAATGCGCAGACTTCCGGACTCTGCGATCACACACGGCAGATGCTGGCGCAACAGGTTTGGATGTTCGGGATGCAAGTGGGCATGTTCGGCATCCCGGTCGAGCAGAAAGTCCGGGTTGTGGACAAGGAGACATTACCTTGATGTTCCCAAAGCTTCCCAACGGCATCCGGCTTCCGACGCCCTGGCCACCCCGATGCGTCGCCCCGGGCTCCGACCCACTTCCTGTCCCTTACCTTGCAAGCCCTCCAAAGGTGTTGCCCATCGACACCGGTCGGCAACTGTTCGTAGACGACTTTCTCATCGAGCACTCCACCCTTCGCCGCACGTACCATGCAGCCCACCTGCATCCGGCTTCGCCGGTGCTGCGGCCACAAACCGCCCTGGAACTGAACAACGGCCACTGTCCGGTGGCGGCACCTTTCAACGACGGCGCGTGGTACGACCCGACGGATCGCCTGTTCAAGCTATGGTATCAAGCAGGCTGGTTTGACGGCACAGCCCTGGCCGTCAGCGAGGACGGGCTGAACTGGCACCGACCGGACTTGGACGTGGTTCCCGGAACCAATGCCGTCATCCACCATCCGACGACCCATCGACGGGACGGCGCGCTGGTCTGGCTGGACGCGAATGCCGAATCGGACTCCCGCTACAAAATGTTTGTCTACTGGCGCTGGCCGGGAGGACAAGCCGGCCATATCTATCGATCACCGGACGGCGTTCACTGGCAAGACCTGGGTGCCACCTCGCCATGCGGGGACAACTCCAGCTTCTTCCACAACCCCTTCCGCAGCCGGTGGGTGTTCAGCATCCGGGAGAGCTGGAACCGACGGGCGCGGTCCTACCACGAACACGAGGACTTCGTGACTGCGTCCTGTTGGCAGGACGGGGAACCGGTCCGCTGGGCGCGCACGGACCGGTTGGATCGGCCCGACCGGTTCCTGGGCCTGAAGACCCAACTCTACGATGTCAATGCGGTGGCCTACGAAAGCATTTTGCTGGGGGCATTTGCCATCTTCCACGGACCCGAGAACCCGGATGCGGCGCGCCTGGGCAGGCCCAAGATCAATGACATCCAACTGGCCTATAGCCGAGACGGTTTTCACTGGCACCGACCCCACCGCGAGGCCTTCATTGCATCAAGCCGACGCTGGGGCGATTGGAACTACGGATATATCCACGCGGCAGGTGGCCTCTGCCTGGTGATGGACGACGAGCTTTGGTTCTACTTTGGTGCCTTTTCCGGCCAGGGGTCGGTCCTGCAACCCGGCGAAACCGGCGGATTTGAACAGGACAATGCGATGTATGCCGGCGGCTCCACCGGTCTGGCCACGCTGCGCAGGGATGGGTTTGCTTCCCTGGATGCGGGGCCGGAGCAAGGGGTGCTATCCACCCGACCTGTTCGATTCTCGGGCAATCGCCTCTTCGTCAATGTCGATTGCCCGAATGGCGAACTCAGGGCTGAAGTCGTTGATGAACAAGGGGAGGCGATTCAGCCATTCACGGCCAGTCTGTGCCGTCCCATCATGGGGGACAGCACCAAGGCTGAAGTAACTTGGAAAAACGGTGGAGACCTGTCGGTTGTGGCTGGCCGGCCGGTGCAGTTCAGGTTTCTGCTACGCCAGGGCAGCCTTTACTCGTTCTGGGTCAGTGACAATTCCGAAGGTCACAGCAACGGTTATCTGGCTGCCGGAAGTCCCAATCATACCGGCCAACAGGACTGTTGAAGTACTTGGTTCCAAGCCAGTTCCGACATGGCTCTTACGAGACTCCCACGAGGGCAGGCAATTGGAATCGGAATGGTTCGACTGCCCTCCTTCGGGCAAGAGGGCCAGGCATGTGTTGTTCTCACGTCCCGTGTCCGCCCCATGGGTCATGACAAGCCAGCAAATCAGGTTGCCCGAATTCCCTAATGCCGCTTTGTCAGGAACATGGTCAACTACATGGTCACTTCGTTTACGCCATGCTAAATTACGGGGTGTCTGCCTGTCGGTTTCATCTCATCTCAAGTTGGCGGCATCCAACATGACTGCTCATCAAACGCGAACCATCAAAGCCTCAGAGTTCAAGGCAAAGTGTCTGAAGCTCATGGACGAAGTTGCCACTACAGGTGAAGAAATAATCGTCACCAAACGCGGTGCCCCCATAGGGAAGTTTGTACCCTTGGAGACTCCACAGCGTCCGCCATGGGGCAAGTACTCATCCCAGCTCAAATTTGCCGATGACGTCATGAGTCAAATCGATGTAGAGTGGGAAGCGGATACAAACCCGGATCGGGTGCTCCATTCATGTTGATATTGGACACCCACATCCTTCTGGGCATCATCTTCGAACAGATTTCCATCGGCATAGGGCCTGCCGCGCGTGCAGACCTTGAAACTGCCTGGCTGCGGGGCGAGGCAGCAGTTTCCGCGATTAGCTTCTGGGAGATCGAGATGCTGGTAGACAAGAACAGACTGGAGCTCGAACTCTCCACAGACAACCTGCGCAGAAGCTTGTTGAAGGACGGATTGCAGGAAATTGCGGTAAACGGCGTCATCGGCATCCATGCTGCATCTTTGCGGGATTTCCATCGTGATCCAGCGGATCGCATCATTGTCGCCACAGCGTTGCAGGACCATGTCTTGCTGACGCGAGATACTCAGATTCTTGCTTGGTCGGGGCCCCTGGAACGACAGGACGCACGCACGTAAACATGTACTGAAGGGACCGTGTACAGGTGGCACTGCCCTCGTCGAAGAAACCGGCTCACCGGCATGTGACACCTTCCCGGAACTCCACACCACATGCACTGTGACGCTGCATGAGCCAGCCTCGTTCCATGGTCAGGCCGGAGTTCCTTGCAGAGATGCCCGATCACCACGGGACGCGGATCGGGGCCTGGCCGGTTCCATTCCTGCCAACCTTCCCTCGTGGCTGCTGCCACCAATGCCGAGGGCATTGCCGAAGTTGCAAGGGATCTCCAGACCCAACCCCGCGAGCTGGGAAAGTTCTGACACCGCATTCGGGAACCGGTAGCTGTCCAACCATGGCTCAAGTCCATCAAGCCTGACGGTTACTCGGGAAGGCAACCAACTGGCAGGTCGGCCATGGTGTCTCGTTGACACCGGGAGCCATGAGCTCACCCACTACCGGCGAACGTAGAACTCGACCCCCATAGTCCTGATGTGGTCTGCCAGCACCCGATTGCCGATGGAATTCCAAAGCACCAAGTCCACTGTCTGCGGCACGGTCGTGGCCTCCATGGCAGCACCGATCACACCGAGATCGCTGTGGGTTAATCCATCGCCCGCAAGGGCCAAGTCCACATCGGAACCCGGCCTGTGGGTACCCGTAGCCCGCGAGCCAAACAGCACGGCCCGTTCGACTTGCGGATGGGCAGCCAGTACCTGCCTGATCTTGACCCTGTTTCGCTCTTTCAGGCCGTCGTTCATTGATCAAGCCTTGACTTCAACGATGCCTCAAGCCCTTCCAACGCTGGGAAGTACTTCCCCTTGATCAGAGCCTCGACCAGCAAAGCTGCTTCCTCGCTGTAAGTGTGTGCCAACAGATTGTGCTTGTCCAACGCATCCAGCAGGTCCTCACAGTCGTCATCCGTCAGATACTCTTGTTGCAGGCTTTGTCTGAGCGTACCTCTGGGACTGTGTTCCGTCAGCCCATCTGCAAACAGCAGGTCCTTCAGCGTCTTCCAGGCCAATTCGAAGGCAAAAGTAAACGTCTGCACCAATCCTGCGCGTTCCAGTTTCGAATAGGACTCGAGGTCACAAGCCTAGCGAAGCTGTTCCAGGGCATTGGCGAAATTCCTGTAGCGTAAAATCCAGCGCTCTATTCCGGTGTCCATCGTGCAACGGCCTACCTCGACTTGGTCCATCGGCGACCAGAACCAAGTGTAGGGCAATCCAAGTAGCTTTGGAGGCCAACTGCCTCACCAGACACCGATGCGGATGGATTTCCGAACGAAGCCGAGTACATTGGTTTGCTACAAGCAGTGCCTTGCCGATGGCTGTACCGTGAACACCCACAACGGAGTCGAGCCTACATCGGCCGGCTGAAGCATCCAAGAGAGATTTCCACAATGACCTATCGCATCGCGGTCGGCGGATTGCTGCACGAAACCCACACGTTCGCCCCCACACCGACGACCCTGGACGATTTCCGGGCCACGTGGCATGCCGGATCCGGCCTGCTCTCCAACCTGCGGGGAACCCAAACCGGAGTCGGTGGGATGATTGACGGTGTGGAGAACAGAGATTGGACACCCGTTCCCACCTTCTATGCGGCAGCCATGCCCGCCGGAACCGTGACGGCGGCCGCCTACGAGGCCCTCAAGACCGAAATGTGCTCCCGCACCCGGGATGCCATGCCTCTGGACGGCATCCTGCTTCACTTGCATGGGGCCATGGTGTCCGAGACTACCCTGGATGCGGAGACGGACATTGCGGAGGCAGTCCGATCCATCGTGGGACCGGACGTTCCGATGATTGTGGAACTGGACATGCACGGCAACATCAGTCCCGCCCTGGCGGAACAAGCCGACATCCTGCTGGGTTACGACACCACTCCGCACATGGATCTCCGCGCCAAGGGCATGGAAGCCGTAGCCGTCCTGGAAGACCTGTTGGCCGGTCGGCTGCGGCCGACAACGGCAGTCCGCAACATTCCCTGCCTGTTGGCACCGCAGGTGACCGACACCTCCGACCTGCCCTTGCGCGCCGTGCATGACAAGGTCCGCGCCATGAAAACCAACGACCGGGTCATCGCCATCAGCGTCTTCGGCGGGTTTGCCTACGCGGACACTCCATGGACCGGTGCCTCGGTGTTTGTACACACCAACGATGCCCAGGACCTCGCCCGGGACTTGGCAGCTGAACTCGAAGAAACCCTCATGGACCACAGATCGGCCGCCGTGTTCCAGGCCCTTCCGCCGGATGAAGCGGTACGCGAAGCATTGCGAACACCCGATGGCCCGGTGATTCTGGTCGACTCGGCCGACAACATCGGAGGAGGAACCCCGGGAGACGGTACCGATGCCCTGAAAGCCATATTGGCCGCTGACGTACAGGATGGCACAGTGGTCATCGCCGATGCGGAGGCAGTGCGGGAATGCTGGCAGGCAGGTCTGGGAGCCAGCGTCACCATTCCCATTGGCGGCAAGACCGACGATTTCCACGGCTCCCCGATCACCGTTACAGGCACCGTCAGGACGCTCTCCGACGGACGCTACCCTTGTGAACGCAAACAGAACCACTTCGCCGCGTTCTACGGCGACACGCTTGAAATGGGCAACTCTGCCCTGCTCAGGTCGGGCGGAGTGAACATCGTCCTCAACAGCCGCAAGACGCCTCCGTTCGACCTAGTCCAACTGCGCGGCATGGGTGTCGTACCCGAGGAACAAAAGATGATTGCCGTTAAAGCAGCGGTGGCCTACCGGGCCGCATACCTACCCATCGCCACTCGGATCATTGAAATGGATACGGCCGGCCTGTGCACGGCCAACCTCCAGCGGTTTGACTATCGGAACCTCCCGCGTCCCATCTTCCCGCTGGATACAGAATGACGTTACCAGCCGAAGCCCATGCGTCCCCGGCTGGACTGGACCAGGAACCGTACTGCGACCGAACCAACGCAGGCAAGCCCTGACGCACGGACCGCGGTTCCGTACCGGGTTTGGCAACCCGGTTCCGATTGGTAAGGTTAGAAACATTCTTGGGTTGGCTACGAACCCCTAGCACACAAAGGATTGACATATGGATGCGCCCATCAGGGTTGGTGTGATTGGCGTGGGCACCATGGGGGGCCATCACGCCGGCAACCTCGGCTACGGTCAGGTGTCGGGCGCGACCCTGCAAGCAGTAATGGATCTTGACGGGGAACTGCGCGCAGCGGTGGCTCGCCGGCACGGGGTCGATCTACAGTTCGACCAAACCCGCGACATCATCGGCCACCCCGAGGTGGATGCCCTCCTCGTCGCGGCTCCGGACGGACTCCATGCCAAACTGGCAATCGAATGCCTGGAGGCCGGCAAGCCCGTGTTTTTGGAAAAGCCGTTGGCGACCACGGTACCGGACGCTGAAAGGGTGGTTGAACTCGAAACCGGAATCGGGCACCGCATGATCCAAGTGGGCTTCATGCGGGAGTTTGACCGTGCCCATGTGGAGGTCAAGGCTGAGGTGGACACCGGGCACCATGGTCGGCGTCTGCTCTTCCGCAATGTCCATCGCAACGCCCACCATCCCGATGCACGCACCATCGAGGATGTCGTCACCAACTCCATGGTGCACGACATCCATTCGGCGCGCTGGATGATGGAGGACGAAATCGTCGAGGTGTACGGCCAAGCCGTTCCGGATGCAGGCCAGGATCCGGGCACGGCGCAGCTGTGCCTGCTTCAGGTGAGGTTCCGGAATGGGGCACTGGGACTGCTCGAGTTCAATACCAAGGCCGGCTACGGCTATGAAGTCGATGTTGAGATCAGTTGCGAGGACGGTGTGATCACCAGCCACACCGTGGGCACTCCCGTTGTCCGCACCAGGGAAACCCTCAGACAGGCGATTGCCCCAGAGTACACTGGTCGGTTCGGCACGGCCTACCAGGACGAATTGGTTGCTTGGGCGGCGAGCCTGGAAGCGGAAAAACCAACCGGTCCTTCTGCTTGGGACGGATACATGGCGATGGTGGTGGTTGAAGCCTGCATTGAATCGGTCAAAACCGGCCAGCCGATTTCAATACCAGAATTCGAGATACCATCCCTCTACCGCTAGAACTTGCAGACACCAAGCGCAAGGCTTCCACGGCAAGTTCTTGTCAGCGAAAGGACGATGAGAATGCTCGAATGCCTAAAGATCACCGAGTTGATCGGGCGCGCACCGTGGCGAGAAGCCGTCACCTACCGGAAAACGTGGCCCCACGAGTACGTCCTTAGCCGCAAGGATGGTCAGAGAGAACTGATCGAGCTGGTCTGTGCGCGCTTCCGCGCCGGGGAGGGCGTTGCCGGCACCTTCTTTGGCCAACCGAACACCTACTTGTTCATCGGCGACTGCAAGTACTGGCTCATGACCCACTGGGAGACAGTGAACCTCGATGACGGACAGGACTATGTACTGAATCGAGCACGCCTCTATCGCGATCGACGCGACTTCATCATTCAACCTGGGGATACAGGAAAGCGCGAGGACTACCCCGCCCAACCGGCGAGGTCAATGCAACGCGCCGACCAACGCTGAAGGCAGCACGGCCATGGTGGATCACAGTAGTCGGAACCGCAGGGAATTAGAGATGCCTACATCGGACCGGAGGCACTTCGAAGCCCTGAACCACCAACAGTGTGACAATCGGTCGGGACCGGCCAGCCGGCCGGGATACCCGAGTCGGAAAGACCGTCCCACTTCCGCCAGCCGACAGGAAACCGAGTACGCCGTGCCCACGGCGGGAGGCCCGCGATGAAGGCCAAAGCCATCGTCTTTCCCGCGGCCAACACCGTGGAGGTTCGAGAAGTGGACTGCCCTGAACCCGGACCCTCCGACGTGGTGGTCGAAGTGACTCATTCGTGGATCAGCAACGGCACCGAAGGCTCCTACCTGAGAGGCGAACGCATTGCCGGGGACACGGCCTGGCGGCCCGGTTCACCGAATCCCTTCCCCGTGGTGGCCGGTTACCAGAAAGTGGGGATCGTGCGGGAGGTCGGCAGCCATGTGACGGACTTGGCACCGGGTGAAATGGTCTTTGCAGCCAGCAGCAAAGTCAATGGAATGTTCCATCCCTCCGGAGGACAGTTGTCCCCGTCGGTCACGCCCCGGGAAGGTGTCTGGAAACTTCCACTACAACCGCAACCGCTGGCCTATGCAGGCATGGTCCTGACCCAAGTCGGCTACAACTGCGGGAGTCGCGCCCCGGTCGCGCCCGGAGAGGCAGCCGTGGTGCTGGGTGACGGCATGGTCGGACTGTGGGCCGCACAGACGCTGGCCTTGCGCGGGGCGCGCATCCTATTGCTGGGTCGTCACGAGAATCGCATGCAGCACTTCCCGGAAAACGGCCTGCACCTCTGTTGCAACGAAAGGGACGGCGATTGGCAGAAGGCACTCATCGGTTTTCTGTCCGACGGCGTGGATGTGCTGGTTGACACCGTCGGTTCGATCGAACACATCCAGGCCATCCTGCCCCGCATGAACCGGGACGGCCGGATTGTCTCCGCCGGTTTCCACGGCACCGACGACCTCCTTTCGCTCCAGGATCTCCGGAACGGGGAACTGTCCCTGCACTCCGTCTCCGGATGGACTCGGCCACGCATGGACAGGACCCGGCATCTGATTTCCACGGGCCAGTTGCAAACCCTCCCACTTATCACTCATCGCTTTCCCGTGGATCGGGCTGCAGAGGCCTGGGACCTGATCCGGACCAAACGCGAACCGGTACTTGGGGTCATCCTGGACTGGACCGTGTCCGGTTGAGCAAAAACCGAAGGCCGGGGACATCACCAAAGGACGCAGGACATGAACGACACACCGATCATTACGGCAGTGCAACTGTCCCGGTACCGAATCCCGTTCCCCAACGTGGGCCGGGACCACGGCTTCGCCATGGGGCACTTCTACGAACCGAACAGCACCGGCCACCGCATGGTGCTGGGAGTGCGCATCCATACCGATCTTGGGCTCACCGGCGAGTACATGAGCATTGCGCCGGCCACGTTCGAGCAGGCCCTGATGTTCGTGGAGTACCTCATTGGCAAGCCGGCCCTGCAGCGCGAGCGGTTCTACGGCCAAGCCAAGTCGCTGTTGCGCAAGAACGACCGCATGGGCATGGGACCGATCGACATCGCCTTGTGGGATCTGGCGGGCAAGTTCCACGACGCTCCCATCTACCAGTTGCTGGGCGGCTACCGGGAAAGGCTGCCCTGCTATGCCAGCACCTACCACGCCGATCGCCAACCTGACGGTCTGAGCAGCCCGGAGGCCTTTGCCGACTTCGCCGAGCAGTGCCTCGAACTGGGCTACAAAGGCTTCAAGATCCATCCCTGGGGTGACCCGGACATTGAACGGGAAATCGCAACGGTCAAGGCCGTCGGCCACCGAGTGGGCGGCCGCATGGCCTTGATGCTGGATCCTTGCTGTGTGTACGACACATTTGCCGACACACTCGCCGTGGGCCGGGCTTGCGATGAGGCAGGGTTCTACTGGTACGAGGATCCGATGCGCGATGGCGGGGTATCCCTGCATGCCCACCGAAAGCTGCGGTCCATGATCAAGACACCCCTGTTGCAGGGCGAGCACGTCCATCTCGTGGAGGCCCACGCCGACATGGCAGCCGCCGACGCCACGGACTTCTGGCGGGCCGACCCGGAGTACGACGGCGGCATCACCGGAGTCATGAAGATTGCCCATTCCGCGGAAGGCTACGGCATGGACGTGGAACTGCACATTGCGGGACCGGCACAGCGACACTGCATGGCAGCCATGCGCAACTCCAACTTCTATGAAATGGGACTGGTACACCCCAAGCTGACCAACATTGCCTGTCCGCCCGTCTATGCGTGCGACTATGAGGACGAACTCGAGACCATCGACGCCGACGGTTGCGTCCCGGTGCCGGAGGGACCCGGCCTCGGTGTGACCTATGACTGGACCGGGGTCCAGCAGTGGCTGGTGCACGAGGAATTGATCGACACCGCGGCCTAAGCCCACTCTGTTCCGCGACGGGACAGCCAAACCGAAGGAAGTCCCCATGACCGACACGATGCAGGCCATCCAAATCAAAGGACCTGGCGAGGCGGCCCTTATCGAAACACCGATGCCCACCCCGATCGCGGGGGAAGTCCTGGTCAGAGTGGAAGCGGTCAACACCTGTCCGCAGTGGGACCTGCACATCCTGGGCAACGAACCGATGTTCCCCGGAAGCACCATCGAATACCCGTATCCGATAGGTCAGCCGGGTCATGAGATGGCTGGCGTGGTCGCGGCCATCGGTCCCGGTGTCGAAGGGTTCAAAACCGGCATGAAGGTCGCCGCGTGGCGCGATCCGGGCAAGGTCCGCCAAGGGTGCTATGCCCAGTACGTGCCGTTCGAAGCAACCAACCTGATTGGGCTGCCGGACAAACTGGAACCGCGGGAGTGCGCCTCTCTGGAACTGGCGATGTGCGTCCAGGCTTCGTTCGACCAGATGAACGGATTCGGTGCGGTACGGGATTGCCGCGTGATTGTCTGTGGCCTGGGACCGGCCGGCCTGATCGCCATCCAATTAGCGCGAGTGCACGGTGCTTCCGATGTGATGGCGCTCGACCCGTTGCCGGCCCGCCGCGAATTGGCTGCGCGTCTGGGTGTGGCCAAGGTGTTTGCTCCGGATGATCCGAAGGTTCTTGCCATGCTCGACCAGAGCGACCTTTGGACCACCGGCATCGACTGTACGGGCCTCGCACCGGCCTTACAGCATCTGATGGCGCTGTGTTCGCGGTTCGTTCATGTGTTCGGGGTCCTGCGGGATCCCGTCCAGTTCGGCCTGTCCGAATACCGCAAGGGACTGGCCCTAATCGGTTACGACCGCCATACCAGGGAAGCCGCGGAAACAGCCTTGTCGCTGGTGGCAGATGGCCGACTGGACCTGAAGCCGTTGGCAACCCACCGATTGCCGTTGGCCGACTACCTGGAAGGGATTGACCTGTTGCGCTCAAGGCAGGCGATAAAGATTCAATTTCTTCCCTGACAGACAAGTGAAGTTAGGGTGAGACCTTGCCCGTGTCCCGGCTTCGCAGTCCGTTGCAATTCCATGCATATGGGGACACTGGTGGAGTACGGCATTTGGGCTCTCCATAGGTAGGCAGAGAGCGGCTTTGGCATCCCCGCAGGCAACCTACACCTGTATCGGCACTGTTCCTTCTGTTTCGTGCATGCGTGATTTCTTGCCGTGTTATATACCGAATGCGGTATACTTTCCGGTATGGTAATAGGGGGAAGCGGACAGTGTGCGGCGTTTCAACGATAAGCGCGGAAATGAAGTCCGACTCACCGACGAACGGCTTCGGCACATCCTGAGAGGGCACCCTGAAATGGCCTTCCAGCTGCATCGGTTTGCCGAAACCCTCGCCAGCCCGGATGCGGTGAGTCCCTCCAAATCCAGCCCGATGGTCCAGCTCTACTATCGGCTCTATCCGGATCTACGGGGCAGGAACCGCTATGTGTGCATTGTGTTGAAGAGAGCGCACGGCTACTCCTTCATCCTCACCGCCTATCTCACCCGAAGAATCCAAGGAGAGCGAGAGTGAACGGCAAGAAGGTGTTTGTCTCGTACGACCACGAAGGAGACATGCTTGAAGTGTTGTGGGCGGCCAGGGAAGGTTATTTCACGCCCACCGACGACGAACGCATCCTCAAGCGGCTGGACGACGACGGAGAGGTCATCGGATTTCTGATCCACGAGATGAGCACGCTGAAAGAGCCCAGCCCCATTGAGTTCGAGTTGGATTCCGAGGCGCCTGCCGATGATGTTGACAACATTACGGTACGAGAGGCGGCCATGCGCCTGGGCATCTCGGAGCGCAGGGTGCGTCAACTGGCCCGTGATGGTCGGGTGCGGGGTGCGACCAAAGCCGGAGCCGAGTGGCTTATTCCTACACCGGTCGATGTAGTTCCGGGAAAGCGTGGTCCCGTGGGTGTCGCGGGGAGAGTGCCTGCAACGGCAGATGAGCGTTCCTGACCGGAGGAATACCGGACGTTGTCAAATTCGGGTCGTAAAGGTGCGGGACGGGACAGGGCAGCACCCTGGGAGATCCGTGGACCATCCAGCATCGACTGCACGGGCTTTGTGCCATACCAACACCGCGGCAATATCCAAGGTCAACCTGTTTCGCATGCTGCAGAACAGTGCCAAGAACATCGGCCTGGTCATGACCCATTGCACCTACGAGGCTAAAAGCATGTGCACTCCGAGAGTTCGAAAGAAGCATCCAGATGGGCACAGTGGCATTCCACTGCGCAGGTTCCGAAATGCTGCGGTAGGACCGGTCTCTCAAGGTGGGCATCGCCAACAAGCGGCTGGCGGCGGCCTGGAACAGGACTACCTGTGCCGCCTGATGGGCCTCAAGCCCAAACCCGTTTAGATGCAATTGCCCTGGGCGATCAGGCGCATCGGTGCATTGGCATGCTTGTTACACTGTGTTCGGTGGGTTGTCGTTCCGCGGATGGTGGTTGTTGCACGACATGAACACAAATCCGAACACCAAAGTGTCCGTGCCTGCGCGGGACAACGGTCTCGCAGCCAGCCTGAAGACCGGTTCCGCTACACCGCTTGCCCCTGCGGCAGCACCCAACGGTGACAGGGCCTCCAGTGCCTGGTGGGACCATATCAAGTCCCTCGACCACTACGACTCCACCTACCCCTACGATCCTCGGCACGTCTACGGTCCCGACTTCACCGACGACGACGCCTACGGCAAGGACGGGGTCCACTTCCTGGCCGGCAGCGCCCACGGGTTCGCCATCGACGGAAGTGTCGGGGAGGCCCGACGCCTGCTGGGAACCTATCGGGTGTTCAAGGAACGGTGCCTCAAGCTGCCTGACCTGGGCATGCCCAAGACCAACCGCTATGCCCAAAGCGGTCAGGTCATTCCCGACATCTTCATCCAGGAACGTCCCCGCCCGGACGAACGCCGGCACGAAATCGCCTATGACCCGGACAACCCCATCCTGTTCGTGCTGGAGGTGCTGTCCGAGTCCACCTTCCGCCACGACCTCGAGCCCAAGGTCGAGATCTACCAGGCCATGGGGGTGCGGGAATTCTGGCGCTACGACCCGGAGCGGGTGTACCGCACGGGGGACGAACCCCTTCTGTGGGGCCTGCGCCTGTCGCCCGCCGGCACATACGAGGACATTGAATCGGTTCGCACGGCGGACGGACTGCCCGTCTACCGCAGCGACACGCTGGGGGAGTTCCGGATGCTGGACGAGGGCGGTGACATCCACACCCTCCAGACGTGGGATGCCGCGCGCGGCATCTGGCTGGACCCGATGCGAGCCAAGGACATAGCTGCCGACGAGGCCAAGCAGGTGGCAGTACAAGAAACTGCTGCACAGACCCAAATGGCGAATCTCCTGTCCCTGCTCAGGCAGCACGTGGCGCAAGGGACATTGGCACCTGACGTGCCGGACACCCTGGCCGCGGCCTGGCAGGAGGCCCATTGGGTGCCCGACTTCACCGAGGCCCTGCGGGTAGCGAGCGGTGAGCGTGACTGGTCAACCCTCCTACCGCCCGGAGACCGCGGGACCTGAACCAGCTAGCATTACCGGTAGGGTGCCGCGAGGCGGCAACGGTTCCGCATGCAAACGCGACACTGGTCTTGCGAGCGGCGATCCGGGCAGGAACACGTTAGTTCGAGTGAGTGGTACCCATTGCAAGAACGATACCCGAACCCCCTGGACTTGATACACAGGCACCGCGTCCCAACAATGAAATTGAAGTACGGCACGTTCATCTCGGGTCCCTGTTGAGTACAACTTCCTCCGCCGTCCAAGAACCGGGGGCCAGGACGAAGTCCTTCAGAGGGAGGACTTCATGGGTTCGAACGAGTCGGACTACATGCGCATAGACGACTACTTTCGGTGCCTCGCCTTCAGACCCGACGTTTCGACATCCACGCGGGAGGAGGCGTCATAGCGCTGGTTTGAACCACCACTTGGTGGAAACAGTGCCGGCGACCAGGCGGGACGACAACACTACGGTGATCGTGGTAAATCGAACCGCCTGAGGCTTGGAGTGTCCCTCAGGCTGTGGGAGAAGGGCTTTCGGCACCCTCTCTGGACAACTCGCTGTGTTCCGGGATCCTCGAACAACCAACCTGACGGTCAGACGCGTCAGAGGGACGCGTTGATCTCCCGTTGGTACTCCGACACCTTGCCGGACAGCACTTCGTCCATCGTAACCAGCCTGCCCTCCACCGCGGACTCCAGCAGTCCGTAGATCACGGCCAGGGCCCGTGTGCCCTGCATGGCATCGACCTCCACTGGCTGGCCGGTCTCCACGGCGTGGGCCAGTTCCGCATACTCCAAGGCCAGCAGCTTGCGGTCGACGAACGTGAAGTCCATCTCGTAGGTCCACAAGCGGTTGCCGCCGAACAGCTGGGCAGTCAGGGGGTCAAGCCGGAAGTCGGGAACCAGGTCCAGCACCGCCGCACCGGCCGCACCGTGTCCGTCCGTACGATGCACCGTCAAGGGCTGGCCGTGCCGGTCCTCCGTCAAGTCCATCGAACCTTCGGAGCCGAAGATAGTGCGCTCCCAGAGCGGTTGGCCCCAGCCGGCATGATCTTCGGTGTACTGGGCCACCGCGCCACTTTCGAAGTTCAACAAGCCGTACAGGGCATCCTCGGCGTCCGGCTCAAAGCGCTCCGGCATGGCGGCCTGCCACTTGGCGTAGAAGCCGCCGGGATTGCCCAGAACGCCTTCCGCCTTTCCCAAGTTCACCCGCTCCTTTTCGTGCAGGCGAACCTGGCCGTACATGGAGACCACGGGCCCCAGCAGGTACTCCAGCATGTCCCCGTAGTGCACTCCCATGTCGACGAGAATGCCGCCCAACCGGCGCATGTGCCGCCACAGGGTAATCAGCATGGTGTTTTGGCCGCCCACCGAGTTCATCTGCAGCAGCCTAGGCGCCCCGATGGCACCGGCATCCAGCAGGGCCCGCGCCAGCCGGTTGATCGGATCCCGGCGGTAGTTCTCGGCCACGCTGATCACAATGTCCGGATGGCTACGGGCAGTCTCGCAAATCTCAAGCGACGAAGCCACGGTCAGGCCCACGGGCTTCTCGGTCATCACGTGAATACCCATGTCCGCCGCTTCCGCGATCAGGTGGTGATGCAGCGCCGGCGGAGAGGTAATGTCGATGGCCTGGACACCGTGGGCAGCCAGCGAGGCCAGATCGGGCACGGGAACCGGTTCGACTCCCAACTCGGCCTTGGCCAACCGCGCGAGCGACTCCGCGTTTTCTGTCACCGGATCGCAGGCCGCCACCAAGTCCAGCGTAAGCAGGCCCTGCTGCTGCAGTTCCACCAGCCCCATAAGGTGCCGATGGCCCATGCCGCCGCAACCGACGATGGCGAGACGAAGGTTGGTGGACATCGAATGTGCTCCCGTGAACCGACTTTCCTTGCGACCTACAGGTTGCCGCAGATCCGTATCAGTGTCTCCTGCACGAGCAGCTCGTGGTCCAGGGATCGGTCGGGCGGATGATCGCCGCGAATGGCCCCCAATAGGGAAGCCAGTTCCAGTTCATAGAGGGACTGGCGGCTCTGCGGGTTGACCGGCACGTTTTGCTCACCTTCTACATAGCCCCCGGCCGCAGCAGCCAGGCACAGTCGAATATTGGTGGCGGGTTCGAAGGGTTCCGTAATGGTGGCGCTGCCCTGCGTGCCGTACACCTCGAAACGGCGGGCCGGCGGACGCACCTCCATGGCCGCTATGTCGATGACCACCAGAGCCTTCTCGAACTCGAAAACGCCCACGGTGTTGTCCATGAACTCCGGGACGATGCCGGTGTGGTTGCGGAAGAAGCTGGTCGTTTCAACCGGCCGTCCCAACATCCAGACGATCTGATCCAGCATGTGGCTGGCCAAGTCGTAGAACATGCCGCCTGGATGTACCCCGACCCGGTGCCGCTGTTCCTCCCCCACATTGGTGGACATGTGTGCCCGCAGGCCGTACACGTCCCCCAGAAAACCGCTGCGGACCCAGTCCGCGACCTGGCAGAAGCCTTCGTGGTAGCGGAACATGTATCCCATCTGCAACTGCGTGCCCTGGCCGCGCGCCATTGCCACCACGCGCTGCCACTGCTCCCAGTTCTGGCCCGCCGGCTTGTCGTACCAGACGTGCTTGCCGGCATTAACCAAGGCCTCGGTTTGGTCCAGGCTCTCGATGTTGGCTCCTTCGGAGGCGACCAGCACGATGCTGTCGTCGGCGAGGATTCCTTCCATTGATTCAAACCACTCAATCCCGTTCCAGGGAGCTGCCGAGGCCACTTTGGCGCGTTGCGCCTCGTCCGGCTCGTACACGCCAACCACTTCCACCTCGGAACTGTCCAGCATGGCGCGCAGCTTGCCTGCCGCATGCCCGTGCCGGGTACCGACCTGTGCCACTCGCATCCTGTCCATCTCAGCCATTCTCTCCCTCGTTGTCCGCGATCATCTTCTCGCCGCGCAGACGGCCAACCCGAATGTCGTAGCGACCGGGCCGTTCCGGAACGAGATGTCCCGATTCGACCATCAGATCCAGCGGGCTGACCCGCGTCTGGAGTGGCAACGCCACTCGCTCGTGCAGGCGCGCCGACTCGTAGACCGCATGCACCATCTGCAGGGCCTTGTAGCCATCCTCTCCGGTGCTGCGGTAGGGTTCGGCACCCTCCACCCAGTCGGCAACGCCGTCGGCCTGTGCCGCGCCGCCCTCCAGCCACTCGAAGCGCGGGCCCAATTCCCTTACGGAATGGAACCTGCCTTCCGGCATATGCTCTTCCCAGGCTCCCTTGGTTTCGTGGTTGAGCAGCTTCAGGTCACTGGTCGTGAGGTGAATCATGCCGTCCGTACCATAAATGCGTGCGCCCTGGAAGAAGAACGGCAGCACGTCGCTCAGGATCAGGGCTTGGGCACCGCCCTTAAAACCGAACGTGCCGACCGCCCGATCCTCAATGCGCGTGTTGCGCTCGTACTGGTCCGTCTTGCGCTCCACATTGCCCATGACCCACTCGCACTCGTCGTCGTTGAGCAGGTAGCGGTACATGTCCGTTTGATGGGAGGCGAAGTTCGGCAGGCCGTCGCCGCCAAAGCTCTGCACCAGTTGGATCTGTCCGATGCGACCCTCGGCGATGAACTCCCGGGCCAGGGTGTAGGCGGGGAGGAAGCGTCGCTGGTGGCCGATGGCCAGCTTCACGCCGTTGCGCTCGCAGGCAATCAGCATCTGTTCCGCGTGCCCCACCGTATCGGCCATGGGCTTTTCGCACAGAATCGCCTTGGGTTTGTGGACCGCGGCAGCAATGGTCCATTCGGAGTGGCCGGCATGCCAGGTGCAGATTGACACCACGTCCGGCTGCACCTCCGCCATCATTTGGCGGCCGTCCCGGTAGTGGACCGGGGTGATGCCAAAGGCGTCGTTCTTTTCCTGCATGGCATCCGGCTCCAAGTCCGCCAGCGCCACCACTTCGTAGCGTCCACAGTCCAGGTAGCCACCGATGTGCTGGGACGCAATGCCCCCAGCACCGATGACCGCCGCACGCAGCTTGTCCGCCATATTGAGTGTCCTGTTGGGTGGTCCCTATGAGATGGAGACCGGGAGATGTCAGATTGCGGTGTAGCCGCCGTCCACGCACAGCACCTGGCCGGTCACCATGCGCGCCGCCGACGAGGCCAGGAATACCACGGCACCGGCTATTTCCTCCGGCTCCGCGATGCGTCCCATGGGAACCCGTTCCAAGTTCTTGGCAAACTCCGGGCTCTTGGCCATGGAGGCCTCCAGCAACGGTGTCCGGGTGAACGTGGGAGCCACGGCATTGACGGTGATGTCGTTTGTCGCCCACTCTAGGGCCAAGGACCGCGTGAACTGACCAGCCGCACCCTTGGCCGCGGCGTAGATGGAGCGCAGGGGCCCGCCCACAACGCCGACCTGGGAACTAATCGTGATGATGCTGCCGGGACGGCCGGCCTCGATTAGATGGGCCGCCACGGCGGCGGACATGAAGTAGGCACCCTTGAAGTTGATGTCGGAAATCTGATCGAACTCTTCCTCGGAATACTCCAGGGCCGGCTTGGGAACGTTGTAGCCGGCGTTGTTGACGAGCGAGTCGATCCGTCCGAAATGTTCAACCACACCCGCGGTGAACCCGTTGATGCTGTCGAGGGAGGCCACATCGAGGTGGGCGGCGTAGGCGTTCCGGCCCAGGCCGCGACAGACATCCGCAGTGGCTTCGCACTCGGCTACGGTGCGGCTCCCGAGAGCCACGTCGGCGCCGAATCGCGCCGCCGTTTCGGCAATGGCCTTGCCAATGCCTTTGCCGGCTCCGGTCACGATCATGACCTGGCCGGTGAGGTCAAAGCTTATGTCCTTGGGCATGAAGAGGTTCCTTGTGGGAGGGGAAAGTGGTGCGGGTCCGGTGGTCGAGGCTCGCATGGCCGCGGCTGCCGAATCAAACTCGACGCGGTCGCCACCTGCCCCGCGTGCATTCCCGCCAACCGGCAGCCCAACCTTCGGACAGATGCCGTTCGAAGGCTGGGTTCAGGCACTCGGTGGCCAATGTCCAATCCCTGAACCACCAAGGATACAGCGGGAATTTGGTCAGTATGGCACAGACCAAGGTCCGTCCCCAAGGCACTCGCCGCGTCCGGTGATGTTTCAGGGCCGTTAGTACTGGTTCGAGCCAGGAAGGGGCTTGGGAACCCTTCGCTTGCCAGGCGATCAAGAGCAGTGCGGGACGGGTTGTCGTCGTGACCGACAACGATCCCGCCCTTGGGCTTATCCTACAGACTAGGGTCAGGATCAGGGTTCCCACACGGGACCGACCATCCGCAGGACTAACATTGGCCATGCAAGCAGGGCCAAGGCCCAACTTGCCGTGGGGGGGGGGGGGGTTGGGCGGGCCCGCCCCCCCCCCGCGGCGCGCGGCGGGAGGGGAGATTTGTAGCTTCAGGGTGGGGGGCAGGAGGGGGCCGGAGGCGGCGCCGC
>VXMJ01000081.1:0-13541 GCA_009841145.1 Caldilineaceae bacterium SB0661_bin_34 | reverse complement strand
GGCTCCCCCCCTCCGCGCCCCCCACCTCCTTCCACCCTCCCGCTCCCCCCCGCCCCCCGCGCCCGCCGGGTGGGGGGGGGGGGGGCTCGGCCCCCCCCCCCCCCCCACCCCGGTCCTGCTCGGCCTGTTCAGCTGGCTTATTCTGGAGGGGCATTGCCTGCACCGGGTGCGTCCCCTCCGTCCCTACCGGGCCACATGGTATGCCAAGACCTTCCCCACGTTCTCCGACGTCCTGGCCTGCGTCCGCCACGCCCCTCACCGCCCGCGCGGACTTTGTACAAAGTCCAGCTAACAAAATCAACAAGGCATGAAGACTCCGTATAGAGAGAGTTTCGATATAACGGCTCACTTCAATACGGCTAACTTGCCAGCATTGATAATTCAAGCTTCGGAGGCGCAATGAAGGCGATCGTTCAGAGCGGATACGGCACGCCGGAGCAGGTGCTGAGGCTGGGTGAAATCGACAGGCCGTCCGTAGGCGATGACGATGTCCTGGTCCGGATGCGGGCCTCCAGCGTGAACACTCCCGACTGGCTCACGGTCACCGGGACACCCTACATCCTCAGGCTGAAGTTCGGGCTCCGGGGCCCTAGGACCGCTGTTCGCGGGTCAGACCTCGCCGGCGTCGTGGAAGCGGTCGGCCAGGACGTAACCAACCTCAAGCAAGGCGACGAGGTCTTCGGGTCGTCGTGGGCCGACGACCTTGGCACCTCCGGGACCTTCGCGGATTATGCCGTCGCTCCGGCGGCGAAGCTCATCAGGAAGCCGACTGGACTAACCTTCGAGGACGCGTCCGCGTCCGTCATGTCCGGACTCACCGCGCTCATCGCCATCCGCGATGTTGCCAACGCAGGACCGCACACGCGGCTTCTGATCAACGGCGCGTCAGGAGGCGTCGGCACCTTTGCCGTGCAGATCGCCAAGACGCTTGGCGCGGAGGTCACGGGCGTCTGCAGCACGAGGAATCTCGAGCTAGTCAATTCCCTCGGCGCCGATCACGTTATCGACTACACAGAGGAGGACTTCACGCAGTCCGGCAAGCGTTATGACGTAATCCTCGACAACGTGATGAACTACTGGCCGCCGAAGTTGTCCAGCGCACTGGCTCCCGGCGGCATGCTCATTCCGAACAGCATCGGTACCACTGGCGGCATGTTCGCGAGCCTGTTCAAGGTTGCGCGTGCAACGCTGATGGGACAGGGTTCAATCGAAGTTAAGTTTGTCAATCTTGAAGTGACTCACGAGAACCTGAACGACCTCGCCAAGCTCCACGAGTCCGGCGACGTCAAGCCGGTCATCGACACAGTCTACCCGCTCAAAGAAGCCCCAAAGGCAGTCGCCCACATGCTAGGGCATCACGCCGCAGGCAACATTGTCATCAAGATGTGAGGATTGGACTAAGCTCGACTTTGTACAAAGTCGAGCTTAGCGGTTTACAACTGCCTGGATGCTGGCTATCAACCGTTGGTACAGCGCGTGGGACCAGCCGTTGCTTGGCAGGAAATGTGTGGAGATGGTTTGTGCCGGTGGTCGACGCACCGCCGTCCGTTGAACACGGGGCTCCACCTGGATCGCTCAGCCCTTGACCCCGCTCACGACAATGCCCTGGATATAGTACTTCTGGGCGAGGAAGAACAGCACGATGTTGGGAGTCAGGATGATCAGGGAGACGGCCATCATCAAAGCCCACTCCACCCGATACTGGCTCTGGAAATAGCGCAATCCCAGCGCCAACGTGTACTTGGTCGTGTGGGACAGGAAGATCAGTGGTCCCAGGAAGTCGTTCCAGTTGTGCATGAAGGAAAACACGAAGATGATTCCGAGTGCCGGCCGGATCAGGGGCAGGCAAATGCGCAGGAACACATGGAACGTGTTGCACCCGTCAACCCGGGCCGCATCGTCCAAGTCGAGCGGCAAGGTCCGGAAGAACTGCCTGAGCAGAAATATGAAGAATGCGTTGGCGCCAAAGAATGTGGGTACCGTGAGGGGCAGGATCGTGTCGATCCAGCCAATGCGCTTGAACAGCAGGAACAGCGGGACGATGACCGAAGGGAACGGCAACATCATGGTGGCCAACACCAGCATGAACAGGGCGTCGCGGCCAGGGAAGCGGATGCGGCCGAACCCAAATCCGACAATGGCACTGGAGATGACCGATCCGGCGATGGCCAAGGCCGAAATGCGCACCGAGTTCAAAGCCCAACGGTTGAACGGCAGGACGGTCCAGCCATCCACGTAGTTCTTCCAGCGCGGCGGGTTCGGCAGCCACTCGATGGGGAAGGTGAACTCGGTACCGGATTTCTTCAGGGATGTGGTGATCATCCAGAAGAACGGGATCATTATCACCACAGTGCCCACCACCAGGCAGGTGTACACGAACACCTTGTGCAGAACGGGTCCCCAGTTGCGTTCCGGTACTGCGTGGTGGGCGGTTGCCCCTTGGACAGTCATGCTTCCGGTACCCCGGTGCGCGTCCGATTGCGAGTCGGTTCAGTCCTCATAGTAGACCCAGTCCCGCGACATTTTTAGGATCAGGAAAGTGCAGACAAGGATCACAATAAAGAGGATCCAGGCCAGAGCCGAGGCATAGCCCATGTTGTACCACTGGAAGGCGTGCTGGTACAGGTAAAGCACGTAGAAGAGCGTGGCGTAGTTGGGCCCCCCTCTGGTCATGATGAAGGCCTGTGTGAAGACCTGGAAGGAGCCGATCACGCCTATGATCAGGTTCAGCAGCAGAACAGGGCTGATCATCGGGATCGTGATGTATAAGAACTTGCGCAGATGGCTGGCCCCGTCGATGGTGGCCGCCTCGTAGAGGGCGGTGGGAATGCCCTGCAAGGCCGCCAGGTAAATGAGCATGCTGCCGCCTACACCCCAAACACTCATGATGATCAGGGCGGGCATGGCCCAGGTTTCGCTGCCCAGCCACATCGGTCCCTGGATGCCGATCTTCGCCAACAGAACGTTGATGACTCCAAAGCGGGGATTGAATATCCACAGCCAAAGCAGGGACACGGCCACCCCGGCCGTGACGGAGGGAAGAAAGAAGACCGTGCGGAACACGCCCAGCCCCAGAATCTTCTGGTTCAGCAACAGTGCCAACAGAAGCCCCAGGACAAGGTTCATCGGCACGTTCAACAGATAGAGGAAGGTGACCTGCAGGGATTTCCAGAAAAACTGGTCCTGCACCAGCTTCACATAGTTGCCTGCACCCACCCAATAGCGGTCGCCGATGATGCTCCATTCTGTCAGGCTGATGCCAAAGGATCCCAGCAACGCGCCGGCCGTGAAGACCGCGAAGCCGATGATCCAAGGGGAGATGAAAAGGTAGCCCTCCAGCGTTCTGCGCCAGTAGAGCTTCCCTCGGACTGTGCCGTTCAAGATTCGGATGGAGGTCGCCACCCGGACCCGGCGCGGAGCCGGGTCCGGACTGCGGGGGTGGGTTTGCCTGTGCTAGTCAGAAAGGCGAACCAATCGTTCTAGGCCAGGATTTCCGAGTCGATCAGGGCGCAGGCATCGTCGGCCGCCTCCTGCGGAGTCTTGGTGCCGCGCAACATGTTGTTGATCTCGGTGGCGTAAATTGAGAACAGCACCCGATAGGGATCCTTGGACCGCGGCACAAACGGATCCGGATTCGTGTGCCGGTAGCCTTCCTTGATCATGGGAATGTCGAGTTCGCCCAGGGGTTCCGTGAACGCGCGCGAATCAAACGTGGACCAGCGGGTGGGGCCATCCGTGAAGGCCAGCTTCATACCGCCGTCGTATGCCTGTTCCCAGGCGTCAAGGCTTGCGCGGAAGACGATCCAGTCGAACGCCTCGTCCGGATTGGCGCTGGAAGTGGAGACCACAGACTGGTCCGTGTCTCCCCAGCAACGGAAGCCTCCGGGGCCCGCCGGCAGGACAACGAAATCCCAGGCGAACGGAAGTCGCTTGTCCGGATGCAGAGCCTGGACGCTATCGCAGGTGGTGCCGCCGGCCATGGCCATGCGCCCGGTGTCGAAGTTGATGCCCAGCTCGTTGACCATCAACTCGGGGGAGGGGATGATTTCATTCTCTACCAGGCTCAGCATGTACTCCAGGCCGGAGACGGATTCGGGGGAATTGACCAGGCACTGTGTTACGGCCTCGTCGAAGATGTCGCCACCTGCGGCTCGCAGCATGGCAACATTGCCGGTACCGCCTATGCCGGCGTAGGCGTACTGGTCCGGATTGCCGTCCCCGTCAAGGTCCTTGGTCAGCTGCTGACCAATTTCAACGAATGAGTTGAAGTTCCAGGCATCAGCGCCTCCCGACCAATATAGTTCTCCGGGAGTTGGGAGGCCCGCTTCAGCGAATAGATCCTTGTTGTAGCGGATCTGATGGGTGCAAGACTTCTGCGGCAAGCCGAATATGTCGCCGTCGAACTCGGCGTCGCCGGGATAGAGGATGTCGGCGTAGTTGATGCCCGGCTCGGCGGCGTTGATGCGCTCGGTCAAGTTGGCGGCGCCACCGGCGGCGTGGGAGTTGATCATCAGAGCCGGATGTGCGGTGAACGTGTCCGGTGCCGTGCCGCCCGCGATGTCGATTGGAATCTTGGTGTTGTAGTCGCTCCAGGGCAAGGCGAGGGCATCAATCTCCACCCCTGGATTGGCTTCCTGGAACAGTCCGGCCAGCGTATCCTCGGTGGCCTGCGAAACTTCATTGCCGTGACGGGCCCATCCAATCACAATCGGTTCCGCCATTGCCTCTTCGGAGGTGCCCGGTGCCGCGGTGGGCAAGGCACAGGCGGCCAACAGGCTGGCCGCACTCATCGTCCCGGCCAAATTCAGAAACGATCGTCTGGTCAACCTAGGAGTGTTCATCACTCGTGTCCTCCTGGACCTGGATGGTGTGCGAGCCATTACCGACCACTAAAAGTGTTGGCCCGTAACAGTAACGCTGGATCATAATGCAGCAGCGCAATGCGCTGAACCATGTCTTGAACGACGGACTGCCCACTACATTGGTATGCCCAAAGCCGGCGGCCAAGCCATCCAGACCGTTCCCGCTGGCTTCCTCCACGCTGATCCAGCCGTCAAGCCAGCCTCCCCGAAGGGCCTTGAGAATCGAGGCATGGGGACTGGCACCCGTGCCCGGCACCACAGGTTTGAATACCCCAGGCCGTTCAATATTCAAACCGGGCAGCCATAGTGATTGCTGTGTAATCATGCAATACTCACGCGCAATTGAAATCGGAGGTTTCGTTGTGACCAGTCTCACCATTCGCAATCTAGATGAAGATGCGCAAAGGCGGCTGTGCATGCGGGCCGCCGAGAACGGCCGCTCCATGGAACAGGAAGCTCGCGCCATCCTGCACACAGCTCTTGACGAAGACGTCGTACCGACCAAGAAGCTTGGAACAGCGATACACGAACGGTTCAAGCCGTTCGGTGGCGTGGAACTCGAGATTCCATCCAGGGAACCCATGCGCGAGCCTCCGCAGTTTGATTGAGGCCGGCATCCATGGTTCGTTCTCGATACCAATGTCGTGTCCGAACTGATGATGAAGTGATGGACTGTCGCTGTTTCCAGTTTGTCAAACTCCGATCCATGTGCAGGTCGGTTAGCTTGACTCCGGCACCGTGCCCTGATCGCCTACAATCGAGACAGGATTACCGAGCCGAGGACTGTTGCCTCTCCGACGACAACCCGCGAACCCGGTACTTTCCTGCATGATTGCAGCATTGGTTTCCATACTGCCCCTCTCCGGTGCCACATGACCCTATTGCAGCCTGTCGTGGCGGAACGGCCACCACACAACCCGCTGCCGATGCCGGATCCCCCACCACGCGAACCCGACGAGGCGATGGCCAACTTCACACACCTGGCCGGAACCGGCAATGCACACTTCCTGATCCAACACTTCGGCCGTCCCGACACCACGCTGGTGATCGGGGACCGCTATCTCGCCCCCTTCCCCACCCGCAACTTGACAGGCATCCGATATCCCGATCTGTTGATCGCCTTCGACGTGGATCCCGAGGCCTTTCGCCGGAGCAACGCCTACATCATCTCGGAACAGGGCAAGCCCCCCGACTTCGTGCTGGAGATCGCCTCCCGTTCGACCGGCCGCGTGGATGTGACGGACAAGCGTGAAACCTATGCCGCCCTGGGCATCCCCGAATACTGGCGATTCGACGAGACCGGAACCTTCCACGGCGACAAACTGGCCGGGGACCAGTTGGAGCATGGGGCCTACCGGTCCATCCCCATCACAACATTGGAGGAAGGTGTCCTGCAAGGCTACAGCCGGGTCCTCAACATGGACCTGCGCTGGGAAGCCGGACAGCTCAAGTGGCACGATCCGGGGACGGGACGGCACATCGACACCTTCAACGATCTGAAGGCCCGTCTGGACCAGGAACGCGTCTACTCCAACAGGGAACGGGACCGCGCCGACAGGGAACAAGCTCGGGCCGACGCAGCCGAAGAACGAATCCGCGCCTTGGAAGCAGAACTCAGGCAGCGCAAGTCCTGACCGGGCCGAACCGGCGCGTTGTCCGTGTTCATTGCCGCGCCGGTAGTCGAAGATTGGTTGCCGGGCCTATCGTCCGCGAACTGCGGCCGGTTGCACCGGTATCTTGACGAAAATGGGATGCGGCTCGTGGCCCCCAGGATGCTGTGGACCAGACGAGGCACCTGAAATCCCGGTCCCCTAACGACCGCCCAAAAAGGCGCGGCGTACCTCTTGGTTGTCCAACAGATCCCGTGCCCTGCCCTGATAGGTGTTGCGCCCCAGTTCCAGCACATAGCCCCGGTGGCTGGCCTCCAGGCCCTGGCGTGCGTTCTGCTCGATCATCAACACCGTCAGGTTGATGTCCCGGTTGAGGCGCCGGATGTTCTCAAAGATGGTGCGGGATATGCCGGGAGCCAAGCCGGCGCTGGGCTCGTCCATCATCACCATCCTGGGCTCCAGCATGAGGGCCCGGCCGATCTCCAGCATGCGCTGTTCGCCACCAGACATGGTTCCCGCCATCTGGGTGCGCCGCTCCGCCAGGCGCGGAAACAGGTCCATGACATAGGCAATGCGTTCCCGGATGCGCGTCGCGTCGCGTTCCAGGTACATGCCCATTTCCAGATTTTCGAGGACCGTCATCTGGGGAAACACGCTTCTGAGTTGGGGCACGATCGCAATGCCCGCGCCCAGGACATGCTGTGGACGCCGGCCGGTGATCTCCCTGCCATTGAACACCACCGTGCCACTACGGACGCCAATCAGGCCGTACACGGCCTTGAACACCGTGGACTTGCCGGCACCGTTGGGGCCGATCACGCACACAATCTCGCCGGCATGAACGTCCAAATCGATCCCCTTCAGGATGTCGATGTCCTGGTACCCCGCATACAGACCCCGAATCGAAAGAAGCGGTCCGGCCATGCTCAAGCACCGAAGTAGGCATCAATCACGGCGTCGTTCTCCATGATCTCGCGGGGCGTGCCCTCCGCCATGGTTTCTCCGTGGTTCAGTGCATAGACCCGCGTGCAGAGGTCCGCAATGAAATTAATGTTGTGCTCGATGAGCAGAAAGGCCTTGCCCTGGCCGTTGAGCGTCCGAATGTGGTCCTTGATGGTTTCGATCAGCGTGGGATTGACACCGGATGTGGCTTCGTCCAGCAACAGAATGTCGGGATCGGGCATCAGGGCCATGCCAATCTCCAGCAGGCGGCGCTGTCCCCCGGACAGGTGACCAGCCGGTTCGTCGGCCAAGGGAGCGATCCGGAGAAACTCCAACAGCTCGCGGGCCCGACGCACCATTTCGGCGCTGCTGGACCGCATCACCCGCAAGTACGAATCTCCACTCCACCGGCGGCTGACCAGCATGTTGTCCAGCACCTTCATCTTGCGGTAGACCCGGATCACCTGGAACGTCCGGGACAGTCCCATGCGCGCGACCCGGTGCGGACTGGCGCGGGTGATATCGGTGCCCTTGAACAGTACCCGGCCGCCATCGATGCGCTCCAGTCGGCTCAGACAGTCGAAGAGCGTGGTCTTGCCGCTGCCGTTGGGGCCAATCAGACCAACGATTTCACCGGGCTGAACGGCGAAATCCACCCGGTTGACGGCAGTCAGGCCGCCAAAGCGCTTGGTCAGGCCGCGGCCTTCCAGCAGCGGCCGGCTACCGTCGGTCACGGATCGGACCGTTTCCGGATACGGCCCCATAGGCGAACGATGGAGGTACCGCCGCCTCGGCCGGATGTGCCGAGAATGCCTTCGGGAAGGAAGAGGACCAGCAGCACCATCAGAATGCCTAGGGCCAGCAGGTGAATACCGAACAACCGGCCCCAGACCACGGTCTGCAGCACATAGATGACCACCGCGCCCAGAGGAGGGCCCCAGACCGTGCCCAGACCGCCCAGCATGGACATCATCACCATCTCCACGGTACGGGTTTCGATGAAGACCACATCGGGATCGATAAAGGTATTCTGCCAAGCCCAAAAACCGCCCACTACTCCCGTGAAGAAGGCTGCAATCATGAACGCCAGGATCTTGTGCAAGGTGGTGTTGATGCCCCTCATCTCCGCACCGATCTCGTCCTCGCGGATGGCGATCAGGCTCTGGCCGAACTCGCTGCGCCGAATCCACCACATGATGGAGACCACCAATCCCATCAGCACCAGCATCAGGTAGTAGTCGCCCAGCCGGTTCAGCACCGGCGGCAGGTTCAGCCCCACCCCGCCGCCGGTCAAGGGCCGCAGGACCCTGACGATCTCCCGCATGGCCACAAAGGTGCCCAGCATGGCGATGGAGAAGTAGGGGCCCTTGAGGCGGAGGGTGGGCAGGCCAATCAGCAGAGCGAATATGGCCGCGGCCGCGCCGCTGACGGGCAGGGCCTGCAGGAATCCCCACTCAGGGGAAACCAGCAGCGGAGACTTGGTCACCAGGATGCCCATCACGTAGGCACCGATCCCGAAGAACACCGCATGCCCGAAATCCACATAGCCGGTCATGCCGCCAATCAGGTTCCAGTTTGAGGCCAGGGTCACCAGCACGAACACCTGGCTGCCCAGAAACAGCGTCAAGTGGGTGACTCCGGTATAGGGATACAGGGCCAGCGCGGCCAGCAGAAGCCACCACAACCCAAGGCCGCCCCAGCCCTGGCCCAGTTGGGCCAGCCGGCCCCGTACCCGGGCCATCATTCGGCCTCCGGATCCACCGGCCGCAGTCCACCCAGGAGGCCCTGGGGACGCAGGATCAGGATCAGCACCAGAATCACAAAGCTGATGGCCACACCCAGGTTGGTGCCGATCCCCGGCACGAACCTGGACACCATCGTCTCCGTAACCCCCAGCACGACTCCGCCCATCAAGGCGCCGGGGATGCGTCCCAGACCGCCGAGGGCCGTAATGGTGTACGCCTTCAGGGTGAGAGGCGGCCCCATGAAGGGAAAGATGGCCTGGGTCGGGCTGAGCATGGCCCCGGCAGCCGCGGTGATGGCGATGCAAATGCCGGCCGTAACCGCGTAGGTGCGGTTGATGTCCATCCCCACGATGCGGGCCGCGGTCCTGTTCTGGGCCGCGGCGCGGATCGACTTGCCCATGCGGCTCCGCTGCAGAAACAAATGCAGACCCAGCATGCACAACAACGCCGCACCAAAAATAATCGACTTGACAATGGGGAAGGTGATTCCCAGCAGTTCCACCGATCCGTTGTAGGTCACCGACACGTTCCGTGGATCCGAAGTGAACAGGATCTTGAACAGGTTGGCCAGCGCAATGGATATGCCGAACGTGATCAACAGCGACATGAGGTGCGGACGTTCAACGATCCGATTGATCAGCACGTACTGGAGCACATACCCGAACAGGAACATCAGCGGGAGAATCAGCAACAGCGCGGCGAAGGGGTCCATACCGAAGTACCGGAACAGACCCCACCCCAGATAGGCGCCGATCATCAGATATTCTCCGTGCGCGAGGTTGATGATGCCCATCACTCCCCAGATGACGGAGAATCCCAGAACCATCACGGCATAGAAACCGCCCAGCAACAAGCCGTTGACAAGAGCCTGCAGAACCTGGTCCATGGTTCACACACGCGATGAAGCCAGAGGCAGTATCAGCGATCCTTCCAATCCGGTGCCGGGTAGCGCAGCTCCGAGACGGCTGCGTGGCCGGGAGCCACAACCAGAATCTCCCCGTCCTGCACTTGGATGGCTCCCATCGGCTTGGACGCGTTCTTGCCGGTCTCATCGAAGTTGATCGGACCATAGAAGGTCACGACATCCAGTTCCCGCAGAGCATTGCGCACGGAGTTGGTATCCAAGGCACCGGCTGCCTCGATGGCCAGGTGCAGAGCCAAGGCAGTGGCCGTCGATTCGGCAGCCTGGTACGTGGGCGGTTCGCTCCACTGGGCTTCGTACCTGGCTGCGTATTCCGCTGCGGTGCCGAAGTACTCGTCCTCATAGCTCATCGAAGCTTCCCACTGCGTGGGTCCGATCACATACTCCGCATCAGCGCCCACTTCCTGGACCAGCTTGGGATTGCTGGGGCCCACGGTGATTACCATTGCCTTGGGATTGAAGTCCAATTCCTTGGCAGCCCTGATAAACAGGATGGCGTCGTTGAAGTGGCCGCCTCCGACGAATATATCCGGCTCCACCTCCTTGAACTTGGCCATGATCCCGCTGACATCCGCCACATCGCGCGGATAGGTCTCAACGCCCAGCACCTCCAAGCCGTAGGCCTTGGCCCACCGTTGCGCGCCTTCCGCCACGCTGGTTGGGAATGCAGTGTCCTCATAGGCGATCACGACTGACTGCGCGCCCTGCTCCGCCAGCATCTTCAAGGCGGACTGGGTGTAGTTGCCCGCGGGTGTGAGAACCGCAAACAGGTTGCGGAAGCCCCGCTCGAACAGTGATTCGGAAGCCCCGTTGCCCTCCACCATGATCTTGTCGTACTTCTCCGAGATGGCGCTGGCACTCTGCGTCAGGCTGGAACTGTAGGGTCCCAGCAGAAAGTCCACCCGATCCTCGCTGATGAGCTGTTCGACCAGCCTGGCAACCGTGTCGGGATCCCCCTCGTCGTCGTACATCACGAGTTCGACCTGATATCGCTTCCCGGCCACGTCAATGCCGCCGTATTCGTTGTTAACCCACTCCAGCCAGGTTCCGTATCCCTGACGCGTGTCCCGGCCTTCGCGGGAGTACTTGCCGGTTTCGCTAACCGCGGCACCGATGCGGATTACATCCGCGGCGGCTCCATCCTCCGTGGAAGTTTCGGACGACACATCCTCCCGGACCTCGGGGGTTGGGATTGCCGAGCAGCCAGCCAGCGCAACCAGAACCACCAGCACCAGCATCCGTATGAATCTCATGTTCAGGGCCCCCAATCGATATGACATCGCTGAAAGTTCGTTGATTTTGATCTTCATCGCCCTCTCCGGAGAAATCCCCATGTTGGATTGTCGTCCAACCAACCAACCGATGCGGAACAAGATGGTAGTCGCCATCCTCCACCAAGTGAGAACCCGGCCATGTTCCATGACCTTGTGACAGAACCGTTGCCTGCCTTCCTCCCGGCCCGAGGGCATGTCCGCGCCGGCTCTTTCCGGACCGAATTCAACCTTGCGGTTTGACACTCCCGGTGTTGCGCCGGGAAACCCCTCCGATGGACTGCCACACTTCATCGGCATGCCTGAAGCCGGCAGCCAAACCATCAAGACCGTTCCCGCTGGCTTCCTCCACGCTAATCCAACCGTCAAAGCCCTCGTCCCGCAGAATCTTGAGGAGCGAGGCGTGGGGACTGGCCCCCGTTCCCGGAACCACAGGTTTGAAGGCCCCTGGCTGCTCAATATCCGCGAGGTGGACGGCGGCCACCCTGCTTCGCACCCGGGTTAGCACCGACTGCGGACCGTCCCACAGGGCCAAGTTGTTGGCCGTGTCGAACAACACCTCCAAGTCGCTGCCCTCGGTCTGCTCAACCAACTCCAGAAACCGGTCCGCTGGCTGACTGAAGTCGTTCCAGCGCCAGACGGAACCCCGCGTGTGGTTCTCGTACAGCGCGATCACCCCAAGTCCGCTGGCGTACGCGGCGGCCTGCACCAGGCCTTCGGCAGCCCAGGCCATGCCATCCGCCCGGGCCACTCCCGGCCAGCTTTGTCCAGCCGTCAAGCGAACGTACGGCGCCTCAAGACGGGCGGCCGCCTCAATCTGGGCATGGACCGCCGCCAGTTCCCGCCGCCTGGCCTCGGGATCCGGCAGGGTGAAGTCGGAGTAGGTCACCACCATCGCGATCCGGACACCGGCCTGCGCCGCGTGGTTGCGCAGGCGGTCCAATTCGGCGCGGTTGTTCCAGTCGAAGTGGGCTACGCTGACATCGGCTCCGTCCAGACCCAGGTCCGCCGCAATGCGAAACCAGTCCGGCAGGGAACGGCGGCCGGATACGAAATCCCCATACAGCGAAACCGGCAGGCAGCTTAGTTTCATGCAGGGGCCGCCTGCGTACTCAGTCCAGCAGGAGCATGGGCGTCTCCATGCGTTCGTGCAGCGTGGCCAGGAACCGTGCGGCCAACGCGCCGTCCACTGCCCGGTGGTCACAGGACAAGGTCAGGTTGAAGACGGACCGCACCGCCGGTTCGCCCTGGACGGCCACCACCGCGTCGCGGATGGCTCCAATCGCCAGGATCGCGGCCTCCGGTGGATTCACGATGGCCTTGAATTCCTCTACACCGAACATGCCCAGGTTGGTGATGCTGAAGGTCCCGCCCGTCATCTCCGAGAGCGTCAGTTGTCCCGCACGGGCGGCCTGCACCAGGTGTTGCCGACGGTCGGCCAGTTCCGACAGGGACAGCTTGTCCGCATCGTGGAATACCGGCACCAGCAGTCCGTCCGCGACAGCCACGGCCATGCCGATGTTCACCTGCGGATGCTGCTGGATATGGTCATCCCGCCAACTGGCGTTGAGACGCGGGTGATCGCGCAGGGATACGGCCGTGATTCGCAGCAGGAGGTCCGAGATCGTGATGTCCTCCCTGCCCTGTCGGCGCAGGGCATCGCGCCACGCGAGCAACTGGGAGGCATCCACCGTCCGGGAGAGGTAGAAGTGCGGGACGGTCTGCCAGCTTTCGGTCAGACGACTGGCCATGACCTGCCACATGCGGCTCGGTTCCAGTTCGACCGCGTCCGCCGGCGGCGGACCGGGGACATCCCTGACCGCAGAGGCAAATGCCTCCACATCAGCTGTCAACACCGCACCGTCGGGACCGCTTCCGGAGATGGCGGCCAAATCAAGGCCGCGTTCGCGTGCCAAGCGGCGCGCCTTGGGCGAGGCCAAGACCGGCCCTGCGACTTGGGCCTGCACCGCGGCATGATGCCGTTCGACATCCGCCTTGGTGATGCGGCCGTCCGTACCTTGGACTTCACCAAGATCGATGCCGAGGTCCGCGGCCAGCCGGCGCGCGACCGGCGAGGCCGCCGGAAGCTTAGCCTGTGTACCGGGCAATCCGGCTTCTCCGGCGGAGGCAGGCCCGGGCTCTGCCGCAGGTGCAGCCGGCGTGTCGGCAGGCAGGGATTCGCCGGGGCC
>VXMJ01000055.1 GCA_009841145.1 Caldilineaceae bacterium SB0661_bin_34 | reverse complement strand
TTGGCCGTGTAGCGGAGCGGTGCATAGGGCAGGTCTCCCAACCAGGACAGATCCAGGTCGCGGTACCGTCGTCCCCACGGCGAACCCAGGAACGCCCGCACCCAGGCCGCATCGGGTCGGCTTCTGATGTCCGTGAACCGTTTGCCCAGCGTGAAGAACGAGACGGACTTGTCGACGGGCACCGCGCCTTCGAGGGCGGTCCCCTTTCCATATTCCTTGTGCAACCGGTACCGCCGTTCGCAATCGGCCAGCAGGAGGTTCCACACCAGCCGACAGGCACCTGCGATCTGCGCGCACAGGGCGGCTTGGGCGCGGCGGTCGAAGCGGATGCGATACCGCTCGCTGCGGACTTCGGTTGCTTTAGACTTGGGGGCGGCAGTCCGGGTTGGCATGTTCAACCTGTCTGTCAGGGAGCCGTGCAGTGCATCCAACACGCACGGCTTCCGCTCATTATGGCACCCATCCGTGCTTAGTCATGTATATAATTCCCAAAATATCCAGCGGCGTGTTGTTCCAACTGTTCACGGACCAGTCATCAGCTCCGTGAACGAGCAGCCGCGTTGCAGCCTTCGCGTTTCCATCCTGCGCCGTTTCATGCAGGGAGCCGGACACGGATCGGATCGGCGCGGGTGCTTCCAGAATACCCAGCACCGCTGTTTAACCTTCATTGTTCGAACCCCAGCGGTCCACAGCGCTGTCGGTCCGCAGTACCCCACGAGTGTAGGCCCAGCCGGCTATGGTGTCGGGCCCTGCTCTCTTTTTGTTGGTGCTACAAAACGCAGAATGGAGATCTTTGTCCTTTCCGGGTCCCGACCAACATCAACGAAACCGAAACGGTGCCGGTATAGGTGGGCATGGAAGTCGCGGATGGCAAGGTTCTTGCAGGTAGCCGGCAACACCAAAAAGAGAACCGGGAACATGGAGGTACAGCTATCCTGGAGGCATCGTTAACCCCGGAACTGACTGCTGTCCCGGTTCCGGGAACCATGCCTGTCCTTGTACCTGCCATTGCGGAATCCCCACAATGATCACGACAAAGGGCTGTCGGTTCCGGAGGCAGGTTCAGGGTCTTCCATGTGGTCTGCAACTAGCCAGGCTCGATCCGGAAGCATTGCATAGTGCTCACAGGAGCCCTGTCCCACTGTATCTTCCCATGTGCGATTGCCCCCGCCACCAACCAAGCTGCCGGTCAGGCGTTAGGTCGATAACTACCTGATCACCGTGAACGTGGTGACAGTGAATCCTTTCACATTGGGATTCTCCCCGCCGATGACCTCTTCGGAAGAGACGTAGTCTTGGATACTAGAGATGGCTTCGCCGTATTCCACGTCGGTTGGACGCACCTTAAGCGAGGCAATCGGGCTGATGACTTTGTTGCCGTCGTTGACTGCCCACGCAGTGATTGTGTAGGCCTTACCATTGGCAAGCACGTCGATCGGGAAATCTCGATGCGCGTCCGGAGGCATTGCATAGAGAAAAGTGTCTGCAGCAGTGTGGAAACCTTCAGGGCCGTCTTCGAAATGCTCTTCAATGAGTTTCTTTTCTTCAAACACCACAGCGGTGGATACCCCTTTTTCTTCAACTTTATCCATGTTGACTTTCTTCAGTAGTAGGGGCTCGTTATCGTCGTTTACGAATTGTGGGGGTGTGGCATACATCGAACCGGTAACGGTACCGCCGTCGTTGATCCGTACGTTTGCGAACTTGTCAGTATTGACGCTCAGATCTGCCACAATGCACCAAGTAACCAGCCTTTTGGTGCCGTAGTTGGACGCCATGGCCGCTACGTTGTTTCCTTCAGGAACTACGTCACCATCTTCGTCGGTGATCCGTATGATGTAGGTATCGAAGTCCACATTGTTCCGCTTGCGGTCGTCCTCTTCGCCGTGCGCAAGGCCAATCCTCAACCTGGCTGCTTGGGGGCGTGTCAATAGGCCGGATTCTGCTTTGTAATTCCCGAAGGCCTCGTTGTAACCCACGTAATAGAATGTTCCTCCAGGAACATTCTTTTTCTCCTTTGGCGTAACCCCTTGCTTCCACTCGGTGGTCATGAAAGCCGGTTCGGTCAGGATGTGGTTGATGCTCTGCTCCAGAATGTTGCTGATGAGGTAATCGCCATCCGCGGTCTCGACCACGATAGCCAACTGGACCGTCACTTTGGTGTCGATCTCGACCCCCGTGAAGGTGGTCTTCCTCGAACCCAGCGGCAAGGTCCTGGTATGGGTGCTGTCGTCGTCCAGCATCACCACGAGGGACGTTCTGTAGACATTGGGACCCAAACCCCAGGAGGCAGGATCGATGGCTGTCCACGAGACGTCGACTTCATCTTCGCGGTCGGCGTCCCGCGACAGGGACAAGCCGGAAATCTGACCGTCGCGCAGGCGAGTGCTGAAGGGGCAGTCCGAGTATTCGCCGCCGAACAGGCTACCACCTGCGAAGCCGGTTCCGCTGACAACGACCAGTACCAGCAATGCCAAAATAATGCTTATGAGCGAGAGAACTCCAGAACTCATAACACGGATCCCGGGATTTCGACGTGATGCAGCAGCGTACCGGTGTGTAGCCGATTATGTGATAACACAACTTCATCTTGAAGTCGAATCCGTTTGCTTCCTGGGTGTTGTTTCGATTTGGCGGCGTTGATCTGTGTCCGGATGGGCCCTCTCCGGCGCGGACTTCATGTCCACTTCAGTCCATCCCGGCCGCCACATGCCGATCCGGTCCGCCCACGGCCTGCCCCTTCTGCAACCGCCGCGTCTGACAGCACAATGGCGCCCACTTCTGTCACCTGGGTCGTCTTGGGCCGCCTCCAGGTCCAATACCGGCAGTGCACCGTTTGCCGCCCCCGTGTCTTCCGCGGGGGATGGCCTCCCGGCAGCGTACCGCGTTAGTCCTGCAACGGGTTAGGGCGGTAGTTCTCGAGGCTCCGGCCGCTGGGTGGCAAGGCGCCCCGGTGGCGAGGCGTTTGGGTCTGTTGCCGCCCGGACGGGGGCTCCTTGGTCAAAGCCATTCCTGTGGTTTGAAGTTCAGTTGGGTGGATTGCATCACGGCATCGACTTGAAGGACGCCAAGCCTGACATGGGACGGTTCTCCAGGCTACGTGACCGCCCGGTCAACGTGCATTGGCCGGAACTCGTCGGGTTCCCATGGTTCGATTCCTGCTTCTATAATGGCGTTCCCGGATCGGGAGGGTAGGGGTCCGGATGTGGAGCGCAGATGGAGCGGCGGGGCAGCTTGTCCAACCGGATCGGTCGCAACTTGGACTTTCAGGCGGTGCAATCTTGATCTCTGAACTGCTGGAGAGCGTGGAAAGCCTCAGCTTTGACGCCGCATTGCCCGGCCGCCTGGTGACCGGGTTTCAGGACTTCCCCGACAACGCTGTTCCGGATGTCCCCGGTGCCGTGCGTACCGCCCTGGAAGGGGCCGGTCTGCTGGACGCGGTCAAGCCGGGCCAGTCGGTGGCGATTGGTTGTGGCAGTCGTGGCTTGGCCAATCTGCCGGCCCTGACCAGGACCACCATCGAATGCGTGAGGGAACGCGGAGCCCAACCCTATCTGTTCCCGGCCATGGGCAGCCATGGGGGCGGCACCGTTGCGGGACAGCTGAAGGTACTGGCCAATTTCGGGCTCACGGAGGAATCCATGGGGGTGTCGATTAAGGCGGACATGGCCGTGCGCCGGACAGCCCGCCTGCCGTCCGGACCCCAGTTGTACCAGGGCGAGGACTCGGCCCGGGCCGACCATGTGTTGCTGATCAACCGGGTCAAGCCGCACACCAGTTTCCGCGGTCCCGTGGAGAGCGGCCTGTCCAAGATGGGCGTCATTGGCTTGGGCAAGTTGGAAGGAGCCCGGACCTACCATGCGCACGGCGTGGAGGTTTTTGTGTCGGACCTAACTGAGGCCGCACAGTTGCAGGTGGAGCACACGAATCTGCTGGGAGGTGTGGCCGTGGTGGAGAACGGCCATGAGGAAACCATGGCTGTGGAAGCCCTTCACGCTTCGGAATTCGCCGGTCCTCGTGAACGCGCCCTGTTGGACCTGGCCCGTACCCACCTGCCGCGCATCCCGGTCTCGCCCCTGGACTTGCTGGTGGTCCGGCGTCTGGGCAAGAACATCTCGGGCACCGGCATGGATACCAACGTGATTGGCCGCTTTGCCGTTCCGGACCTGCCGGATGCCGAGTGGCCGCGCGTCACTGTGGTCGCGGTCCTGTCCCTCACCCCCGAAACCGCCGGCAACGCCAACGGTCTCGGACTTGCCAACGTGGCGGCTGGCCGTGTACTCCGGGACATCGACTGGCAGGCCACCTATACCAATGCATTTGCGGCGGGCGTCATGGGATTGCGCAAGGCCGCCATGCCTGTGGTGGTGCCCTGCGACCGGCAGGTGCTGGAACTGTCCCTGAGCAGCATTCAGACCAGTCCCGAACAGGCCCGCATTCTGTTCATTGATGACACGCTCAGTTTGAGCAGGGCTTGGATGTCGCCCAACCTGGCGGCGGAATGGAACGCCGCCCCGAATTGCCGGACCGGCCCCGAGGCCAGTCTTGCTTTCGACGGCTCGGGCCTTATGACCAGTCCCTGGAACCTGGCCTGAGCTCCGAGCAGGTACCGAGCCGCGCAACGCGCAAGGGTGTCGATTCGTCCGGCGCGCTCCTATCCGCCTTTCCGGTCTCCAGAACCTATGCCAATCCGATACCGATTGAGTCAATCGGGCAAACCGGCAGTCTGGTAGGCACTTCCCCGACCGTGCGAACGCCGTCTCCGGTGCCCAGCTTACAGGTCTCCATGCCCCTTTCTCTTCCGGCGGACCTCGCCGGACCGGAGAGCGCGTTGAGCAAGGACCGGCTCCCAGTGACCCGTGTCTGCGTCAGCCTTATACCTGCGGGTCTGTGTTGGCGGTCGGCTTGGCTATCGCCGAGGCCGGTGCGTGGTTGTTGCCACCGGTCGGAGGCCGAGGCACGCGTGCGGTGCCGCCGGGATTCCGGCGGACATGGGGGGCTGACGTTGTAGGATGGGGAATCTGCCGACGCACCTCCTGTTTACTGCGGGCGAGTGAGAGTCTGGATTGCACCCAGGCTCTTCGATTCACAGAGATTTCAGCGAACTGTTACGAACCCGTACGTGGATCAGTCCCGCATGTATTCGCCGTCCGACCTGCTGCAAGCCGCCGCCGAGCGCATTTTGATCCTGGACGGTGCCATGGGCACGCTGCTTCAGGAACATCGGCTGACCCCCGCCGACTACGCCGGCGACAGGTTCCGGGATCATCCGCGGCCGGTCATGGGGTGCCACGACCTGCTGTGTCTGACCCAGTCGCGGATCATTCGGGACATCCATCGGCAATACCTGGATGCCGGGGCGGACATCGTGTCCACCAACACCTTTACGGCCACCGGCATTGCCCTGGCGGACTTCGGCCTCTCCGATCTGGCCTATGAACTGAATGTTGCCGCCGCCCGCATCGGACGGGAGGCCGTGGACGGCCGCGACTACGCGGACCCTGACCGCCCGCGTTTCGTGGCCGGGTCGATTGGCCCCACCAACGTGACGGCTTCCCTATCGCCGGATGTCTCGGATCCGGCCTTCCGCAACACTTCCTTTGATGAATTGGAGGCGGCCTACCGCGAGCAGGCGCGGGGCCTTATGGATGGTGGAGCCGATCTCCTGCTGGTCGAGACGGTGTTCGATACGCTCAACGCCAAGGCCGCACTCTTTGCCGTTCAAGGGCTGTTTCGGGACGCCGGCCGCTCGCTCCCGGTCATGGTCTCCATCAGCGTGGTGGATGCCAGTGGTCGCAACCTGTCTGGCCAGACGCCGGAAGCCTTCTGGCACTCCGTCCGCCATGTCGAGCCCTTTTCGGTCGGGATCAACTGTTCATTGGGTTCAACGGACATGTTGCCGTATATAAGTCGACTGTCGGAGGTTGCGAATACCCGCATCCACTGCTATCCCAATGCCGGTTTGCCCAATGCCTTCGGCGGATACGACGAGACCCCCGAGGAGATGGCCGCGGCCCTCAGGGAGACGGCCGTCAAGGGCGAACTGAACATCGCCGGCAGTTGCTGCGGTTCGGGGCCGGACCACACGCGGCGTATCCGGGCCGCGCTGGCGGACCTCGCCCCGCGTCCTGTGCCCGAGCACGCGCCGGCCACGGTGTTGGCGGGGATGGAACCGTGCCGCGTGGCGCCGGAGATCAACTTCATCAACATCGGCGAGCGCACCAACGTTTCGGGGTCCGCTCGTTTCCGGCGCCTGATCCGCAGGGATCGCTTCGAGGACGCGGTGCAGGTGGCGGCGGAGCAGGTGGCCAACGGCGCCCAGATGGTGGACGTGAACTTCGACGACGGTCTGCTGGACGGTCCGGCCTGCATGCGCCGTTTCCTGCGTCTCCTGGCCGGGGAACCCGATGTGGCCCGGGTGCCGATCGTGATCGATTCCTCCCGCTGGGAAATTCTGGAAACCGGTCTCCGGGAAGTGCAGGGCAAGGCCCTGGTCAACTCGCTGAGCCTCAAGGAGGGTGAGGAGGAGTTCCTGCGGCAGGCGGACCTCTGTCGGCGGTACGGAGCCGCGGTGGTCGTGATGGCCTTCGACGAGACGGGCCAGGCCGACACGCTGGAGCGCAAGCTGGAAGTGTCCCACCGGGCCTACCGCCTGCTCACGGAGCATGGATTCCCGCCCGAGGACATCGTCCTGGACCCCAACATTCTGACGGTGGGCACCGGGATCGAGGAACACGACGACTACGCGGTCGCCTTCATCGAAGCGGTGCGGGGCATCAAGGAGGAACTGCCGCACTGCAAGGTGAGCGGGGGTGTCAGCAACATCTCCTTTGCCTTCCGCGGCCAGACCGCGGTCCGGCAGGCGATGCACGCTGCCTTCCTGTACCACGCGCGGGCCGCGGGGCTGGATATGGGCATTGTGGATGCCGGGCAACTGGCCATCTATGCCGAACTGGATCCCGAGCTGCGGGAACATGTCGAGGATGTGCTTCTGAACCGCCGCCCGGACGCGACCGAACGGCTTATCTCGCTCGCAGAACGGCTGCGCGGCACCCTGGAGACCACCGGGCCCAAGGCGGATCTGGCATGGCGGGACGAGCCCGTAGCGGCACGGCTGTCCCATGCGCTGGTCAACGGACTGGACCAGCATGCCGAGGAGGATGCAGCCGAGGCGTTGGCGGAACTGGGGGATCCGCTGGCCGTTATCGAAGGGCCGCTGATGGACGGTATGAACCGCGTCGGGGATCTCTTCGGCGCCGGTCAGATGTTCTTGCCCCAGGTGGTCAAGAGCGCCCGCGTGATGAAGAAGGCCGTGGCCTGGCTCACGCCCTACATTGAGGAGGCACAGGCGCAGAGCGGTTCCAGTACGGTCCAGCCGGGCATTGTCATGGCCACGGTGCAGGGCGATGTGCACGACATCGGCAAGAACATCGTGGGTGTGGTGCTCGGTTGCAACGGGTACCGGATTGAGGATCTGGGTGTGATGGTGCCCGGACAGACCATCCTGGATACGGCCCGCGCCGGACAGGCGGACCTGATCGGGTTGAGCGGGTTGATTACACCGTCCCTGGATCAGATGGTCAACGTAGCGTCCGAAATGGAACGCCAGGGTTTCGACACGCCCCTGCTGATTGGCGGCGCCACCACGTCGCGGCTGCACACGGCGCTGCGCATCGATCCCGTCTACTCCGGACCGGTTGTGCATGTGCTGGACGCCTCGCGCAGCGTCGGCGTGGTGGAACAGTTGACCAATCCGCGGCAGCGCGCGGACTTTGCAGCGTCCATCAAGGCCGAGTATGCGGACCTGCGGCACAGCCACGAGGATCGTGGTCGCAAACGGGAGCTGTTGTCGCTGGCGGAGGCTCGGGCCCGGCGCTTTCCCTTCGATCCGGCAGAGGCCGACATCGCCCGACCGCGCCATCCGGAACTGCAAACCGTCGATATCCCGATCGCCGACCTGGTGCCGTACATCGACTGGACTCCCTTTTTCCATGCCTGGGAGATGCGGGGTGTTTGGCCGGCGATTCTCAACGATCCGGGCAAGGGCAAGGCGGCCCGTTCCCTGCTGGCGGACGGCCAGGCCCGCTTGGAGACCCTAATCCGGGATGGGGGCTTGGACGTGCGCGGAGCCGTCGCGATCTTTCCGGCTGCGTCCGAGGACGAGACCATCCTGGTTTACACGGACGAATCCCGCACGGCGGTGGGGGCAAAGTTTCCGCTTCTGCGACAGCAGGAACCCAAGGGAGCGTCGGCGCGTCAACTCTGCCTGAGCGACTGGATCGCTCCGGCCCACAGCGATGTCCCCGACTGGCTGGGATGTTTTGCGGTGACGGCCGGCTTGGGCGTGCCGGAGTTGAGTGCCGAATTGAAGGCGGCTCACGACGACTATGGCGCCATCATGGTGCAGGTGCTTGCCGACCGGCTGGCGGAAGCGGCCGCGGAATGGCTGCACCTGAAGGCGCGCACCTGCTGGTGGGGCTATGCCGAGGACGAAGCGCTGGACAATGCGGACTTGATCGCTGAGCGGTATCGCGGCATCCGTCCGGCTCCCGGCTACCCGGCCTGTCCGGACCACACGAGCAAGCGGATCATCTTCGCCCTGTTGGAAGCCGAGGCGCGCGCGGGCATGTCCCTGTCCGAGACATGCGCCATGTGGCCCGCCGCCTCCGTCAGCGGATTCTGGTTCGCCCATCCCCAGGCCCGTTACTTCACAGTCGGCAGGATTGGGCACGACCAGTTGGAAAGTGTGGCTGCCGTCTCCGGAATGGATCGTGCGGAAGTGGAGGGTTGGCTGAGGCCCAACCTGATTCCTTAAAGGTTCGCCGGGTGGAGTTGGGACCAGGCGGTCTTCGGTGCCAGCCGGGTGAACCTGTTGGCAAATCACACGGGACGGCGGGGTTGCTGGCTGGCGGGAGGCCGGTGGCCATGGCCGCGCCCGGGTCCGGGACTGGGCAGGGAAGGAACGCAGGAAACGTCGCGGCTACCGGTTGCCCATGTCTCCTCGGAGACGCTGCTAGACAGGACGCGGCCGAAGTTGATTACAGGAAAAGACGAATTTTCGCCGCGTACTCTTCTCTTGTTAATTCATCGGCAGTAGGAGGCATACACGGGTAAACGCGAAGGAACCCGTCCGCGGTTTTGCGCGGATGGATATGGAAGTGGACGTGGGGCACCTCCTGGAAGGCGGCGGGGCCGATTGAATGCCAAAGGCTCATCCCGTCGTTGGGAAAAGCCGCATCAACGGCGCGGGTAACACGTATGAGGGTAGCCATGACCGCGGCTCCCGTTGTCTCGTCCAGCTGACGGATGTCGCCGACGTGCCGTCGCGGAATGACCAGTGTATGGCCGGAGTGGAATTGTCGAATGTCAATAAATGCCATGGTCAATTCGTCCGCGTACACAATGCTCGCGGGCCTCGTCCCATTGGCAATATCGCAGAATGTGCAATTGTCACTCATGGAAACATCTTTACGTCTGATGTGGAATTGGGAGTTGATCCAAAAAGGGGAAGCCGCGCAGAATGTAAAGCGATTGGAAAGCCACATTCCGGGGGTTCCCCATGGCGCGCAGTATAGCATTCGAGGATTTGGCCACGGTCGTCTACGTCTGGGTGGACGACTGGTACCAGGCCCATGTGGCCGACGGGCGCCAGGGCCAGGCCGGGGCCAAGCCCCGCTGCAGCGACAGTGAGGTGATCACGCTCCTGCTGCTCATGGATTTCCTGCCCTTTCCGGGGGAGACCCAGTTCCTGGGCTTTGTGCGGGCCAACCACCGGGCCCTCTTTCCACAGCTGCTCAGCCAGAGCCAGTTCAATCGCCGGGCCCGGCAGCTGTGGCCCTGGGTCGAGACCCTGCGCCGGCACTGGGCAGAGGTGTTGGGAGCCACCCGTGCCTCCCTCTACCTGCTGGATACCAAGCCCCTGCCCGTGGTCGGCTACACGCGTGACAAGAGCCGCAGTGACTTTGCGGCCACGGCCGACTACGGGGTCTGTGCCAGCCGCCACCTGAAGTACTTCGGGTACAAGCTGGTGCTGCTCTGTACGCCGGCAGGCGTGCCCGCGGCCTACGACCTGGTGCCGGCCTCGACGGATGAGCGGGTGGCAGGGGAACAGGTACTGGACTGGGTGTGGCAGGCCCGCATCCTCGGGGACAAGGGGTTCATCGGGGCCGACTGGCAAGAGGGCTACCGGGAGACCCGGGGCCTGGAGATCCTGACCCCCGCGCGGGCCAACCAGCGCACCGCCCGGCCCGTCGGTGTCCAGCGGTGGCTCAACCGCCTGCGGGAACGGATCGAAGGCGCCTTCCACGAGGTGCAGAACACCGGTCGCCACCTGGAGCATCTAACCTGCAAGACGCTCCGCGGCCTGAGCACGCATGTCGCGGCCAAGATGGCGAGCCATGCCCTCAAGCTCCTGCTCTGCCGTCAGGCCGGGATCGATGTCCGGACTTTCACCGTGACCCTGTAATTCCACATCAGGCGTTCCTTGGTTCGACTTGGTGCGAAGCCAGGGTGGACATGTGGCTGTCGTCAAGTGCAGGCGGTTGGGGGGATCCGGCCTCCGTCTTCAGCCCTGGGTCAAGTGTATCCGCGGCTTCTTCCGTCCGAACCAGCCCTCGGCCGGTTGGCTCCGATGGGGTCCATGTGCCGCGGACCAGGCCGTGCCCGCGGTGCCTCGGGTGTTTCGCCAGGTTGAGTCCGGGAGCCGGCCGCCCTGCCACCACTGCCTCGAACCAGGCCGGGCTCGGGTCCAATGTCAATGAATCTGAAACAGTGGCTCGCTTTAAACGGACTTGACAGGACTCGCGCGCTTGCGTACAGTGCGCCCCATGCCAACCGTCATGTGCATCGAGCCTGTGCGGCCGCTGCCGGATGGAATGATCCGATGCCGGTCGCACGGAAATTCAAGCAGGCTGCTCTTCATCCGAAATGGCCAGGGTGGTTGCACGGCTGTGACCGGGCCCATCCCAAGCCATAGCGTTGTCTCCGTAAGCTGTTTCGCGGCTCCGGTCCGCGCTTAACTCTGCCGGTTCACTCATTGTTCCTTGGCCAACCGTGCATATTGAAGGAGTTGTGACATGAAAAGATTTCTATGGTTGCTGACGGTACTGGGCATGACTGCCGCCTTGCTGCTGGCAGCCTGCGTCCCGGTAGTGGAGGAAGGACCCGAGAAGGTCGAGATTCTGTTCTGGGACCAGTTCCCCGACGTATCGGACCAGATGGATGCCCTGGTGGCCCGTTTCAACGACAGCCAGGACCGAGTTGAAGTGGTGCGGGAAAGCTACACTACGGCGGCCATGCGGGATGTGATCCGCACTGCGCTCAGTTCCGGAACCGGCCCTGACCTCTTCTACTACGATCTGGGGCCGGGCTTTGCCGGCGTTTTGGCCCAGGCCGGTCTGCTCATGCCCTTGGACGAGGCCTACACCGAACAGGGCTGGGACCACATCTATCCCTGGACCCTGGCTCGCAGCACCTTTGACGGCCACGTCTACGGTATTGCCAACGAACTGGAGTTCATTGGCGTCTTCTACAACATGCGTCTGTTTGAGGAGCATGGCTGGAGCATCCCCAACAGCTGGGAGGAACTGGTCGCCATGTGTGCCCCGATCCAGGAAGCCGGCCTGATCCCGCTGGCCTTCACCAACGGATCCAGCTGGCCCAGCTACCACATGTTCAGCATCGTGATGAACAACAAGGTGGGCCGTGACCGGCTGACGCGCATGATTTCCGGTATTGATTCCTGGGATCACCCGGATACGGTGGATGCCATCCAGAAATTCTTTGTGGACATGCCGGCCGCAGGCTGCTTCATGGACGACTTCAACGCCGTCAGCTACGATGACGGCTTGGCCCTGTTCCAGACTGGCAAGGCGGCCATGCTGCCGAGCGGCACCTGGTTGGTGGAGGCTCTGACCAATCCGGACTACACCACGGAACCCATCGGCTTCTTCTTCCTGCCCTCCATCGACGGCAACCCCGTCGTGGTCCCTGGCGGCATAGGCTCCGGCTGGGTTGTGAGTTCCGCGACCGAACACCCGGACGCAGTGTTGGAATTCCTGGATTACCTGATTGGTGACGAAATGGGCACATCCTGGGTCACCGAGATCAATGCGGTGCCCGCCTATCCCGTCGATACGGCGAACTTGGACCTGCCGGCACTGCTGGTGCTGGCCCTGGACATAATCGGATCACAGGCCGAAAGCATGGGCTACAACATTGATGTGGTCGTGCCTGCCGGTTTCAACCAGGTGCAGTGGGACGGCTTCTCGGCCATTTTTGAGGGCGTCAAGACCCCTGAAGAAGTGGCGGCCGAGCTCCAGGCCGCCATGGACGAGGCCATCGCGGCCGGCGAGGTTGTCAATCTCACCGAGTAGACAAATCCGTTGCCTCTGAACCTGATACGGACATCCGGGGGATGGCCCATCCCCCGGATGTATCGGCCTTTCCCCCGGGGGCCCCATCCCCGACGGGCCTGAGTGGATTGTGAGCGTTCGACCACGCAGTCTGCGGCGCAGCTGGCGACGCCAGGCCCTGCCCCTGCTGTTCGTCCTTCCCGCCTTGCTGGTGTACGCGCTGTTCGTTCTGTGGCCGTTCGTCAATACCATCCACTACAGCCTCACGGATTGGGACGGGGCCCAGCCGGTCAAGAACTTCATCGGATTGGCCAACTACCGGGACATGTTCGCGGATCCCCTGATGTGGCTGTCCCTGCGCCACAACCTGATCTGGATCGCCCTGGGGACTCTGACACCGGTGGTGATTGGCCTGGTGCTGGCCAATCTCGTCTGGAGCGGCGTGAAGGGTCGCACCCTGTTCCGCACGATTTTCTTCATGCCGGTCGTGCTCGCTTCGGTCGTGGTCGGCATCATTTGGCACTGGATCTACCACCCGCTGTTCGGCCCCATCAACGTGGTGTTGCGGAACATGGGTTTGGAGCAGGTGGCCCGCGGCTGGCTGGGCGATTACGACTGGGCTCTGTACGCCCTCCTGCTGGCAGGCCTCTGGGCCTATTTCGGTTTCTGCTTTGTCATACTGCTGGCCGCGCTCCAAGGCATCGACATGGAGATCCATGATGCCGCCATGATCGACGGAGCCGGGTCGTTCAAGCGTTTCTGGCATGTAACCGTGCCCCAGCTGGCTCCGGTCCTGACCATGCTCACCGCGTTCACCCTGATTGGCGGTTTCAACGTCTTCGACATCATTTTCGTCACGACCAAGGGAGGCCCCGCGAACGCCACCGACGTGCTGGCGACGTACACCTACCGCCAGGCCTTCACACTCAATGAGGCGGGATACGGAGCCACTCTGACCATGATGATCACGGTGCTCTCGCTCGTCGCGTCCTACACCTTCATCACGTTGCGCGAACGGGGGCAATAGCGGCCATGCACAGTGCCACCCTCCCCCGTACTTCCGGACGCCGCGGAGCCTTCCTGCTGACGCTGATCAAGTACGCCATCCTTGTGATGGTGGCCATCCTGTGTCTGATGCCTTTTGTCTGGGTGTGGTCCTCCGCCTTCAAGCCGTCGCTGGAAATCGCGGACACTCCCCTTGCCCTGCCCCGGGAACCCACGCTGCAGAACTTCGCCAACGCCTGGATCCAGGGACGTTTCGCGAAGTACTTCACGAACAGCTTGATTGTCACGGTGCCCATCGTCGGATTCACGCTGCTGTTGTCCTCGCTGGCGGGCTATGCGTTTGCCCGGCACTATTTCCGGGGCCGGCAGACCCTTTTCTATGCGTTTCTCTTGGGTCTGACCCTGCCCTTCACGTCCATCATGATCCCTCTGTACTACACCTTACGGGATACGGGGCTTCTGGGCACGTACTGGGCCATGATCGTTCCCCAGACCGCCATTGGCCTGCCCTTTGGCATCTTCATCATGCGCGCCTTCTTCCAAAGCCTGCCGCGCGAACTGGAGGACTCGGGCCGGGTGGATGGCTGCAACGAGTTCGGGGTCTTCTGGCGGGTCATGCTGCCCCTGACCACTCCGGGCATGATCACGCTCGGCATCTTCAGTTTCCTGGGGGCATGGAATTCGTTTCTGCTGCCCCTGATCTTCATGCAGCGGGAGAGCCTGCGTCCCCTGGTCGTGGGGCTGATGTTTTTCCAGTCAAGGTATACGCGCGACTTTGCCCTGATCATGGCCGGCGCCACCATCATCAGCGTACCGGTCATCGTGGTCTACATCATTTTCCAGCGCCAATTCATACAGGGTCTGACGGCGGGAGCTGTCAAAGGCTGACATTCTCTAATCCGTCTAGCGGTTGGGGAGGCGTTGTCATCCATCTGCTCCTCAAAGGGGTGGACGGGATAGGGATGTTGCTTGTTGCCGACAGACACACATTGCGGAATGCGAACGGTGTCCGGCTACCCGGACCACATAAGCAAGATGCTCTTTGCCTTGTTGGAAGCCTGGGAGCGTGTGGGGATGTCCTTGTCGGAGACATGCGGCATGTGGCCTGCCGCCTTTGTTTGTGGCTTCCGGCTTGCCCACCCCTAGGCCCGGTGCTTCACCGTCGGCAGGATTGGGTGCGACCAATAGGGGAGTGTGGCCTCTGCCTTCGGTATCGCGACTTGGCCGAGGCGAAGCGTTGGTTGGGGCCAAACCTGTTCCCATGCCTTGAAGGGATTTGACACCAGAGGCGCAAACAGGCCATTTTTCGTCCTTATTCTGGTGGAGAGGCATGAACGAGAGGGAAAGCTTCGAATCCAGATTCGTCTTGTGGAAAGCATGTTGGATAGGGGTGGCCCATGGTCAACTGTTGAGGAACTGACCGACGTGGATCAGGAGGGCTTGAGCCACCTTCGGTCAGAACTGGCCTCGTTGGAGCTCAATGGAGGTGATGGCACTCTCTGAACCGTCTCGGGGAGGTGGTGCATCGACAAACCCGGGTGGAATGGTCAAAAGCGGGAATTCTGCGCTAGCCGAGTCATCCCGGTCGCCGACATAGCCGCAGGTTCGCAGCAGCCAGAGGAAAGTGGAGCCGGAGATGGCCCAAGGGTTTTGCCTGCCAGACAAGGTCGATTGAGCCTGCAAGGAACGTGTTTGGTCATTCCTGTTGCGGGGGTGTCGGGGATCAAAGGCTGGCATCACATAACCGTTCCCTGCCTTGCTTTCAATAAGCAGTAGAGGCCGTTCCTCGTCAGTAGACTGTTTGGCAAGACGGCCAACACTCTTTCGCGTGTTGGCGGTCAGCGTCGTCCACTCGATTTGGCAGGTTTCAGGGCTCCTATGGGGCGTGAGGTCAGACCCGGATACCAAGGTGCGCGCATGGATGGACAGGTAAACCGTTTCCCGGGTCAGGGCCGGATGACTGGAACAGAGGCCCCCGTTGTCCGCTCTGAAGTGGACTTCTTCCTCTCCGACCTCCAACTACTGATTGCATGGGCGATCAGGGAGCGGGGAGCTGGCCAGATAGGCGATCTGCTGGACAGCATGTCGGGTACCGACAGTCGTCCCGCCGAGTTGGACCACCTATGGCGCACCCTGCGCACGTTCGAACTTCGGAGCCTTGTCGATCTGTCCGAGGTGGATGCGGATCTGAACCGCAGTTTCGATGACTTGCTGGCTGTCGTTGAGCCTCGGCGAATCACGTTGTTCAAGCAGCGCAAACATGAGGGGCGGACCCTTGAACAGGTTGGACGAAACCTGGGTGTGACGCGTGAACGGGTACGGCAACTGGAAAAGGAAACCGAACGGTTTTTTGAGCACGCAGTTCAGGTACGCACCAATTTCCGGTGGTTTCGGATTCGGGCTCAGGACTTGAGGGCCAAACTGGGTCTTGGGGCCCCCGTGGGCCATGCCGCGACGTTGGATGCCATGGAGTCGGCTCTGCGTGGCCTGCACAGTGGTCATCGCTGGTTGGCAAGGATACTCCTGCTTGAATGTGCTGGTCCGTACCAAACGAAGGGGGACTGGTTTGCCCTGAACTGGTCCGAGTTGACGGATCGGTCCGATGTGCTTGCCTGCATGGATGCCAACAGCCTGACACCTGTTTCCGCCGCTCGGCAGGTGCTTGTACAGAGAGGATTGCGACCGGAATTCTTTGACGCTTGGCTACTGTCACATGGTCGCATGCGCCGTATTGGAACCCATCTGGTGGATTCCGGCAACGTAGTCGACAAGTGTGCAGCCATGCTGGTGGTGCTGCAACGGCCCGCCACTGCAGTGGAATTGGTGGAAATGGTTGGCGAAGGCCACAACTCAACGGGGGTACGGTACCGATTGATGGAAGATCCGAGGTTTGTCAGGGTCAACAAAACCGAATTGGCGCTGAAAACCTGGGGCATGGACGAGTACGAGGGCATCACTCAGGAGATTTGGAAATACATCCTGGCGGCTGGAGGGGAAGCAACCGTTGCCGACATCGCGACTTCGATTGTGAACAGGTTTGGGGTCAAGCGAACTTCGGTGGCACTGTACGTGCAGGCGCCAATGTTCGAACTCCAGGGCCGACGGGTGCGTATCAAAGGCGGGCCAGGACCAGACAAACCACATCCTGAAGGAGAAGGTGTGCCCGCGCCCGGGTTGTTTGATGTGCGCCGCGGTCAAGTCAATCTGTTTGTTGATGCCGAGGCTGTCCGTGGCAGTGGCCGGCCTTGCAACGTTGAACTGTGCCATGCGCTTGGGATCGAGCCCGGACAGCACCGTCGGTTCAGGTTTGCCGCAGGGAGTGTCCACGTTGGATGGCCTGCGACTTCCCCATACCCGAACTTGGGGTCAGTTCGAGAATTGATTCGCCACATTGGCGCTTCCCTGGGCGATCGCGTGTTGCTGGAGTTCGACTCAAGTACCGGCAAGGTAGAGGCATCAATTCAGCCGACGGATCAATGACTGGCGGTGACGCTCCCACTGAACAGGTTTGGGGCGCCACTGGGCCACTATAGGGACAAGGCGAACCCGTGCCGGCAACGTTTTTCCGGGTGATTGGAGGGCTGTCCTTCGTTCCTGCCAGGTGAACCAACCCGCAGCTTGGGCATTTGGATCTGTAAAGGACTTCCTACTCGCACTCGATGGTCGGCGGAGTATTCGATGCGGTCTCCCAGCAGAAATTCAGGTATACCCCGTACACTGTGCGGGAGTCGTGGAGCCACCCTTCGGCATCGGCCTTTTGGCGGGCTTCTTGTGCCCCTTCGGCCACGCGGCCTGGATGGAGGTTTCCTCGATCCTTCTGGGTTCGGTCCCACGACTGCACCGCCCATTTTGTCCATGTCACTGCCTGCAAGACTGACAGCGTGCATCCGTACTGTCGGCAGTCTGGCCCGGTGGTCCTCGGAAACGGACTGGAGTCGGCTCTACCATCGGTCGTTTCCACTCCCGCGCTTCCAAGTTGGCGAACCGTCCCATTGAAACCGAAGCCTGTCAACTACTCCAAGCCGCCGGAAATGTTCTTGAACGTTGCCACCGGTCGTGTGCTGTCCTCGATCGAGAGACCGGTCTCATCCATCAGTACCTCGGGGCTGTGAGTTCCCATGGGACTGTAGAGAAATGTTTCCATTGAAGAATGTTATATAATCGATCCCGTATTGGGATCGCAAAAGTCGACCGTGCGCATCATTGCCAGACGAACACTGCGGGAATTCTGGGAGAGCCACCCGAACGCCGAGGACCCGTTGCTCAACTGGTACCGCACGGTTCGGCATGCGGACTGGGATACGCCGATGCAGGTGAAGACCAGCTTTCCCAAGGCCGACATGGTTGGCAACAACCGCGTGGTCTTCAACATCAGAGGAAACGACTACCGCCTGATCGCAAAAATCGACTATCGGCACCGGATCGTGTTTGTCCGCTTCGTGGGCACACACGCCAACTACACCCGTATCGATGCACGGAAGGTGTAACCATGGTCAACGTTAGGCCGATTCGCACCGAAGCCGACTACGAAGCCGCTCTGGCGCGTGTCGACGAACTGATGGATGCCCGCGCTGGGACGTCCGAAGAGGAAGAGCTTGAGGTGCTTGTCACCCTGGTCGAGGTCTACGAAGACAAGCACTACCCCTTTGGCCATCCCGACCCGGTTGCCGCCATCAAGTTCTGCATGGACCAGCAGGACCTGACTCCGCGTGACCTGATTCCCTACATCGGGAGTCGCTCCCGAGTCTCCGAGGTGCTCTCGGGCAAGCGTCCGATCACAATGTCCATGGCGCGCGCCCTTCACGAGCACCTTGCCATTCCCGCCGAGGTGTTATTGCAAAAGCCGGCACCAGACAATGATGGGTCGCTCGCCGGTCTTGCTGCTGGACGCTTTCCCTTGAAGGCCATGGCAAAGCGCGGGTGGATCCCCAATCCACCTGACTTGAAGGACCGGGCGAGCGAACTGGTAGCAGGGCTTCTCGACCGCGCCGGCGGCTCCGATGCGCTCGCCGCGGTTCCGCTCTACCGCAAGAACGACCACCAGCGCATCAACGCCAAGACGGATCCGTATGCCCTACGGGCCTGGTGCTGGCAGGTGCTCGCCTCCGCGAACGATGGACTGCCCGGTATTCCGTATAAACCAGGGACCGTTACTCCCGATTTTCTGGCAGCAGTCGCGCTCCTGAGTCCGTCGGAAGATGGACCCCTGAAGGCACGGGACTACCTCGCCGGCCACGGGATTGTTCTACGGGTGGAGCAGCACCTTCCAAAGACACACCTGGACGGGGCTGTCTTTCACCTGCCGGGAAAGTCACCCGTCATTGGTCTTACTCTTCGCCACGATCGCATCGACAATTTCTGGTTTTGTCTTCTGCATGAACTAGCGCATCTGGGATGTCACCTCGACGGCCGTCCCGAAGGCTTTGTCGACGACCTGGAGCTTCCAGGCGATGACGTCCGGGAAACCGAGGCCGATGAGTGGGCGCAGGAAGCGCTCATCCCACGCGACGAGTGGGACCAGGGCATGCTCCGGGACAAGCCGACCACCTTGGACGTGGTCTACTTCGCCAACAAGGTTGGTATTCATCCGGCCATCGTCGCCGGTCGGGTGCGGTACGAGACCGGCAACTACCGGCTCCTCTCACAACTGGTCGGATCCGGCAAGGTCCGGCGGCTGTTCGAAGAGGTGTAGGCCGTGGGACGGGATGAATGTCGAGCAACGGCGGGGTTTGGGTGTTCCGTGGTGGCGATGCGCACGATGGCTGAATTGCGGTTTACTGTTCCGGTCAAGGAAGGGGTAGCAACAGTTCTTTGAAGTCTGCTGGTATATGATAACATCTGCCACTATGGGCAAACACCCCAAACGACTGATCCGCATCGGCGAAGCCGCCGCGCTGATGGGCGTGAGCGTGCAGACCATGCGCAAGTGGGAACGGACAGGCGAGTTGCGGCCAACGCGCAAGTCCCAGTCCGGGACGCGCTACTACGACCGCCTCGACCTGCTGGACGTTGGGAACGAAGCGGCCCCCACGATCGGCTATGCGCGCGTATCCAGCCCTGACCAAAAGGCCGATCTGGACCGACAGCACGCCGCCCTTGAGGCGTACTGTGCGGCCCAGGGCTGGCGCACCGAAATCATCCGCGACCTGGGCAGTGGGTTGCAGTATGACAAGCCCGGCCTGCAGCGCTTGCTGGACCTGATCCTGCACCGGCAGGCGAAACGCCTGGTGTTGACCCACAGGGACCGGCTGCTGCGCTTCGGAGCCGAACTGGTGTTTGCCTTGTGCGAGAAGCAGGGGGTCGAAGTGGTGGTGATTCATCAGACCGATCCGCCCGCGTTCGAGGAGGAGCTGGCCCAGGACGTGCTTGAAATCATTACGGAGTTCTCGGCACGCCTGTACGGCCGCCGGTCGCACAAGGCGCGCAAGTTGATCGAAGTCCTGAAGTCCGACCACGCCGAATCCGGCGGCGAGGCTGCGCCGGCCCCATGATCTCCCACCTGAAGGGCGTGGTCAAGTCCCACTGCGTCGCCTTGTCCCCCACGGACCGGCAGGCTTCGTTGATGCTGGAGCATGCGGGCTGGGCGCGGGTGGCGGCCAACTGGGCGCGCGGATGGTTCCAGCTGGCCTGGTTCGGCGAAACGGACGAACGCAACGCCGACGCGTGGTATGCCCATGTGGATGTGAACCCGGACGGCGGCCGGTGGCTGTCGGACATGGATCTGCGCAAGGATTTCAACGCGGTCAAGGCGGACCTGTTCGAGTGGTCCGGCGGCCTGTCCCAGTACGTCGCCAAGAACGCCGTCATTCACAGGGGGCGCGGACTGGACGCCTGGGGCGAGTACTGCAAGGAGCGGAAGCACGGCAAG
>VXMJ01000098.1 GCA_009841145.1 Caldilineaceae bacterium SB0661_bin_34 | reverse complement strand
CGCGCCTGTACGACGACGAGATCACGCTGTACACGCCCTTCCGGGAGGTCAAGCGACTGCTCCGGGATCGAAGCGGGACCACGGTGGGGACGGCTCCACCCGGACTCGAGTCCGCTCAAGCGGCCCACGCCGCCTGACGGCCGAGAGCGAATTACCCCAAACCTTATGGGTTTGGGGAACTGCTATGCTGATCTGCAGCCGCGGACCGAACTCGGCCTTCCCAAGGGCCTGTCGTTAGCCGAATCCGATTCGGTCCTTGGTTGCACGGCGTTATTTCATTCAATGGAGATTCGACACATGCGAGTCAAATCCAAACTGTTCCTGCTCCTCGGTTTGCTGATGATCGTCGCCTTGGCGGCAGCCGGGTGTGCCTTGCCCATGGTGGCCGACGAACACACCCACGAAGATGGTGCAGACCACACCCACGACGAGGAGATGCCTGACGGCGGCTTCGTCATCGGCGTCAGCAACACCCTGGTGGGCAACGGCTGGCGCGAGCAAATGATTTGTGCCATCAAGGCGGAAGCAACCGCCAGCGGCATGGTGGACGAAGTGATCGTGGTCAATCGCAACGGCGGCCCGACCGAACAGATCGCCGATCTGGAAGGACTGATCTCCCAGGGCGTTGACGCCATTATCCTCAACCCCACCGATCGCGAGGGACTGAACGCCGTGATTGAGGCGGCGATCGCCCAAGGCATTGTCGTGGTGGCAGTCGATCAGGCCGTCACGGCCGAGGGAGCCTATGTGGCCACCAACGACCAGACCGCCTACGCCCGACTGGGAGCCGAATGGCTCTTCGAGACCCTTGGCGGATCGGGCAAGGTCGTGGAAATGCGCGGCATCGACGGCGTGCCGGCCGACACGGACCGCCACAACGGGTTCATGGAGGCGCTGGCCAACTATCCGGACATCGAGGTGGTGGCGTCCACCTTTACGGGCTGGGATCCCTCCACGGGGGCCCAACAGGCTCTCGACCTGATCACCACGCAGGAAATCGACGGCATCTGGACTTCGGGCATCGACTACCCGGTGGTCGAGCAGTTCCAGGTGGCGGACAAGCCCTTCGTTCCGATTGTGGGCGCCGACAACAACGGCTTCGTGGCACAGTTGCTGGACCTGGCCGATGAAGGCCTGGTCGGGGCCGCAGTCACCAACCCGCCCGCCATCGGTGCCGTGGGCACTTCGATTGCGATCGACGCGCTCCTCGGCAACAATCCGCCGCACGAAACCATCCTGACCCCCAAGGTCTTCGCGACCGACAACACCGACGGCCTGAACGCCATTTACGCTCCGGATGAACAGGTCGGATGGAGTACGTACGTCGACATCGAACCGTTTACCCACTACAACGGCAGCGCGGACGTCTCCGCCTGTAAGGCACCCGGCGAATAGCAGACGCCCGCGTCCCGAATTGACATGAACAGGCCATCCCCGCTGCTGACCATATCGGGCGTGGCCAAAGCGTATGGATCCGTGGTGGCGCTGAAAGCGGTCGACATGACCGTGCGCCGCCACGAGATCCACGCCCTGCTGGGTGCCAACGGCGCCGGCAAAAGCACCCTGGTCCGCATCCTGGCCGGAGTCCATCCGGCAGACCGGGGAACGCTGGAGGTGGAGGGCAAGACCGCCAACTTCCGGACCCCGGTCGAGGCCATGCGGGGCGGCATGGCCACGGTCTTTCAGGACCCGGCCCTAATCCGGGATCTGACCATTGCCCAGAACCTGCGGTTGAGCCAAACCGATCCGGCCACTTTTGCACAGTGGCTGGACGAGTTCGATCTGGGTTCGCTGGACCGGGACCGCATGGTCCGGGACCTACCCCTGGATATTCTGCGCCTGGTGGATCTTGCCCGCGCCCTGGCACTGAATCCCAAAATCCTGCTGCTGGACGAGATCACCGCCGCCCTGACCGCGGATCAGGCCGAGAAACTGTTCGAACTGCTGGACCGGCTGAAGTCCGACGGATGCTCCGTCGTGCTCATCACCCATCGTCTGGCCGAGGTGATGCGCATTTGCGATACGGCGACCATTCTGCGTGACGGGCGCAATGTGGCCGAACTGGAAGTCGGCGGCATCACGCAACAGGAACTGGTTCATGCCATGCTGGGATCTCCGGTGGACCTTGCACCCGACACACCGGCCGGCACCACCGCACCAACGCCTGCAGACGCCGAAACCGTCTTTGCCGTGGAGGAACTGGCATCCGGGGAGGCGGTCCGCCAAGTCTCGTTTGCCGTTCGCCGGGGCGAGGTCCTGGGCCTGGTGGCATTGGAGGGCCAAGGGCAGGAACGGGTGTTCGACATCCTGTGCGGAGAGAGACGACCCAGTTCCGGCCGGATCCTGGTGGACGGGAGTCCCTGCCGGTTCCTGTCACCGGCCGATGCGGTGCGACAGGGGGTGGTCCTCATTCCGGGAGACCGTCTACAGGCCCTGCTGCCCAGTCTGCCGGTGTACCAAAACTTGGTCGTAACCCTCATCACGCGCATCCGGCAGTGGCTGGGCCTGCCGGCCGATGAACGCGCCCGGGCAGCCAATGCCATCGACAGCCTGTCGATCGACACCCGGGCTGCGGCCCAGGTGCGGCGCCTGTCGGGTGGCAACCAACAGAAGGTGGCCATTGGCCGGTGGCTGGTGTCGGGTTTCCGCACACTGTTGTGCTTTGATCCCACCCGCGGCATCGACATTCAGACCAAGGGGGAGATTTACGCCCTCCTGCGCAAGCTGGCGGCCGACGGTGCGGCCGTGCTCCTGTATACCAGCGAACTGGCCGAAATCCCGCTCGTCTGTGATCGCGTGCTGGTCATGCACAACGGCCTGATCGTCGATGAACAGGTGGCGGCCCAGGCCACGGAAGCCTCTCTCCTGACCGCGGCCCACGGACTCGTCTGACCCTGGTCCACAACCCCTTGCATGAACCGGGATAGCCGCGCCACAGTCGCATTCAACAGGGCCGGTCTGATCCTGTCCCGCAGTGGCTGGACCCTGGGCGTCTGGCTGCTTCTGCTGACCCTTCTGATTTGGTATGCCAACCTCATTCCCCGGTTCGGGGAGTTCCAGATCACATCCATCAGCAAGAACAGCCTGCCCCTGGTCTACTTGGCACTGGGGCAGGCCATCATCGTGATCGCGGGCGGCATCGACCTGTCGCTGGGAGCCCTGCTGTTGCTGAGCAACGCGATTGCGGCCCGTTTCATGGCAGACCAGCCCTTCGGGGCTGTTGTGGTGATCGCCCTCCTGTTGATTGGCCTCGTCGCCTTTCTCAACGGCATGACCGGCTACGTGATCCGCATCTCGGGCGTGCCGGACATTGTGGTCACCCTTGCCACCAGCTACATCTGGTCCGGCTTGGCCCTGTGGATCCTGCCTTCGCCGGGCGGCGGCACGGCTCCCGAATTCCGGTGGCTGTTCACGGGTTCCGAATCGGGCATCGGCGGCACCTATGTGCTGCCGGTCCTGATGATGCTCATTCCTGCAACCGCCGTGTTCCTGTTGTCGCGACGCACTCGGTTGGGCCTGTCCATGTACGCCATCGGCAGCGACTCCAACATCGCCTCGTTGGCCGGATTGGGCGTGACCCGGGCCAAGGTGGCCTCCTATGCCTTGGGCGGCGCGCTGGCGGCTCTGGCGGGCCTGGCCACCGTTGCCATCACGGGTACCGGAGATCCGCGGTTCAGCGTAGGGGCCAACGCCACCCTCAACAGCGTGGCCGCCGTCGTGCTGGGCGGGGTTGCCCTGACCGGAGGCACCGGGCTGGTTCTGGGCGTGGTAGCCGCCGGCATGATTCTGATCATGCTCAATCCCATCCTGAGCGCCATGGGGATCAACCCCAACAATGCTCAAATCCTGCAGGGCGTGCTGATCGCCATTGTGATGATGATTGGCGGCTTGGTGACTTTGATCAGGGAGCGCCGAACATGAGCCTTTGTTGCCATCCCGGTCCATACCGCCATCCGCGCAGGCTCCGCCATGGTTGACTCCGCGGCCGCCGCCACAACCGTCCGGGCGCGCCTGGCCGCCAAGGCACGGGCCAACCCCTCGGTGGTCCTGGGCGGCGTTTGTCTTCTACTGGTTCTGGTTACAGGATTCATCGAACCGGAATACCTCTCCCTGAACGGAGCCCGCAGCTCACTGTTGCAGGCAGCCCCACTGGGCATCTTGGCCGGGGCACAGACCATTCTGATGCTTACGGGCGGCATCGACCTGTCGGTCACCATGATTGCCACGGGTTCCGCCTATGTGGCAGCCAGTCAATCCTCTCACGGAGCCGCCGTTGCCATCCTGATGGGCGTGGCCGTCGGCCTTGTTGTCGGGGCCGCCAACGGCGTCGGCGTCGCCGTGTTCCGCGTCAACCCGCTCATCATGACCCTGGCGATGTCGGGCATCATGCTGGGCACCTTCACGGCATGGACCCAATCCATCCTGCGGGGTTCCACCGTGGTCGCCCCGTTCATCAAGGAACTGGCGGCGGGTTCCTTCCTCGGCAACCGCCTGCCCTACAGTGTCGTTGTATGGGCTGCGATTTCACTGATCCTGATTTGGCTTCTGAGACGCACCGGCTGGGGCCGGCTTCTGTACGCCGTGGGTGACAACGAGACCGCGGTACGGTTGGCTGGCGTCCGAACGTGGCAGGTGCGCATTGCAGCCTACATCGCGGCCGGGATCCTGGGATCCATTGCGGGCATTCTGTTGGCCGGACGCACCGGAGCGGTCGATCTCCAGTTGGCGAACGCCTTTCTGCTGCCCTCGGTCGCGGCGGCCGTGATCGGCGGCACATCCATCTTTGGCGGGGTAGGCGGCTATACCGGAACCATCCTGGGCGCGCTGATTTTGAGCGTGCTCAACTCCATGCTTACATTCCTCAATGTTGGACAGGACATCCAGCAACTGGTCTATGGAACCATTGTCCTGGCTCTGGCCTGGGGCTATGCTGGTTTGGCCAACCGCGAGTGACAAGGCCGCAATGTGCGCTTGTTCCAACCAATGCCAATGCCATTGACGCCATGTACCTGAGAGACTTCAACGACTCGGATGCCGACTTCCGGGCCTTGGTGGCAATGGAAAACCAGACCTGGCCAGACACGCCAACCACCGTGGAAGCCCAGCGGGAGATGGCGGCTGCACGGCCGGACATCCGGTGGGATCAGCGAGTTTGCGAATTCGACGGCTCCGTCGCAGGATTCGGGTCCTGCGGCGAAGCCTTCTGGCTGGGTGAGTCCGGCGCCTTTCATGTTTATGTGGTGGTCAATCCCGCGCATCGCCGGCAGGGAATTGGCTCGCGCATTTTCCGGGATCTGCTGGACCGGGCACCGACTGCGGACATGCGAACCTTGGGCAGCGGCTGTCGGGAAGATCAAATCGGAGGCATGAAATTCCTTCAGGCGCACGGTTTCGTCGAAGTCGGACGCGATGCCGATGCCGAACTGGACTTGGCGGAGTTCGACATGATCCGGCTGGCAGAAACCTGCAAGGACCCGAGCCCGGCACGGTTCCGCCCCCTTGCTCCGTTGACCGAGGACTGTCCCGACTGGATGGAGCGCTTCCGCGATCTGGCTTACCGAATTCAGGCCGAGGCCGTGGCTCCGGAAGTTCTGGAAAAACCTTCCGCACAGCAGTTCGCAGAGGAACACCTCAACGCCAAGGATTTCAATCCCTACCTGTGTTGGATTGCACGAGACAGAACGGATTGGATCGGCATGACCGAACTCCGGGCAACGGCGGACGACGACACAGCGGTAGAAGCCTTTCGCACGGGAGTGGCTCGGGCCTGGCGCGGGCGCGGTGTGGCCACCGCGCTTAAACTGCACGCCTTTGGCAGTGCCAAGGCCCAGGAATACGCGAAGGTTGTTGCCCACGGCGATCCCGACAGTTCCATTGGGCACATTCACCGTCGGCTTGGGTTCAAGTTCCAGCCGGCCTGGGTGGGCCTGCAAAAGCCGTTGCAAATCCCGGATTCCCGAACAACATCCGGTCCATCCCACAACCTCCAGCCATGACCCTGAACATCCAGACCGCCACCGTGCTGGGCGCCGGCACCATGGGCGCCGCCATCGCCGGGCTACTGGCAGATGCCGGTATCCGGGTACACCTCCTTGACCTAGCCTCCGACCCGGACCCGAACATCAACATCGAGGGCGTTGCCCCTATCCAGGTAGGCCGCAGCCAACTGGCGTGGCAGGGCTTGGCCCGGATGGCGGGCGCGCGCCCGCCCAACCTGGTCCATAAGGAGTCGCGAGCCCTGATCCGGCCCGGGAACATGGACGAGGACCTGGAGGCGGCCCTGGGCGCAAGCAACTGGGTTCTGGAAGCCGTCATCGAGGACATGGAGACCAAGCGGTCCCTGCTGCAGAAGCTGGCCGACCTCAATCCGGCCTGCAGACTGATCACGACCAACACGTCAGGGCTGCCGATTCACATGCTGGCCGAAGGACTGCCCGCGGACTTCGCGTCCCGTTTCATGGGCACCCACTTCTTCAACCCGCCCCGCTACCTGCCACTGCTGGAACTGATTCCCCACGCCGGAACCGACCCTGCGCTGTTGGCGGACTTCGGGACCTTCAGCAGTGTGCGGCTGGGGCGTGAGACCGTGATTTGCCGGGATACTCCGTACTTCATCGCCAACCGTCTGTTTGCCTTCATTCATCAGGTGACGATCAACACGGCCCTGGACATGGGGTTGACGGTGGCCGAAGTGGACGGCTTGACCGGATCACTGCTGGGACGTCCCAACGCGGCGACCTTCAGGCTCGCCGACATCGTGGGCCTGGACGTGATGGACCTAGTGTGCCGCAACCTGGACGACCTCACCCCAGACGATCCCTGTCGGTCGGTCCGCTTCCACGAGGGGTTCCGAGCCATGATGACGGCCTTGCTGGAAGCCGGCCATCTGGGCAGCAAAACCGGACAGGGCTTCTACCGCACGAAACGCGACGCGAACGGCAGGCGGCAATTCCTGTCGCTCGACTTGGCCGAGGCGGTCGAAGGCCGTCTGTCGTGGGTGCCGGCACCTCGGTTCAGCGATGAAGCCATCGACACGCTGCACGGAATGCCGCTGGCGGAACGGTTCCCGGCCTTGCTGAAACTGGACAACCGCTTTGGCGAATTCCTGTGGCGGGTTCACGGTCAGGTCTTCTCCTATCTGTCGCAGATTTCCGGAGAGATCGCCGAGGATTGCCACGCCATCGACCGGGTCATCCGCACCGGTTTCGCCTGGCAGTTGGGACCCTTTGAACTGTGGGATACCCTGGGACCCGAATCCCTGGACCGCATGCGACAGTCTGGCATGCATCCGGGAGAGTGGACCGCGGGGATGCTCTCATCCTCCGACACGTCGTTTCACCGATCGCCCAACGGCAAGCGCACCAGTTGGAACTTCCGCGGGGGCATGAACCCCGTCCCGGCCGAGGTCAACTACCACGCCTATGCTGATGCCATGCGCACGGGGCAGGTGATCGCGGAGAACGAGTCGGCCTGCCTGGGAACCGGCCAGGACGGCATCCTGTTCCTTGAAACCCGATCGGTGCTCAACACCATCGACGAGAAGGTCCTGTCGGTGTGCCGGGAGGCATGCGACCGGTTGCACGGATCCGCGGCCGGCCTCATCATCGCCAACGACGACGACATCTTCTCCGCCGGTGCCAACCTGAAACTGATTCTGGCCTTGCTCGAGGCCGCCGACTGGCAGGAACTGGAGCGGCTGGCCAAACTGGGCCAAGACACATTCCTGGCCTTGCGCCAGGCGCCCAAGCCGGTGTGGGCGGCCGTGCGGGGCATGGCGGCCGGCGGCGGGGTGGAACTGCTGTTGTCCCTGGACGGCGTGGTGGCCCATCCCGAAGCGTGCCTGGGCTTGACCGAGTCGGCGGTCGGCCTGGTACCCGGATGGGGTGGATGCAAGGAACTGGTGCGCCGCAGCCTGGCACGGGAATTCCTGGACCGCGGCGGAGATGCCCACCAAGTACTCAAGAACCTGCATGCCCAGGTGGCCATGGCCAAGGTCTCAGACAACGCCCGAGATGCCCAGGCAATGGGCTACCTTCCACAACAGGCCTCGTTGGTAACCAGGCGCAGCCAATTGCTGCCGTGGGCCGTGCGCGAGCTGCAACGAAGTCTGGATCTGGGCTATATGCCTCCAGCAGTGCACCAAAATACCTATGCGGCGGGACGCGACGGCCTGGCCAATCTGGAAATGGAGGTGTTCATGTACCGGGAGGCCGGGTACATCAGCGAACACGACGCCCTGATTGCCACCAAGCTCGCGAATGTCCTGTGCGGTGGCCGCCTGGCCAGTCCGGCATGGATGGACGAGCAATGGTTCCTGGATCTCGAACGGGAAGCCAACCTGTCCCTGGCCGGCGAACCGTTGAGCCGCGATCGCATCGTCCACATGTTGACGCAGAAGAAGCCACTTCGGAACTAAATGCCATGAACCAAGCCGTAATCGTAGGAGCTGCGCGTTCCGCCGCAGGCCGCGCCGTTAAGGGAAGCCTGAGCGCGGTGCGTCCCGAGGACATGCTCGCCCAAGTCCTGCGTACCACCGTGGAGCGCTCGGGCGTTGATCCTGAACGCATCGAGGATGTCGTTGTGGGCTGTGCCTTTCCCGAGGCGGAACAGGGCCTGAACGTCGCGCGCCTGGTAGCCCTCAAAGCCGGCCTGCCGGTCTCCGTCAGCGCCCAGACCGTTAACCGCCAGTGTGCAAGCGGCCTGCAAACCATCGCCATGGGCGCTTGGCAAATCATGACCGGAAGCGCCGACGTGGTGGTGGCTGGCGGGGTCGAGAGCATGTCCCGGGTCCCGATACCAGGGCAGATGTTCAGGGCCGATCCGGACCTCATGGAACAGCGTCCCGGTGCCTATCTGAACATGGGCCTGACGGCCGAGAACCTGGCCAGGGAACACGATGTTTCCCGCGAGGACCAGGACGCCTTTGCCCTGCGCAGCCACCAACGGGCCGGCGCGGCCCAGACAAGTGGTCGCTTTGACGACCAGATCGTGCCCCTGGACGTCGAGGGATTGGTCGGCAACGGCTCCCGCGCAGAAGCCCGTTCCCTGTCGTTTGCCCGCGACGAGGGGATTCGCTTCGACACTTCGGCCGAAAAGCTGGCTGCTTTGCGACCCGTGTTCCACAGCCAAGGCACTGTCACCGCCGGCAACAGCAGCCAAATGAGCGACGGCGCGGCCGCAGTGGTGTTGATGAACGAGAATCAAGCCCGTGCCGAAGGCCTGGTTCCGCTGGCGCGCTTTAAAAGCTACGCCACGGCCGGAGTGGATCCGGAAACCATGGGTATCGGTCCGGTCCTGGCCGTGCCCAAGGCGCTGAAGCAGGCCGGCCTCGAGTTGGACGATGTGGACCTGGTGGAACTCAATGAAGCCTTCGCAGCCCAGGCCCTGGCCGTGATTCGCAGCCTTGAGCTGGACGAAGAACACACCAACGTCAACGGCGGAGCCATCGCCCTGGGTCATCCCTTGGGCGCGACGGGTTCCAAACTAACCGTGCAAATCCTGGCCGAGCTGAGGGAACGCGACTTGGAAACCGGCATGGTCACCATGTGTGTCGGCGGCGGCATGGGTGCCGCTGGCATCTTTGAGCGACTCAATTGACAACCATCGACTGCCACAATCGGAACTTCTGACATGCGGAATTTCTTTGTCAACGTCCATTACCAAAACCAGGTACGCCTGGACTCGGAGGAAATCGACCTCGACGATTTGGCACCCGACGAACTGCTCATCGAGACGGAGTGGACCTTCATCAGTTCCGGTACCGAACTGGCCAACTATACGGGCGTGGAGCCCCAGGTCTGGCAGGAAGACGGCTGGTGCAAGTATCCGTGGCGTTCAGGGTATGCCAACGTGGGCACTGTCCGGGCCAAGGGTTCCGAGGCTGTCAGGGCGGACGTGGGACAAAGAGTCTTCACCTATGCCAAACACGAGGCCTGGGCCAAGTTCAAGGAGGAGCGGCTGGTTTACCCGGTGCCGGACGGCCTACCGGGCGATATTGCCGTTGCCTCGCGTATGGCTGGCGTGGCCGCAACATCCATTCTGGTGCCCGAAATCAAGGGTTCGCCCACGGTCGTGGTGTTCGGGCTGGGCATTGTCGGCAATCTGGCCTCCCAGCTCTACGGAGCCATCGGCTGTCGCGTGATCGCCGTGGATCCGGTCGCCGAGCGCCGCGCCTTGGCCGCCAAAGTCGGCGTCGCGGAGCAGGTGGGCGGTTCGCCCGAGGAGGTGCAGGACCGGATCCTGGAACTGACCGGCGGCACCGGGGCCGATATCGTAGTTGAGGCGGTCGGCCACAGCGCCGTGTGCATGCAGGCCCTCGATGCCACCCGCAGGCATGGACAACTGGTGATCCTCGGAACGCCGCGGGCTCCGGTCACCGGAAACCTGACGGACTTCTTTGGCAAGATGCACTACAGTTGCATCAATGTGCTTGGAGCCCTTGAATGGCAGTATCCGTTTTATCCGGCCGTCAACGCCGACACGTCCCAGTACCAGAAGCAGAAAATGATCTTCGAGTGGCTGGAGGACGGGCGCATTCAGCTGGAGCCCTTAATTTCGCACCGCATGCATCCTGAGGGAATCGAGGAGGCCTATCAGGGTCTCCTGAACCAAAAGGACACCTACACTGGCGTCGCGCTGAAGTGGAAGTAGCACCGACTTGGTACCCGCGCAGGGCGCAGGCAACAGCAAACGGGGATATTTTTTCTCCGCCGTGAACTATGGACCCAATGCTGCCCGGTACATGTGCCAACGATAGGTCTCGGCCGGGCTGACCGCAAACCTCTTTCAACACGGATTGGGCCTCCGACAACCTCAAGTACCCGGCAAGATACGGACTGGCCGAGCCGCGGCTGATTTTCATTGGCCGGCCAGGACGCGGTGGAAACCCTCTACGGTTTCCTCCAGATCCTCATTGGTCAGCGATGGGCTCACATCCACATGCACCGCGCGCGCCAGCCAGTCCAGCGACCGTGGGCACATGTCCCTTGCATACTGGATGTCCCGTTGTGCAGCCGCCCATGGTGAACCGAGGGCTGTCCAAGCTCGCTTGTCCAGAATGGAATCCCAGTGCGCATAGACATGGTGGTCGGTCTGTTCCGGATGGTACAGAGTGCCGGCACCAATGTTCTCGGACCGCAGGGCTGCTGCCGTGCGGCTGGCCTGTGCGGCATCCGGGGCGTAGCAGATCAGGCATATGGCGGCATCGCCTTCCTCATCGTGCAGCCGACGGAATTCAAACCCGTGCTCAAGGGCCACGGCGGCGATACCCTCCTTGAGCTGACGCTTGCGTACGCGCATGGCCTCCAGCAATTCCGGCAGCCTCCGCAACTGTACGCCGGCCACGGCAGCCAGCAGTTCCGGCATGCGGAAGTTCGCGCCCCAGAGCATCTGCTCCCGGGGAATTCCGGCTTGGGAGGCGCCTATCACATCGTGAAACATCAGGGCTCGCCGCCAGACCTCTTCATCTCCCGTCACGACCATGCCGCCTTCCCCGGAAGTGATGATCTTGTTGAACTGCAGACTGAAACATCCGGCATCGCCCATGGAACCCAGTCGCCGGCCTCCATAGCTGGCCCCGTCCGCCTGCGCGGTGTCCTCAAGCACCTTGAGGCCATACTCCCGGGCGATTTCCAATATGGACTTCATGTCGCAGGGTGCCCCGCGCATGTGAACGGGCATGATGGCCTTGGTATAGGGGGTGATCCTGGATCTGACATCCTCCGGATCCAACGTCAGGGAGGAGTCCACCTCGGCAATCACAGGTATGGCCCCCACGGTCAGCACAGCGGCCGCCGATGCAATCCAAGTGTAGGCCGGCACGATCACCTCGTCGCCTGGCCCCACACCGAGACCCTGCAATCCGCTGATGAGCGCGGATGTTCCCGAGTTGACTGCCACGGCGTACTCGGCACCCATGAATTGGGCGAAGGCCTTCTCAAGGGACGCCACCTTGGACTCACCTTCTGCCGGCCCGTAATAGCGAAACAAGCGCTTTGTCCGCAGCACTTCCAGCACCGCCTGCTCCTCTTCCCGATCGATTGCCATCCCACCGGGGTACATTGGGGGATCAGGCCTCCGTTTGGCCGGGACGTGTCCTTCGGTGGTCGGTATTCGGATATCAGGCATGTGAAATTCTCCAATGTCTCCGTTCCGCCGTCTCCGCCATCGCAGAGGAAATCATTGTGCTTGCCAGACACACGTCCCAGGCAGCTTTGGTCCCCCTGTGCATCGAGAAGCCCAATTCGGCGATTGTATCGCCCTCAGCCCTTGATGCCTGTCAGGGCGATTCCCCGTACAAAATACTGTTGAAACGACAAAAACAGCACAACGGTAGGTATGGTGGCAATGGCCGTACCAGCCATGAGCACACCCCAGTTAATGCGGGTCTGGGTACGGAAAAGGGCCAGCCCGAGTTGCACGGTACGCATGCGATCGCTCTGGATGATGACCAACGGCCAGAGGAAGTCGTTCCATGAATACTGAAAGCTGAACAGGGCCACGACGGCCAAAGCCGGTTTGCACAAAGGCAGGATAATGCGCCAGAAGACATTGAATTCACTGCTGCCGTCTATGCGGGCGGCATCCTCCAACTCTTTGGGCAAGGTGAGGAAAAACTGCCGCAACAGGAATACATAGAAGCCGCTGCCCACCAGCGGAAATATGAGGCCCGGGAAACTGTCCAGCCATCCGGTGCCGTTCTGGCCCAGCAGGTTGTTGCCGCCGGCCAGGGGTACCGCCTTGACAATCAGGAAGGTGGGGATCAGGGCTATCAGCCCGGGCAGCATCATGACGGAAAGCACGATTACGAAGAACACTTCCCGAAGCCGCCACTGCAGTCGGGCAAAGGCATAGCCGGCCAAGGACGTGACCATCAGGTTCAGGGTCGTGATGGATGTCGAGACAACCATGCTGTTGGCCAGAAAACGGTCGAAATTCCCTCGGGTCCATGCCCTGGTGAAATTCTCCATCGTGTAACTCAAGGTGAAAATCAGAGGAGGCACCTGGAACATGTCCGCCTGGGGCTTGAGCGCCGTCAGGAACATCCATAGGAACGGGATCAACATGGACACGGCCACCAGGGACAGGACAGGGTACAGAAACAGGTACAGACCGGTCTGGTTCCTCCGGTGCGGAGAGGCAATCTCGACGTGCGCAGGAATTGTCATGTGATTTTGGCCAAGGCGCTCAGACGTCGAGGCCGCGGGTCATGAGACGCAGATTGGCGATGGACAGACCCAGCAGCAACAGAAACAGAATCCAGGATTGGGCTGCCGCATAGCCCATGTTGAAATAACGAAAGCCGTTGATGTAGATCTGATGCACGATAGTAGTGGTGGCAAAGGCAGGGCCGCCCTGGGTCATGGCGTAGATGGGACCGAATATCTGGAAGGAGCCGATGATGCTGGTCACCAAAACATAAAGGGTTACTGGTCTCAGGAGGGGCAATGTGATGTGAAAGAACGACTGCCAGGGCGTGGCACCGTCCACCTGGGCGGCTTCGTAGATCTGTTCCGAAATTCCCTGAAGGCCCGCCAAGTAGATGAGCATGGTGCCACCCACGCCTCCCCATACACTCATGAATATGATGGAAGGCATGGCCTGTTGGGTGCTCTGCAACCAAGGTTGCGAAGGCAGCCCCACTGCATTCAGGAGCAAATTGAGAAGACCGAGATGGGGATCAAAGAGCCACAGCCAGACCATGGACAAGGCAATGGACGAGGTCACCAGCGGCAGATAGAACACTACTCGGTACAGATAACGGAGACGCAGCCTCGCGCTGTTGAGGGTAATGGCCAGGGCTAGGCCACAGACGAGCAACAAGGGTATGTTGCCCACCGTAAAATAGGCGGAATTCAACAATGAGCGCCAGAATAGCCAGTCGTCCACCAACCGCAGGTAATTTTCCGACCCCACCCATCGGGTGGCACTGACCACGCTGTAGTTGGTGAGACTGAAAAAGAGGGAAGACAGGGACGGGACAATCCAGAAGACCGTCAAGAGCACCATCAAGGGCAGGATGAACAACGCAGCTGCCCGCTCCTGGCGCGTGATACCGAATCCCTTGCCCTTTTTCCGATCGGGCCAGCCCTCACCGCGGGCCGGGGTAGTGATTGACATCCCGTATATCAGCCCGGGTTGACTCGTCCGGAACCCCTGGAATTCCCCCAATCGGACAGGAGACCACAGCCTTGGTCCCGGATCGCGATCCGCAAAGGCATCGGGCTCAAATCATCCCTGGACGCGGCAGAAACTGTCCGGCACCGTTGTCGCCACTGAGCGCGCGGCCATCAAGACACCGTCTAGTCCGTTGCCGGACCGCCTCGGATCGGCCCCGCGTCACCCGGCTTTGGTGCAACCGGATGAAGAAGGGCCGATCCAACGCCCCTGATAACTGCCTACGCTTCCAGGGCCTCAATGATTTTCTGTTGCACTTCCGCGGCCGCGGCGTCCAAGGCGGCCTGCAGTCCCATTTCATCCCGCAGCGCGGCCTGCACATACTGGCCGATCAGTTCCAGAGTGGGAAAGTCGACGGCCTGCGGCGTGGTCGTACCCCACCCCTCTTCCGGAATGGCCTGGTATTTCTTCAGGAGCGGATCCTGCATGTACTCGGCCTCCGCCGCTATCGACATGCGCGGAGGAGACTGGCTCACTGGGCCCAGCATACCGGTCAATGTCTCTCTTGAAACCATATGCTCCATCAAGGCCCAAGACCTGTCGGCATCGCGCGTGTTGGATCCAATTGCGTAGACATTGGGCACCGCATACTGCAGGCGCCTGACTTTCATCAACGGTATGCCCACACCCAACAGGTGAATGTTGTCGGCCTGGTTCTGCTTCCAGTTGCCAATTTCCCAAGCCCCTGTATTGTGCATGGAGGCAACACCCGCCCCCAGGGGAGACAGGCTTGGGTTCTGACTGGACATGCCCGTCATGGGCGTGATTGCGTGGGTGTGGATCAGGTCATACATGAACTGAAGCGCTTCCAGGCCTTCCGGGCCGTTGAAAGCCACGTCCTCAGGATCCCAACTCCCCCATGGAATCACGACTCCCGAACCGTTCTGCACCAGCAGATACCAGTACTCGAAGAAGGCGCCACCTGGTCCGGCGGCATTGAGCAGGTAACCGGCCCGTTCGAAATTGCCCTGATCATCCATCTGCAACAGCCGGGTGCCGAAATCCACCAGGTCGTCCCAGGTGTCCGGGGGCACTTCGGGATCCAGGCCTGCTTCCTCGAAGTGGTCCTTGCGATAGCACAGTGTGCGGATGTCAAGAATATAGGGCAGGCCCCGCAAATCCCCGCCGTACCGGGAGAGTTCCACCATATCCGGGTAGAAGTCCACTATCTCATCCTGGTACTGATTTACCACGTAGCTTTCTATCGACAGGAACTGGTCGCGCTTGGCATAGGGCCCAACCCAGTCACTGCCGGTTTCCAGAAGGTCCACGGGAATGTTGCCTGCGAAACTGGTTAGCAGCTTTTCCCCCAGGTTGCCCCATGTGCTCATATCGACCGTGACGGTGGCACCTTCGTTGGCTGCCTCGAATTCGGGGATCACCGTGTCATGGAAATAATCGGCAATCACATCCGACATGGCCAGTTTGATAAAACGCAGCTCGTAGGCCTCGACGGCAGGCCCCGTCGGCGCCGCCGGTGCCACGCAGCCAGCCAAGGCTGCCAAAGAACCCGCACCAATCACGGCAGAGGTCGTCTGCAGAAATCGGCGCCGCGAGAACTTTCTTTCTTTCCCTACTCCTTTCGACTCATGTCTGTCCATGGCTCACCTTCCGAGCACGAAAAAGAGGGCCTCCCGCTCCAGGCTTCGCCCGAAGCCTTCAACCCAGATCCCGCGAGTCTAGCACTAGGCCAAATTCGCTGAATTCGCAAATACCTAGATCAGTTTCGTTGGTTCAGGTCCCCGATCCAAGCCGGCAGACAAATTTGCATTTTACGCGTGTGTCCACCTGGAAACTACGTGCCCAGGAGGACACCGTGCTCCAGTGCTTCATGCCATTGCAGGTTGGCACAGTCTGTAGGCACTGATTTCTACGCTGAAAGTACCCGGGGAGCACCAGTTTATTGACACGTTTTTGCCAGCCTATCGGGGGACATCGCCGCCCATTCCGATACCCTAGTTCGCGCAAGAGGACTCAAGATTGGACGGAGACGGCATGGTGTGACTCCACTACCCAACCATTGGGCATGCTCCCCAGCGGCGCGACCCTACCGTGTGAGATCGACATCAAAGCTTACCGGCAGCTTGAGATCGTCGACAAAGACCCGACATCCATGACTGCAATCGGGTTCACCGTTCCGGAGTGTCACACGGCAGCGGCCTTGGGTTCCTGCAATGTGAATTCGGATTGCTCATGGATCGGGTCGACGAGAATCTCTTCGTCCCAAGCGCACACCGCGTCGGAAACATCGTGCCACGGAGCCGGCTCCAAGTCGTCTGCGTGCCGTTCCAGCCAATCAACCCAACGCGCCGGGTCCTTGCCGAAGTCCTCACCGGTAATGCGCACGAGCTCCGTCAGGGCATGCTCCGTGTGGATGGCACGTGCATCCTGCAAATAGTCGATTAGCCGAATATAGCCTTGCGGACTGCCGCAACGGGCAAGGCACCGGGCCACCAATACCTCCAGATAGGCCAACCGCTCCTCCACATAGTCCGCTCCGAGGGCGTTCGGATCCGCGACGAGTTGATCGCTGAGTGCGGGATGGGCGGCCAGCTTCTCAAGCAGGGGAATGCAAGCCGGATCACCGAGCCGTTCGACCCCGTAACAGACGGCCGGCACGTAGTAGTACATCGACCGATCCTTGTCCATGAAGTCCTCGGGGCTCTCATGCCTGAGGAGCTCAACCACCCGCCGCCACACGGGGATGGCGCGCGGATCCCGCGCGTGCCCCAGGCTGTAGACAAGGAACGCCGCGTTGGATGCTGCATTCTGGTCCGGCGGGATGCCCTTGTAGACGATGGCATCCTCCTGGACGGGGAGACGGTCCTGCGCCAATTCAGCCATGCAAGTCTCGACCAGCGTATCCATGCCCCGATCCGATCCAAGGATTGCCAGCACTTGCGCCAAAAGCACTTTGGCCGCACCTTCCGCACCCGCGTACCGTTCGGCAAGGAACGGCACAACTTCCGGTCCCATGCACATCAGGTCCGCGATGTCAATGCGTCCGGGGTACCGCCGATTGTTTCGCTGGTCGGAATAGGTGTGCAACGGCACATCCGGATTGAAGCGCGCCCATTTGGCTGTGCATTCCTCTTCCGAGAAGCGGAGTGGTTCCAGATCGCGGGTCAGAATTCGTTCGGGCAGGACATCGGCATCCACCAACCGCTCCTGCAGGAGACGCACCGGCAGTTGCCGCGGGGTTTCGCCCCTCTGTAGGCAAAGGGCGGCGGCCAGGGCGGCAACACCACCCAAGTTCTCCATGTCCGGCTGCATGCGCGGGGCGGCCAAGGCGTCGTGTGTCGCCGAAAAGGCCTTCCCTGAGACGATGATGTTCTCCAAGCCGACGGGCAGTAGCGCCCGCCAAGGAATCTCAATCTCCAAATGCGGAGACTGTAGGCCCATCAGAATCCAATCGGATGTGCTCTGTCCCTTGATATCGTTGTTGCTGAACATCACCGCCACCACGTCCTCGAAGGCCCGCCGCACAAGCTGATCGGTGAGCGTCAGCGTGATGTCGGCCTGGATGTGGCGGCTTTCGCGGGGGGCCAAATAGATGCCGTGGTCCACATCCCCGGCGTTCGCACTGCGCCGCTCAGCCATGATCCCGCGCGTGTAGTCCTCGACGTTGGTGACGTCGACCGAACGGGTTTTTACGTTGCGCGGACGTCCCGGCCTGATCACCTGGGCCATGTAGGAGTACATCATTGAGTGGTCGCGTCCGGCACCCAGCACGTAGGACGCCCCGGCGAACGCGGCCACATCGCCGTCGCCCGTGCAGTCAATCGTGATCCGGCCCAAGGCGCACAGTGGACCGTAGCGGGTCGCGACCACCGCACCACGGATATTGTTGCCTTCGACCAGGGTGCCAATGAACATGGCGTTCAGCAACGGCACGACCCCGGCATCCATCACCCCTTCGTGCAGGGCATGGATTTTGCACTCGATGTTCCACTGGGGAATGTCGCCGCGCTGCGTGGGATGTCCCGTGCGAACATGCATGTCGTCGACCATCCCCGTCACCTGACCGGAAAAGCCGCCGCGGTGGCCAAACCAGTAGGCATGAATGCCGCCATAGGTACCCGTCCCGCCCAAGCCTGGATTCATGTCCACCAAGACGGTTTGCAGACCGGACGTCCCCGACGCGATGGAGGCGATGCCTCCCGATGTGCCACCACCGACAATCACTGAATCCACCGCGTCCAGTTCCGGGAGGCGGACTGCCGGAACACGGACGGTTGCATACTCCACCCCGCGCTGGGGAACCGGTTGTTCCTTCACGGCAGTCCTGGCACCGGCGATGCAGATTCGACGCGAACCTGCAGGTTCCGGAATGGAGTTCCGCTCGGTAACCAAACCTGCAACCGCTACACCAATTTGGCTCGCCGCGACCGGGTGCCGCAGCGCACGGGCGACATCGTCGAGCAGGCAGGCAGCATCGTTGAGGCATACCACGCCCGGGACCCCGGTGAGGAAGCAGGCAGCGTTCAGTGTTGCAGCTTCCGAAACCGCAGTTGCAGGAAGCCGAACTTCAGCCCCCACTTCCGAAACCTGCCGGACAGCCAGGCGAGTCGTGAACGCCCCCTCGACTTCATGGCTGGATCCGGCCCACACCGCGTCTGCGAACGCTGGATGACCGGATTTGAGTGATTCGACTAGGGACACCCCCACGCGCCGCGCCGCCAGGTCCCGCGCCGTCGCACTCACCGCATCACTCGCCCCAACCGCATGGACCGAGGCGTATTCAATGTTGACGTGGCCGTCCCCGCCGTTGCCCGGGAATGCCTGCAGTTCCAGAGTACCCGTTCCGGGAACATGCCACTCGAACACGGGTTCCTCAAGTCCCTCAACCCCGGTGAATTCGATGCGGCGCACTACACGTGATGGTCCCGACACAGGTTCGAACTCCGCGCCAAGCAGACGCGCCACCAACGCCGTTTCGCTGGTGTCGATCACCCATCCGCAGCGAATTGCCTGCCGACCCGACTTGTTGCCGACCACAATTCCGGCCAGGGCTCCGTCCGCACCTTGGAGCACGCCGACGGGCAGCGAGGCGTACCACAATCGGACTCCGGCCGTACGAAGATAGTCTTCCAGGGCCAGTTTGAATCGATCCTGATGCAGGGGCCAGACCCCGTCCCGTTCGTCTTCCCTACTGGATGCAAAGGCCGTTGCCAGCGGTTCCGGCAGCGCACAACCCGCCACTTCGGTGCAGTCAATCCAAGTGCGGCCCTTGGCCGTCATCTCACGGGCCGGATACGTCCGCGGTTCCACGATGGCGACCGACATGCCGCGGCTCGCCAACCGCACCGCAGCTGCCATGCCGGCCAGGCTGCAGTCGACCACCAACACGTCACAGGTGTCCAGGACGGGAAGATCGCGCTCGGGAAAGCAAAGGGAATTATATTCCTGACTTGACGATGGGTTCCGTGGCATAATGGCGTCCATAAATGCGAGAGTCCGGCTGGTACCGGACTCCCCGCCGGACACGGAACTGGCACTTCCATGCCCAACAGCCCCGATTCTACAACGCAGGCCCCGGACACCGTCCATCGCACGGTGCGTCTGCGCCTGTTTCCGGGCAATGCGGCCACCGGCATCCTGCTGACGGCCATCGCCGGCGCCTGCCGTTACGTCTGGAACCACATGCTGGCCGACTGCGAATGGCGGTACGCGCGCTGGAAGGAAATGCACGTGCCCGCTCTCAACTGGCCGGAAGTCCGGGAGGGCAAGACGGCATGGGCCAAGGCTGTCCGCAAGAAGATGGGACCCGGTCCGTCCACGAGTTTCTTCACCCTGGGCCAGCGGTTCACGGAACTGCGCAACGACCCGGACCATGCCTGGCTGAAGGACTACCCGTACAAGGTGGTGCGCTACAGCCTGAAGTACCTGGCGGACGCGTACGCGCGGTACAAGACGGACCCGGAGAACGAAGGCAAGCCCCGGTTCAAGGCCCGGCACCGCACCGTGCCGGCCTTCACCATTCCCGAGGCCGTCCGGATGGACGGGGACCGGCTGCACGTGCCCAAGGTCGGTTGGCTGCGGCTGGCCGGCAGCGACCCGTACGCGGGCTGCAAACCGCTGACCGTGCGCGTGCGCATGGAGGGCACGGAACAGCACTCCAAGTGGTATGCGTATGTCTGCTACGAGGTGCCTGCGGAGCAGGTGAAGCAGCCTGCCGCGGACGGCGCGCTGGGCCTGGACCGCAACG
>VXMJ01000051.1 GCA_009841145.1 Caldilineaceae bacterium SB0661_bin_34 | reverse complement strand
TCCCTGCGCAACCTCTCACATGTCAAGTAATTCTATTGTAATGGATTGGTATAATAACGCGGGTCCGCGATGGTTTCGCACTGGCACAGGTGTTTCATAGCCACGCGGAAGTCCTTGGCCATGCGGGGGTTCTGGGCAATGCGACGCTCCAGGTAGGGCCTCAAATCCCTGAGGACCGCGTTGCGGGGCAAATCATTGGCCTCGCCAATGGCTTCGTAGATGTTGACCGAATCCGACGGAGCCACCCCGTCCACGATCAGTCCGACCTCCTGATCGGCCAAGTGGAGGATTTGCCGACGGGCCAGATCCCGCCAGTCCAATTGCTCCGCCATCGTGAAGAAGATGTCCTGCGGCATATGGGCGCGCCGTTCCGCCGCGTCGAACTCGAGGGCAACGAAGTTGCGTCGGACGCAACGGTCCCTGACCGCGCCCATCAACACCTTGCGCAGGTCGTCCGCGGCCACGGCCACCTTGACCGAGGCACCGCCGCCGGCCACATAATCGGCAAGATACTGCCGATCGATGACATCCAGCCACCGGTCGAGCGAAATCGTGTTCACTGGTCCGCCTTGTCAAACCGCATGCCGTAGTAGCTGGCCTCGGAACCATCCGGCCCGATGAAGGAGAACACCCCTTTGCCGGACCGGGTGCCCGTGGATGAAGGAAAGGACACCTCCCAACCGGTTCTGGTCACCTTCTCACCGCTGCGTTCCAATTCAAAGATGTCCCTGGCAAAATCGGTCCTGGTGTACTCGCGGCTCGCGCCGGGCATCGAGGTGAACATTCGGTAGACGAGATCAAGTGGAACCACCCGTCCCGTCTCCGTGGCGACCAGGGAACGGTTGCCTCTCTCCCTGGTCAACTCCAGGTACACCCCGTGCAATGCCCTGAGAAAGGCGCCAGCACTGAACCTTGGCTTCTTCTTCTGGGTTTTGATGAGGAGAGCCACAAGGCTGGACGGACGCACTCCCGGTGCCTTCTTGCGGTCGATGCGGACCGAACGGTCATTGGCGACGATGCTCAAGATTGAGGGATAGGCTATCAGTTGTCCGTCCCGCTCGTAGATCCTCAAGTCATGGTCTTCGGCAACCTCGAACAGTTCGTCGACATAGCCGTCATGCAAATGTTCGACCACATCATCGTCCGAGTAGGGCCAGGATTCCTGGGCGGTGGCGACAGCCGTCTCCAAGTCGTCCAAGACCTGGTCTAGATTCGCATGAATTTTCTCCAGATTGGCGATGTTCCCTTCTTTGGCCGCCTTCTGCAACCGCTTGGCCTGTGTCGCCATCGATTGCACAGTTTTCAAAAGGGCTGCGGCTGTCTCTTCGGCTTCTTCAAAGGCTCGTTCAAGGTTGTTCATGCGCTTATTGAGCCTTTAGCATTCTTTTGAAGAAATTGTTTACAGGCAATCAAATATTTTTGTTCTTTCATTGAAAAAGAGTGGGGGTAGACGGCTGCAGGAGCTTGGATGATAGCACACCATAGGGCTTACTCCCCGGTGCTGTCAGACAGGGAGCAGGGCCGGGATTGGGATCGCGTGGGCCACCGAGGATACGGCGGAGGCACTGCGTGCGCAGTACCGAGCCGAGCCCAAGCCGGAGGTGTGCACGCAGTGGACGTGGGGCTGCACAGTGTGCACCGGTGGCTGCAGTGGTTTGACAGAAGTATTGGCACATATGTTCTATGGCCATAATGTCGCCAAAGTGGACTCCCCAATGAAGTCCACGACCTGTCAAAGACCTCGGGACGGGCTCTGGTGGACACCGACAGGCTTGGAATCCGGATGGCTCCAGACCTAGTGGGCGGCCATCGCGGACCCAGCGTGCGCCAAGACAGGGAACAGACACAGGATCAGGGCTTTGTCGGTTCAAAATAAACCTTTTGATTATACGATATTTTGTACCAATGCCCATAACAACCCCCACGTCCGGAGCCACGCCCAATACCTGTCAAGGGCTGGAGGGGTGATGCTCGGATTCGTGCGCAGCCTCCGGTACGGATGGTGTTGCCAGGAGTTCCCGCCAGCGGTCGGGTTCGCCCTGCAGGGACAGGATGCGGGGCACGGCCTCGACGGGCAATCCGGCCGCCTGCCAGGAGGCTTCGATGCGCGCCCGGTCGGGCGACGGCAGGGAGGGCAGGACCGCATCCAACAACTGCAGGGCAGTGTGGACTTTCCCCCTGCGTTCAAGGCTGCCCTCGTGATCGTGCCACTGCCGGGTGTCCGCGTCCCGGCACTGGAACACGGGCACATTCCCGGGAACAGCCGCAGGCCGCAGACGCATGGGGACGCCGCAGACGGTCAAGTCCAGGCCCCTCTCCGCCACGTGGTAGGCCCCGTCCGGTTCAGCCCGCCGAAACAGCCACATGTTGGGGTCCGTTTGGAACTCCCCGGTGTCGACAAGCAGGTATTCGGGGATGCCCAGGGCCGCATACAGGGACAGGTTGTCCTCGAAGTCCTTCGCCTCGGTCGAGCGCGAGACCACTTCCACCACCAGTTCCGGGGCCGGGTCGTCTTCATCCATATGGATGATGCGCTCGTCCACCGTACGCTCCCGCGCCTCGGTCAGCGTCCACGACCGAGGCATGACCGCCAGATCCGAAACCACCCGCCGGCGGAGTTCGCCCTCCTGGGTCAGCAGGCACAGGTCCGCGCCCAGCCGGGCTGGGAAGTGCAGGTCCGGTTCCCGGCACACGCGACGGCCCAGGACCAGGCACAGGGTTTGGAGCACAAGGTCAATGAACCGGCTGTGGAAACTGCCCGGCGGCATCAGGAACCCCTCCCTGTCGTACCGATACAGGCGCACCCCGTCCCGGCGGTAGGCGGGGTCCGTGGTCCAATCCTCCGCGTACTCGTGTCCCGGGTCGTATATATAGTCCGGGTCGTGGTGCGAGAGGGCCTCCAGCTGCGCCTGCCATGCAGACAACACCTGCAACCGCACCCGCGTGCGCCACGCGCGCGCGGGATAGGGAACCGGTGTTTCCGCCCCCGGCCAGGCGGACGGTGCCAAACTCCAGTGCGGCGCGACATCCCGCGGGGCCGCGTCGGCAGCCTGCCTCTGCGCTTCTCCGGTTGGAACCTTGACTGCAGCCATGACGGGCTTCCTGCTTCCTGTTCCCTGTGCCCACAGTATAACCACCACCGGCGGACCCCGGAAGCCATGGCATGGCGAGCACTGTTGCAATCCCGTTGATGTTGGCTCAGGAAGCCCAAAGCGGCAACGAGCACGCGGTACGGAAGGCCATCCAATCAGCCGGTACCGAACACAAGCATGTCTGGATTACCGGAGTGTCGGCAGGCAGCCTGGTTGGGGCCTTCCGGATCCTGGCCCAGCCGTACAGCTGCCGCATCCCCTCCGGATTGGCCTGCAGGTCCGGGTATCAACGGGTGGACATCAAAACCGTACAGGCATCCCCGGACGGTGAGACCGATGCGCCGACCCACAACTGCCATGCCCCGGAGGCGCAACACCTACCCGGTCAGGAGGGCATGCCAGGGCCGTCGGCCCGCGGCCACTTCAACCGTCTCCACCATGGGCGGTACCAGGCCGGTGCGGCGCCAGTTCCGTTCCAAGGTCTCGAGAACCTCCACAACCGTCTCGTCCGGCGCCACAGGCATAGCCGCCAGCAGATCGCGCCGGTCATCGATTTGACCCTCAACACGACCCTCGGCGCGGCCCTCAACACGACCCTCGGCGCGGCCCTCGGCGCGGCCCTCAACACGACCCTCGGCGCGGCTCGCCGCCAGATTCAGTTGAACCTCGACTTCCGGATCCCACCAGACACCCCGGGCCGGCTCCCACAGCTGCAAGCGATGTTCGTTGTCCATGGGCTCCAAGTCCCCGGCCCGGTCATTGGCCGGCAACATGCGAATCTCCCGCTCCAGAACCGTGCTGCGGTAGGACGGATGCCCGTCCGTCCACCGTACCGGATCGACCTTGGCGTAGGCGGGGCTCCCGTGGCCCTCCAGCCGATACAGGTACAGGCGCGGCCGGTCGCCCAAGCGCCGAAACGGGTCGTACAACAGATACTCCCGGATGCCCAGGGCTTCATACGCTTCCAGCTTGTGCCGGGTGTCCCGCTGCACATCCCGCTCCGTCTTCGACACCACCTCCAGGTACAGCTCGTCGGGGTGCTCCGGATCGTGTCGGCGCACGGTGCGGGACCACCGGGCCACAGGCAGGGAACGGGCCGCGATGACCCCGTCGGGGATGACCCCCTCCATCCTGACCCGATACAGGTTGTCAGCGCTCAGACCCTCGCGGATGGACTGGGGAATCAGGATCTTGCGTTCCAGCTGCACCCGATCACCCCACCCGCGCTTGAGCGTGAGCCAAAAGGAGAAGAGCGCGGACCGGTGTTGCGGATCCATCAGGCGGCGCACGCCCTCGGCCACATACCGGGGATCATCCGTCCAGTCGGGACCGTACTCGTATTCGGGGCTGTAGGGATAGTTGGGATCATAGTGGCCCAGGGTGCGAAGGAACGCGCGCCAGGCCTTCGGATCCTCGCGCAGGGGAAGTGCTCCGTTTGCCTCCTCATCAATCCGGATTCCCGAAACCGGCCGGTCCCCAACTTCCGCCGGGCCCGCGGCCGGCGGTACCAGAGTCTGCTGTGCAGCCATCGCGGTCCTGTCCCTGCCCGATATCCTTGCAGGCACATTGTAACGCCTCCGGATACCCACGACCGGACCTCGGCGCAATCGGACACTGTTTCCATTTCGTTGATGTTGGTGGCGGGCCGTCATCGGCAGCCTACCTGCCAGCAGGGTTCGGTGCGGGGTTCAGGCCATGCCCTGGGCCATCAGGCGCACGAAGTTGAGGGTGCCCGATGGCGTGCCGAAGCCCCGGACCAGGCAGCACGGATGGCCGAAGTGTAGCTGAAGGAACGACCGGGTCCTCACGGCTTGGGGCCGGAAGTTCGGAACGGCCCGTGTCCGAGGATGGCTTCGATACGGCTTTTGAGTCTCGTCCGCAGGTCCTCCGGATTCTCCCAGAACAGGTGGTTGAGGTGGCTCGTGTCGAAGTGCACGGCTGCCTTGCAGTCCTCGCGACAGGTGTGGACTACCGGAATGCCAAGACCCAGGGCGAATCCCGCCTCGAGGTAGACACCTCCCCGAGCACCTGATTCAGGACTGGTGGTGAAATCCGCAACCACGAACCGCGACTTACGGATCTCGGCCATGATCTCATCGAACACCCCGCCCACGAATTCCTTTCGGTCGATTCTGCGGGCTTCGTAGCCCGCGGCCTCAATGGCGGGTTTGATCCCATCCTCGTACACCTTGTCCATGCTTGGGTCGAACCACATCGCCACGAATCCCTGCCGACTGCGGCCGAGCACGCCGAGCTGCGTTTCAACGTGCATGCGTGCGGGAAGGTTGATGTGGAACGGGCCAACTCCCGGCATCGTCCCTCCCAGCCATCCCTGCGCCATGGCGTAATTGAGAAGCTCATCCCTATCAGTATTGCTGCGGCAACCGCCAGCGGCAAGCAGCAGAGACGCATTGGGTTGTTCGTAGGCATCGTTGCAGCGGATCAATTCGCGCAGGAATGTCAACATCCGGTCCGGGCTCGAAGGTGTGCGATCCCGGTTGTCTTCCACCCAAACCCGGTTCAGGACAAGCAGATTCTCTTCCCGGAGATTCGAGAGATCGAACAGTCGATGTTCGAGGTTGTGATTGTAGATCCAGTCGCTCAGGTTGGCCCTTTGCCTGTCGGTCAGCGGTTGCGTTCTGAGTAGCTCAGCACCGGAATATTCCAGCCTGAAGTAGCCACCGGCGCGCGGGTGGTCGTAGAGTATCGGCGAGAGTGTGGGGTTCAACAACGCCCCGAATTGGATATCATTCACCTTGTCCCAGATGGGACACGGTTGTGGATGGGAGAACACGGACATCATCACTGGCCTCTCCCCGGATTCGGCCAACACCTTGTCGGCGGGCGGAAATTGTCGAGATTGGTCCCGATCACCCGAATCCATGCGATCGGGTGATCCGAATACAGATCGGGGGGCTTAAGGCGATGAAGCGCTGCCTCAGCCTTCTACACTGTCTTCCAACACGGCAAAGATGGTGCTGGGATCCTGCCCCTTCTTCTGGACCGCTCGCAAGAGGTCAACGCCGTCAGGGGCGTCTTCAGGGCGATTCGATTCCGTCAGCTGGCGTTCCACTTTGCCCCGCAGGTTGCCCAGCCGATTTTTTTCGTCATCGTTCAGGTCGTACCAAGCTGCGGCTTCCCAAAATGATTTCAGGCGTGCTGCCAGTCCGCTTTCCAAATAGACCTGTTCCGCCAGCAGACGGAACTCTCCCTCTATCCGCCCCAGCAATTTAGTCAACAGGGGGGGGCTCCAGCTCACTGACCGGCAAACGGTCTTCCTGGATGGCCGTCAACAGCAGATGGCGGAGTCGGTTTTCGTTGATCGTGCGGTGATTGCCGTCTTGGAATGATGCTCTCAATAACTCAGCCAACCGGACAAAAAGCTCTGCATTCAGGTCCAGGACATCGACATGGCGGTTCTTCAGATCCGCCACGGGTGTGTTGCCTGGTGAATCCTGCAGCGCAAACCCTGCCTCGCACAGTTGCGCTTCCGGAAGCCATACCAAGGATACAGCCCGCAGGTGTCGGGGGCCGGCCACCAAGGCCAGAGCCACTTCGTGGAGGGCAGTTTCATCCTCTGGATCCCGGCAACGCCAGAAGGACATGGCGTTGCCGGGGCAGCGGAGATCGGTAGACAGGATTTGGGCTGTCAGGGGTCCGCCCTTCAGTCTCCTCCAGTGGCGAAGATCCAGATTGCGCACCAAGTACAAAGTTCAGATGCTCCAGTCTGCCAGCACTGAACCGATGTAGTCGTGAAGCCAGCCTTCGCGTTCCTGATGGGACTGAAGGAGACCCTGTAGATAATCGCCGCCCCACGCGACCGCCAACTGTACGGACGCGTCCCGGATTTCCACATCGTCACAGGCCAGAGCCCGGGAGATCAACTGTTTTTCCCACTCCACCAGGTGCAGGGCCGGCAGCCGGCACAGGCAAAGCAGGAGCGAGGCAGCCAATTCCGGGTGTTCCTCATCCGTGCAGAATCCTAACAGCCAGCGCCGCTCCCGGAGGCTGGACATGGCTCGGCCCAGGGTTCTTTCTGCCGGGTGGTCTTTATCCGGATCCAGGTCTTCGTGGGCAAAGGACATGTCCAGGCGGTTCCAGAGACGTTGCCGGTCTTGTTTTTCTTCCTGCTCCTGTCGCTGCTCGATGAACTCCTGGAGCTCCAGGAGTTCATCGAGGAAGCGGTAGGTAGTTTTGGCTGATGTCGCGGTCTCGAAGCCGGCAGCAAGGTTCGTCTCAGGTGCAGAGCCGAAGTACAGCCCATATGCCTGATGCCTGGGACGAAAGGGATCCATGCTGTCGTGCACTAGCCTCCCCACGGTCTTCGGCGGATCTGGTTTCACCTCGAATGCGGCGGGGCCTCTGTCTCCATAGTCAACTGTGAACATGGATCTCTTGTGGGATCGGATCAGTTCCGAGTGGGATGCCTCCCCTGGTTCCGGTTTGACTGTTGCCAGGGTGTAGGTGCCATGGGAGCCTGAGCGGGACACCTTCCGCCGACGGGATGCGGCGATCTTCTCCCGTGGGAAGGACAAGCGTTCCAGCCGGCCCCGCTCCCAGGGCAGAAATTGTGCCGTCGCCATGTCACGATGCCCGGAGTTGGTATAGATCCGCCAACTGCTGGATCAGAGACCAGAATTCCCGGAGGTGACGTTCCCTGTGTGCCAGCACATCCTTGACAAAAGCCTGCTGCGATTCCCTCTCCTCGTTGGCCTCGGGCACGGGCAAGCGGATATATCCGTTCAGGGACAGATGGGGATCTTCTTCGTCTTCTTTGTTGGAAGGTCTCAGGTGTTCGGTCCAGAAGAGGGCCAGATTCCTGCCTTCCTGTTCGTACGAGGCTCTTATCTCAAAGGCAGGCTGTGTGTCTCCCAGCGTCAAGCGTTGATCCAGGGGCGAGGGTAGTCCTGCCCCGTCCGGAAGGCGAATGTTGCCTTCGAGATTAAAGCCCACGGCATGGAACACGTTGGCAGGGGCGATCTCCACATAGCGGGACACCACCTGGTGTCCCTGACACTCCGACACTTGGAGCGAATCCCCCTTCTGAGTCACGACCAGATAGTCTGGGGTGGCCCATACCGCCACCCCATTGGTGTAGTGGAAGGAAGTCTGGCTACCGCCCACCACCGCTGGTGTTTCCCAGCTCCAGTCGCCATCCACGATACCGTTCTGGCGGAAGGACTCGGGATTGATGAAGTTGGGATTGTAGCCCGAAATCACCACCATGGCGGTCAATTCAGTCAGGGTAAAGGCGGCGGGCACTGCGTCCGGGCCAGGTAGGGACTCGCTCACGGGTATTCACTTTCCTTGGTATAGCCTGTGGCCCCCACTGCCGTTGCGCGGTCGGGGATGTCCGAGCCTAATCTTGACGTAGTTTACTTGAAGAAGCCGTATTCCAAACTCCAAATTCAGCCCCCCAACTTTCCGCCCCACTCTGACGGCGAACCCCGCCGTCAGGTGTGAGATGGCGATACAGGGTATTTGTCGAGATGCCGGTCAACCGTGCGCGAGATCGTACGGTTGACCGACCCGATCGAACTGGGTGTCCGTGACCTTGCGCTTGCGCCCTCCTGTGCGGCCGCGTGCCCGCGCCACAGCCAGGCCGGCCAAGGTCCATTCCCGATTCAGGTTGCGCTCGAACTCGGCGAACACACCCCAGAGTTGATTGAGAATATTCCAGCACAGACAATCCGATTCAGGGATCGGTTTCCGGTCGCCGCAAGCGCAACAAAAGGGGCCGCCGTGCGTCTTATGGGGTGTCTCAATACCTCAAAGGACACGCTGCAGCCCTCATGTCATACATTGTCGCATGCCCCGACCCGGAACTCCTGGAAACCCTGTGCGCCTTCGCCGACCACCTGGCCACACTGCCCGATCCGCGCGACCCGCGCGGCGTGCGCCACCCCCTGTGCGTGCTCCTGGCCACGCTGCTCGTGGCCCTGGCCGGGGGCGCCAACAGCATGGCCGCGGTGGCCGCCTTCACGCACGACCACCGGGCCTGGTTCCGGCTGTGGCTGCCCCTGGGCGACCCCGCGCCCTCCCGCGACACCTACCTGCGCCTGGTTCGGCGGCTAGACCCGGAGACGGCCATGAAGGCCGCCCTGTGGCTGCTCGACGGCACCAGCCTGCCCGGCCTGCAGCTGGTCCTGGCCCTGGACGGCAAGGTGGCGCGCCGCTCGGGCGCCCGGGCCGCGGGCCTCCGGCCCCTGCACCTGGTGAGCGCCTTCCTGGTGCGGGAGGGGCTGACCGTGGCCCAGGAACCGTACGACCGCAAGAGCAACGAGATTGCGGCCCTCCCGTCTGCTCGACCGCATCCACCTGCAGGGGGCCGTGGTCACGATCGACGCCGCCGGCTGCCAGACGGCCATCGTGCAGGCCCTGCGGGCCGACGCCGCCGACTACGTCCTGGCCCTCAAGCGCAACCAGGGCCCCTCCACCGGGAGGTCAAGGCGGCCTTCGACGATGCCGACCGGGGCGCCTTCACGCCGGAAGTGGAGGACCGCTGCGAGATCGTCGAGCACAACGGCGGCCGCCGCGAGCGGCGCACCGGTACGGTCCTGGGCGGTCCCGGCCTCTGCGAGTGGGTGGCGGACGCCAAGGCGTGGCCCGGCCTGCGCAGCCTGGTCCGGGTGCAGGCGGAGCGCACCGGACCCCGCGGTCGCCGGCAGCGCTCCGTCCGCTACTGCATCTCGAGCTGCCCCCCGCAGGCGGAGGCCCTGCTGGCCCTGGTGCGCGGCCACTGGGGGGTGGAGAACGGCCTGCACCGCACCCTGGCCGTGCCGTTCCGGGAGGACGACTGCCGCATGCGCACCGGACACGCGCCCGCCGTCATGGCCATCCTGCGACGGGCCGCCCTGAACATGCTGCGCACGATTCAACGGAAACGCGAAACGGACGTCTCCATCGGGCTGCTGCGCGACCGCATCGGGCGCCAACCATGGATCCTGGCCGCCGCACTGCCCTGAAACCGACTTTGCGTTTGCCCTGGGGGTCGGAAGCAGTCCAGGTAGGCCTACAGGGAAGGCTGGAGCAGGTCGTCGAAGGTCCACTGCAGGGCCGGAGACGGGACAGCGGCAATGGCGGCACTCCGCGGGTTGAATCAGGCTCCAGCAACCTACCACACGACTTCTCTTTGCAGTGCTAGTTACCCTCCGCCCTGCCCTGAAACCAAAAGCAACAAGATTGAACTGTACCCAATGGAAATCCATGCTTGACCAACGCCTTCACAACAGCGTATGATTAGACTGCCTTTTGCCAAGAGGACAGTTCGATGGCAACCCTGCTCCAATCCGATGTGTCGAACAATGGCATCAATTCGCCTGCCCTGGAAGATACAGATCTTGAAACTTTCGATGAAGTCGATTTTGTCAAGGTGCCGCCAGACGACGTTTTCGCTTTCAACGAGTTAAGGTCATGCGCTGACTTGTATCGCATGTGCCGCGACAATCAAATTGAAACTCAGCCTTACTACCAACGCGAATACGTTTGGTCCAACCCCACTCAAACCAGGTTCATCGACTCTTTGGCCAAAAGCCTGCCAATCCCAAGCATGTGTTTCAGCATGGACTTCCGTACGGGGAATTGGCAGGTCATTGATGGTCAGCAGCGGATGAGTACCATCATCAAGTTTCTAAATGGCAATTGGAGATTGTCAAAACTACCCGATGTGGATGATGTGCTTTCAGGCGTGACGATTCCTGACTTGGACACAGACAGCAGCGAAGGGAATCCTGAGCTTTTCAGATTGATCCAGCGGATCGAAAATACGACATTGCCCATCACGGTGCTCAGGTGCAACACCAGCGATCCAAGCCATATGGAGTACATCTTCACGATTTTCCACCGGTTGAACACCGGCGGCAACAAGTTGAACAACCAAGAAATAAGGAATTGCATTTATTCCGGTCCGTTCAACGACTTGCTCAATGAGATGGACAACAACCCTCATTGGCTCGACATCCATGGCCGCGGGCCCTTGCAGACCAAACGTTTCAGGGGACAGGAAATCATTCTGAGGTTCTTTGCATTGCAAGACGGCATGCAGACCTACAAAAACAGCCTTGTAAGGTTTTTGAACGACTATATGTTTCGGAACCGCTATCCTAGCGATGATTTTCTTGATGCCAAGAGGGATTTATTTCTGCAAACCGTTGAAGTGGTATGGCACAAAGTATTTGGCGAAACCTACAAACGCTGGCCGATTGCTATATTGGAAGCCCTATTGGTAGGTGTAGTGACCAACCTAGAGTCCGTGGCCGCCGGATCAGCCGACGACGCGCAGAAGATGTTCGAAACTCTCTTGCGGTCAGATGCCTTTTCCGAGACGGCTCTTAGTGCAGGCCTTGCACGCAGAGAAAAGGTTGAGGCTCGAATATCAACTGCCATTCGCGTTTTCTCCGGTTCGGCACTATGATTGACAGCACCGAGATTCGCGACACACTCGATGACTTGATTGACAGGTATAACAGTAGAACAACAGTCCCTAAGGAACATTATTTTTGCGCAAAAATCGCGATCATTGAGGTTTGTGGCTGGATCGAAGAGTGCATGGATCGCATGGTATTGGATTTGTCCAACAGCCATATTCGTCGTCAAAAAAACAGGAAGATTGTACAGCGCAAAGTTGACGGTACTCACAGCTTCACCTATTCGCGGCACTTCAGACCCTTGTTGACCTGGGTCATCGGAAGTGTAAGCGTCGAGCAATTGGAAGAGAAACTTGATCAGCGCGTATTCGAGTTCATGAAGTCCGAGTTGGGTTCATTGGCAGCAGTCAGGAACCAACTGGCACATTCTTCATATGACCCGTACCGTCCCCGCCTGGACTCTCCAAGTTGGGTCAGGGACCGGTTCGACAGGATTTACGAGGGTCTTGGAGCTGTCGAATCCACGCTGGCTGTGCTGATGGGTTGATTCCGGTACCCGGTCACCGGCAACGTGGTCATTAGTGCCGGCATCCGTTCTGCCGGATCGGAACAGATTCGGTGGCCGTCATGTCCTTGGGTGTGGTATCGGGCAGCGCGGCCAGGGCTTCGGCCCCGAAGATCCAGCCGGGGCGGCCCTCGTGCCCGATCCGCAGCCAGGTGCCGTCCGCATTGCGGCCCGTCACCGCAACCTCGGTGTCCGTGGCCAGCCAGAAGTGCGCCGCATGGTCGATGCCCGGACCGGCGCGCACGTTGGAGTCCGTCGTGACGATCACCGTCGGCGGTGGGGTCGGCGTTGCGACCACCACCTCTTCGACTTCTGTCGCGGGCGGTTCGTCCCTGTCCGGCATCACGCAGCCGGCGACCATCAGGACGACGGTCAGGAGTCCGAGCGGCACTACACTGCGGTGGGGCACGGGACGGGCCAGGGCGTTGACAAACAGAAATGGAAACAGCCGAAACCAGCTGCGCCGGCAAAGTGGTACGATTGCCGGCCAGACCGTAGACCGCCGGGTGTACGGGCATTCCCGCAAACTGCCACACACGTCCAAACATGGAAATTTCCCTAGCAGATTGGGGAACGATCGCCGGTATCGCCGTTGGGGCCATTGCCCTGGGCGCTGTCCTGTTCGTCACCGGCCGGTGGGTGGGTGGCGTCAACGAGCACAGGAATACCGTCAAAGACATCCTGGCCGAGATGCGCGAGGACATCAAGAACATCCTCAAGCGCATACCACCGTCCACAGTGGCCAGCGAAAGTCCCTTACGCCTCACGGACTTCGGCCAGGACATTTCCGAGCAACTGGATGCCGGAACCTGGGCACAGCGCACCGCGGCTGAACTTCGGGATGAAGTTGAGGGAAAGCAGGATTTTGAAGTACAGGATTTCTGTTTCACCTACGTTGGCGAGCAGTCCAAACCCGACGACGAACAGGCCGCAAGGTTGGCAGGATCGCCTACGAGAACGGCATTGACCGTGAACAAGTGCTGAACGTGATGGCAATCGAGTTGCGGGACGCGCTGTTGGCAATGCGCCCGTCCGGCGACCCCGAAGCCTAGTGCTTGTATGTGACTAGGATGAAGGGTATAGGTGTTGCAGCTTGATGCGTGCATCGGCGGTGGTGCATTGCCATTTGATGGGTCGGGCCTGCGCATTGCGGTAGCGACACCAGGCGGCCACCTCGGCGGCCACTTGGGCCTGTTCGGGGAAGCGGCGGTTGAGGCATTGCCGGGTCAGGACGCTCAGTTCGCACTCGGCCATGTTGAGCCAGCTGCCGTGGGGCGGGGTGTAGTGCCACTCCAGCTTGGCCGCCAGACGCTTGGCGGTCTCCTTGTCGAAGGCCTTGGAGAGGGACTTGGAGGTGTGCGTGTTGAGGTTGTCGCAGACCAGGACGATTTTCTCGGCCTCGGGGAAGTGCACGTCGACCAGCTCCTTGAGGACGTGGGCACAGTCCACGGCCGTGCGCCGGGTGCGCACCGTGACCGCGCGCCAGCCCAGGAGGGGGGCGGAGCAGAGGAAGAGGTTGCAGGTGCCCATGCGGTCGTACGGGTAGTCGTAGCGGGCCGGTTGTCCGGGCCGGGGCGGGGTGGGCGGTCGGAAGTGCTCGTGCAGGGCCTTGGAGGTCTCGTCGAAGCAGACCAGGGGCCGGTCCGGGTCCTCGGCCTGTTCATAGAGGTCCAGGACATCCTCCAGGTTGCGCACGAAGCGTGCGCTGGGCGGGCCGGGCATGCACCAGGACTGGCACCGCCAGGGCTTCAGCGCGTTTTTTTGAGCGTGTGGTTCACGGTCGTGGCCGAAATGGTCTCGACCACGCCCTCGGCCACCAGGGCCTCCGCCAGCAACTGGCCGGTCCACTGCGCAAAGCCCGGCGGCGGGCTTCCGCAGGCCAGGGCCACCAGCCGCGCCTCCCCCTGCCCGTCCAGCCGCCGGGGAGTGCGGGGATGGTCCATGGGGGCCGTCTGCAATCCCGCCACCGCCCCCTGCTGCACAAAGGCCCGGCGCGCCCGCTCCACCGTGCTCACGCCCACCCCCAGCCGCGCGGCAATGGCCGCGTCGGCCAGGCCGGGTCCGTGCGCCCCCTGGTCCGCCTGCAGCCAGATCTGGGCCCGCCGCCGCGGAAAGGCCTTGCGGTGTCCCGTATGCACGATGGTTTCCAGTTCCGTGCGCTGCGCCTTGGTCAGGGCCACGATGTGGCGCTTGGCGGTCATGGTTGGCTCCCGGATACGGATGGCTTCAACCCCGCCATTGTAACCCTTCATCCTAGTCACACACAAGCACTAGGTTGAATCCCCGCTCCGGATCCAGTGCCGGAGTGCATCTGTGGCAGGGCCGACCAGGAACTGCCTGCCGGGAGAACCTCTGTGGCCAACTGCATCGATCTTCCCGAACGCGACAGGTTGGCCAACCTGTTGGGCCGGCTGCGCGCGTGCGACTCACTCGACGACGTACCGCTCGCGCTACTGGCGGAGCCGCAGTGTGACACACGACCCTCGGTCAAGCTCGTGGCGCACTACCGAAAATGTCGGTTGATGATCCGAGGCGAATTCTCCGTCATTGCAGTTGTCAAAGCCCTGCCTTGGGGTTTCACGGCGGTGTTCCTGTCGTGGCTATTGGCAGTGTCGACCAAATTGAAGGCGTGGCTGTTGTCCGTCATTACTGCGCCCTGGATGGCACAAGTCGCTCTGTGGCTTCTGGATCCTGTCGCGGCAACGATTGCCGGCATGGTATCGGGAGCGGTGTTGTTTCTCTACGCCGTGACAGTCCGGATGGAACGGTTGTCGTTCCCCAAAGGTGACCTGATCCTGGATCTCAACGAGTTGTGCCACGCCGCAGCCAGCGAGCAGACATCGGTACCATGGAGGGGTGTCTATACGGCGACCCGGTGCGGCAACCGCCGGGTGCGGGTGACGTTGGAGAACGGGGATATTCTGGACGTGTGGCTCCCCACACCCGGCGATCGCGACACCTTGGCGGACCTCATGCGGGAGCTGATCCGCCTGCACCACCGGGAGCTGCACGGACTGATCGGTCCGGGAACGCGAGCATCCATGCCGGGGGCAACCTGGGACCAGCATCTGGGAGTGCTTGAAGTCATGATCAACAAAACCCCTCCGGGGATGAGGTTTCTGACCGCACCCGGTTTGCTGCTCTCCACCATCGCCTGGCTGCAGTCGCAGATGGTGCGGTTGCTTGTTGTGGAACGGTTCTCGGCCGAGAATCCGGATCAAGCACCCCGTGAATACTGGCACAACAAGCAATATTGGGCTTGTCTCTTCCCGCAGCTAAGCGATAGACAGCGGGAGTCCTTCACCCCAGTGGCCAACAACTTCCGCCGTACCTTCTGCCTGTCCGAGGACGAGTGTCAGGCTCTCTGGTGCCTACAGTGCCTGCGCAACATGCTGGCCCACGGGGCGCTGTCGCCGTACCAGATATCGGAGGAGGACGGCAGTCCGACGTTGATCTACCTTCCGGCCTCCAACGGCAAGAACAACCCATGCTGCCGATGTCCTGGCTACCCGTGCACCACCGACCAGGGCGGCGTGATCGTGAGCTTTGCGTCCGACCGGCTGCGAACCTATTTCGAGGATCTGCGCATGGTCGGCCAAGCCGTCGACCGTGCCGCCACCAACCTGGATCTCAAGCATGAGGACATGCTGTAGCAGCTGCCGGCGAGGCTCCTGCCGCACTGCTGGAATCCGACCGTTGACGGCCAGTGCCCGAAGGTGTCGGCACATCAGGCACTGGCCCTCTCCCCCGTCCCGCAAACGACCGTTTGGGTGACACCGCCCGCGGGCCCACTCCGGATCATACTTCTACAATACGCCTAATGTGGAATTGAGGAGGTTGACTCAAAAAGGGGAAGCCGCGCAGAATGAAAGCACATAACAACCACATTCCGAGGATTCCCCATGGCGCGCAGTATAGCATTCGAGGATTTGGCCACGGTCGTCTACGTCTGGGTGGACGACTGGTACCAGGCCCATGTGGCCGACGGGCGCCAGGGCCAGGCCGGGGCCAAGCCCCGCTGCAGCGACAGTGAGGTGATCACGCTCCTGCTGCTCATGGATTTCCTGCCCTTTCCGGGGGAGACCCAGTTCCTGGGTTTCGTGCGGGCCAACCACCTATCCCTCTTTCCGCACCTGCTCAGCCAGAGCCAGTTCAACCGCCGGGCCCGGCAGCTGTGGCCTTGGGTCGAGGCCCTGCGCCGGCACTGGGCGGAGGTGTTGGGGACTACCCGCGCCGCCCCCTGCCTGCTGGACACCAAGCCCCTGCCCGTGGTCGGCTGCACGCGCGACAAGAGCCGCAGCGATTTTGCGGCCACGGCCGCCTACGGGGTCTGTGTCAGCCGCAACCTGAACTGAAGTACTTCGGGTACAAGCTGGTGCTGCTCGGCACCCCGGCGGGCGTACCCGCGGCCTACGACCTGGTGTCGGCCTCAACGGATGCGCGGGTGGCGGGGGAGCAGGTGCTGAACTGGGTGTGGCAGGCCCGCATCCTCGGCGACAAGGGCTTTATCAAGACCAACTGGCAACAGGGCTACCGAGAGACCCGGAGTCTGGACATCCTGCCCCCGCGCGCATCAACCAGCGCACGGCCCGGTCCGTCGGCTTCCAGTGGTGGCTCAACCGCCTACGGGAACGGATCGAAGGCGCCTTCCACGAAGTGCAGAACACCGGCCGCCACCTGGAGCATCCGGCCTGCCGGACGCTGCGCACCCATGTCGCGGCCAAGATGGCCAGCCATGCCCCAGGCTCCTGCTCCGCCGTCAGGCCGGGATTGGCACTGTTTCACTTTCGTTGAAAGCGGCTTATACCAATCCAGTATGATCAAGGCGTTTCAGGTGTCGCGGGCAGGTTGGTCAGGGCCTTGCGGATCCAGTCCCAGCCGCACAGTTTCTTCACTCGCTGGGGGTCCGCCTGCCAGGCTTGCAGGATGGGCTCCAGGGCCGCCTGCTTGGCCTGCAGGTCCGGATAGACGCGTCCCTCGACCGCCCGGCGCAACTCCCGGAAGAAGCGCTCGACCGGGTTCAGTTCGGGGGCATAGGGCGGCTGCACCACCCGGGGCGCGTCCACGGCCTGCATCGCCTTGCCCGTGTGGCCCCCGGCCCCGTCCCAGACCCAGCCGTCAATGGCCGGCTCCTCTGCCCAGACACCCCAGATGCGGGCCATCTCCTCGCCCTTCATGTTCTTCTGCCACGCCCACCACAGCCGCCCCGTCAGCGGATCGAGGGCGACGGCCACATAGGTGTACTTCCAGCCGATCTGCACGGCCTGGGTCACGGCCACCCCGCGCGGGGCCCAGACCCTGCGCCCCTGGCCGCGCAGCCCCAGCTTCATCTCGTCGCCCCACACAATTCCCTGGCCCGCCTGCAGTCCGACTGCCTTCAGGCAGGCCCCGAGCCCCCCTTTTTCCAGGCCGTCTGGGCCTGGGGGTCGGCCTGCGGATGGCGGGGCCGGGGCACCTTCAACCGGATCCCCAGCCGCGGCAGCAAGGTGTACAGGCTGCCTACGGTGTAGACCACTCCGAACTGCGCCTCGATCCAGTCCCGCACGGCCTGCGTCGTCGCAAACACCCCCTGGGCCGCGGCCGCCACCACCTGCTCCGCCTGCTCCGGCGTCAGGTAGGAGGGCTTGCCCGGACCGCCCTTGCGCCGTCCGCACACGGCCGCCAGACCCCCTTCCCGGTACCACTGCAGCCAGCGGTGCACACTGCGCAGCCCCACACCCACGGCGGCCGCCACCGCGGCCGGGGGCTCGCCCCGGCGCAGCAGCCACAGGGCATGCAGGCGCGTGCGCACTTCGATCACGGCTTCGGCCCGGTACCGTGCATGCAGGGCCGCCTCGCTATCCTGCGGGCCATGGCCCCCTCCCGCCAAGTGGCATCCTTTCAATGCCACTACTATACTAGATTTGTATTATACGGACATATACGGCTTCCCTTTCCCTTGAAGCCGACCGACCACCAGGACCGTGCAAAAGGAGCCGTTCATGTCCGCCTGAAAGGTTTTCAACGAAAGTGAAACAGTGCCCCGGGATTGACGTCCGGCCCTTCACTGTGGCCGTATAATTCCACATCAGGCGTGTAGCCTGGTGGCGGAATGCTCCAAGGCAGCACCCAAGGTCGGTGGCCAGGTGCGACGTCAGAGGCGGTCTCGGAAGGTATTTGGACTGTCCGCAGGTGCCGCGGCAGCCCGCGCAGGAGCATCGAAAGACGCGGCATCCGACCAGGATCCGAGTGCGATCCGACGCACGTCAGATAGCAGTCCGAATTAGGTCTGAAACCCTCGGCCTCAGGGCAGGAATCAGCCGTCGGCCGATAGGAGCGGGCGAGTTGCCTGTGATAAAGTTAATCTCATAGCGGGTCACATGACCCCAGCGCGTCGTTATCGTGCTTGGCGACCACAATCGCCGCCTAAATCGGAGAATCGCCATGGGAGGCTGTGTGATATGAAGGGATTGAGAGGATTGTTCAGGCTGGGCACGTTGACGCTCTTGGCCCTGACGCTGATGGTGGCCATGGCGCTGCCTTCCGCCGCGGCCGATGAGTGCAGTGCCAGCCAGATGCTGGATGAAGTCGAAATCGTCAGTGTTATGGCCAAGGAATCTCCGGCGAGCTGGAGTGCCCAGGACCTGGTGAACTTCGACTACGACGGTGACATCGATAACGGGCTCCTGGAAGTCGTCTTCAAGGACATCCCAACCGACTTCGAGTTTGATGGCTACATCATTAAGGCTGTGCCCGGCGACGATGATCCAGGGAACTCCTACAAGTTCGTGGGTAAGGACGGCTACAAGTCGGATTCGTTGATTGCCCGGCCCTCAGTCGTCGGTTCCAATGTGACGCAGGTCCTGAACCTCGAGCCCGGCACGAAGTACTATGTGACGATTTACGCCGTCAACCACAACACGGTGCAAATCAGCCCTCACCAGCGTGCGCAGGACAGCAGTTCGGCCACGACGCTGCTGAGCGCACCATTCTTGGGTGCGCTTAACTGGCGGCCGACTATTGCCGTTGACGGAGCAGTGACCGTGCCTAGCAACGCAAATGAGGAGTTTGCACCTTGTGCAGATGGTGAGACCCCTGCCGATAACCCAGCGACATGCGTAGAGCATTGGTGGAAAGTTAATCTGAACGACGACGACTTCAAGGGCGCGCACTTCAGTCTCTACGGTGCCGACGGCGAAGCGGGGCAGCACTACTTCCGATGGTTGAACCCTGCCGATTACGGGCCCTTCGACCATACCATCCTTGATAATAAGGATAGTAACGAGGCCGACATGCTGTCCTTTGACAAGGACGGCGACGTTGAGGACGACTGTAAGGATGAAGGTGGCGACTGTGGTCACACCCTCTACCAGTTCAAGGCTGTGGACGAAAACGGCAGAACCGTGGCCAGCGAACAGGTGGAGACGCATGGCAGCTTCTCGACAAGTGGTGCCGATTTCTTCCAGGTGGTATTTAGTGCCGAGGGTGGTGGTGATCTGACCCTGTCCGTCTCTCTGGGCCGCATGGTTGACGGCAAGTACAAGGCCATGAGCGATACCGCTTCTGTGATGTTCGAGGCTCCGGATGATCTGCGGGCTCTGGACCAAACGTACGATGAGTACAACAGGGTCAACAGCGACATCACCGGTGGCATCGACGAAGACGATGATGTCGAAGCGTATCTTGATTCAGTCTTTACGACAGCCTCTTGGAATGCCGATTGGACTGACAAGCAGAAGATGACGGCCTATCTCAACAACCAGTTGAACTAACCCCGGAAATCTAACCAGGAGACTAGCGACAATGCGCACTTGGACAAAGCCTGTATTGGTAAAGTTGGACATTGCCGAGACCCTAAGGGGTTCCGGACCATGTCCTGATGGCGATGGTGGCTCCGAGGCCATGTAGCCATGACCATTTGATCTGAACCCTTCGGAGGACGAGCAAGCTGAACAGCCCCGGCATCTGCCGGGGCTGTTTTGATTCACGTTGTTGTATGCGAGTCTATGGTTCGGACACATTTTGAGGTCCGAAATGTTGTGCGGGGTTGATGGCAGGGCCGTGTTCAGAGCCTTGTAGGCCCTGTTTCCAGAGGGGGCAGGCGGCTGCGCAGCGCCTCGCAATTGGCGGCGTGTCGGCCCCGGGCCGAGCGGGCGGCAAAGCGTTTGTGGATCTCGGTCTCGAGGTTGCGCTGCTTGATTTGGTGCAGGGAAAAGGGGCCCAGGGGCGCGTCCGCTCGGAGCCGGGCCTGCAAGCGAGCTCAGAAGAGGGCCGCGAACACCACATGGAGGAAGTCCAGCTTGGCCTGCGACCGCGCCTGGCAGCTCGCCGTGGTACAGGTCCACCTGCTCGTCGTCCAAGGTGGTGCGCGTCAGGCGCGTCGGGTCGCAGGGGTCGAAGCGACCGTCGAACTGTTGGCGGCGGCCCGGCCGGCGTGGATGGGGACCGGTGTAGCGGTAGCGCAGGATGGTGTCCCGTCGTAACCGACCCACCGTGTGCAGGCCCAGCACCCGCACCCCCTTGACGAAAGTCCGGCTGGCGTAGCCCTCGTCCACGGCCACCCAGCGCGCCCAGCAGTGCCCCCGGCCCCGGCCGCCAGGGCCTCCCGCAGCAGGGCCAGCCCCACCTCCGCGGCCGTCTCGCCGGGCGGGCTCCTTCCGGCGCGCCCGCCCGGCGGCCGGGGACTGCCGGGCGCAGAGAGGGTAGGCGCCGCCCTCCTCCACGTCCACGGCGGCCAGCAGCGGCCCCAGGCCCTTCGACACCTGCGGATGCACCACCGCCAGCGTGCTCACGGCCAGGCGCGCGAAGGGGAAGGGACGCCCAAACCAGCGCGCATAGGTACGGGCCGCCGGCCACCGTAGGTCTTGAGGCCGGTGAGGACGCGTCCGGGTTGCCACTGCAGCAGCGCCAGCAGATGGGCCATGAAAGTCGCCTGCGGTTTGCCGCAGGACAGCAGGGCGAGTATATTGTCCAGCAATCGCACGGGAGATCCAGGGCGATTGCATCTAAACGGGTTTGGGCTTGAGGCCAATCAGCCGACACAGGT
>VXMJ01000094.1 GCA_009841145.1 Caldilineaceae bacterium SB0661_bin_34 | reverse complement strand
AAGGAGCCGTTCATGTCCAACTAAACTGTTTTCAACGAAAGTGAAACAGTGCCGTCCGGTCCCGGCTGTCAGCCCTTGACAGCCCCCAAGGTTACATTGGTGAGAAGGGATTTGCGGCCTGCTATGAAAATAACGACCACGGGAAGCGTGGCGATGAACGCGCCGGCCAAAATCATGCCGTACTCGATTTTGTACAGTCCGACCAGTGTGGCCAGTCCGATCGGGAACGTGAATTTCTCCGTGGTGCGCAGGACGATCAAGGGCCACAGGTAGTCGTTCCAGCTGGCCAGAAAGGTCAGCACCGCCAATACGGACAAGGCGCCGCGGCTGAGTGGCAGGCCCAGGCGCGCGTAAATCCCCAGCTCGGATGCCCCGTCGATGCGGGCGGCGTCCAGCAACTCGTCCGGCACCGACAGCATGTTCTGCCGCATGAAGAAGGCCCCGAAAGCGGTCACCGCTCCGGGTACCACGATGGCCAGGTAGCTGTCGATCCAGTGGATCCTGACCATGAAGAGAAAGAGCGGCACCAGGGTCATCTGGAACGGGAACGTCAAGGTGGCCAGCAAGGCCAGAAAGAGGGTCCGCTTGCCGCGGAACTCGTACTTGGCAAAGCCCCAGCCCACCATGGTGGCCACCCACAGGGCCAACACGGTCTGTGACACGGCCACGAAGGCACTGTTGCCGAACTGGCGCAGATAGGGGATTTGCTCGCCTGCCAGAAGCCGCGCGTAGTTCTGTCCCGTGGGTTCCAGGGGCCACCAGGTCAGGGGCAGGGCGAAAATGTCGGCATCGAACTTGAACGAGCCGGAAATCATGTATACGAAGGGGGCGCCGGTGAGCAGAACTCCCAGAAAGAGCACGATGTAGGTCAGGACCGAATCAACGCCGACACGCGAGCTGGCTTGCTCCTGCGCGGCGGTCGGGTGACGGCTGGCCATTCAAATCTCCCGAAACATGCCCAGGATGCGGACCTGAACGAACGTCAGGACCAGAATGATGAGGGCCAGGGTAATGCCCAGGGCGGCGGCGTAGCCGAACTTGAGGAAACGGAAGCCGTTCATGTAGAGCAGCATGGTCATGAACAACCCCCCGTTGTCGGGACCGCCGGCGACATCGCCTGTGAGCAGCGCCGGCTCCGCAAACAGGTTGTAGGAGCCAATGATGGCGAAGGTCATCACGAAGATGATGACGGGACGCAGCAACGGCAGAATGATGTGCCGGAACAGGGTCCAGCGGCCGGCCCCGTCCATGATGGCGGCCTCCTTGATTTCGGCGGGGATGTTCTGCAGCCCGGCCATGAAATACAGGGCGTTGATGCCCGTCCAACGCCACAACCCCAGCAGGATGATGGCCGGCAGGATGAACTCGGCGTCCAGCAGCCACCGGATTTTCTCGAATCCCAGCGGCGCCAGGATCATGTTGTTGATCAGTCCGTATTCATGCTCGAAGACCAGGCCGAAGATGATTGCAACCACCACGCCCGAGGTGATGTTGGGCGTGAAGTAGAACAGGCGGAAGAATTCGCGCCACTTCAAGCGGTTGCGTGTCAGCAGCAGCGCCAGGCCCAGGGCAGCGGGGGCGATCAGCAGAACGCTGCCCAGGGCGTAGTAGGTGGTGTTGCCCAGAGCCTTGCGGAACAGATCGTCCTGCAGCAGATCCAGATAGTTCCCGAGCCCGATGAACACGGGAGTGCTGCCGATGCCCGTCATTTGGAACAGGCTGAGACGGGCAGCCCAGAGCACCGGAAACAGATAGAAGATTCCGTAGCCGATGAAGAAGGGGCTTATGAAGAGGTAGGGGGCAAGCTTGCGCGACCTCAGGCCCATGGCGAACGGCAGGGCACGGCCCGCCGGGACCGGACAAGGCCCCGGCGGGCTGCAAACAGCTGTATGCGGGAGGGATCAGGCTTCCGCGGCCATGGTGTCGCGGATCTGGTTGGCCACCTCGGAGAAGACGTTGGCGGGCGTCTCTTCCAGATCGTAGATGGCCTGCCACTTGGCTCCCAGCAGGGCGTTCATCTCCGAACGGTAGGGACTTTGATACTGCGCGGGCATGCCGGGCGCCACTTCGGCGAACACGCCTCCCAGATCCTGGCCGGAGAAATACTCGTCGGCGAAATGCAGGCGCTCGTTGTCCATGGCCGGAATGTAGTGCGGGAACAGGTTGGTCATTTCGTAGCGGCGCACATTGCCCTCCACCGAGAGCATGGTGTACTGCACGAAGTCCCAGGCCTCTTCCACGAAGTCGCTGGTCTGGACGATGCAGGCCCCCGTGCCTCCGTAGCAACTGGTTTGGGAGCCGCCTTCCTCCCAGACGGGCAGGGGGCGCGCCATCCACTTGCCGGAGAGATCCGGCGCGTTGTCCTTGAAGAAACCCGCGTACCAGTCCGCGCCGGTCTGGGTCAGGTACTTGCCTTCGTTAATGGCGGCCCACCAGGCGTCCCCGGCCGGCTGCTGATTGGCGATGCCGTGCACATCCCGCAGCGCCAGCAGCCAATCCATGGTTTCGATGCAGATGTCCGAATCCAGGGTGATGTTGCCGTCGGCGTCGAAATAGTCGGCTCCGCGCTGGCGGACATAGAGTTCCGCAGGAGCCGAGAAGCTGGTGGCTTTGACATCGTCCGTGGAGACTGCCTGACCGGCCGCGATGAAGTCGTCCCAAGTGATGAGGGCGTCCATGTCCACGCCGGCCCCTTCGAAGACGTCGGCCCGGTAGTACAGCACCACCGGGGTCAGGGCGTGTTCCACCCCGTAAATCTTGCCCTTGTAGCTGTACAGGGCTTCCCGATTCAGGACCAGATCCTCAAGATAGCCGCCCTCGCTCAGCCGATCCCTGATGTCCACTAGGCCGGGATCGGCACCGCGCAGGAAGCCGCCGAAGCGACCCTGTTCCAGATCCGCAATGTCCGGGGCGCCGACGCCGCCGGTCTGCAGGGCGATCTGAACCTTGTCGTGCATGTCGGTGTAGGCGATCTCGGACACGTCGAGGTTGAAGTCGAAGTCGACCTCGGCCTGATAGTCCTCGCCCATGGAGCGGAACCAGCGCGCGTGGGTGTTGACGAAGGTCCAGACTTCCAAGTCCACCGCGGCGGCGGCCGCTCCGCCGTCCGCGGACGGCGTGGCCGGCATACACGCGGCGAGCAATGTTCCAGCCAAGGCCACACCGGTGCTTTTGAGAAAAACGCGTCGAGACAAATGCTTGGACATACTGACTGAATCCTCCTTGACTCCGGGCAGGAATGCCGGTCGGGTACGGTGCACACCGACATTTGCCTTCATCATACAAAAAACGCAAATGGACATGACGCGGTGTTTCCGAGCTGTTCCGGAAGGGCGTTGCAGGCCGGTGCAGAAGCATTGCCGTCCGAATAAGAAAAGCTCCTGTCAGGGCGTTCGCAGGCGGCATCCCAGATTCATGGGATCCGGTGGACGGATCAGGGATTCGGCGCTGTTCCAGTGAAACGGAACCGGATGCAGCACTTGGTTCGACCGGGGCCAACCGGTACATGGCACCGCGGCCTCTCAGGCGGCAGGCGCGACGTAACCGTATTGGGAACGGGCCTGTTCCGGCGACAGATACCCCTGGTCCACGTCCCGGGCAATCAGGTCATCGGGCCGCAGGTGGGCCGGACCAAAACCCCCGCCACCCCCTATGCATAGCTCAACCACGTCTCCGGGCTGCAGGAGAATTGGGGGAAAGCGCTCCACCGGTTCCCCGTTGATGATTACTTTCCCCATGGCTCCGGGCCCGCCCTCCGCCAGGCCCGGCGGCACGGTGGCCACCCGATCCGGAGTCAGGTTGAACATCATGGGTTCCTGTCCCACATGTTCGAAGACAATCACCTGTCCCATACCACCCCTATGCCGGCCGGCGCCGGCGCTGTCGGTCCACAACTGCTTGGCCCGAAAGTGCAGGGGAGCCTTGGTTTCCAGGACCTCACAGGGTGTAATCGTGGAGTTGTTGGGCCAGGCCACCGGCAGCATGCCGTCCATGGTCGGCTGGCCGCCGCGTCCCCCGTGGGGCAGCATGTCCACCAGATAGTTCCCGTACGGCTCCTCGGCACCCGACAGCACGAAGGGCCAGATGCCTCCGTTGCTGGCCTGAACCCGTTCCCCGAAGACGGCATGGAGGGCTCCAAAGATGCACTGGTTCAGGTTGTTGGTGGTCTTGGCCCGGGCCTTGACCGGAGCCGGAAATTGGGCATTCAGGATGGAGCCGACAGGGGGATTGACGGCAATGGGCCGAAACAGCCCTTCGTTGTTGGGCGTATCGGGTGCCAGGGCACACTTGAAGGGGAAGACCACGGTAGCGTATGTGGTGTTGTACGAGGCATTGATGGCCGCGGCCTCCGTCTGATCCGAGGTGCCCGCGAAGTTCACCTCGATTTCATCCCCCTTCACGGTGACCTGGGTACGCAGCCAGACGCGTTCAAGGTAGCCGTCGATTTCCAGCTCATGCCGATAGCAGCCGTCGGGCAGCGCCGCGATCCGGTTGCGCATCAGCTGCTCGGAACGGGTCAGGATGGTTTGTGCCAGGTCGTCCAGATCCGTCATTCCGTAGTCGTCGAGGAATTCCTCGATCCGCTGGGCCGCTATCAGCGCGGCACCGGCCATGGCACGCAGGTCCCCCAGAAGCAGGTCGGGCGCGCGGCAATTGGCTCCAATCAAGGAGAAGGCCAGATCGTTTTCTTGACCGCCCTCGTAAAGTTTGAAGGGAGCCATTCGCAACCCTTCCGCGAATACATCGGACCCTTCAATCTCGTTGGGATGGCCGCCGACATCGGACATGTGGGATACGGTGCCCATGTAGGCAACGACCCGTCCGGCCCGAAAGATGGGCATGAGGAGCACATAGTCCGGCAAGTGGCCGGTTCCTTGCCATGGATCGTTGGTGGCCAATACGTCGCCGGGTTGCAGTTCATGGACGGGAAAGCGGCGCAACAACTCCCGGGCGGTCCGGGGTAGAACCACACAGAAACTGGGCGAGCTCCATACGGACTGGCAGAGCGATGCCCCGTGGCGATCCGTCAGGATGCAGGCAAAGTCGCGGCTTTCACTGAGGATCGTGGAGAACGTGGTGCGCACGATGATCTGATCCACTTCGTCCAGGATGCTGATCAGGCGCTGCCACAGAATCTCAAGTTCGACGGCACCAAAGTCCTTCATGGGCTCAATACACCTGATGGGGTCCTTCCGTTGGCTTGGCCAGCACAAGGCTGTTGTTATCGATGGGATGGAGTTGGAATACGTCTCCATGCCCCACACTCTCATAAAGGTGTCGGCACGATACGGCGATGTGCGGATCGACCCGGAGACGAAGGCCGCGCGCTGGAGATCCTGGACCAGTTCCGCCGCCAAGCCCCCTGCTCAAACAACTCCTGCAGCCGTGCCGGCTCCACCTCAATGCTCGCGGCATCGGGGATCCCGTCCGTCTTGGCACGGCAGTACTTGGCCCACAGGTTGCCTGCGGAATCGATCAGTGTGGGCGGTTCTCCGGGCGCGAACACGCAGCCGGGCAGATCCACGAATCGGCTGGGATCCTGACGATCGGGCGTGGTCTTCACTTTCCGCAAGGGATTCCTCCACTTTAGGGCCAATTGTAGGTCCGTGTGACGGTACGGGTAGATTCCGATGTCGGTGATCGACACGGCTTTGGGGTGGTCGCCGCGCTGGCTCTTGACGATGATGTGGTCGCTGTCGTCCCTTCGGGTAGTCTCCCCATCCAAGACCACGCCGTCGATGGTCGTGACTGCAATTCCACGGCCGTCCGTTGGGCGGTCAGTCAGGGTGGCCTTCCGGGTCATTCCAATTCGCCTTCCTGCGCCTCGTCCAACGCCTCCAGCGCCCGGACCAGTCCGTGCAGGGATTTTGTCGTTTCCTCGATTTTGGCTTTCAACTCGTCCATGGACATGGGGAACGGAGCGCTGCCGTGGCTGGTGGTGTAGACACGCCCGTCGTTGGCAATCCAGCCGACGTTGTCCAGCTCCCAACCTGCATGCAGGATGGTGAACCGTTCTCGCACGCCGGACGGTATGTGGTGCTCCTGATTCCGTTCCCTCTCACTCATCTCTGTACATCCTCCCCTGAATCCAAAGGTTGGACCCGTGTAAACGGAATGTCCCGCAGCACGACCACATTCCGCACCGGTTCCCTAGCGGCCCGAACCCGCGCCTTTGTGAGCTATCGCAGTGCGCGTAGCGTGGTCGTACACCCAATGATGCAGGATCACTCATTGGCAGGTGTGCCGCGTACCGGTACACCACACTATGATTTGAAGCTTCCACCATCGTGGTCTCAGGCGCATGTTCGAACGCGGCGATGCGAGCAGGATAGGTCCCGACTTGGCCAGCCGCGTTGCACTCGTCCCAGCGGATCTTGATGATGCCCGCAAGCCTTCGGACCTCGAGTTCCCCAGCCACCGTCTTCACCGGCTAAGGGGCGATCTGAAGGGGTTCTAGAGTACTCGGTTTTCGGTAACTGGCGAATGAACTTTCGTTTCGACGATGGCGATGCTTACGATATCGACCTTGTCGACTACCACTAGCAAGAGGCGGCAACATGGCCATGTTCAATCCCCCGCACCCCGGACGGAGCATCCAGGAGAACTGTCTGGACCCGCTCAACTTGAGTGTGACCGATGCGGCGCGAGTCCTAGGGGTCGCCCGCCACACACTCTCCCGGGTTGTGAACGGACACGCAAGCATTTCCCCGCAGATGGCAATTCGGCTGGAGAAGGCAGGTTGGTCCAATGCCGAGTTCTGGCTGCGTCGGCAGACCACATGGGATCTCGCGCAGGCGCGCAAGAACGAAGATCGGATCAACGTCGAGCGATACGTCCCAGAGCGTCAATAGGTCCTTTCTGCCAGACAGTCGGATAGGTATGCCTTGACCGCTGAGCGAGGAATGTTATGAGGCATTGATCACTGCACAGTACAACGTGATCCACTTCAGAGCAGAAAAAAGCAAGCAATACATCTTGGACTGTCCGCAGGGGCGAACATCAGAGACTTCTGCTCGGCAACCGTGTTGAGTGTCAAGCCTTGGCTGCGGGAATAGGGTCCTGTTGCCAAACCCCTTGGTTCCTGCGCACCGGATTTAAGAATGCGAAGCAACTTGTGCGAGGTTGCGCCGAGCACTGCCTTCTTGGGGTTGCCCTGCGGATTCGGACGGGTGTGGGAGCCGCGGATAGCGGGGTGTTGATAGGTGGTTGCCAAGGTTACGCTCACTCTCAGGCATCCCTCGCCGGCATCGATTTGGGAGAGTGGGCCGAGGGCCTGCGAGCCGGTGCTGCAACAACAAAGGCTCCAGTGCCTGGCTTTGGATCAGTTGGGACGTCTCCTGATGAGTGTCTGCGCCGCTACTGCCCGTCGTTCGTTCAGTGCAACATCCATGAAGTCCGTGATGGCTTCTTCCGCCAGGTCGATCCAGGAATCGACTTCTGTCACCGTGAACTTGCGCCGAGCATCATAGTCTGCAGCGTGTCGTGCGTCTTGCAACCCGGCGAACGTTGTTATGAACTCCTGTACTGGGGGTGAGAACCGGTCGCGATCTTGTTCAAGGTTTCTTCTAGCTTGGCTGTGGTCAAGGCCGCGTCGAATGCGGTGCCATGCGTGTTCCAGCAGCGGATCGGTCGGTGGTCCGATCAGACAATCAGCGTTGCTGTTTGCCAAGGCGTGGAACACGGCGTAGTACGCCGTGCTCACTGCCCTTCTCAGAGAATCCGATAGTGGAACGGTATCCGAGTCCGACATGCTCGCCAGCAGACGACTGGCTGCGATGAGGTCCCGCCACTGCATCACACCTTAGCCTCCGCGTGGGGATGCCGACACCGACTCTGACAACTCGCGGTCCTCGGTTTCCTCGCGGTAGGAGATCGATGGAATCTTTTCGATGCCGATGGCCCGCAGGTCGTCCTCGATGGTGCCGTAAAGTGACTTCAATAGGCTTGGATTCAAGTCAGCGGGCACGCCGGCGTAGATGACCTGTATGTCCAGGTACTCCTCGTCTTCGGCACCTAGCCTCGGAGTGATTCGAACTTCTTGAAAACGTACCTTGCCTTGGAACTGGGCGTCCAGGCCATCCCGAATGATGATCTTGGCTTTCTCGTGGGCTTCTTGCAATGTGATCATCGCGATCTCCACTGTAGTCTTGCGTTGATGCCATTTACCCGTCAGGTGCCGGTCAAGTGGCTTTCCAACGGCGCGGGGGTGGCTTGGGGAGCTCGACTGTGTCAGTGTTCCCGATCAAATGACGCTTGGCCGACGGTTTGGCACGTCGGACATGGTACAGCCGCGCCTCAACAACGGTGTGGTGCACCCGCTCCGGAAATCGGCAGATACGGATCCCTGACCACGTAGGCTGAGAACTGTACCAGTTCCCTTGGTTTACGTGAACAGCATGTGCTTATCCGTTGTGCAATCGATATGAAATCGTATTCCAATCGATTTGCCATCGATTTCAAACAGGCGGTGTAGGCGTTGCCGTGTACTGCGAGGCAATTGCTCAGCAACGGTGTTGGCTGGCAAGACTCCATGACCGTAGGCACAGAATTCTGCTGCCGAGAGGCTTGGTCGCAGACCACCGCATTCAGAATGGGGAACAGCTTGTACATGGTTGCCACGAGCACCATCTTCTCGGGTTTGTCCCACAGGCACAGACGTGTGTAGAAGGTGTGGATGGCGTGATTGTGGCCGCGACGGATGCCCTGAAGTTTGTACCTGACGCCGGTGCCGAAAGCGGTATGAACTACAGCTTTGGTATTAGCTGTTTTGAATCGCGCTGAGCGTACGGGATTCGGCCAGAATTCGCTGTGCCTCCACCATTGCCCAATACCGGCCCCGGGCCTCCATGAGTTCCCGGTGCGTGCCGGTTTCCAGGATGCGGCCGCGGTCCAGGACCACCAGCCTGTCGGCCCGGCTGAGTGTGGCCAGGCGATGCGCGATGGCGATCACGGTGCGACCTTCGGTAAGGGCGGCCAAGGCCGCGTGGATGCGGGCTTCCGTCTCGAGATCCAGAGCGGAGGTCGCCTCGTCGAGGATCAGGATGCGCGGATTGTGCAGAACCGCCCGCGCGATGGAGATCCGCTGGCGTTCACCACCTGACAGGCGCTGCCCGCGCTCGCCGACCAGCGTGTCGTAACCATCCGGGAATGCCGTGATGAAGTCATGGGCCTGGGCAATGCCGGCCGCCGCCACGATATCAGCTCTGGAAGCTTCGGGCAGGGCGTAGCTGATGTTCTCGGCAATGGTGCCGGAGAACAGGAACGGATCCTGGAGCACCACGCCCATGTGCCGCCGGTGGACTTCCGGATCCAACTCCCGCAGATCCACACCATCCACCGTGATGCGTCCGGTGGACACGTCATACAGTCGGAGCAGGAGGTTGGCGACGGTGGACTTGCCCGCACCCGAAGCACCCACCAGTCCAATCATTTCTCCCGGCGCAATGTCCAAGGTAAAGTCGTCCAGTACCGGTTCCCCCGGCCGGTAGGCGAATCCCACCCCTTCAAAGCTCACTCTGCCTTGTACATCGGGCTGCTCGGGGTTCGGGGATACCGGCAGGTCGTCCTTCTGGTCCATGGCCTCGAAGATCCGCTCCGCCGAGGTCAGGGCCTCGACCAGGCGCTGTGGAACCTGGCCCATCCAAGCCATGGGCTCCACCAACAGGACCACGTAGGCGGCAAACTGCACCAGTTCTCCCAATTGCAGTTCCCCTGCAAGGACGAGCGCGCCCCCTGCCAGCAGCACGAGCAGTTCCCCCAAGCGCAGCCCAAAGTCGATCGCCGGTCCCATCGTGCGCCATATCTTCTGGTTGCGCACGTCGATGACGTACTTGCGGGTGGTCCAGTCCCGGTACCGGGCAACTTCCGCAGGTTCCTGCCGGAACGCCTTCACCACGCGGATGCCGGCCAGCGTATCGTGGACCAGGGATCCAATGCGGTCGTGCAGGCGGTGGTGGGTGCGTTCCATCCAACGGGCGATGCGCCATACGGCGAGCGCCATCAGAACTACCAACGGCATCGTGGACACCGTGAGAAGGGCCAGCCGCCAGTCCTGGCTGAACGTGATGGCGCAGAGAAGCACGAAGAGGCCAATCTGGCTGACGCCGTCCGTACCCCAGCGCTGCAGGAACTGTCTAAGGTTGGCGGTGTCAACGGCTACGCGGTTGAGCACGTCTCCCGGTGGCTTGTCCGCGATGTAGCGCAAGGGCATCTGTTGCAGGGAGGCGAACACTGCCTGCCGGAGGTCATGGATTAAGTCGGCGCTCAGGCGGGCGACGGTGCGGTTGCGCCCAATCACCACCAGGGTGCGCAAGATGTACGTGCCGGCCATGGCTCCAATCAATCCGAGCACCGGCACCGGTTCGATGTTGCGGGGCACCAGCCAGTCGTCGATCAGGATCCGCACGAGCTGGGGGATCAGCAGTGTGAGCACGTTGGCGACTGCAAACAGACCGAGTGCCAGCGCGAGCGCTCCCGAATGGGGTTGCAGGAACGCCAGCAGTCGGATGAGGGTGGCCCGCGGGTTCCGCAGGGGTTCGGCCACCCAATCCCGGGCGAAGCCGCCCCTTTGCACCGGGAGCAGACTGTCGGCTGCAGCGGCTTGCTCGCGTAGAGGTGGCGGCGGGCCTGCCCCCAGGACGGCGGCCAGGCGCTGGTGTTCCGTGGCGTGGCCGCGGCTGAACCAGGCCAGTGCTCGGCTTTCTTGGGACCCGGTTACCAGGAACACTCCGGAACCGGTCATGACGCGTGCCTCAAACCGGACCGCGTCGGTTCGTTCCACCGTGTTGGCCAGTCGGCCATCAATGACCAGATGTACGGCCGTGGGTGTGACGACCAGCCACCCGTCCTGGTAATGGCCGGAGGAGGTCAGGTCGGCAGCGGCCCAGTACAGGGGATCGCCTTCAGATGCCTTGGCGGCGATCGCGCTCAGGATCTCGGCAGGGCAGTCGCGGACGGTGTCCATCGGTCTCAGAACATCGCTTCCAGTTGGCGACGAATGCGACCGTCGAGCTCGGCCCGGGGCGGCAGAAGGTAGCGGTTGCCATGGATGTCAATGAGGAGAAGCATTCCGTTCGGCAGGTCCCGGAGGCTGGCGTGTTCGTTCTGGACCTCGAAGCTTGTCGGACCGGCGTCGGTTTGGACCGTCCAGTGCGACCGGCCGAACTTCTCCGTCAGTTTTTCGATACGGGTGATGTGCGGCGCGAAGTAGCGCCTCCGAAGTTCCTGGCGGATTAGTTCCGCGGTTTCGGCGGGGAGGTCCGCGAGGTCTGCCAGCAGACCGTGTTCGACTCCTTCGGAATCCCGAATGGAAATGAGCTCATCGGGTGCGGAGAAGGGAAAGGTCCGGTGGAATTCGGCCGGTTCGATGGCAATGTCGTCCCCAAGCACCGCGCGCACCAGTCCTCCGGGTGTGCGTTCGCATCGGAAATCGCCCGGAGCAACCACGGCGGGTTGGGCGAGTCCTTGGTCCCGGTCCTGCAAGGGTTTGTCTCTGTCGTTTGAGGTCATGCGCTCTACTCTCCGACGCCAATGGTCTCCAGGGCGGCCCGTTGGCGTTCCACCAGCCGACGATAGCTGCCGCCGCAATCCATGAGTTCTTCGTGCGTGCCGCTCTCCACCACCCTTCCGTCTTCCATGAAGTAGAGCCGGTCGGCCATGCGCAGGGTGGACAGGCGATGGGCAATCACCACTACGGTGCGGCCGTGCGCGACACGTTCGATGGCCTGCTGGATTTGTTGTTCCGTGTCCGAGTCCACGTTGGCCGTCGCTTCGTCCATGAGCAGGATCGGCGGATCCAACAGCAGGGCGCGGGCGATCGCCAGCCGTTGTCGCTGGCCTCCCGAAAGGGCATGTCCACCCGGTCCCAGCTGTGTTTCATAGCCGTCCGGAAGTTCCACAATGAAGTCGTGTGCATTGGCTGCCTGGGCAGCCGCCACAATTTCCTCGCGGCCGGCATCGGGAAAGGCATAGGCAATGTTGTCGGCCACATTGCCCAGGAACAGGTGGGTCTCCTGCAGAACAACCCCAACCCGACCCTCAAGTGCACGCGGGGGAAAGTCGCGCATGTCGACACCGTCCAACAGGACTCGGCCCTCGTCCGCCGTATAGAGGCCGGCGATTAGGTTGAGCGTCGTGGACTTGCCGGCACCGGTGGGGCCTGCCAAGCCCACGGTTTCCCCCGGCCCAACCGTTAGGTTCATGTCTTGGAGAACCGGCTGGCCGGGCTCATAGGCGAATCCCACTTGTTCCAGGACGATGTGTCGGGGCAATCGCGTCGCGGTCGCCTCCCCGCGGGGTTGGCGCACCGCGCTCCCGGCATCAACGAGCCGGAGCAGTCGATGGGCTGCGGTGGACACCTGGGCCCAATCCCCGATCGCGATCACGATTTCACCCACCGGCTGGAAGAACCGTCCCAGGTAGCCGGCGAAGGTGATGAGGAGTCCAAGGGTCACCTGATCGCGGGCAATCATCCAAGCACCGGCGGCCCAGACGCCGACCAGAACCAATTCCGTCACCAATTCCATGGGTGGTCGAAGGGTTCCGAGCATGGCGTCCGCTCGAAGCCCCAAACGGGCTGCAATGCGGTTGGGCCGGGCGAAACGGGCGCGCTCGCGCTGCTGTCGGCCAAAAGCCCGTACAACGCGAATCCCGGTCAGGGAGTCGCTGGTCACTGTACGCAGTTCCGCTTCCGCACGGAACGTGCGTTCATACAACGAGTTGACTTCGGGGACGATGCGGTGGAGCAGCGTGAACAGAATTGGAAACGGCAGAATCACCGCCAAGGCCAGTTGCCAGTCCAGTGCCAACATGGCAATCAGGGATCCGACCAGGAACAGGGCTCCGTGGATGGACGAAGGCAGCATGATGTGGAACAGCAGGGCGATGTCCGAGGCGTCCTGCTCGAGCCGGGCCATGAGTTCGCCCGTATGCCGGTCTGCGAAAAACCGCATGGGCAGGCGCTGGATGGCAGCGAAGGCGGTGCGCTTGAGCCGGATTTCCAGGTCGTGGATCAGGGACGCGTTGGTCAATCCCCAGATAATGCGCAAGGCTGCCTCCGCCAACCGGGACAGGAGGATAAGGCCGATGGCCAAGCCCAGTCGGCCCGAGTGCAGGCCCTCCGTGTCCAGGACTTCATCAAAGAGGAATTGGCCTGCCAGGTAGGGTGACGCAACCGCCGCGATGCCACCCCCGGCCAAGGCAAGGACGACGATGGGCACGCGCCACCACTTGCTGTTGGGCATCAACTGGAACAGCCGCACCAGAATGTTGCCGGATGGTGGGCCGTCGGGGTCCGATCTGTCTGTTTCCGCCTGCGCGTCCTGCGGTGCTTCGAGCCCGCTCTCGGGCATCGCAGGTATTTCCCCCGCGCGGATGAGATTCGCAACTCGCGCAAAGTTCTGGGCATCCGCCATCCGGGCGGCCGAGAAACGGGCAATCAGTCGGGTATCGGAGTCGGCACCGGATGTCATGCCGCCGCCGCCGACATAACGGTGGCAGGCGATTGTGCCCACCTCCGGCCACGGCAGAAGTTCAACGGTGTCGTCCCCAACAAGGACAAGTCCGGTGTGTCCGGCGACGATCCATTGGTCCGTGAAACGTTCGTCCCTGCCAATGTCGGCACGAAAGGATGCGGTGATCCGGTAACCGGGCAACTGTTGGCCCAAGAGGCGTGCAATCGAATTGGGAAGGGTCACGTCGTGCAGGCCTCTGTCAAGGGGAACCTCAATTGAGGACCAGGTATTCGCACTGGAATGAAGTCACAAGCACTTCTAATGTCGAGCCCAAGCGATGAGCATTACATTCGTCATGGGGCCCAGACGAAGCAGGGACTGGCCCCAAGAAAACGTGATAGCCATCTGGTGGTCCGCGGCTGTTAGGCTGGACTAGGATAGAGGTAGCCAATCCTAAACTCCACGCAAAGTCTGGCCACCGTGATGTTTTGGTGGGCCGGAAGGTGGTTCTGGTCTGCCGAGATGGACCCTATGGTATACGAAGACGATGTACGATGGCCCCCTTTGTTACGGCGTAGGGGAACCCCACAGACAGTCTTAATAGGTTATATATGCTGAAATATAGAAAATTCAAACTGATTTGTTCGTTATCAAATCATGTGTCCTGTCCATGTTGTCACGGGCTGACACGGTCTCGATTCATCCTACCAATGCGACTTGAGAGTTGCTTGGGAGGCAGAAGAGAGGCTCTTAACTTCCTTCACCTAAAGCCGTGTCCATGGCCTGAAGCCAACCAACAGGGCTTTTTCCGTACACAAGAGGCTAGCGTCGCATCCTGACCAACAACATTAACCAAACTGGAACACTGTCACATCTACCTTAGTGTTGCAACATGATAGAATATGTTCAGGCGACGATGGGTCAAATCTACAAGTATAAACAGGAAACTTGAAAATGTCTTTGCATGATGCTGCTGATGTGGGAGACCACGAAAAGGTGCGATACATGCTGAGGGCTGGTGCTAATCCTGAGGTTAGGGACAGTTGTGGTGATACACCCTTTGTGAAAGCCGTTGCACGAGACCAAACCAAGACGATGCAAGTGCTGCTGGATTTTGGAACGGATGTGGTGTCTCTCATCCCCAAGCTGAAACGGACTGCTCTGCATGTGGCAGCCGTCCATAATAGCGTCAAGGCCATGCCGGTGCTGCTGTCAGCCGGTGCTGACATACACTGCCGGGACAGGGACGGCTTCACTCCTTTACACACGGCAGCTATCGATGGTCGGACAGAAGCCGCCCTGCTGTTGCTGGAGGTCGGAGCAGACGTGAACGCACGTTCTCAGCGAGGTTATACACCGTTATACATGACTGCGATCAATGGAAAGTCTGATACCGCCGACTTGCTGTTGGAATTCGGGGCTGCAGTCAACGTTGAAGACAACAATGGTTGGATACCCCAACACGAGGCAGCAGCCTTCGGACACTTGACCACGTTGCTGAGGTTGCTTGAGGCCGGAAGCGATCAAGCCATTTGTTCCATGGTCGGGCTTTCGGATTCACTGCGTGCAGTTATTGATGACAGGACTCCGGCAGGTGACACGATTTTGCACATTGCTGCACGATTTGGTCATGTACATGTAGTTGATTACCTATTGGCACTAGATGCCGATCCCTACGCTAAGAACATCGATGGTAAGACCCCCGGCGAACTAGCAATCCAAAGTGGTCATCATGACGTGGCCTTAAGGTTGCAATTTGCTTTCCAATAAAACCGTATTGCGGTTGCCATTTTGGTTTGCAGAGTGCGTCCTATCTGTACAACAGCATGAGTCGTATTTCCATGTATGTTGGCCTCATACGGTCAGATAGTGGTGCGTTTGCCGCCTGCTTCCTTGAACCGGACAGGAACTGACTATGACTGACGCGAAGCTGCCCCCGCTGCATACGGGTGAATCCGACTTCCTGGTGATCCGTGGCGACAAGTGTCTGTATGTGGACAAGACTCCTCATCTGCGCGGGTTGCTGGCTGTTCGTTCAGCATCGGCCGCGGGACACATTCCATCCTTGGAACATAAGTACCAGTTCCTGGCCCGGCCGCGGCGTTTCGGCAAGAGTTTGTTGATCAACACCTTGGAGGCGTGGTTTCAGGGTGTACCGCCCAACCACGAATTGGCTGACGCGTCGGAAGCTGCCACTTGGCCTGGAGCACCTGCCGGCTGGAATCGTCCACGCTGGTTGTGGGAAGGATTGGATGCGGAAGGCTGGCACGGCCTGCACGGATGGCATCCCGTTATCCGGTTGAGTTTGCCCCTGCCAACATCCTTGGATGCCGGGGAGATCAGGATTGGCTTGACCACGCATTTGCGCAACGTAGGTCTGGAATGGGAAGACCGGGGTGTTCCTTGGGGGACCGCGCCGTGTCGGCCACTGCCGGGCCTGGATGTCGATCCCCGGGACTGGCTTGTGTTCCTGATCCGCGAACTGCATCGCCACTACGGGGTACGGCCGGTGGTGCTGGTGGACGAGTACGATGCGCCACTGGTGGAATTCATCGGCACAGACGTGGATCCGGCTCCTGTCCTCCGTCTGTTGCGGGGCCTTTACGGGGTGCTCAAGAGCAGTGAGGCGGACCTGTATGGGGTCTTCCTGACGGGGATTTCACGCTTTTCCCAAGTCAACCTGTTCTCGGCTCTCAACAATCTCCAGGACCTGTCCGAGATGGACGCGTGTGGCGCGCTGTGTGGTTTCACGGAGGAGGAGGTGGCGCGGCACTTCGGTTCCTTCCTGCGCCACATCCAGAAACTCGTGCCGGAGTTCAGGGGACGGGACGTCATAGCGGAACTGAGCCATTTCTACAATGGCTACCGCTTCAGTCCCGAACCCGAGGCCCCTTCCATCTTCAACCCCTACGCCCTGCTGATGTGCATGCAAAGCCTCCATTCCGAGTCGGCGCGCAGACATGCGGCACGGGGACAGTGGCCCACCCACTGGTCCACCTCCGGTTCGCCGGATTTCCTGGTGCGGCTGGTGCGGCAAGGCCGAATTCGCCTGCCGAGTGAGGTTGACGGCAACAGCTACCAGGCGGGCTCCAGTTATCGGATCGACCACCCCGACTACGTGGCAGTGATGCTGCAGACGGGGTACTACACGCTGCGGGGTGGCGGCGACGAGCCATTGCGCGTGGAATATCCCAATCTGGAGGTGCGCCGGACCTATGGCAAGGAATTGCTGGAGGCCTATGTGCCGGGAGGCGGTACGGTACCCGTGGAGCGGTTGAGAGACGCCCTGCGCACTGAAGACCAGGAAGCGTGGTGCAGGCAGTTGGAGACCCTGTTCCACGGCATTCCCTACGACAACCTGTCGAACGAGGGAGCCTACCGCGCGGTAATGCACGTTCTCTGTCAGTTGATGGCTTCCTTCAGTCTCTCCGAATCCCACAGCTGGGGCGGTCGCGCCGACCATGTGGCGTTCATCGATGACCAAGTCTTCGTGTTCGAGGTGAAGCTGAACTCTTCAGTAGAGACGGCGCGGGTCCAACTGCGCGCCAAAGGCTATGCCAGGCCGTACATGGAGAGGGACCGGGAGGTGACCGCCATCTACCTGAACTTCAAACGCGGGAGGGATTCCGAGGATCCGCCCCACATCGAGTGCGAGTTTGAGAGGCTGCATCCGTAGATGGGGAGGGCTTGTTTAGGGCAAACCATGATCAACTGCCTGCAGCGGCTGTCGAATGACACTTTGGTCTGCGGTTCCGCGGCGCAAGGCGGTCCGCGCAGGATGGTTTGGCAAGGACCGGCTTGACCGCGGCCTACGGCCGCATCGAGTGGCGCACCTGCATGCCCACAGGCGGTAACAACGGCATCATCCTCTACATGGCCACCGTAATCGCCATCCGCAACAACCCTGCCGGCATGGATGGCAGAGCAAACCCAGGAAGGTGGCATTCGTGGACGCGATGCGCAAACTCCTCATCCTGAACGCGGTGATCCGAGACCAGGTCCCTTGGTCGCCAAACTCTATGCCCACAACCTTCGAAGCTTGACTTTCAACACAGTATCTGTGTTCTATGTCAAGATATTGAAGGTTCAGATTGCCACTCTTCCTGTGGCAACCAAGGTGGCCCTCGGCGGGCGACCGCGTTGCCGCAGGTCCTTATGGAAGTGTTGGTGGCTGCCTGCCGAAGCACGGACAGAGCCGCCATGCACAGTGCTTGGCACACGGCGGCCTGACCACCCCGGATCGACCGCCGGCCTCGTTTGTGGCTGCTGTCCCGCGACCACGGAGCCAGCCCCACCAGACTTGACGACTCTGGTATTTTCGTGAACGCAGACTTCGTGCCTTCTCCTCGCAATCCTGACTCTACTGACCCAGGTCGGTTATCCGTAGCCAATCATCTCAAACTGTTGGAATCCTTGGGTTACACCTGGAGTGACTGCATCGCCCGTCACGTCAACATGGCTTGCTGGCTGGCAAGGCTTAAGCAACGGGGGCTGCAACACCTACTCCTGCTGCTGCTTCAGTAAGATTGTGCCAAGTTACATCGTCAACCGGGATTCCCTGTGCCCTTCGTTCGGCTGCGGTTTGAGCTTCAGGTTCTCCCGGCATCATAACTTCATTGAACCCGGGTGCGGGTCGCACGGATTTGACAAAGTTCACATAGTCTCGAGCTTCACCGAAGAAAGCATTCAGCGCTCTGAATGTCTCGATACGCAGCACAATGAAAAACACGCCATTGTTCAGTCTGCCGTCTTCTTCCTGAGGCACACCACTTCCCGTTAAAAGACCTGCCATTACATCATTAAGGAGACTTAACGCTGATCCCTTGTGCCCGCCAAACGGTAACAGCACGCCGCCGTCATACAGGTCATTCGGATTCACCGATGGCTTGCCGTGCTTGTCCAGCAGGCAACCAGGTGGCAGGTCAACTCCCTTATTTTGGGCTATTCTTACCTTGCCTTCCGCCACGACGCTAGTTGCGAAATCGATCACGATTGGATTGCGATCTTCAAGTGGAATTGCTGCTGCAAAGGGATTCGTACTCATCATCCGTTCGCTTCCGCCAAACGGTGCCACGGTACCGCGTCTACCACCGACGTTGCAGAAAGCCAAGCCGATGAAACCAGCATCGGCTGCCATTTCTACCCATTCACCCAAGCGGCCCACATGACCGCTGTTTGTCACTCCACCGGCAGCAACCCCACAGGTTTCCGCCTTGGCAATGAGCTCTTTGATGGTGAGAAAGGCGGACCACTGCCCAAAGTTTCGCTTGGCATCCATAATCAAAACAGATGGTGTCTCCTGTACCGGCTCTGGTTCGGAAGTAGGGTCTAGGATCCCTTGCTCGAGCCACTTCAAGTAGGGGTTGACTAGCACTATTCCGTGTGAATCGTGGCCAAGCAAGTTCGACAGCACCAAGGATTCACTGACTCTACTTGCAATTGGGACACGTACCCCGACGGCTTCAAAAACGTCTTGGATGAATCTTTGCAGGAGATCGGACGAGACAGTGTGCATGTTCGAGTGACCTTGGTGATTTGGCTGTACGGTTGAATATGCGAGACGACTGCAGAGTACCGCTAGGCCGGAAATTGTCGATTAGCGGTCCAGTTGGATACTCGAGCGATCGTTCACAGTTCAGATCATACGATCAGTGTCTCCGAAACGCTGTGATGCACGTTCTCTGTCAGTTGATGGCTTCCTTCAGTCTCTCCGAGTCTCACAGCTGGGGCGGTCGCGCCGACCACGTGGTGTTCATCGCTGACCAGGTCTTCGTGATCGAGGTGAAGCTGAACGCCTCAGTGGAGGCGGCACGGGACCAACTGCACGCCCAAGGCTATGCCAGGCCGTATATGGAGGAGGACCGGGAAGTGACCGCCATCTACCTGAACTTCAAACGCGGCAGGAATTCCGAGGATCCGCCCCACATCGAGTGCAAGTTTGAGAGACTGCATCCGTAGACGGGCAGGGCTTGTTCGGGACGAACCATAGCGGCTGCCTGCATCGCCTGTCGATTGGCACTTTGGTCTCCGGTTCCACGGCGCCAAGCGGTGCGCGCGGGATGGCCTGGCAAGGACCGGCTCGACTGCGTCATTCCCATGGCCGTCGCACAGGTCAAGTCGCCAAGTTGCTTGAGTTGGGCCATCTCAATGGACGCGAGGAGGCAATCGCCCTGCCCCGTTCCGGATGCCGTCCCGTTTCGCCTTCCGGCTTGGTACACTACCGCTGTGCGAAGCATCGTCGGTCGTACGGCATGGAAATCGTGACGATAAAGGTCGAAACGATGAGCCATGGGGTGCCACGCTCTCGCGAGCCGACCTTCGCGCGGATTGCGAAAGTTCAGATGGGAGGTATGGTTGCAATGAAGGGTTACGTCGTCGTAAACACGGAAGTCATTGACTCCGAGGCGTACGCGGAGTTTCTTGAGAAGGTCCCTGCGGCTATTGCTGCGGGCGGCGGGCGATACCTGGTGCGCACCGACAGCGCTGAGGCAGTCCAGGGCGACTGGTCGAAGCGCTTGGTGATCATAGAGTTCGACAATATCGAAGCGGCCAAGGGGTTCCTCACCTCCTCCGAATTCACCGCCCTCGACTCCCTCCGCGAGCGGGCTGCGAAATCCAGGGTTGCGATCGTGGAAGAGTACGCTTCCTAGGGTGTGAGTTCGGTTCCATTCGACGAGTCGCAGGGCATCTGCCCGGGGGCCGTTGACAAAGACACCTAACCTAATCCTCGGGATCACTTGCCTTGGCGGGGTGGGAAGCGCCGTCACACCCAACGATGGGGCGGCCTGTGATTTCGATGTCGGTGTTCCATGACCATCACCGACGAGAAAGAGGTTGCGCTACAGTTCCCCAAACCTTATGGGTTTGGGGTAATTCGCTCTCGGCCGTCAGGCGGCGTGGGCCGCGTGGGCGGACTCGAGTCCGGGTGGAGCCGTCCCCACCGTGGTCCCGCTTCGATCCCGGAGCAGGCGCTTGACCTCTCGGAAGGGCGTGTACAGCGTGATCTCGTCGTCGTACATGCGCGCCAGGATGTTGCGGGCGGCGTTGGTGTCCGCGTCCAACACGACTCCGTCCAGGCCGTAAAACCGATCCCAGCGCCGTTTTCCCTGCAGGAGTCCGGTGCGGGAGTCGATTTGCGACGTGTAGGCGGGGTTCACCAACACCAACGCAGTGCCTCTGCGTCGAGATATCGAGATTAGGGTGTCGGCCATCACGCCCTTGACCCAGTCGCTCAGACGGCGTTGGGTATCGCGGTGCATGACCTTGGCCGACTTCATGGGGGCCGTCAGGTCCTCGCAGGCGATGGTGCCGGCGCGGTCGACGACGCTGTGGGCGGCCTGGCACAGGAAGTCCCTGACCTGGGCTTGGTGCCGCTGTTGGCGGCGGTCCCACTTCCGGTTGCCCAGGTTGTGGCGGAGGATGCTGTCCGCCTTCTGCACGTTGCCGGCATCCCGGTGTTTCTGCTCCAGGTCCCGCATCCGGTTGCGCCGTTGGCCCTTCACCTTGCGGGCATCGCTCTCCGCGGCCAGCAGGTCGCCCAGCCCCTGGCCGTGGCGTTTCCCGTCGCTGTCGGTGTAGGCCTCGGTGTAGCCCTTGTCCACGCCGACGGTCTCCGA
>VXMJ01000042.1 GCA_009841145.1 Caldilineaceae bacterium SB0661_bin_34 | reverse complement strand
CTCCGTTGCCAAGCAGACCCAATCCTAACCGGCCGCGTTTTTCAGCAGCCTGCTATTGGCAATCGTGGACCTAGAGAAGCGGATTCATCAGGACCATCTGTTGCGACGGACCAAAGTGGCGGCCGACACGGTTCTTACGTGGCTCTCGCCGGATTTCGACCGTATGTATATGCCGGCGGGATGGGATTCGGTACCACCCGAGCAACTGTTGAAGGCCTCACTGCTGATCGCCCTGTACTCGGTGCATAGCGAACGTGCCTTCTGCGAGGAGATCGAGTACAACCTGCTCAACCGCTAGTACCTGGATATGGATCTTCTGGAGCGCAGCTTCGACGCCACCGTTTTCACGGTCGACCCAGCTAACGGCACGACCGAGCAGAGGCAGTGCCGGAACTCCGAGACGGGGCTTACTGGCCCCGAATGCTGGGGCGACCGCGGTAACGATTCCCGGGATCGCGTGCGAGACATCCGGGCACGGTGGACGACCGCTCATGTGGCGCAGAAGTAGCACTCGGCCATCGATGGACGCACGACGCGCCATGTCGGCCTCAGTATCCACAAATAGGTGGAGGACGTCTTCGGCTAATGAAGACCATAGGCGGCTTACGGTGCATTCCACGCTGGCCGTCCGCCAAGGGTAGGAAAACACAGAGTAACAACTAACATCCAACGGAGCGAATGAGACCAAATAAGGATTGGAACCCAAGCAACCACTTCATGACCTTGGAAAAGGGGCAACCCAACCGTTCGATTGGGACCACAGAATCGGCAACGAGTTGTTGGGACAGTTATCCTCAAATACAACTATCCCCTCTAAATTGCCATATCCAAGAGGCCACTGTTTCTCCAAACGAACGCCAAAGAGTTCGGCAACCCTCTTAGCATCCTCCCTTTCTGAAGAATCAACAAAGACCTTCGACTCAGCTGAAAACACTCTCCCTTCGCCATCAATAATATCACAACAGTGGACATGGATATCGATCCCATGCTTTTCAGCATACTGAGTGATAAGCTTTTTTCCCCGCGAAAATCCAGCAACAACTATCACAAAAATTTCCACACCTTGTTTGCTGGCTAGACAGAGTGTTTCTTTCGCATCACCAAGGCAATCAACAATAGATTGTCCCGTACCAATAAAATCGTCCACGAATACAAGCTTTTGCATACCTTGCAATTGTTTGGACCCTGGCTCCAGCGCTTGCTTAACCGCATCAAACGAAACAACCCAATTGTCCGCAATACGATTTTCCTCCGCAAACAACTGACAATATCTTGAGCCAGACTTACCCAGTGAAGTACCAAAGTGACTTACGGCAACTCCGCTCCTACTTAACCGCCGAGACCTTGAACCAACTCTGACCGTCAAAGTCCGAGACACGATTCCAAAGGCTTCATTCATCTTACCCCGAGACCTGTCATTATCATACATCTTAACGGCATTTAGTATCTTGAACATCAATCGTTGGTTTTTGACGTCGCCAAACTGATCTAACCAGCTCCTGATTGTGGCCGACTCTATCGATCGACCCCTGAATCTTCCAAGCTTCTTACAAGTACGAATCAAGTCTTCATCGGTGACTCTGGATAATTCTTCATCACGCATCGTTGCGATACGAAACTCATGTTCTTTGAGATCGTCGAGTAACACGCGTACTCCCTGATCTTTCAACCAATACTCGAACAATGGCACTTTACATTTCAGATAACTGTCTTCAGCGACAAACACTTCTCGCCGAATGAGATCCGAAAGGATTTTTTTGCTACTATGTTCACCTAGCGAAAGGACAGACGTAGTCGCCAATTTTTTCAGCACTGACTCTTCCGTAACATGTACACCATCCCGAAATGCCTGTGCTGCAGCAATCAACACAGAGCGTGTATCCAATCTCAACTTGTCAACATTATCAACGTCACCGGTAACACCATCGATCCAAAAATGCGCAAATGAGTTTCCTCGAACCGCTGCAGCCGCCGTCAGGATGGCAGTACGCATATCTACCTCACTCACGTCCGAACACCGTTGATCAACCATCTCACGGAAGAGCTGGCGAGCCAGATATTTGGCGAAGTAGGGATTTCCGGCACTCCAATGATAAAGTTCATCGATTGCAGATTCGCTAATGGTTAGCCAAGTGCTGACAGGCTTGCGGATCAGCTTAGCAAAGTCAACCATGTTGTCTTTTTGAAAATAGTCGACTTGTATACTGTCAAACTTGTTTAGTCGGTCACCTTGGACAGTTTCAAGATGTTGCATGTTTTCTCCGCCAACGAGGAGAAATCCACATCTTGCTTTGTTGCTGATTTGCCGGATAGGTTGAAAAAGCGCTTTGCTGAGGTCAGTTCTGCTGAGTAGTTCTACTTGAAGTTCGTCAAATTCATCGATCACAAATAATAACCGGGTGTTGCTCCAACTTAGAAGTTCATCAATTACTTGCGATAAGGGTGAGAGGCCATTACTAAAATCTGGTATGCTGGGACTGTTTAGGCCACTTGGGTTTGGAACCTTGTTTGTCAACTCAGTGAATAGGGTTTTTCCCAAACCTGCCATTGTACTCAGCGCGTCATTACCTATAAAGTCACCGGTGCCGATATTGATGACAGTCCACTCTTGTATTTTGTCATTCTCAAGGCTGTAGGCTAACGAGTTCACAAGTGAAGTCTTCCCAACTCGCTTCTGGCCGAAAATCACTGCTGAGCCGACACTCTTGGAATTCGTAATTCTACGCAAAGAATTCAATTCTTTTTTGCGGCCGATAAGTTCAACATCACTAGTGATTGGATCAAGTGAATATGGATCCTTGATTTCTAGCTGTTCCCAATCAAAGTCGGCTCTTTGTGCTTCGAGTGTAAACTCGAGCTCTTCTTCGGCCCTTCCGACTCCTGGTTTGTCCCAAGACAACAACAACAGTAATGTGGATTGTTTGCATTGTTGTATTACTGTAGCGCCAATGTCAAAAGTAACTGTTGTTCCAGGTCGTACTGTCCCCCAAGGCATCGGGCGGGTGGTTAATTTCAGTTGTGGATCAATAGCTATTTCTTCTAGTCGCAAATCCCTTACTGGTAACTTGCCTGAATTTGTGACTTTCAGATAAAAGGTGATAGTGTTCCCCAATTGATCCATTGGGTACATCTTTTTGACTTCTGCAAAAGAGAGTCGAGGTGGATCTTGAAATTCGAGATATTTGAAATGGGTTTCTACTGTCTGCTTGAGTTGGCGGGCTAGTCCTCCTAAAATGCGGATTGAATCCTGTGATCCGTGTGCTATCGCTTGTCGTTCATATTCGTCACACGCGGTTCTTGCTTGTTCTAGTGTTCTTTCGTGGTCAAATTCAGCATCCATGTAGTCTGAGACTGCGTCAAATAAACTGCGTACCATGTTCACATTGGTTAGCGCTTCAGGCAAAAGTGGTGACAAAAATGCCCTACAATTGTGGTCATTGAATAACTTTAGTAGTTGTTGTTGCAAATTGGGTATTCGCTTTGTTTCCAACGCTGTGTTTACGAGCTGGTTTGCTTGATTGAGAATATCAGCAGCAAATTCGATGAGTCGTGCGCGCTTGTCGTAAGTCTGAAAATTTGTTGTAATCCCCAGGCGTCTATAAATCGTGTTGGCGTACACGCTATCAAATAACGCAATTGCCTGACGATCCAAATTCCCGACGCTCAATGCGGTGTCTGCTTCCACAAGCGCTCGGAGTAGCCATGACGCGGCGAAACGTTTTATCTCCGGCGGCGTATGTTTGCTAAATAATTCTTGTGCTGGTTCTTGGATCTGATGGTTGTCAAAGTGAGTTAATAATAGTGATGCTAGTTTGTTTGAGGCCTGTGTGTGTGCATTGGTGCTCACCCCACTTATTTCGATCAACTCGTCAAAAGCTTGTTGTATGTTTTTCACCGATTCGTTGGGTCGTGTACTCATGATGTTGGTCTTCTCGTTGAAGCTTGGGCCGTTCGCACAATCGGGGTGGCAGCAGGTAGCTGTCGGTTCGGGCAAAAACGTTGCGGTCGTGTGTATGGTCTCTGTGGGGTTTGTGCTGGGCTTTTGTTAACTGGTCAGCGGTTAGTGTGTCAGTTGATTGGTTGTCAATGAGCGTGGCAAGAACTTGAGTTGGCAATCGTCAGTTTGGTTGGCCTGCTCGAGCTTTGCGATGAATTCTTCCTTGTGGATGGTCTCGCAGCGGAGTTGGTTGGGAGCCATTCGACGGAAAGATTCACATGTTGTGCACAGTATAGCTGGTGACGGCGTCTTTCTCTGTTCCCGGAAGGCTCAGTGGAAGCCGGCCGTGGTGTCTCTGTGGCTGTGTACAGTTCGTTGTGGGCTGAGAACTTCCATCCACATTGAACCCTAACAAGGTGCCTGTGTCGCGCATGCGCGAGGAATGTGCTACCCCTGAGGTGCTGGGACAGTTCGCCGGGAACTGGTGGAGGTGTGCCGGTCCCATATCCGGGTCCATGCCTGATGGGATCACTGATCGGGCGCGCTCTGGATCGGGATTCGCATCCTGGACGAAAATTACTTCAGGAGGTAACCGGAGGGTCTGCAGTGTAGCCGTTGGTCGGACAAGATTGCCCATAAAAACCTCATCGCATTCTGGAAAGCCGCACTCAGTTTCCTTCTGCCCGATCGAATTGGACGTTCAAGACTCGAGACATGGCAAACATGTTATCGCGCCGCACTCTGAACTGATCGCATACATCGGGCAGTTTGATCTCCCTCCTGGATTCCGGAGCACTCTATCGATGCTGAAGACGCGGCCTGCCCGGTGATGGTGAACCAGGCTCTTCCAGAAGCCGGGTCAGATGTCGAACGCGTAATACAGGTTCTTCGCCGTGATGAAGACATCCGAATCCACCAGGTAGGTCTGATCCAACGTCATGGGAGATTCACTCCCAGCCGCCTCGCGTATTCCTGGAAGGTGCCGCCACGAAGCCCTGTCAGGTCATAGGCTTCCTTGAATCCGATACGGCCTTCCATCGCTGCGCGCAGCACTTGGTTTGCAAACAACTCGCCGACACGCGTGTTCTGGTTGTTGTAGAAATCACCGCCTCCGGTCGTCTTGCCGCCTTTGTGTTCTCGATTGACGTAGTCGTCGTAGAAATTAAAGAAGGTGCTTTGGTCAACAAGATTCAGGTCGAGGGTTCGGCGGGCGGCGACTACAGGGCTCACCTTGAATGTCCGGGCCAGTGCTTCGAAGGGCCTCTTCGTCCGCCTGACTGTCCACCAACGCTCCCTGAGTTCCCTTGCCGGTGCGAGGAGCTCCGCTGCCGCTTGGTTGCACCAGTCCTCCACCTCCGTGCCGCCGGGGAGTAGGGATTCGAAGCCGGAGATCCCCTCCGTGCCGAGCCAAATGTGCGCCAACTCATGAGCGAGCGTGAACATCTGTGCCGACTTCGCATCCGCACCGTTTACGAAGACCAGCGGCGCGTAGGAGTCGGTGAGTGCGAAGCCGCGAAACTCTTCCACACACAATGGGCGATGGGTGTTGTTCCCTACTACACCGTTGATCACCGCCATCACGCCGAGCTGCTCGATCAAAAGGCGTAACTCGCTTACGGCATCCTGCCAAGTGTGGACACCCGCAGTCCATCCACCATCAAGGCCGAGCACCCGTCGCATTTGGCGACCCACAGCCTCCGGATCATCGACAAGACGGGCACTTGCCACGAAGGCCAATGGCTCCGCGTCGTTCTCGACGAGGACTTCCCGCAGCCACCCCTGCCGGCGCTGCATCGTGTAGAGCGTGTCTAGCAAGTCGGGACTCGGTCTTTGTCGTGCAGTTCCTGCCACGGTGCGATAGTCGGGGACCGGTAGGCGTTCGTTGGGAGGCTCCGACAGGAACAGGTAGCCGAACGGCGTATGCATGAGCTTGGCAAGTTTCTCCAGCTGTTTCAGCGTCGGTTGCCGCTCGCGCCGGATCCAGGCCGGAAACTGTGGTATGCGCGCCGCAACGTGCTCCATGTCGTAGCCTGCACGTTCGCAGGCCCAGCGAAGCATTGCGGGGGAAACAGAAACGCGCGTCATGATCTCATCCCAGTGACATCATCCCGGCTACGTCGGAGAAGGGGCACATGATTCCTCTACAGACAGTCCAGCTCCCTGCCTGCACATAGCTTGCCCTTTTCGTCGAAAAGCCATGTCACAACCATCAACGTATTGACCGCCATGCCATTCATAGGCGATGTCCCTCATGGCGCGCGGCAAGTATCTCTTTGGTAGAGAAGTCCACAGGCTGCCAGCCGGAGCGACGCTGACGGAACTGCTCCACCGCCCTTGCGCGACGGGCGCGAGCTTCTGCAAGAGCGGAAACCGGATGTGTAGCCTCCTTGTCAGGTCGGGTTGTGGAAACGGTCTCGTGGTGCTCTACCGACTGAAGAGGTTCGGGCAGTCTTGTCTTGGCTTCTGTGGATCGCATCTTGTGTATGCTGCTCTATCCCAACCGGTTGCCGTGACCATACTATGGAGCTATGGCACGCTGGCGGCGACCGGGCAAAACCTTGAAGTTGGCCGTCCGCGAGTCCCGTTGCCACCATCGAATGTTCCTGAGGGCATACCATTGGAGACCCTGGCTCACGCGGACGGCTCAAGGGACACATCAAAATGGAATTCAAGGCTGTACGGAGCGATGCGGGGCTGAATCAGGACCAGGCCTGCATCAGATACCCGGATGGCTGGCACCGTCCAGGCAAGTCCTTGATAGGCGCTTCACCGCTCCGATCCCGTGAGTGTGCATCAGTTGTCACACAGGATGGCGGTGTCCTGCAACAAGGATTCCTCCGGGATCCCGAGGTTTTCGTGGAGGGCACGTGCCATCTTCATGGTGAGGCCGCGTTTCCCGGATAGGACTTCGGAGACGTTTACCCGCGAACCCAGGATTGGGATCAGGTCTCTTTGCGTCAGCCCTGCCTGGTCCATTCGGAACTTGATTGCGGCGATCGGGTCCGGCGGGAGGATAGTGACGGTCTTTGCTTCATAGGCCTCGACGAGTCCGAACAGGATAGACAATTCATCGTCCTCCGGTGTGCCCTTCTTGGCATCAAAGAGTTCCTCCATTCTCGACAGGACGGCCTTCAGGTCTTCGGGACACCGGATTGCCTTCATCGTGCTCATGACGAGTTCTCCTTGATTGTTGACGGCAAGCGGGACAACGCACACTCGACATCCAACAGTGATGGGATCGATCCGGTCGTCCTTGTGGAAATCAAACCACTTGATATGGCCGAGAGCGTACCGGTGGTTGATCCAGGCAACAAGGCGCATCCCCCTCTTGATTCGGCACACCACGCAGGCAAGACGGTCTCGTACTCAGGACGCCGGCCTCGGCAGTTCCTTGATGCTGGAATGTTCCCACAAATGTGGTTGTCTTGGGGCAGTTTGATTCTGACTGGACTGCACAGCTCTTGCGATGTGCTGTCCCTCAGCCATCCGCGGAAAGCTGGGATCGGTATCTGGAACCATTGTGGCCTCTCGAAGCAGGGATCGCGAGTTGCCTACAATGCAGGTTGGAATGGCCCTGTTCCCCGCAGGTTGAACGGTGTCGGTGACTGGGCTGCCACTGCCATGCCTCGCGTCGTAGACACGGGCCACTGCAAGTTTGGTCCACCTGCAGCGGTTCGAGACAGAGTGGCGAGATTGTTTGGAGCGACATTGAAACCAGCGTGAGTGCAGCAGTCGAAGGCTTGGCGGCAGACCGGCCATTGAAGGACGAAGGCGGTTCCGGGATGACTGTGCCACCGTCCGCCTTCCGGTTCATGTTGACCCTGATTCAAGGGCGGCGGCTGGTGTACATCCTGCTGTGCGTGTTCGCCGGCGGGATGTTCACCCTGTCCACCATCATCGGGCCTCTCCTGATCCGACGGGTGATCCAGTTCATCGAGTCCGGAACTGGCACCGTGGACCAGTTGCTCCCCATCGTGCTGGTACTCATCGTGATGTACCTGCTGCGAGGACTGGGGCGCTACCTGTACGGCTACCTCTCCCATGTCGTGGCCTACCAGGTCCTGCACGAACTGTTGTCCCGGACCTACGAACACTTGCAAACCCTCAGCCACAGGTACCTGAACCGCCAACGGACCGGATCGCTGATCGCCCGTTCCATCAGCGATGTGGAGGCGGTCGAGGACTTCGTGGCCCACGGCATCCCCGAACTCACCTTGGCCGTGGTCGGACCGCTGACCATGACCGCGATTCTCCTGGCCATCGATCCATGGATGACCTTGCTGGCCCTGTTGCCCTTGCCGGTGGCCTCCTTCATCGTGTACCGCAAGGCCAGACAAATCCGCCGGTTCTGGTGGCAGGTGCGCTCCGGCCTCGCTGAACTGGTTGCCCAAGTGCAGGACAACCTGAGCGGCCTCACGGAAATCAAGCTGTTCAACCTTGAGGCAATCCAGTACCGGCGGGTGCACGAACGGAGCACGCGATTCCGGGATGCATCCGTCAGCGCCATGGGGATATCGATGATCCCCGGCAGCGTGGTCGAGATTGCGGGCGGACTGGGGTTCATCCTGGTGGCGTGGTCGGGCGGTGCCCGCGCCCTACAGGGAACCTTGTCCGTGGCGGACTTCGTGCTGTTTGTGTCCTACATCTCGTTCATCTACATGCCGTTCATGAAGCTTGCGGACATGGGCGACACCCTGTCCCGGGCCTATGTCAGCCTGGAGCGCATTCGGGAGACATGGCAGATCCAGGCGGAGATTCGGAGTCCCGTCCACGGACGCGATCCGTCGTGTGACAACCCCGACCTGCCCTGGACCGTGGAGTTCAGGGACGTTGGATTTGCCTACCGGCCCGATATCAATGCCCTGTCGGAGGTGTCCTTCTCCATACAGCCCGGCCAGACCGTGGCGCTGGTGGGGCCAACCGGTGCCGGCAAGACCACGGTGTCACGACTCATCCCGCGCCTGTACGACGTGGATGGCGGGCAGGTCCTGGTGGCCGGCACCGATGTGCGGGATTGGCAGTTGGATCCCTTGCGGCGCCACGTGTCGTTCGTGTTGCAGGAGGTGTTCCTGTTCCACGGCACCATCCGCGACAACCTGCTTCTGGGTCGGCCGGATGCCTCGGAGACGGATTTGCACGAAGTCATCCGGATGGCCCACGCGACCGAGTTCATTGAGGAAATGCCCAACGGGCTGGAAACGGTGATTGGGGAACGCGGCGTGCGCCTGTCGGGCGGGCAAAGGCAGCGCATCTCCATTGCCCGCGCCCTGCTCAAGAATGCCCCCATCCTGGTCCTGGACGAAGCCACCTCCAATGTGGACGTGCTCACGGAACTGGCCATCCAGGAAGCATTGCAGACCCTAATGAAGGGACGCACCACCCTGGTCATTGCACACCGCCTTTCGACGATCCGCAACGCCCACAGGGTGCTGTACATGGAGGACGGCCGGATTCTCGAGTCCGGAACCTTCGATCAGTTGGTGGCGCAGGGTGGCGGCTTCGCCCGCATGGTGGAGGCCCAAAGCCTGTTGCAGACGGTTTGAGGCGGGCCTGCGGCCACGACGATCCGCACGCCACCCGGACTTGGAAGATGCTGCTGGTTCCGCCGCGGGCTGGAACGGCGGGTGTCAGCCGTTACTTCTGCAGTTCCGCCTGCACGTGTTTGACCACGTTGGTCAAACCCTGCTGCAGGTCCACGCGGTTGGACCAACCCCAACTGGAACGGGCCAGGGACGTATTAAGGTAGGCCAGGTCCACTTCACCCACCGGCCGTTCAATGTTGACCGGGGCCCGGTGGTAGTGGGTCAGTGACGCCAGCTTCTGGAAGATTTCGTTGATTGTGGTCGGCTGGCCCGAGCCCACGTTGAAGACGCCCCGGGCGCGGTGCTTCAGGGCGGAGAGGCAGGAGTCGACGGCATCGGACACATAGAGGAAGTCCCGGGCCTGCGTGCCGTCCCCGTGAATCCGGATCTCCTGATTCTTGAGCATGGCTTCGGTGAAGATGGCCACTACGCCGGCCTCTCCCTTGGGGTTTTGGCGCGGTCCATAGATGTTGGCGAAGCGCAGGACAGCGCTGGGAAAGTCGTAGGCCTCCCGGTACAGGGCCAGATGTTGTTCAATGGCCAGCTTGTTGGCGGCGTAGTTGTCCTTTGGGTTGATCGGATCCTCTTCGGTGAAAGCCTTGTGGCTGCCGTCGGCCTGAATGCCTTCGCCGTACACGGCGCCACCGGAACTGATGAAGATGAACTGTTCGACGCCGGTGGCCCGGGACAGCTCCATGAGCGCCAGGCTGGCCGAGACGTTCACCGCGGCATAGCCCACGGGATCCTGCATGCTTTCACGCACGTTGACGCGGGCCCCCAGGTGGAAGACGGCCTGGATTTCGTTGCGCGTGAACACCTGTCCCATGGCCGCGTGGTCCGTCAGGTCCATGCGGTAGAACATGGCCTTGGTGTTCACATTGGCCTGACTGCCGGTGTGCAGGTTGTCAATCAGGAGGACGTCATGGCCCGCGTCGACCAGGGAATCCACCAAGTGGCTGCCAATGAACCCGGCTCCGCCGGTGACCAGAACCTGCATGTTGATGCCTCGGCCGACCTCAGTCCTGGTCCGGCGCCCCCGCCCGTGCCCGGCGGACCGCATCCAGGTACCGCTGCTCGGTTTCGAGCATGTGGGCGAGCACCGTACGCACAGACCAGGACCCCGGCTCGGGTGCCGTGTCCAAGTCGCTGTCCGCCAGCCCCGTTGTGGCTGCGAGCACCTGACCCCAGGCCCGTTCAGCCTCGGCCAGCATGTGCTGGGGCATGGTGCGGCTTCGTTGCAGATCCTCGCGCGCCTTCTCGATCTGGTTGGCGTGTTCCCGCATGTGTTCCCCGAAGCGTAACAGGACGCGCCGCACCTCGTCCCACCGGGGCAGGTCCACCGGTACAGCGAAGTCGGATTCCGGAATGTCGGACAGTTCCGCCATGGTCCGGTCCCGCACGCCGCGGATTTCGGCGAGGAGTGAATTCAGTTCTTCGCGCTTCATGTTTTCCACCTGACCCGCTCGCGGACCGAACGCTCATTGTAGAAACCGCCTCGCCCCGCCGCCAAAAACCCGGCTGCGACTTTGGGAAAGGGCGGTTCCGCGGCGGCTGGATGGGATAGACTCGCCCCATTGCATCCATGTCGGAGAACCAACAGGCTCATGGCACGCGAGAAACTCGAAAGCAAGCTGGCCGAGATCCGGGCCGCCCGGGACGAGGTAGTCGAACTCCTGCAGAACCAGCAGGACGCTATCCACTCCATCGAGTTCCCGGAGAACTACTGGAAAACCATGGCCCACCTCATGTGGCGTTATGGCGATCACATGCGCGAACACACCAATCAGATTGCCAACACGCGCCGCGGCACCGGCCTGGTCCATACCGAAGTCCAGCGCAAGCTGGCGGATGCCGAACGCTCGTGGGGCGAACTCCTAGGCGAACTGGTTGGCCTGGACGACGAGGACCTTGACAAGACCACCGGCGATGAGGACTGGTCGGTGAGCGAGACGCTGGATCACATTCTCAGCGCCGAAATCCACTACCTGAAGGCCGCCCGGGCAGGCTTGCAGGGCCGCGACTGATTGGAGTGGCCGGTCCTCAGGCGGGCACGGAGGCGGTCCCCAACTGCTCGCGCATCCAGGCGCGCAGGGGCACGTCCTCCTCCTGCGGTGAGGAGTACCCGTGCCCGCCCGACAGGCTGACGCCCAACAGCTGTTGCTGGATGGGATCCGCATCGTCCAGCCACTCCTCGATCCGCATGTCGTCCCGCGGCCGGAGCCACCGGTAGCTGTAGCCGTAGAAAAGCACCTTGCGCGTCACGTCGGAGGTGTTGGGACTGGAAGCGTGGAAGATCCGGCGGTCGAAGAACACGGCCGTGCCCGGCTTGGCCAGCACCGGCATGGCCCCGCGCGGCTGCCCGTCCACAATGTCGTCCAGCTTGTTCGTCAGGTGGCTGCCGGGCACCACGTACAGGTTGGCCCGTCCCGGGACGGACGTGTCCGTGAGGAAGTAGGCGACCTTCAGTGAGATGCGGGGCTGGGGATCCGTCTCCAGTTCCTGATTGAGCCGGCCGCTGTCCTTGTGCCAGTTGTAGCCGGGGTCCGGATCGCCCGGCTGCAGGGGCGGAGTCCAGATCAGGTGGGAGTGGTAGAGCTGGATGTTCCAGCCCAGGATGTTCCACACCTTGGGAAAGGTGGTGGGACAGTCCAGCAGGTCCATGAACTCCCTGTCGCGCCCAATGAAGTCGAGGTAGTTGAGGCGGGCGTTCTCGTCCAGCCCTTCCTGGTCGCGGTAAGCTGCCATCAGTCGGTCCACGGCGGCGTTGGCTCGGACCACCGTTTCCTCCGAAATGGCATTTTCGACTAGGAAGAAGCCGTCGCGGTCGAATGCCTCCCGCTCCTCATCGGTCAACTGGTGATTGAGCCATTCGGACTGCATGGTGGTTCTCCCGGCCGCCCGTCCGTCGGACGGGGAGGCCAATGGTTGGTTGACGGCGTCGGGAATTTTACCCGTGCTGCGCTTGCACCGAAACCGGGACCGGGACTCGGCTGCGGCGAGCTAGTTGTGCACAGCGATGGCTTGCATCTGTGGGAGGGCCGAGGTGTCTGTTGTGGCATCGGATGTTGTAGGAGATCCCTGAGGTGCCGCGCATCCCGGCCCGATCGCACGGGCACTGCCGCCAATACCTTTAACTCTGTCAAGTACTGCAGTATTGGATGGAAAGAAAAAGATTGTGGAGCTATTCTGTGACATTCCTGTGATCTGCGGCGAGAACAATATATTTTTCTTCTCCAAATGACATCCGGGATTGCGCACTAGCGGATTCCGTCGTGGTTCTGCACCCAGAGACTCCTTCGTTGGAAGGCGTAGCCCGGGATGGCGATGCGGCGGCGCTCCTCTCCGGCAAAGAGGCCGGCAAAGGAAATCGCAACTCCCGCTTCGTAGGCGGCTGCCACTGCCTCCAGGAAAACCAGGGCACTGTTGCCGGTTTCCGGACCTGGATGCAGCGTGCCATCGACCAATACGACGGGCTGATCGGAACGTTGGCCTGAGGACAACATCGGAACTGATGCCGAATCCGAATTAGCTCGAGGTCCAAGCTCAATTGCCAGGTCAGTCCCCGTTCCTGCCACGGCATCAATGGAATCTTGGGACGGAACCTCAGCGCTCGCCAGCTGCCGCCAGTAAGAGTTGTCCAGCATCTCCGCTGACTTCACTTCTTGCCCGGTCATGCTGCCGACCCATGTCAGATTCGGAGCCGTAACGGTGATTTGGGGAAGGTCCTTGCTTGGTTCCGTCAAGGATGCCGCCAACCGCAGGCCGTCTTGAAGAGTAAGGGCCCCGGATGCCTGTGCCGCCGCGATTTCCCCAATGCCCTGACCCAGCACCATCGTAGGGCATATGCCAATGCTTTCCCACAGGGCGGTGAGGGCTGCCTCCAAGGCATAAATGGCCGGCCATGCCCACACACGATCGTTCAGGTCACCGCCGCCATCGCGGCCGAACATGACGTCCAACAGCGAAGCGTTTCGTTCCTCGCGCAGCAGCCGGTCGCATTGGTCGAGCACGGCGCGGAATACGGGTTCCGTCCGGTAAAGGACCTCGCCCATGCCGACCCAGTGGCCGCCTTGGCCAGAGTAGAGAAAGGCCACGCCTGGTGCACCGTGATCGGACCGGCCGGATTGCACATTGGACGCGATTTCGGACAACGCTTTCAGCTTGGCCTGCAAATCCGTTACATCCTGGAAGACCAGGCCCTTTCTGTAGGGGAAATGGCTGCGTCCCGTGCCGGCGGTCCAGGCCGTATCCGCCAGAAGTTGTTCGATGGCGGGTTCGTCCTCCAACACCTGGGAGTGTTTCGCCAGCCAGGCCCCATACTGCATGGCCATGTCCCGCAGGGCCTCGGGAGTCTTGCCGGACAGGGGCCACAGCCGGGCCTTCCTCCGTTCCGCTTCTTCGTCGGACAGGGGCAATCCGCTGAGAGCCGCCGGCAAGGCTACCTCAACCGGCTGCGCGGAACCGGCCGGCCACCAGGTTCCATTCACGGATGCGGGATCCTTGGCACAACCCTCCAAAATGACATGTGCATTGCTTCCGGAGAGCCCGAAGGCGTTGACCCCCGCCAGAGGCGGCCTGCCCTTGGTGTCGGGCCAGGCGATCATCTCCGAGGTGATGCGGACCGGCATGTGCTCCCATTCGAAATTGGGGTTCGGGATGCGGAAATGCAGGTGCGCGGGGATGATCCCGCTGTTCATCGCCAGCACGGCCTTGATGATGCTGGCCATGCCCGATGCCCACTCCGAGTGCCCGATGTTGGTCTTAACCGATCCCAGCAGCAGGGGCCGTTCCGCTTCCCGGTCCCTGCCGTACACCGCGGATATGGCCCGCAGCTCGATGGAATCGCCAAGTTCTGTCCCCGCGCCGTGGGCCTCCAGGTAGTCGATGTCCGACGGCGCCACTCCCGCCGCGGCCAAGGCATCTTCGATGACCTTCTCCTGGGTCGGACCCCTGGGCACGGGTAGATCGGCACTGGCGCCATTCTGGTTGATGGCCGAGCCCCTGACCTGCCCCCATATCCGATCGCCGTCGGCTTCCGCCTGTCGCAACCGCTTCAGCACCAGCACGCCGCAGCCTTCGCTCCGCACGAAACCGTCGGCATCGGCATCGAAGGCATTGCACCAGCCGGCTTTGGACAACAGTCTCAAATCCTTGAAAAACTGCATCAACGGAAGGGACAGGACGGTGTTCACGCCACTGGCCAGGGCCAAATCGACTTCGCCCCTTTGCAGGGCCGCCGTGGCCTGATGCACCGCAGCAACGGAAGACGCACAGGCCATGTCCACAGGCATGGCGGGTCCCTCCAATCCCAGAACGTAGGCAATCCTTCCTGCCGTCATGCTGCCGGAGGTGCCGAAGTAGGCATCCGCTTGGCCGTGGGCGACGAGCATGTCCCGGTATTCGCTGCTGCCCATGCCGGCATAGACCCCGGTGCGGCTTCCCTTGAGACGTTCCGGATCGATGCCGGCATCCTCCAGGGCCTGCCAGGTCGTCTCCAGCAACATCCGTTGCTTGGGATCCATTGCCCGGGCTTCGATGGGGGCAATGCGGAAGAAGCGGTCGTCGAACTGGTCGAGGCCTTCGATGAAGCCACCGCGCCGATAGGCAATGTCTTCCGCATCGGGATCCCCCGCCATCCCTGCCCATGGACCCTTGTCCGGTCGGCCATCGGTGATGGCATCGCCACCGGATTCCAACAGGGACCAGAAGGAAGCCAGGTCTGGAGCCCCGGGGAAGCGACACGCCATCCCGACGATCGCGATGGCCTCGTCGTCGGTGGCAGGACTCTGGCGCGGCGGTCGGGGAGCCGATGATCTCGGCAGGGACTCCGGTGTGCCGGTTCCAAGGGCTTCGCCAAGTTCTCCAGCCAGATGATCGGCCAGGGAGTTGACGTTGGGATAGTCGAAAACAGCTGTGTTGGAAACCACATAGGTTCCGGACAGGGCTCGGTTCAGACGGTTGCGAAGTTCCACCGACATCAGCGAGTCCATCCCCAAGTCGAAGAATCCCACCGTGGGCGATGGCGGGGAGGGCAGTCGGAGCACCGCCTGCACTGCCTGCTGCACAAAAGGCACAAGCAGGTCCTTGGGGCCTGCCGCCGGCCCTCGCTGCAGCTGGGCCAGCAGGTCTTCCTGCGGAGCTGCATCCGGGGTGCCGTCCTTGGTGGCTGTGGACAAGAGGTCTTCCAGGAAGAGGGGATGGTCTTCGACCGCCTCTTCGAATACCGACCAGTCCATCGACATGATTACGGCTGTGGTGGCATCCTTCCGCACAAGACTGTCGAGTGCCCGGAGTCCTTGCTGAGGGGTGAACCAGCGGCCGCCGAGGGATGCTCGCCGCCACTCAATCCGCTCACGCTGTTCCGCGGCTTCGCCAATCTCCGACCAGGCCCCCCACGCCATGGCTTGTCCCGCCAAACCCAGGGCACGACGGTGGCCGGCGAGCTGGTCCAGAAAGGCATTGGCCGCGGCATGGTTCGCCTGGCCCGGATTGCCCATGACGCCGACCCGGCTCGAGAAGAGGATGAACAGGTCCAGATCACGGTCCACCGTGGCTCGATGCAGTTGCCAGGCTCCCAGAATCTTGGGGTTTAGTACCTGTTCGAAACTCTCCCAGGTCTGATTGGACAGCGCACGATCCGACAGCACGCCCACGCTGTGGATGACGCCGGCGAGCGGCGGCAGTTGCGCGTCCATGCGCGCCATCATCGCGTCGAGCGCCGCAGTGTCCGTTACATCCGCCAGTTCCACCTCGACCCTGACTCCCTGCGCGCGCAGGGCCTCAATGGCTTCCACAGCCTCGGGATCGGGATCCCGACGGCCGTTCAGCACGATTACGCCCGCGCCCTGGTCCGCCAACCACTCCGCCACGGCGCAACCGATACCGCCCAGTCCGCCCGTCACCAGGTAGGTGCGATCCTCCCTCAACCGGTTGCGCACCAGTGGCTGCGTCGTCAGAACGATCTTGCCGATGTGCCGGGCCGAGCGCATGTATGCCAGCGCGGCTCCCGCCTCTGCCAGCGGCCAGCGGCTGTGAACAAGGGGTGTGAGCTCTCCCGCCGAGACCCGCGCCATCAGATCCCGCAGTACCGCGCCCACCCCTTCGGGATCGGTCTTCTTCAGAACATCCAGCTCCAGAATGGTGTAGGACACGTCGGGACGCACTTCCGACATCTCCTCCTCACTCAGGATGTCCCTCCTGGCCATCTCGACGAAGCGGCCGCCGGGCATCAGGCAGGCCAGACTGGCGTCGATGAAGCCTTCGCTGGTGAGGCTGTTCAGCACCACATGAACACCTTCACCCCCTGTGACTTCCAGGATCTCGGCTCCGAATCGGGTCTGGCGACTGTCGAAGATGTGCTTGACGCCGATCGATCGCAGGTATGCCTGCTTCGGCGCACTGGCGGTGGCAAACACTTCGGCACCGGCGGCGTGGGCCAACTGGATGGCCGCCAGTCCCACGCCGCCCGCGCCGGCATGAATCAGTACCCGTTCTCCGGGCTGGAGCCCGGAGTATTGGAACGACAGCGCGGCCGATACGAACGCGCTGGGAATGGTCGCCAAGGCCGATGCGGAGATCCCCGCCGGCGCCGGCGCCACCAGCTCCCCGTGGGTCACCATTTCCGGCGCGAAGGCGCCAAAGCCCAGTCCCACCACACGGTCGCCGATGGAGACGGATGGTACTTCGGAGCCTGCCTCAATCACGTATCCACTCAGTTCCCGTCCCAGATCACCTTCTTCAATGAAGCCCAGGGAACGGAATACATCCCAGAAGTTGAGTCCCGTGGCCTCGACCGCGATCCGCACCTCCCATGGGTCGAGGGGACGTGGGGGAAGCGACTTGATCTCGGGTCTTTCGAAGATGCCGTCCCGACTCGGGACAAGCACCCATTCCAACTCCTCCGGCAACGCCAGCCGTCCTGATGCGCCGTCCGCCGCATCAGGACGTACCAGGCGGGCTGCCTGGCGGCGTCCCCGCCGATAGGCGATGTGGCTTTCCCGGTCCGGATACATCAGCTCGTTCACAAGGTCCGCCATTGAAGGGGACGCGCCGGGATCCAGGTCAATCATCCGCGGTTGCAGTTGGGCCGCTTCCAGGGCCACGACCTTGCCCAACCCCCACAGGACCGCGCCAGCCAGTTCGCCGTTCCGTTCACGTTCCAGAATCTGCGCCCCCCGTGTAACGAACCACACGCCCCGAACGGGAATCGCATCGGATTCGGCCACGGCCTGCACCATCGCCAACGCGCTGGCTCCGATCTGCTTCACATCCTCCGCCAATGCCGCCGTGGTGGCTTGGGGCCCGTGACCCTCCAATGATCGGAGGTGGACCACGCCGTTGAATGGCAGGCCGTCGGGCAGATCCTCGATCAGGGCACGCCACTCCTGGCGGGACATCGTATCCAAGGTGGCCTTGCGAATCCCGGGAACGACATCCGCCGGTTCGCCGCTGGTTGAGGGCCCTTCGGACGCCAGTATCACGGTTTGGTTGCGGGCCACCAGTTCCGACGCCAGTTCCGCGGCCAAGCCATCCGGACGCCCGGCCAGAATCCACGTACCGGGTGGCTCCGTGACCTGGGAGGGACCCTGGGCCACGATTACGCCTTTGTCCAGAACCTGGGACGCATCGGATTCGTCAACGCCCAGGACTTCGGCTTCCCCAAAGCCCGCATTGCCAAGGGCATGACGCCACACGGAGGGGCCGACCAGGGCGTGATGCGGTCGGTATGAATCCGCAAAGCGCCACCAGCCATCCAACTGGCCAAAGGTGAGGTCCATCCATCCCTGGCCGCGCAAATTTTCCAATGCCACCAAGTGACCCGACGGCGCGAGCAGGGCCAGGCAGTGCCCCAGGGTCTCCTCCAGGTAACGGGTGGCGTGCAGCACGTTGGAGGCGATCAGCAGATCGTAGCGGTGGGCATCGAAGCCCTGGGCAATGGGATCCTTCTCGATATCCAAGGCAAGGTATTCAATGGCCCCGTCGCCGTCGCCAAACCGCGCTTCCGCTTCCGCAAAGAAACCCGCCGAGATATCGGTATAGACATAGTCGAACCGCCCGTCGGGAAGCTCCGGCAGCACCGACGCCGTGGCCGAACCGGTACCGGCCCCGATCTCGAGCACCCGCAGTCGTCGTTCCGGTGGCAACTGAGCGACAAGAGTCCGAACGACATCCGCCAACAGTCCATTCGCGGCGCGCGCCACCGGCGCTTTCAGATAGAGATCGGCGGCAGTCGGTTCTCCGCTGCTGAACAGAAGTGTCAGTGGATCCATCCCGCCGCGCAGCACGTCCGCGAGGGCGTCGCCGGACCGCCGAAACAAACCGATCTCGATCAAGCCGTGGGAATACAGCCTGGTCATACGGGAGGCGAACTCGACGGGATCGGGAGGGAACCCCTCCGGCAGCGGATCACCGGAGCCCACTTTCACGACGAATCCGCCGGAACTCGCTTCAAGGACTCCTGCATTGGCCAGCAACTCCAGCATTCGTAGGAAGAGGCGCTGGTGTTCCTCAATGACATTCAGGCGTTGCCGCAACGCCTCGGGAACCACGGCCTCGCCCAGGCTTCGCTGCCACCCCAACTTGTCCAGGGTGCGAAGGGCGTAGGAGTGCGACCACCGCTCCAAGTCCGCAAGCAGGGCATTTCTGTCGGCAGGGTCCACACCCGCGTCTGCCAAGTATTCGGAAAACCAACCCATGCCGACGGCAACCGCGGCCGGCGCCGGGAAGAAATCGGCGGGTTGCAAAGCCGATTCGAGGTCTCGGTCCCGCCAAGCGACCTCGTACAGCAAATCCTTAATCCCTTCCTCCCCTGCCACCTCCGCGAGCAGGGCCGTTGGTGTGGCTCGCTTGACCGTGTATCCACTGAACCCACCGATGAGCATTCCATCCGGGTCGTAGATGAGCATTTCCGCGGTCAGAACTTCCGGCTGATCACTCGCGGCCGGCTCCTGGCTGGCCTCGCCCATTTGCACGTGACAGAACACCCGCACCGGAAGAGGTCTCGCCAGCCACAATCTTTCCCAACCGAAGGGCAGATAGGTCGCCTCTTCGGGGCTGCCGGTGATGTTGCGCGCCACGCCCATCATCTGAAAGCAACCGTCCAGTACCAGAGGATGCACATCCAGTGCGTTCCGGTCCGGGAGGACTTCCGGCAGGAATACTTCGCCCAAAGCCTCGCCAGGGCCGGACCAGCACGGGCCCAATGTGCGGAAGGACGGGCCCAGGTCGATGCCGGTGGCGAACTTGGCTTGGTAATAGGCCTGCACATCCACAGGGGAAAGGGCTGCCGTCAGACCTTCCAGATCCACCCTGTCTCCGGATGCCGGCCAGGGAGTGTCCGACGCCACACGACCTTCTACGTGCAGCGTCCAATCTTGTTCCGTGCCCCTGCTAAAGATCTGGACGCGCCGGGCCTCTCCCTGCTCGGAACCATCCAGCACAACCTGCATCGTCCGGCTATCGCTGCTCTCGGAGTCCTTCTCGGAAAAGACCAACGGGCTGTGCAGCTGCAATTCCTCCAGCACCAGCGCGCCTTCGCACTCGGCGTATCCTGCCAGGACTGCCATGGTTCCGTACAGTGCTCCAGGTGCCACCAGCCGGCCAAAGACCTTGTGGTCCTCCAACCAAGACGGGTCCGACGGGGACAATTCAGTCTCGAAGGTAATCTCGCCGCGGGCAGATTCGTGCCGTGTGCCCAGCAAGGGATGGTCGGTGCCGGGTCGGCGGCGCTTGGAGGGATCAAGCCAGTAGCGTTCGCGTTGGAACGGATAGCCCGGCAGTGAAATCCGGTGCCGCATCTCTCCGGCGAACAAACCCTCGAAGGAAACCTCCAGGCCAGCCCGGTACGCGTCCGCGGCCGCATCAATGAAGTCGTTTTCGGGTTCCGTCGCGGAACTGCCTCTTCGAGGGCGTCGCATGCTCGCCAGCGCAATCGGGGGCTCACAGGCGTCCCCGTCCGGCATCGAATCGGGCCACGCTTGCAGCGTCATTGGGCCCAGCACCGCGTGGGGGCCTATTTCGATTACCAGGTCAATCCCCAGTTCGGCAAGGGTTCCGATGCCACTGGCAAATGCCACTGCTTCGCGGGCATGGCGCCTCCAGTACACCCCGTCCAGCGCCATGTCGGATTCCACCGGCCGGCCCGTCAAATTGCTGACCAGAGTGAGAGAGGGAGGTTCGATCACCACCCCGTCCAAGGCGGCTTCCAATCCATCCAGAACCGGCTCCAGCAAGGCACTGTGAAATCCCCTGCTCGTGTTCAGTCGGACGGTACGCACTCCCTCCGCGCCGAATCGCTCCGCAATGGCATCGATGTCCTCAGCCAAACCACTTACCACTTGGTGACCGCCGTTGTTCCCCGCAATGCTCAGCCCGATTCCACCGGACGCGGCGTTCAGCTTCGCAACCGCCGCCGCTACACGCGACGCGGGCGCGAAGACGGCAAGCATGGCGCCGGGCGCGGTATCGGCAAACAAAGCACCTCGCGTCGCCGCCAGTCGCATTCCGTCTTCCAGACTGAATACCCCGGCCGCCTGGGCGGCCGCCAATTCCCCAACGCTGTGTCCGAGCACCACGCTGGGCTGAATGCCAACACTGGACCAGAGCGCGGTCAATGCGCACTCCAACGCATAAAGGGCGGGCTGCTCCCATGCCGTATTGCCCAGGTCTCCCTCCACTCCTGCGCGACCGAACATCACGTCGAGCAGAGATGTACCTCGTTCTTCCTGGATTACCGCCTCGCATCGGTCCAGAATGGCCCTTGCCAGAGGCTCACTCTCATAAAGCGTCCGGCCCATGCCGAGCCACTGGCTTCCCTGTCCCGTATAGATGAAGGCCACTTTTTGGGCCCTTCGTGGTTCCACGCCTGTGCCTGTCTCAGCCACTGCCCCGAGTCGTTCCCGCAAGGACCCAACGTCGTGAAACACGACTCCTGCACGGTAGTCGAAATGACTGCGGCCAACACCGGCCGTCCATGACATGTCCGCCACAAGCACATCCAACGCGGCACGTTCGGGAGATAAGGCCTTGGTTTGTGTGTCAAGCCACGCCAGATAGCGCTGGGCAAGTTCCCGGACCGCGCCGTCTGTCTTGCCCGACAGGGGCAGGAAACGGGTTCGGCGGGAGGCAATCCCCTCCGTCGGCAAAGGCAGATCGGCAATGGGTGCCGGCAGCGAAACCTGTACAGGTTGGGCTGGGCCCGGGGCCACGCCGGCCTGGCCGACCATACCGTTGAAACCACGGTACTCCTCCAACACAACGTGGGTGTTGGTGCCGGATATGCCGAAGGAATTCACTCCCGCCAGCCGTGGTCGCTGGCAGTGATCCGGCCAGTCCCTTATATCTGTGGCCACTTGCAGGGGCAGATGCTCCCAGTCCAGACTCGGGTTGGGATTCCGGAAATGCAGATGTTTCGGAATCACGCCCAGATTCACAGTCAGCACTGCCTTTATCAGTCCGGCAATCCCTGAAGCCGACTCCAGGTGGCCGATATTGGTTTTGACAGAGCCAATGAGAAGCGGAGTGTCGGTTTCCCGTCCCTGGCCGTAGACATTGGCCACAGCGTTGATCTCGATGGGATCTCCCACGGCCGTTCCGGTCCCGTGGGCCTCCACGTACGCAATCTCCGACGGCGCAACTCCCGCATCCTCCAGAGCCGCCTCCATCACCTGTTCCAGCCCGGGCGTATTCGGGACAGTTAGACCCACGCCTGTCCCTCCATGATTCATCGCTGCGCCGCGAATGACCGCCCAAATCCGATCGCCGTCAGCCTCCGCCTCCTTAAGTCGCTTCAGAACGACCACCCCGCATCCTTCCCCCCTCACGTAGCCGTTGGCGGACGCGTCGAACGCCTTGCATTGGCCGTCAGGAGACAACATCATCGAATCCGCACGGAGTTCGTAGATGCGGCCGTCCAGAATGGCGTTCACACCGCCTGCAATAGCCAGATCCGCCTTGCCCTGCTGGAGGTCTGCGACTGCGTCGTGTATTGATACCAGGGACGACGCGCAAGCGGTGTCAACCGCTTTGGCAGGTCCCATCAGGCCCAGCACGAAGGAGACTCGTCCGCTGGCGCCGTTCAGGTTGGTGCCACTGAGGGCGTACAAGCAGCCGGCAGCCTCGGTAGGCTTGCTGGATTCAGCAACCAGCATTCGGTACTCGTCGGTGCTGATTCCGGTGTAGACACCCGTGTTGCTCCCGCTAAGCCTGGCCGGATCGATCCCTGCGTCCTCGAGCGCCAGCCAACTCGTCTCCAGCATCATGCGCTGCTGCGGGTCCAGCAACTCGGCCTCGACCGGCGAAATACGGAAAAAGGTCGGGTCGAACTGATCAATTCCGTCGACAAAGGCACCGAAACGGCATGCCGGGTTTTGAACTGCGTGATCACCGAAAAGATCACCCATGCGTCCCACACCGGAACCGGGAACACCCTCGGACACCGAGTTTTTGCCTTCCGCCAATAGTTGCCAAAAGGCTTCCAAATCCTCCGCACCGGGAAACCGGCATGCCATGCCCACTATTGCAATCGGCTCTCCACCCCGGGAAACATCCCGATCACCGACCGTAGGTTGGGAGGCATGTTGTGTCGAGGAACTTGCAATTTTTTGGGGTGACATGAGGGAAGCAAAATCCTTCTTCGTCTTTGTAGAAGCGGCCAACAGTAGAAGGGAACAATTCAACTGCCGAGATAGGGGTAATGCGGGCCGCCACCCACTAGGTCAGCGGTGTTTCCACTTGCACGGATCCTGTAGAGGATGGATGCAAGGGGAGGGGCTCCATGCCGATCCCCCACCTTTGCCAAGACGGACGCCAATCCGGCGGAGGTCCAACCCTGTCGCCAACGCCACCGGCTTCGCTCACAGGCCCCGGTCGCGGAAGAGACGCAACAGGACGCGAACATGGCAACCATGGGCATGGCAAAAGGAACGCCGGCGCATTGTAGCAGGACCTGAAGGGGGTCGATCCGGGGGAGGCCGCATCCACGGCATTGTTTCAGTTTTGCTGGTTTTGCTCCGATCCCGGAAAGGACAAAAGCCTTCACGCTTTGTCATGTATGACAAAAACAACAAGAGCCTCTCGTCGTGGATTTCATCCCTGTCCTGTCCGTTCCCAAGGTGGTCCGGGTCCAGACCCGACAGTGCAGGGCCTGCTGCCGCACCGTCTCCCGGCCACCGCCGGACGTGACCGCCCGGCAGCGTACACGGTGGTGACTGGGCTGTACTTGCGTCCGTTCCCGGGACCCACAGGCACCGCGGCTCCATCGTGGTGGTGGACGCGGCCTGGCTCCCGGGGGCTGAAGGGATCGAACTTCGACAGGCAGGCTTGGTGCGTCGCCCCGGACAACGTGGCGGACGTGGTGACCGACAACGGGGCCTGCCGGAAGAGCCAGCTGTGCTTGATGTACCGACAGCGCCCCGGCAGGTATTGCTACGACACCAGATCCAAAGGCACCCAGTTTGGCGATTTCATCGGGAGGGGAAGGTCCGTTCGCCGATAGTTCGGCAGGACCGGGTTGGGTACCAGGTCCATCACCAGGGCGTACTCATCGCAGCATTCGTATTTCGGACAGTGCTGGCAGTCAACCCAGACCTTGGGGCTGATGTCCGCCACCTCCACCGGCCGGAAACCCATGCTCAGGAAGAACTTTGGGACCAAGGTCAAGGCGCACAGTTGTTGATAGCCGCGCGCACGTGCCATGTCGATAATCCGTTCCACCAGGCAGCGGCCAATCCCCTCTCCCTGCCGTTCGGGGTCCACCACCAGCGACCGGACCTCTGCCAGTTCCGGTGCCAAGACGGTCAGGCAGGCTCCCCCAACCACCTGCCGGACTGCCGGGGCCGGAGCTTCCGCCACGGCCACGACCCAGTCCGGCAGGGTCTGAACAATCGACTCAACGGTACGCGGCAACATCACGTTTTGCGCCGCGTACCGTTCCACGAGCGCGTGGAGACGCGGCGCATCCTCGACTCGCGCCTCCTCCAGCCTGAACATGCCGTCGCGGGCCACGCCGCTAAAGGCCTTGCAGGATGTCGCCCGTGATCTTGACCGCCCGTTCCAGTTCCTCCTCCGTGATGATGAAGGGAGGCACGTAGCGCAGGATGTTGGTACCCGCGGACACGGTCAGCAGGCCCTGTTCATAGCCCTGGTCCACGACGGGCGTGACGTCGATGTCCATTTCCACGCCGGTGATCAGGCCGCGGCCCCGAATCTCGGTGATGTGGGGCGAATTCAGTTCGGCCAGCAGATCGCGCAGGTGTTCGCCCTTGTTCTGAACCGAAGCCAGGAACTCGGGTTGGGCAATGCGGTCCAGGACGGTGCAGGCCACGTTGGTGGTCAACGGGCTGCCGGCGAAGGTGGAGGCGTGGTCGCCGGGGTGGATCATGTCGGCCACCTTTTGGTTCATGCAAATGGCACCGATGGGCAGACCGCCTGCCAGCGACTTGGCCAGGGTCATAATGTCGGGGGCAATCTCGTCGCCCACAATCGACTGATAGCCCCACAGCGAACCTGTGCGGCCCATGCCACACTGCACCTCATCGAAGATCAACATGGCGTCGTACTCGTCGGCCAGTTCTCGCAAGCCCTTGAGGAACTCGGGCGTGGCCACGTTGACACCGCCTTCGCCCTGGATCGGTTCCACGATGATGGCGCACACGCGTTCGTCCACCAGCTCGCGGGCGCTGTCCAGGTCGTTGTAGAGGGCGAAGCGGACACCGGGCATCAGCGGCTTGAAGGGATCCTGGTACTTGGGCCGCGGCGTGGCCGCCAGACTGCCGAACAGGCGGCCGTGAAAGCCATCGGAGAAGGCCAGGATGCTGTACTTCTCCTCGTAGTCCTTGTCGTAGGCGTAGCGCCGGGCAAACTTGAAGGCGCCTTCGTTGGCATCCGCACCGGTCAGACAGTAGTGAACCTTGTCGGCAAAGCTGTGTTCGCACAGCTTCTGCGCCAGCCGGGCATGAGGTGCGGTGTGGTACAGGTTGCTCACGTGGTAGACGCCACTTTCCACGACCTCCATGATGGCGGCCTTCATGTCCGGGTCGCCGTAGCCGAGGGCGTTGACGGCGATGCCGGAGACGCAGTCCAGGTAGCTCTTGCCATCGGCGTCGGTCAGCGTGGCGCCCTCGCCGGAGGCGAAGACCATGGGCGGACGGCCATAGACGCCCAGCACGTACTGCTGTTCCAGGTCAATGATCTGCTGTGTGTTCAAGACGGTTTCCCCCTTGTGGTCGGAACGGAACGGATCGAGAGTTGCGACGAGGTTAGTTGTCGCGTCGCATCAGGCTGTAGCTTTGCGCGGTCGGGCCGCCGGTGGGCTGACTGGCCATGAAGAGGGCGAGGGGCACCACCTCCTCCGGCTGCTTGAACCACTCCGTGGCCCAGTTGGCCGGCCGCTCTCCCTGGGTGGCGGACCAGCGGGTCATGTCCGTGTCCACCGGCCCCGGTATGAGTTCGTTGACGGCGATGCCCTGGTCCACCACCTCTTGGGCGAAGACCCGGGTCAGCATCCAAAGGCCGGCTTTGGAAACGCAGTATGCCGAGGAGCCGGCGGCCCCCTTGTGGCCCATGCCGGAGCCCACCACGATGACGCGGCCGTCGCCGGATGCGCGCAGGAAGGGCGTCGCTGCCCGCAGGCAGTGATAGGCACCGATCAGGTTCGTGTTCAGGACCGCGGCCCACTTGTCCGGATCGCTGTCGACCACGACGGCCTTTTCCAGTTCGATGCCCGCATTGACGACCAGGATGTCCAGGCCGCCGAGCCGTTCCGCCAGGGACTCCATGGCGGCGTCGACCTGTTGGACTGTGGAGACATCGCAGACTTGCCGGCACGCGGTGCCGCCGCTGGTTCGGATGGCGGCTTCCACCTCGGCCAGGTGTGCCTCATTGCGGGCCAGACAGCCCACGGCCGCCCCTGCGGCTGCGAAGCCTTCGGCAATGGCCCGTCCGATGCCCCGGCTGGCTCCGGTGACGACCGCGCGGCGGCTGGCCAGGACCCGGTTCATGGTCGAGTTACCGTTGGACATTGTCTGCATGCAACACTCCCGTGCCCTTGCCCGACCGGATGCCAGCCAAATCCGTGATGACGGCCTGGAGCACCCCGCGTCCGATCGCCTCCAGGGCGCTCTGCACCTTGACGACCATGCCGTCCCGGATGTGTCCCTCCTCAATCCAGGTTTGGGCCTGTTCGGCCGTCATGGCTCGGACGGGCCGGCCGGCGATTTGCACCCCCGGCACATTCGTAAGGAACACCAGCCTGTTGGCCGGCAGCGCGGCGGCCACCGCCATGGCGACATGATCGGCGTTCACGTTGTAGTGGAGGCCGTCCTCCAGGCATACGGAAATGGGGCTGATGACCGGGATGCGGCCGTCCTGCAGCAACAGCGAGATGAGAGACAGGTCCACCCCGGTTACATCGCCCACGCGGCCCAGGTCTCCCTTGGGGCTGTGGAGCGGTGTTACGCGCACGGTTCCGCTGTCCACGCCGCTGATGCCCACGGCGGCCAGGCCGCGGTTTCCCAACACCCGGACCAGCCGCTTGTTCAGGGTTCCGCTCAGGACCATCTCGGCCACGGCCAGACTTTCCTTCGTTGTGACCCGCAACCCATCGATGAACTCGGGTTGCAGGCCGACGGCGGTCTGCCATTCAGCAATGGTCTTGCCGCCTCCGTGCACCACCACGATCGCTTCACCGGCCTCCTGCAGGGCGGCGACCGTGTCGGCCAGTTCGGTCATGAACTCCGGGCTGTCCAGTTCGCCCCCGCCGATTTTGAGGACGACGGGGCGGGTCTGGTCCTGGTCCTGTGACATGGCTGTCTGGCGTTGCGGGTTGGAAGGATCTGCAGGGCCTACAGCAGGCCGGCGGTTTCGGGGAGGTCCAGGGCAATGTTCATGTTCTGCACCGCCTGTCCGCTGGCTCCCTTGATGAGATTGTCGATGCTGGAGACGATGACGAGGTCGGTGCAGTCCGGATCGTCGGGCTCGACGGCCGTCACACTGATGGCACAGCGGTTGGTGTGGCTGGTGTGCCGCACGGAGGCGAACGCACCGGGTGGCAGCAGTTGAACAAAGGGTTCGCCACCCCAGCAGGCTTCCAATTGCGCGCGCACCGCGGCCTCCGTGCAGCCCGACTCCAGCGATACGTGGATAGTACTGAGAATGCCTTGGCTGAGAGGTGTCAGATGGGGTACGAACGTAATGTGGCTGGGTGGAAACCGGCCCGCGGCCTCGCCCAGCACCTGTTCCATCTCCGCCAGATGGCGGTGGCGCCGACCTACGTTGTAGGGGGTTAGGTTCTCGTTGGCTTCCACGTAATGGTAGGGCATCTTGGGGGTGCGGCCGGCACCGCTGACCCCGCTCATGCTGTCCACGATCACGCGCGGCGGCAGCCAGCCGGCGCGGGCCAGGGGTAGGAGTGCCAGGTTCACGGAGGTCGGATAGCAACCGGGATTGGCGATCAGGGTTGCGCCCCTGATTTGTTCCCGATAGGCCTCGCACAGGCCGTAGACGGCCTGGTCGACCAGATCCGGCGCGGCGTGTTCGATGCCGTACCAGCGCGCGTAGACATCCGTATCGGTCAGGCGGTAGTCGGCGCTCAGGTCGACCACGGTCGCGCCGGCGGCGTGGAAGGCCCGCACCGGCTCCACGGACTGGGCGTGGGGCAGGGCCAGGAACACGACATCCACCTCGTCCGTCCGCCCAAGGGCGTCGGCCAGCGGAATCAGTTCAATGGGCCACGGACCGTGCACGACATCGCTGTAGAGGTGTCCGGCGCTGTTCTCGCTGGTCAGCCAGACGACTTCGGTGTTTGGGTGCCGGTCCAGCAGCCGGACCAGTTCCAGGCCTGTGTAGCCGGTGGCACCGGCAATTCCCGCTCTGATCATTGGTTCACTTCCATTGGGCACAAAAAAAGCTCTCCGCCCGGAGAGCTTGACTGCCATTGGAGCAATGCGCGTCAGGTCCGTCCAGACAGAGTCCGGGTACTAGAAGCCTGACCTCCTCCTCGATTCCGGCAAGGGCGCGCGACTGGTGTTCATGGTGTCAGGATAGCACAGCAGTTCCGTCGCGATCAACGGCTTTTACGGTCCTCGTAGCGTCGGATGCCGTTGGCGATGGTTCCGGGCAGGTCATTGGTCATGGCTCTGAGGGCTTCCACGATCTGCGTTGCGGTCAAACCGGCGCCAAAGGCGCGGTCCAGGCTGCGCTGGTTGATTTGGTACCTATAGACCTGGTCCGTACGCACCCAGTTGGCGAAGCGCTCAACCCGGAACCGGGCGTGCAGGTCCATGGCCACCGGTACCTCCAGTCTGAAATTCGGATGGACGGTCACCCGGGGACGGGCCGACACCGGCAGCAGTTCCAGGTCCCGGCCGAGCCAGACAGCGCCTTCGCGCGTCAGCGTCAGGATGGGCAACCCGCCGCGATTGTCCGCCAGGCGAACGGCATCCAGCCACAACAGGGGGCCTTCCAACAGGAACCGGGCCAGTTCGCCCTCCACCAGGCGCCAATTATCGAAGCCGCCCACGAAAGCCTCTTGTTCTCTGTGCCAGACGTACCAGCTGTCGTAGTCGCCGGTGGTGCGCTGAAAGTCCGGGTTGAACCGGTGGACGGCCTCCACCACGTCGGACAGCCGGAACCACTGGGTCAGGGGCAGGGTGGCCAGGGCCTGTCCGAAGTTGCCGCGCGTGCCGGCGGCATGGGCGGGGGCGCCCCACCGTTCCAGGTTGCGGCAGTCGAGTATTGGCACGTGCCTGAGGTCGCTCCAGGCGCCGGATTGGAACCAGGTGTCCCACAGGGTCTGGCGCTGGGCGGCCCGATCGAGCATCAGGAACCGGTGGACGTTGTTGCCGTGCAGGGTGCGGATGGCCTGGCCGCCTTCGGTGCGACCATCCTCGACCAGTCCCATCTCGGTGGCCAGGTGGCAGAGAAATTCCAGGCGCACGGCCAGGAGATCCGTGTCCGGCATGACCAGCAGGCGCTCCTTGAGTCGTTCGATGTCCTCGCGCCGCGGCACGCCGTCCCGCAAGCGCCAGGCATTCTGGAAGAGGACGGCCAGGTAGGAGAGGAGATCCGATAGCAGATAGTCCGTGGTGTCGAGGATCTGTTCGGTGGCCGGGGGCCGGGCCGGTTCGATATCCAGGCCCTTCTCGTCTTCGTCGCCTTCCGGTTCGGGGATCAACGGCAGGATGTCGGTCGGGATGTAAATCTTGGAGGCGGCCTCGCGGCCGGAGCCGCTGAAGTAGCGGCCGATCAGGGCGTGGAAATAGAGCACCTCGCTGACCGAGGACGGGTGCAGCCAGGCCTCGCTTTCCGCTAGGTTGGCATCCCCCGGGATCTGGAGGGGGCCGTGGCTGCGCACGAACTGGTATTCCAAAATTTCACCGTTGGCTCCCTTCAGCTGCTGCAGGGCCGCGATGGTGTCGGGGTACACCTCCGCCAGTTCCTCCAGCACGCTGGCGACCGATGCCGGGCTGGTGATGGAATCGGCGAGGACGGGTGCAGCCTGGCCAACCGGAATGCCGGGGTCCAGATCGGTACTTCGCAGTTCTGCGATAATCTCGATCAGTTTCGGTGTATGCTCCCGGAGCATCTGCGCCGTGGTGGGCATGTGCATACGGTCTTGGTTGGAGAACGGAGTTCAGCCGGTTTCAGTTATTGGGCACACAGTCATGTCACGCATTCCCCTGAACTTCCTGCCTGGAATCTTACGCAATATTGGCATCGCTTGGAGACTCATGCAGAATCCGGCGGTGTCGCCCTGGGTCAAGCTGCTCCTGCCTCTGCTGGCGGTCGTATATTACTTTTCCCCGATCGATTTGCTGCCGGGCCTGCCCTTCGACGACTTGTTCGTGGTCCTTTTCGTGTTTCCGAAGCTGATGATCCACTTCGCCCCGCCGGACGCGGTCGAGGCCGCGGCCTACGGATACACCCAATCGCCGCCGCCCGAGGAAGAGGACGACCAGACCATCGACGTGCCTTGGCGTTCGGTTTCGTGACGGAGCGTCGTTCCCGTCGGTTCTTGCGCCGTCCACCGGAAGCGGCTTCCTCTCGTCCCGGCATGCGGAACCGGGCGATGCGTGTCTCCCGTTTGCCCGGATGCCGCCCCGGTGGCCAAGGCTCTGCTCCTGTCAAGTGGCCATGACCGGCCGGCCGGGTCCCAACGGCGCATTTCCGGTCCTGGTGTTGGGTGTCGGCACCATCGGCTCGGGCTGGGGAGCCTGGTTCAGCCATCGGGGACTGCCCGTGTGCCTGGTCGATCCCGGGTGGAAACCGGCGGCCATGCAGGATGCGGTGGCGACCAAGTTGGGACAACTGCGGCAAAGTGATATTCCCGGCGCGGAGGTGGCCGGAGATGTGACGGTTGCGAAGTCGCTCCGCGCGTTGCCGGAAGGTGTCGGGTTTGTCCAGGAGAATGCAACCGAGTCGCTGGATGCCAAACAGGCGATTCTGCGGGAGTTGGAAGCGGTCCTCCCGCCATGGACGGTGATTGCCTCCAGTACGACCTCGCTCAAGGCCTCGGACATTCAGGCCCGATGCCGGCATCCCGAACGCGTGCTGGTTGGACATCCTTTCAACCCTCCCCACCTGCTGCCGCTGGTGGAAGTGGTGGCTGGACGCCAGACCGACGCCACCGCGGTCGACTGGGCCATGGACTTCTATCGTGCGGTCGGCAAGTTCCCGGTGCGTGTCCGCAAGGAAGTGACCGGACATGTGGCCAACCGCTTGACATCGGCCCTGTTTCGGGAAGCCGTGCATCTGTTGGCGGAAGGCGTTGCCACGGCTGCCGAGTTGGATGATGTGCTGACCCACGGCCCCGGCCTGCGCTGGGCCTTGCAGGGTCCGTGGCTGACGTACCACCTGGGGGGAGGTGCGGGCGGTATTGCGGCCTATCTCGAACATTTGGGTGACACGCATCCCGCGCGCTGGGCCGAACTGGGTGAGCCGGAGTTGAGCGAAAGCGTTCGCGGAATGATCGTGGAACAGGTGCTGACGGCTTACGGAGACCGCCCGGTGCAGGAGTGGGCAGGCGACCGGGATCGGCAGCTGGAGGCGCTGCTGACCTTGAAATGGCATGGGGAAGGGGATTCGTGATGGCGATGCATCGGCGCCTAGTTTCGAGGCCGGCTGGTTGAAAGCTCTCAGACCAAGGCCTGCGGCCGCTCAACGAGTGTTCCTTTGCTGTCGGTACCCCTTGATTGGGTATCCATCAGTTCATTGCGGCTGGCAACCAGTGAGCTCTTGCTCAATCGGATAGATGGAGCCTTCTGGTACCGTCAATTGCATGGATCCGCCGTACCGAGTGCTTGCGTCGGGATCCTTGTCGATCTGGACGTAGATGCCATTGTGGAAACCGGCCCGGACACGGTACTGAGTCCACAGACAGCCTTGGCTTGGCCGGACGCTCTGGATCACCCTGAGTATGTGCGGGTCCAATTCGAGCTGCGGGAGCAACAACCCGTCAGTGAAGGCCAGTCAGCACCGGAGGACACTGGATCCGCGGAAGTGGTCGCCAGGGCATACGAGGCGGGATTGCCGGTCGCCTTTGCTGGGATGGTCGCCCGAGAGCAACGACAGCACATTTCACTGCAGGAATATCCTTTCCAGCGCCGCTGTTACTGGTTTTAGAAACTACGACAACACGAACCGCACCGGCTGAAGGCCGGCTCGTCCCTCTCAAAGCGACCGGTCTCCGGCTTCAGCATGTGGCGGTCCAGGCCGTTGCCGCGGGTGCCGGAGGCATACAGGGTGAGCCGTCCGTCCATAACCACGAGCCTGGAGGGGTCATGGACATGGTCCTCGGCGATCCAGGGCAGCCGATGCGGCAGTCGCCGGAGCACCGGCCCGGAGGAGTCGAAGGAGCGGTCCGATTCAGAGACCGATTGACAACCTGTCATGGACAAGGCGAACAGGCAGCACAGCAGGATTCGTGCAGCCCAACCCGTGTGCTTGGCCGCGTGCCGCCAACAGCCAGGGTTGCCGCAACGACATCCGTTCCGGTGGCGGGAGAAGTAGGGGGTTGGTTTGGTTAGGGCGAGAGTGTCAAGCAGTGGACACGTCCTCTTATCGGTGCGCCTGGCAACTGAGCTGTGAGCCCATCTGTGTTCGTCTCCCAGTCCAACTCATCGGAGCTACCCAGCAGGGAGATGTCGGTGGTGCGGGTCGGGTCCAAACGTTCCGGCGTGACGGACTGACCCGGTAGCATGGCATACAAAGTGTCCTTGGTGGGCGTGAAGCGAATTCACCATACGGCTGAGGTTATACTCGCCCCCATTGCAGGGCGCGTTCAAGGGGGAATGATCATGCAATACGGCCTGCCTTTTCAGGTGGTCTTCCGCTCCACCGATCCCAGAATCCGCAATAAGCTCATGACAGGCACTTTGTATGTCCTGGTCAGTACGGTTCTGTCCGTGGTGCTGGTTGGCATTGTCGGTTTCTTCATAGTAGGTGGATATGTTCTGCGCCTGTTGCGCAATGTCCGAACCCATCAGGAACACCCCCTGCCGGAATGGGATCAATGGCAGACCGATTTGCGGAACGGCTTCTTCATGTTCGTGGCCTATCTGGTTTGGTTGTTGCCTTTCGTCGTTGTATACATAGTTGTTCTGGTTGGCAACAATCAGGAAGCACTTCCTGCAACGGACAGCTTGGATTCGTTTGGGACTGCGTTTTCGTACAGTCTGGGGGCCATCGGCTTTGGTAGAAGCTTGGTGGCGTTGCTGCCCACCGTCGCGGGCTGGATCCTTGGTCCCGCCATTGCGATTGCCTTGGCCCAGCGCATGGAACTGGCTGACGCTTTCAAATTCAGGAATGTACTGGCCTGGGTGGCCCGGAACTGGGTACAGTGCCTATTGGCTAGCGTAATCGCCGGCTTGATGTCCTTGCTAATCTCGGTGGTGGCTTCCCTGACTGGTGCCCTGGCCCTGGGTATCGGCTTGATTGTGACGCTCCCCTTCGGGTTTCTCATGAGCAGCATTTACCAGCATCATCTCTTTGGGCAACTGGCACAATCCCGTGACCTGACTGTGATGTTTCCGGAACTGGCCAATCCCGGCTGAGGACCCCGAGTCGCGGCAGGTTGGACCTTGTCCAACATCAAGCGCACCTGGTCCGGACCGGTTTTCACGATCCGGGTCAGCTAATCAGGACACGGTTCGGGCCTATCCGGCGGGCCCGGAGGGCAGGGCAGGATGCGCAACCGGAAAGCAGGCTTGTCCCGTGTTGGCTTGACGTTGGGGCTTCCGCCGATCACTGGGCTGACAATGCCTGCAGCGCGTCGTTCAAGTCCGAGAAATCCGTTGTCTGCAGCGAGGGACGGAAGGGAGTCTCCTCGTAGGGCATCCCATAGCGATTCACATAGGCACCGGCATAGCCGCAGGCCACGGCTCCCACCACATCAAACGAGTTGGAGGACACCATGCACAGGTCCCGGCTGGCTGTGCCTAGGCGATGGGCTGCGTATTGATAGACTGTGGGGTGGGGCTTGAACATTCCGACGGAGGTGACGGAGATCACATCGTCGAAGTTCCAGGGCACCTGATGCGTTACTAGGTGTTCAAGGAAGGCCGGATCGCCATTGGACAGGACCACCAGCCGAAAGTTCCGATGCAGGATTGGAAGAGCGGGCAGGACATCGGGAAAGGGGCGTAATCCCTGCCACTGTGCCATGAAGGCATCCACCTGGTTCCCATCCTGCGCGACATGGTCCAGGCCAAAGCTGCGCAACGTGTGCAGATATGCGCGCCAGACCGTTTCCAGGTAGCCGCCATGTCCCTGCAGCATCAGGGAATCCTGAAACTGTTCCAATCGCTGCCGGGCGCGTTGCCGGTCCCAGAATTCCTCGGTCGTGACAGCCGTGTCCTGCGCTGCCAACATGTCCCCGATATGGGGTTTCAGGCTGGAGCCCAAATCCAGAATCGTGCCGAACAGATCGAACGTCAAGGTCTTGATGGGCATGTTCGAATTCCTTGCACTTGCAATCACCGGCATGGACCGGGAACCATTCGGATATCACCGCCGGGACGGCAGTTGCAGCAGGAAGTCAGTTGGGCTTGAGGGAAAGTTTCAGACTGTGGGCATGCTCCCCAATGGGTGAGTCCGGCAACTGAACTGTCAGTCCCTCCTCGTTCATCAACCAGTCCAATCCGCCGGGGCCACCCAGTAGCGAGATGTCGGCGATACGCGCCGAGTCCAATCGTTCCGGGGTGACGGACTTGATCTTGGCCGTGTTTCCGGGCCAGCCCAGCAGGATGGCGTACAGGGCGTCCTTGGTGGTTGTGAAGCGAATGTCCTCGGCGGTCATGCCGACGTTCTCCCGTTCGGTCAAGTGGCCGGTGGTGACTTTGGTCGGTCCTTCACCGAAGGTTTGCCAGTGCCGGGTGCCGTAGATGGCTTCGCCGTTCACGTTGAGCCAGGCGCCCAAATCCCGCAGCAGGCCCGCGGCTTCGTCGGGGATGACGCCGTCGGCCCGCGGGCCGACGTTGAGCAGCAGGTTGCCGTTCTTGCTCACGATGTCAACGAGGTCGTGGACCAGCGTGGTCGCGGTTTTGAACTCGTCGTTCTCAATGTGGCTCCAGGACTTGTAGGACACGGCCGTATCCGTCTGCCATCCTCCCGGATGTCGTCCAGCTTGCCGCGCTCGATGTCGTAGCAGGCGACGCCGGGCGGGAACTTGTCCTTGTACTGCAGGACCACATCCCGGCCCCATTGGCGCGACTGGTTGTAGTAGTAGGCCAGGACCTGGGGGCGCCAGTCGGCGAACTCATCGGCATGCCAGCCGAAGTCGAACCAGAGCACGTCCGGCTCGAAGCGGTCGATCATTTCTTGTGTACGCCGGTACCAGTCCTCAACCCACTCTTTGGAGGTTGGCTCATCCTCCGCGTGGGCCGGGGAATAGAGGCCGGCATTGGCGGGATCGGAGGTGTCGAAGTCGTCCCGGTAGGTGTAGTAGCGCCAGTTGAAGGCGCGGTGGGAGGAGACCCCGAACTTCAGGTTGCGCCGCCGCACAATCCTTTCCAGTTCGGCCACCACATCCCTTTGGGGGCCCATGTCGGCCGCATTCCACTTCGTGTACTGCGACTTGTACATGGGGAAGCCGTCGTGGTGTTCGCCAACCGGGACCACGTAGCGCGCCCCGGCGGCCTGGAACAGGTCCACCCACTGTTCCGGGTCCCAGTGCTCGGCCTTGAACATGGGGATGAAGTCCTTGTAGCCGAACGTGCCCGGATGGCCCCAGGTGTCGCAATGATGCCGGAAGTAGTTTTGGCCCTTGCGCGACATTTCGTCCCGGTACATGAATCGGGGATACCACTCGTTGTCCCAGGCAGGCACCGAATAGACCCCCCAGTGGATGAAGATGCCGAGCTTGGCATCCCGGAACCAGTCCGGAATCCCGTAGGCGCGCAGCGAATCCCAACTGGTATCAAACATGCCGTATTCCTTGGGAGACTGGTGTGGTTCAGGCGGGGGCGCCGTGCTGAACGGTGCAGCCGGCCTGGCGGTACTGCACCAGGCGCGTGGCCAGTTCGCCGCGGACATCCGAACGCTCGTCCCAGAGGTTGCGGGTTTCGCCCGGATCCTCGCGCATGTTGTACAGCTGGCCCGGGGTGAGGGGCTCCGGCGGCGTGCCGGTCGGAGGGGCCCAGCCTCCGGATCCTTCCGTCTCGAAGATGGCCTTCCAGTCGCCGGAGCGGAGTGAGAAGACACCCGTTTGCGAGTGGTGAATCAGATCGGTGCGCACGGATGCATCCGGATCGCGCAGGACGGGCAGGAAGGAGACGCTGTCCTCGGCACACAGGTTGTCCAGCGGCCGGCCGGTAATGTCGGCGCAGGTGGCCATGAAGTCCACCAGCGAGACCAGGGCGTTGCTGACGGATCCGGCCTGCACTTGGCCGGGCCAGCGCGCCAGCAGCGGTTCCCGGTGGCCGCCTTCCCAGATGTGTGCCTTGTAGCCCCGCCAGTCCGCCGAGGAGCGGTGTCCGTAGGTGTTGTAGGCCGCCATGCCGGTTCCGTCGGGTTGCCGATCCCCCGGCAGGGCGCCGTTGTCGCTGGTGACCAGGACCAGGGTGTTGTCGGCCTGGCCCGTTTCGTCCAGTACATCCAGGACCTGGCCCACCATCCAGTCGAACAGCCAGACCAGATCGCCGCGCGGGTCGGCCCCGGACTGGTCGCGGGCGAACTCCGGCACGTCCGCGCGCGTGCAAGGTTCATGGGGTGCGTCGGAGTTGAGGTAGAGGAAGAAGGGCTCGTCGACCTCGGCCTGCTCCCGGATGTAGCGGACCGCCTCCGCCGCGATGCGGGGATCTGCATCCTTGTGCTGCCAGCCGGGCGCCATCATGCCGGGACGGCTGGTAAAGACGGGAACTTCGTGGTACTCGGATGGCAGATCCACGAAGTGTTCATTTTCGATGAACCCGTAGGGCGGCTGGCAGGTGGGGCAACCGGAGGTGCCGAAGAAGTAATCGAAACCCAGGGCGTTGGGTCCGCCAATGAGCGGCTGGGTGAAGTCGACCAGCTCCTCCATCTCGCGGGTAGCATTGGTCCAGGGCAAGGCGCGGTTGAAATCGAAGAAGATGCCCGGGCGCGGGGTGAAACCCAAACCAAGATGCCACTTGCCGATGGCGGCCGTGTGGTAGCCGGCCTCCCCGAGCAGACGGGCCACGGTTCGCCGGGTGGGCTCGATCAGAGGCGGTTCGTAGCCGTAGATGACATTGCTGCGGAGGTGCGAGCGCCAGCAGAAGCGGCCGGTCAGGACGCCGTACCGGGTCGGGGTGCAGACGGCGGAGGGCGAATGGGCGTCGGTGAACCGCATGCCCTCGCGCGCCACACGGTCCATGTTGGGGGTTGGGATGCGGGAATCCGGGTGGTAGCAGCCGACATCCCCCCAGCCCATGTCGTCGGCCATGATGTGGATGATGTTGGGTTTGTTGGTCGGCGGGTGTTGCATGACGCTTGGGGATTTGACTGGGGAAGGTGGGGAGGCGATCCGGCCGCTGGGGCGGAGGCCAAGTTGATTCTACATGGGTGTTTGGAACCTGCTCCGGGCCACAGCTGTTTCATTGTCCCGTGTGACGGATTGCTTCCGAGGGCCGGGAATCAAGACAGCCCCGGATGCCCGGGGCTGTCTCTGCCGGCCGTTGATGACGGCCAGCCGTTTGTCTCGTCAGTGTTACATGGCCTCAGAGCCGCCATCACCGTCCGGACAAGGTCCTGAACCCCTAAGGGTCTCGGCGATGTCCAGCTTCACCAACACGGGTTTGGTCCACTTCTGCATGGTGACGTTCTCTCCTCCTGAGGCGCGTCCAAGATTCTGCGTGCAGGGCAACGGGGCCACTCCTGTAATTGTAGCCCATTTGGGGGGTTGCTGCACACCCGAGTTGGTCTGGTGCGTTTCCGAGTTCGTGGCCGGTGGCTGTGTACCACGCCCGCGTTGTCGTCCTGCTGCGCAACCCTACTCCCGAACAATTTCAAGCTCTCCGTTCAGGATCTGTTGCCGGATGACCTTCTTGTCGAACTTGCCCACACTGGTCTTGGGAATTTCCGATACCAGGGCCATTGCGTCCGGCAACCAGAAGCTGGGGAATTTCGGCGCCAGGTGCCGGCGTACTTCCTGCAGTGAGATGCCTTCGTCCCAATCATGCGGCACGATGACTGCCAACGGGCGCTCCCCCCATTTCTCGTCGGACAGGGCGACGAATGCCGTCTCTCGAATGTTGGCGTGCGACAGGAGCGTGTTCTCCAGTTCCACCGAGGAGATCCACTCGCCTCCGCTTTTGATGAGGTCCTTGGTGCGATCCGTAATCCGGATGTACCCGTCGGAATTGACAGCGGCGATGTCCCCCGTGCGGAACCAGCCGTCGGGAGTGAAGTGTTCGGGCTGGTTTTCGGTTCGGTAGTACTGCGACGCCACCCAGTGTCCCTTGACCTGGATTTCGCCGGTGGAGCGATCGTCCCAAGGCTGCTCCTCTTCATCCCGTGCAATGCGCAGGGCGATGCCGGCCACGGGAGGTCCCTGGCGGGCCTTGACGTCCCATGCCGCCTCCGGCTCCAGATCCCGGTGTCGGGCAAGGGGCACGCACACGGAACCAATGGGTGACGTCTCGGTCATGCCCCAGGCATGCATGACATTGACGCCCAATTCCTGTTCATAGGCTTGAATCAACGGACGGGGCATGGCCGACCCACCCACAATGAGAGCCCTGATGGAGGAGATGTCCACCGGGTTGCGCTTCAACTCGTGGTACAGGGAATTCCAGATGGTCGGGACCCCGGCTGCGACCGTGATCCGCCGGTCGTGCAGCAATTCGGCCAACGAGGCGGCGTCCAGAAACGGGCCCGGCATTACCAGATTGGCACCGGCCAACGCGGCACCGTACGGCAATCCCCAACACATGGCGTGAAACTGGGGTACCACGGCCAGCACGTTGTCCCGTTCCGTCAAGCCGAATGCGTTGGCCTGGTTGACGCCCAAGGTATGGAGGTACATGGAACGGTGGGAGTAGAGGACGCCCTTGGGGTGTCCGGTGGTGCCGCTTGTGTAGCACAGGCCCATGGCCGCCCGTTCATCCCGGATGGGACACTCATGGGACGCGTCGGCCTCGTCCAATAGATCCTCGTACCGGTGAATCGTGCCGGGCAGGTTGCAGGCAACCTGGTCCGCGCCGGACCAAATGATGAAGTGTTCGACCCCGCGGATCCGGTCCCTGATGTCTTCCAACAGCGGTATCTGCGAGCCATCCACCAGAATGGCGCGGTCCTTGGCATGGTTGATGATGTAGGCCAGCTGGTCCGAAGACAGCCGGATGTTGAGTGTGTGGATGATGCCTCCCATCTCCGGGATGCCGAAGTAGGCCTCCACATGCTGGTGGTGGTTCCAACCCAACGTGCCCACCCGCTCGCCCGGTTGGATGCCCAGGGCCGTCAAGGCATTGGCCAGTTTCCTGGCCCGCGTGTGCAGGTCCCTGTAGGTCATGACATGGAGGGAGCGGTCGGGCTGCCGCGTGACAACGAGCTTCGCCCCGAAGATGCGTTGAGCATGCTCCAGAATGCTGCCAATCGTCATGGGCATGGACATCATGAGACCGTGCATGGTCTTTGAACATCCTTGTGGCGAACGGTGCTGTGCGAGAAGGGGCTGCCGGACCGGGATGGCGAGGAAGCAGTTGGCAGCAGGTGGAAGTCCCGATGGAATTGTGCCACTGTCTGTTCAGGTCGGAACAACCTCGAATTCAGGCCCTTTCATGCAGCACAAGGAGCTGAGGCAATGGTGAGGAATGGTTGTGGGAAGCCTCAAACAGGGTTCCGGAATGTCCGGCCCTCGGGCAAGCGTTATCGCGGACAAAAGAAGTGAGATACGCTCCCTACTATGTGGTGATCGCACTGCGACCTGGGTAGCGCTTGGAGGCCAAAACTGATGAGCCATTGTACGAACAAGAGGAGACGATGAACGAGACGAGGCCCAAGCCGATTGTATACGTGGGCCTGGCCATCCTCGCCGTAGCCGCCCTGCTAGTCGTTTATGTTCAGAGCACAAACAGGCCCGACACAGCAGACACTACGACGTCGGTGGGTCAACCGGAAGTCAAAGCACCGGTCCCTGTCCCGACCTGGACACCGACCGCCGTAACTGTGACGACGGTCTCGCCCACATCCACGCCTGCGTCCGTTCAAGTTGCCAACACGCCGGTGCCGGCGTCCGATGTGAACGTCTACACGGTTAAGTCGAATGCCAACGTGCGCGGTGGCCCCGGCACCAACTATCAGATTGTGGGCAGTCGGCAAGCTGGAGATTCAGTGCAACCGATTGGGCGCACCGAGGACGCGCAGTGGCTTGAACTGGTGGACGAGCACTGGATATACGCCCCACTGGTGGACGGCGATGCCATCAGGCTGCCGATAACCCGCGACTTCCCCGCTCCTCCGCCCCAGCCCACAGTCGCGCCACCAACCCCTACCCCTGTAGCGGACACCGCGCCAGCGGCTGCAGGCGATGCGACGAACTCACTACCATATCTGGTCCTCTACCAACCGGGCGGCGGCGCCAGGAAGGTCGACAGAATCTCGAATTATGAAAACCTGGACAACGCGACCGTCAGCGGTTTTGATCCCGACGATGAGGACACAGAATTCCGGTTTGAGATCACAGGTGGCGATGATGCCAATTTGCTATACCTGTATCGCGTCCACGGTTCGAAAAGCATCATTCTGACCTTCCATGAAGTTCCGGACTACGACGACCCGCATGATCACAACAGGGACAACCTCTACGAGATACAGCTGACGGTCACGAGCGGTACGGGCGAAAGAGAACTCTCCAATGCGGTTGATTTCATCTATGAGGTGCGTGACAGGAAAGAGGTGGCTTTTGCTCCCCTCTTGAAGGAAGATAAAACCACTGCGACCGCATCGACCATCACGGTCTATTGGTCTCTTGATCCCTACGGGCAGGGGCTCACCATAAAGGGTTACAGGTTACGCTACCGAGAAGAGGTCTGGGGACTGGATGAAAGTGATTACGATGCTTTCAGCATCGGCCCGGACGTGGGAGCGAGAGCTACCAGTGCCACCATAAAGGGCCTCAAATCGTCAACCGTGTACCGCATTGAAATACAAGCTCTCGCAGACGGCAGCAACAGCAATTTTGAGGATGCGAGTTTAAAGTTCCTCACTGAGGGCCAAACAGGACCTGATCAGTCCTCTTGGAGTGCAGAAGACAGGGATCGGCTCTTTGATCTGATTCAGGACGGCAATCAACATTTGATTCGGGAGATGATCAGAGTACGCGATTTCCCTTCTTTCCTGCACAACACTAGCTCTGGCCGGCTGACGGCTGTGCATTTTGCGGCACGCCAGAATAAGGATGCGTTGTTCGGAATACTTGATCGTTATGAGCGTGACACAGAACTGCGCTGCGACATTGGTGGCGACGCCAAGACCCAGAACATTACGGCTCTGCACTATGCGATTATTGTCGGCAATTATAATTCAGTCGTAGTACTGCGCGACCAGGGTGCCAATCTAAATGCTCAGGCTGCCAAGGGCCACACACCTCTGCACTTCGCCGTCCTCCACGATCGTCCGAGCATCTTGGAATTTCTGATGTTCGAACCCCGCATTGACCCCAACATCAAAGACAATACTCAATGGACGGCTCTCGCCTATGCGGTTGAATTAGACAATGCGCAGTTGGTCGAATCGATGCTCGAGATTGGGGATAGACTTGGGAGTATCGACATTAGCATCCAAAACGATGCAGGCCTGACGCCGCTTCAACAGGCGCGGGCTCTAGGCGGCAGGGACAGGATCATCACTCTGCTTGAGCAACACGGTGAATAGACAATGGCGAGAAAGCTGCCTCCTCAATCATCTCACCATCGACATCCTTTAAGGCGCCGAACATCTGATTTTCGCTCGCATTGCGGCCCATCAGGTGTAGCCGATGGCCTTCTTGAACCTGCCCAAGGATCTCGTAGTCGGTGCACGGGCCAGCGCGTATATTGATGAAGCTACCTGTCATCTTCATGCTGGACACGACTTTGAGGCTGGTCACTTCCAGGTAGATGGCAAAAACCCACTGCCGGAATGTGACCTTGGACCGCTCCAATGCCGTCCCGATCCTGACCGAGAATGTCTTCCGGCAGCTGGTGCAGTAGTACGGCAGTCCGGTCGTCCTGGCGGCCTCACGCGTGTCCGTGCATCCGCACCGTGGGCAATGGCGACGTTCGGCCATACCAAGGCTTCAAACCATGTCGTGGCGGCATCCTCATCGAGGAACATGGCGGTCAACTGCATGAGAGGTGACCCCTTCCCGATTAGCCTTGCCCCGACCCTTGTGCTTGGCTGTGTCTTATCCCTTGAAACGGTTGCTACTGGCGGTCTGTATCAGTCGTTCCCGTCAGTCAAGTATGTAATTCCCATTCGGAAGAGGTATGCGGATGGACCCCGAGATGGTCAGGTGAGACCTTAGCCTTTAACCCCGGAAATCACTACACCCTGTATGAAGTAACGCTGGCCAAAGTAGAAAGTAAGCAACACCGGCAACATGGCGATGGTGGAAGCCGCCATGAGCAGGGGCCAATTGGTGGTGAACTCTCCCTGAAACAGACGCAGGCCCAGCGCCAGCGTGAACTTGGAGTGGGTGTTGAGATAGATCAGGGGTTCCAGGAATTCATTCCAGTTGTACCGGAAAGCAAACAGAAAGCCGGTGATGATCGCAGGTCCCGACAGAGGCAGAATGATGCGGGCGTAGGTACCCACAAAGCCGCAGCCGTCCATGCGGGCCGCCTCGTCAATTTCCCGGGGGATGGTGGAGAAAAACTGACGAAACAGGAAGATCTGAAACCCGGTCCCGAAAAGCGAGGGCACAATGAGGGGTTTGTAGGTGTCAATCCATTCCAGTATCCGGAACAGAATGAACTTGGGGATCATGGTGACCTGAGGAGGCAACATCATGGTGCTCAATACGACAACAAACAGGACGGTACTGCCTCGCCAGCGCAGTCGGGCAAACGAGAATCCGGCCAAGCTGCTGGCAAAGAGAATGCCCGCCACGCTGAGCCCGGAAACATATACGGTATTAATGAAGTACCGCATGAAAGGCAATACTTCAAAAACCTTGACATAATTGACCCACTGCAGCGGAACGGGAACCCAGATGGGGGGAAAGACAAAGGTCTGGCCCAAGGTCTTCAATGACGTGGAAAGCATCCAGGCAAAGGGCACGGAGACAAAGAAGCCGCCGGCCGCCAGGCAAAGATAGACCACGGTCATCTTGAGTGCATAATGCACGCGCCGGTTCGTCCGCCAGCCAACCGAGGTTGCCGGTTGGGCCACCGGGCGGATCGTGGTGTCCATTACTGCCCCGCCTTGGTCGATACACCCTCATAGTAGACCCAAGCCGCGGAGAACCGTAGGACCAACAGGGTCAGCAGCAGGATGTACGCAAAAAGTACCCAGGCCAGAGCCGACGCGTACCCCATCTTGAGGAATTCGAAGGCATTCTGGTACAGATACAGCATGTAAAACAGGGTGGCGTACTTGGGTCCGCCCTCGGTCATCACGTAGGCTTCGGTAAACACCTGCAAGGCCCCAATGATGCCCATCACGGTCTGGAAGAGAATGACCGGCGAAATCATGGGCAAGGTGACGTTCCAGAATCGCACCCAGCTGTTGGCCCCATCCACTTCAGCTGCCTCGTACAGAGTGGTGGGTACCCCCTGCAGTCCGGCAAGCACGATCAGCATGCCCCCACCCACGCCCCAGAGGCTCATGAGGATCAGGGCGGACAGGGCCGTCCGGCTATCCGCGAGCCACGCGGGGCCGTCGATGCCCACGAGGTCAAGGCCTGCGTTGAGAAGACCGAAATCCGGGGAAAAAATCCAGCGCCACAGCAAGGCCACCGCCACACCGGCAACCACGCTGGGCAGGTAGAAGACCGTGCGCACAAAAGACATGGCCTTGATTTTTTCGTTGAGCAGCAGGGCCAGGATTAGCCCCAGCACAACCTGCAGGGGTATGGAGACACCGGCATAGATGGTGGTTACCTTCAGGGCCTGGCCCACCAGCGGGTCCCCTGTGGTCAACTTGACGAAATTGTCAAAACCCACCATCTGGGCGGGAGTCAGAATATCCCAGTTGGTAAAGGCCAGATACACCGACACCAGCATGGGGCCCACAATGAAGGCCAGGAACCCAAACAGCCAGGGAGTGACAAACAGCCAGCCGTAGATTTCCTCCAGCTGGGCGTACCGCAACTTGAACATGCGATTCGGGACAACCGATGATGAGCGTACTGCGGGCAAGGGGCGGCAGCCGGTGTCGGCCAGAAACACCGGCTGCCGCCAACCATACGCGGGGAAACAGGCGAACAGCCTACGCCTTTACGACTCCCCTTGCAGGATCCCATCGACGGTAACAACGGCCTCATCCATCACCGTCTGGACATCCTCGTTATCCAGGAAAATCCGATCCAGGAAAGGACTGAGACTGCGGGTCCACTCGACCCACAGTGGCGTAAAGGGAATCGTCTTGGCCCAGCCTTCGGCCAACGGCTGGTAGAAGTAGGCATTGTTCTCAGGCGGCCTGCTGTTGAGCAAGACATCGGTGTTGTCCTTGCGCGGAGTGGCTCCTCCGTTGGTAATCCAGATGGCATCCGCCTCCTGGCTGGACATGTACTTGCACAGCTGCCACGCCTGGTCCAGATTCTTCCCCGCCTTGGCCACCACCATGGAGTTGCCCTTGTAAAGGGTTAGTTTGCCTTCTGCTCCCATCGGGAAAGGCACTACCTCCCAGTTGTAGTCATAGCTGCGGTAGGCCATGACCAACCCTCGCCAGGAGGCCCATATGCCAATGCGGCCGGTGGCTACCAGATTCACATCCTGGGTAGTTTCTCGGGTTGGAGCCACGCCATGATCATGAATCAGGTTTTGGCAAAACTCGAAACCGGCTACGGCTTCCGGGGTATTCAACAGGCTCTGCGTGCGATCATCGTTCAGTTCATCGCCACCTGCCCCCCAGATCCAGGGCTGCAGTCCTCCCCACATGGAGGAATCGGCCATGGTTCCGTACACGGTATCCATTACATCACCGGACGTATCCGTAAGCGCTGCAGCCGATTCGAGGAAGGCGTCCCAGGTCCATTCCCCAGCCTCCCACTGTTCATCCGGGCGGGGCACACCAGCGGCTTCAAACAGATCCAGGTTGAAATACATGACGCGGGTACTGCCGATGTAGGGCATGGACCAGCGCTCTCCTTCCCAGACCCCTTCATTCCAGGCGGCCTCGAAATAATCCTCATCATTCACGCTCGGGTCTGCGTCCACACGTTCGTTCAAGGCCAGCAGGATCCCCTTGGAGGCAAACTGGGTCAGAAAGTAATTGTCCACGGCGGACACATCCGGAGGCACGCCACCGGCCGACGTAGTGAGGAATTTGTCATGCAGGTCGCCCCAGGGCGTGGCGAGCCGTTCCACGACAATATCCGGGTTGGCTTCTTCAAACGGTTCCAGCGCCTTTTCCATACTTGCGATCCCACGTTCGCCTCCGACCGGCCAGAACATGAGTTGAATGGTGACAGGCTCAGCCATTTGCCCATCTTCACCCGGCGCGGCGGGTGGTGCCACCGCACAAGCACTCAACATGGACAGCGCCAGCCCTCCACCGGCGACTTTCAGAAAACTACGACGCGTTACTCGACTATTCATGGCTTTCCTCCCCAAATCAATCGAACTGAAAGCTCAAGCGAGACCGCCCTTCTGCGGATGAGGCGCAGACACCGAGCACTGGCTCTCGGCGTATGTCCTGAAGCAAGAACGTTCAGCGAAAAGACTGCCTGATTGTACCCAAGTGGAAAGAGGGCTCCGACTGCCTTGAATCGTGGCTGTTCAGACCCCTGATTCTGGCTGCCGACCGGCCACCACAGGCCGGAGTTGGCAAGAGGTGGGGCTGTGGTCACACTGGGCCGGTATCCACCATGTCTGGCCCGTCCCTCATCGATCCCGTGTGCTGGTGGCGGTCGTGGGCGAACCGGAAAGCAAGTTGGTTTTGCTGCGGGAGAAGAATGCCGAGTGGCGAGGCCAATTCAACCTCCACCACCTCCTGCACGCCTCGCCACAGGGTGGCGGCACCCACGCCGTAGCCCAGAAGGGCCAGGCTCCGAGATAGGTCCTGCAGACTGACACAGTGCACCTACAGCCAGTTCACCAGCTGCCGGAAGGACTGCGGACGCTGGCGGGAGGTCACGTGGGGCGACAGGGACGAGGTGCTGGAATGGCAGGCCTTGCACTGCCAGCACTGGATACGGTGCCGGCCGAGGGCGACCAAGTGACGGGGATAGGCACCACAGCGGGGGCAGGGACTGAAGTCCACGACGAGGGAGCACCTTTGGTTGTCACGGCAACACTTTGCAGGGATTCCTCGTCGTCTGTGCGTCCGGAACCAATATCAACGAGATGGAAACTGTGTCTACCGAACCCGTCTGTGTGCGCGGTCACAGTCCGACCAGTGCCTGATCCTGAGGGGAGGTTCGTCCCGGTTGGCCACCTTCAGCATGATGGCCTTTCTCGCCATCATGAGGAAGGCTTTGCGCAGCTTCGGCGTTGGCTGTCGCAGGGAGTGAGCATTTTGGGCCGAGTCAAAGGTCAAGATCCTGACTGACGATCGCCGGATCGATTCGTGGCACATCCACGTCCCAAATGTTGAGACCTTCCATACCCCAGGCGGGTTTGAGGATGTAAAGATCCTCCGTCTCGACCATTCGATCTCGCATCCAGCTGTGATGACGTCGGATTTCCTCCTCCCAGGCAGGATCGTCTATCAGGTTGTCCATTTCATGGGGATCTGTTTCCAGATCGAAGAACTGCCAGGGTTCGCCTCCGTTCACATCCCCCAACACTGTGTACTTGAAGCGTTCACTACGGAAACCGCGCCAGGTTTCCACGTGAAAGAGGCTGTTCACTCGTGTTTCGGCCACATATTCGAGCAGGACGCCGGGACGGTCCGGTCCGGCATCCTCATTCCGGATCAGGGGGGCCAGATTGGCCCCGGGCAGGGGGTTGGCGGGTTCAAGATCACACAATCCCAGCAGGGTGGGAAACAGGTCCTCGGTACAGGTAGGGGTTGGCAGCCGCAGATTGGCACGTTCCGGATACCGGGGATCATGGACGATGAGGGGAATCCCTATGGATTCTTCGTAGGGGTACTGCTTGTGCAGAGTGGGAATTCCGTGGCAGCCGCCCATCTCTCCGTGGTCCGAGAAAAAAACCACGATCGTGTCTTGGGCCAGACCCGTCTTTTCCAGCCAGGCCTGCAGGCGGCCCACATTCATGTCCAGGTTCTCCACCATGGCGTAGTAGAGACGGCGCAAGGTCAAGAAACGTTCCCGTTCCTCCTGATCCCGGGCATGGAAACTGGGGGGAACGGACATGGGCCGATCCTTCCACCTCGCCTCCAGGGCCGCTGGGGCTTCATAGGGGAAGTGGGGTGGTTCCACCGAAATGACGCACGCGAATGGCTTGTCCTTGTCGGTACGGGCCTCAAGGTATTCCATGGCCAGATTGAAGAGACCGTCCGTCTGGTAGGTTTCAATGGGACGCGGCGTGGGATCGTCATCTTCGTAGTAGCAGGTATCAAAATGGCCGTTGCGCAATTCGAAACCCAGCCATTTCTGCCAGCGGCCCTGGTGGACCCGGGGCACAGGAGTCAGGTTGGCCTTGCGAGTGGAGTGGCCCGGAAGCAGGGCATGCCCCCCATAGAGATGCCATTTGCCCAGGTAGATGGACTCATAGCCACCGGCGTTGAATTCATCGGCCAAGGTTCGTTCCGCCGGAGACATGCGCCATTCAATGCCGGGAACGAACCGGGAATGGGCATATTCTCCTGTCATCAGGGTGAAGCGGAAGGGCACGCAGATGGGATAGGAGGAGCAGGCGTTGGTGAAGGACACCCCGTTTTGTGCCAAGCGATCAATGTGGGGTGTTTCAACATTGGGATCTCCGAAAGCGGCAATGGCATCCCGTCGCAATTGGTCGCAGAACACCACGAGAAGATTGGGTCTGGTTTCTGGCACGGTACTTCCTCCCAACAACGGTGTGAACGGTTTTCGAAACCCCTTGGCCTGAGCGGGGATTAAATCGCCCTGTTTTGGCTTGCGCAGACACTCGGGGAAGCGGCGGACTGCCCGAGGCAGGGGAGTACGGTTCCTGCCATGAAGCCCGATATCCCAATCGGACCCGGGCTTGGTCAGGATTCTTCCGCCTCCGAGAATCCTTTCAGCTGTGCCCGCAGTCTGGCTACTTCCTGCTCCAATTCCGCGCGGGCCTGTGCCTCCCGGTCTGCACGTCGAACCTCTTGAGCCACACGTCGAGCTTCTCGGTCCGCACGTTGAGCTTCCCGGTCCGCACGGCGGGTCTGCCGGAGACGGTCCGCTTCGGCTTCGGCCGGAGGCAGAAACCAGTTGCCCCGCTCCTCGTCCCACAGTCGCAGCGCCTCGGTGTCCAGCAGGCGGCCCCAGTGGGTGCCGAGTACCTCACTGTAAAACGTCTCCGCCCCCAACTCCGGCTGTAGCTCGCCGGCGATCGGCCGGTAGAGGCCCTCCTCCAGCCGCCAGCCCTCCAGACGCGGCTCCAGGTAGCCGCCGTGCGGGTCGTGGAGCCAGTATTCGCGGATGCCCAGTTCGGCGTACAGGTGGTGCTTGTGGAACTGATCCTGCCGGTGCGTGGCGCGGCTGGACATTTCCATCACCAGATCCGGGGCCTTGCCCACCTCCCACAATCGGTAGGACGTGTCCCGCGGCGGGGTGAAATCCAAGACCACCATGACGTCGGGCGTCACCGACGGGGCCGGACCGGTGGCTCCGGGCGGCAGTTCCCGGTAGTAGAAAATGTAGTCTGCGGCCACCAGGCACTCCACATCGCGCAGGTGGTAGCTCATGGCCAGCTGGGCGTACTGCATGGCAAGACCATGGGACAGGGAAGAGGCCATGGGCTCGTCGGTCTCCAGGGGATAGAGGGCGTCCAGTTCCGCGCGTCCGAGGGCCCGTGGCGGGGCGGTGGCAGGCGGTGGCAAACGCATCGGTTTTCCTCCTTGGTGGCCGTACGCGGCGGCAAGTCCCCTCCCGACCGCAGAGGCCGGCGGGTTTCCCATTCTAGTCGATGGCAGGGAGTGGTGCAGTGGTGCGCAAAAGGCTCACACGGATGCCATGACAAGCACTTGGGCAATGAGTGCAGACGGCGGTTATGGGAGGGACCGGCATGGGGTTGCCACACTGCAACTCTTCACACCCTGTACCGGTCCCCTTTGTGCAAGGCCGTACGCTTCCACGGACCGCCCCGATACGACGGCGGCAGGTCACGGCTGATTGTGTTTCCACTGCTGGTACAGTCTGTTCAGTTCGTAGGCCACCGCGTCCCCGATGCACACATCGCACACACCGCAGGGCAGATCATCCCAGCCGCATTCGCCCGCCTCGGCAAATTCGCCTCCCATGAGGATGGCCTCCGACTTCCTTTCTGGGGATTATATACTTGACTAATATGTTGGGCACACGGCCCCGCGGTTGGCACGGGGCCTGTTGTACAATGGGCGGAAGCCGCGGGTGCTGGAACACCGCACGGCTCCCTGACGGCCAGGTTGTAGAGGCAACCGAATGACCGCCGACCCCCATTCTACAATCCAGCCACTCCCCCACGGCGAGCCCCAGGTACGCAACGAGCGGTACCGCGTGCGGTTCGACAACCGCGCCCAAGCCGCCTACTGCGCTCGGATTGCGGGCGCCAACCGGTTCGTTTGGAATCTGGTGTTGACGATCTGCGAATGGCGGTACGACCGCCACCTGGCGGAGAAGGAGTCCGATCCGGAGGCCAAGCCGCCCGGTACCAGTGCGTTCGATTTGTTCAAGCTGTTCACAGTGGTTCGGAGCCGCCCACAGGAAGAGTGGTACCTGGACTTCCTCCAATCCGACCGCGGCGAGTACTACCGGGACCGGGATTTGGCCTGGCTGCGGGATCTGCCCTTCGCACCCGTCCGCTACTCCCTGAAGTACCTGGCGGACTCCTACAAGCGCTTCTACAAGGCGGCCAAGGAGGCGAAGAAGCAGGGCCGCAAGCTGCCCCGGCGCAAATCGGACGGCAAGCCGCAGGGGTTCCCGCGGCGCAAGGGGTTCGGCGTGAAGTGCGACGGCTTCACCATCCCGGACGGCGTGCGCATGGACGGCGAACGTCTCCGCATCCCGAAGGCTGGCTGGGTGCGGTTGGACGGCAGCGGCCAGTATTTGGGCTGTGATGCCAAGCAGGTGCGCATCATCCGGGAGGGCACGGAGGACCGTCCCAAGTGGTATGCCATCGTGTCCTACCACGTGACCCCGGACCGCCTGAAGCAGCCCGCTTGGACGGGCGCGCTGGGGGTGGATCGCAATGTCGGCCAGGCCACGGACAGCGATGGGGTTGTGTACGAGAGCCCCGACGACTCCCTGATTGACACGAAGATCAAGCGCAAGCAGCGGGAGTTGAGTCGCAAGAAGGGTTGGGGACCAAAAACCCGCGGGCAGAAGAAATCCAACCGCGGGCGGCGCGTGAACGGGCAACTGAAGAAGCTGCACCGCAAGAAGAAGCGACGGCGGGAGAACGCCGCCCACCAGCACAGCCGCAAAATCGCCAACACGGCGCACACCGTGGTTCTGGAGGACCTGAACACCGCGGCCATGACGAAGAGTGCGAAGGGCACGGTTGAGGAGCCCGGCCTCAACGTAAAGCAGAAGTCCGGACTCAACCGATCCGTCTTGGCGAGCGGCTGGGGAGCCCTCGACCGCAACCTGGACTACAAGGCGGGCGCAGTCAAGCGCATCAATCCGGCGTATACGTCGCAAACCTGTTCCCATTGCGGGAACGTCAACAAGGAGAACCGCAAAACACAGGCGAATTTCAACTGTACGGCATGTGGATTCAAGGCGAACGCCGACCACAACGCCGCCATCAACATTTTGGTTGGGGGTGGATTTTCCGCTCCCGACCCGACGGCCCGCGGGACAGGGGCAACTGCGCGGCGAGATGCGCTCGGTCACTGCCTTGGGCCGCCAGCCCAGGGCAAATCGGCATCGACGACCCGCGAACAAGATATGCCGCCACCGCCAGGGGCTGCGGCTTCGGGCGATCAGTCAGGTATATAAGTCCCTATCTGAATGCCCTTGACTATGTGTTGGATGACTTCGTGATCGAGGCGGTGGAACAGGACACTCTGGACGAACTGGCGGCTACACTGGGCCTGACACCCTACCAGCGAAGGGAAGTTCATGCGGCCTACTTCCAGTCCCTTGTCGATGCTGCCCAACGGGACAATGTCATCACCGCCGCGGAACATCGTTTGCTCCAAAAGGTGCATGCCGCCTTGATGCTGCCGGCCGGGGATTTGCCCAAGGCCGACGAAGCGAACAGCTCCGGCAGCACCATACCCATGGGTACCAGCGTTTGCTTCTCCGGTGAGGCGTTCATGGATGGAATGCCCGTCCCGCGCCGCGAGTTGGAGGCCATGGCAAGAGCAAACGGTCTCAAGCCTGTTGCAACCGTCACCAAGAGGGGATGCGAGTTGCTCGTCGCGGATCCGGACAGCCACTCCACCAAGGCCCGGAACGCCCGCAAATGGGGCATTCCGATTCTTGCTCCCGAACGATTCTGGTCCCTGTGCCATGCTCGTTGGGGGTCCCATGGCCCGAAACCTCCTGCAACCGAGCCGGGTTGACCTTGTGGGGGCAAGTCCGGCAAATCAGTTTCCGGGACTTTGAATATGAGACCCCTCCGTTTTGCCATCATCGGTACCGGGAATATCGGCCGCATCCAAGCCGAAGCCATGGCCCGGATTCCCGATGCACGCCTGACCGTAGTGTGCAATCGGGGTTCAAGGGCGGGCATGGACTTGGCGAAGGCCCATGGTGCCGAATGGTTCCCGCACTATCAGGACGCGGTGCAGCACCCCGAGGTGGATGTCGTGTCCATTTGCACGCCCAGCGGCACGCACGCCGAAATTGCCGAGACCGCGGCCGCAGCCGGCAAGCACCTCCTGGTGGAGAAACCGCTCGACATTACACTGCCCAGGGTGGATCGCATATTGTCCGCCGCCAGCCGTGCCAATGTAACCCTGGCAAGTGTGTTCCCATTGCGATTCATGAAAGGCGTGCGCCAGGTCAAGCAAGCCCTCGATGCCGGGCGACTGGGTCGCCTGACGATGGCCGATGCCTATGTCAAGTGGTATCGCCCTCCTGCCTACTACGAAGTGGGTTGGCGAGGCACCTGGAAGCTGGACGGTGGCGGGGCCCTGATGAACCAGTCGATACACAGCATTGATTTGCTGCAGTGGCTGGCCGGGCCGGTGGACTACGTGTTCGCGCGCACCGCGACCCTAAGTCACGATATCGAGACAGAGGACACGGCCACGGCCTTGCTGGGATTTGCCCACGGCGGCATGGGGGTGATTCAAGGCGCCACCAGCTGTTGGCCAGGCACTGCGGCGCGGATCGAGCTGCAGGGGCCCCAAGGGACGATCGTGCTGGAGGAAGGGCGGATTGTCACATGGCAGTTGGCCGACGCCGACGACGAAGAGGAAGCGGCCATGCTGTCCCTGGAGGCGGGTACCGGAAGCGGTTCCCAGGATCCCGCGGGCATCGGCTCCGAGAACCATCGCCAACAGATCCTGGATCTCATCGAGGCGATTCACGGTGATCGGGCCCCAGCAGTCGCCGGGGATGAAGGTCGCAAGTCTGTGGAGATTGTGCGCGCCATCTACCGTTCCGCCACCACGGGAATGCCTGTGCATCTGCCGTTGGCGGATGATGGCTGAATAGTCCAGGGGATCCTCCGAGACAGCCCGACGTCCCAATCGGACCCAGGCTTGGTCAGGATTCTTCCGACTCCGAGAACCCTTTCAGCTGTGCCCGCAGTTTGGCCACTTCCTGCTCCAATTCCGCGCGGGCCTGTGCCTCCCGGTCTGCGCGTCGGGCTTCCCGGTCCGCACGGCGGGTTTGCTGGAGACGGTCCGCTTCGGATTCGGCTGGAGGCAGAAACCAGTTGCCGCGCTCCTCGTCCCACAGGCGCAGCTCCTCGGTGTCCAGAAGGCGGCCCCAGTGGGTATCCAGTACTTCGCTGTAAAACGTCTCCGCCCCCAACTCCGGCTGTAGCTCGCCGGCGATCGGCCGGTAGAGGCCCTCCTCCAGCCGCCAGCCCTCCAGACGCGGCTCCAGGTAGCCGCCGTGCGGGTCGTGGAGCCAGTATTCGCGGATGCCCAGTTCGGCGTACAGATGATGCTTGTGGAACTGATCCTGCCGGTGCGTGGCGCGGCTGGACATCTCCATCACCAGATCCGGAGCCTTGCCCACCTCCCACAGCCGGTAGGAGGTGTCCCACGGCGGGGTGAAGTCCAAGACCACCATCACGTCGGGCGTTACCGACGGGGCCGGTCCCGGGGCTTCGGGCGGCAGTTCCCGGTAGTAGAAAATGTAGTCCGCAGCCACCAGGCACTCCACGTCGCGCAGGTGGTAGCTCATGGCCAGTTGGGCGTACTGCATGGCGCGGCCGTGGGACAGGGAAGAGGCCATGGGCTCGTCGGTCTCCAGGGGATAGAGGGCGTCCAGTTCCGCGCGTCCGAGGGCCCGTGGCGGAGCGGGGGCAGGCGGTGGCAAACGCATCGGTTTTCCTCCTTGGTGGCCGTACGCGGCGGAAAGTCCCATCCCAATTGCAGAGGCCGGCGAGTCTCCCATTCTAGGCGACGGCGCGGAGCGTTGCGGTAGTGCGCAAGGAGCTCACACGGATGCCATGACAAGCACTTGGTCATGCCCGGATCGGGATATCAATCGCCGGCCGTGCCGGCAGTTTGCACATATTCCGATATCGCAAGTTGCCTTTGAGATATCGAGAGGGCATTGAGTGGATGCGAACCAAGTGCCGTCTTCAGGCGCTCCCGCCGTACAAACCAGTTCATCGCATTGACGAGACGGAAGCAGTTACGTTTTGACTGTCATCAATACTCGCTTGTGTTTGATTAGAGATCGTCGCAAGTCAGCGACTGTAAGCCTTGGCACATGAATCTGCCTACAATCGCTTTTGCGAGGCTGCTGCGGTGGCATTGGTGGGGTTCCAGCTCAAAACAAGTGAGTGCCACTCGCTTGCGTTGAGTCAACAACTGAATGATCGCTCGCAGGTCGGTTTCATTGGTCTGCAACGTGGTTTGACGGTACTCGGCAAACAGTTGTTCGTAATCACTTGGAGTCTGGAGATTGCGTCGTGCATCCGATGCGATGCCAAGGCGAGGAAAGTGCCGGTATTCAATTTCCAGTCCATTCAGGGCACGGCGCATTGGGCCACCGGAGAAGCCCATCTTTCGGCTTGTCGGGTTGCGCCGGACATCGCAGAGCACGTTCACTTGTGAGTTGATCAGCTGCTGCAGGTAGTTTTCGAACGACTTGCCTTGGTAGCCAATTGTGAACAGTGCAGGTCCCGGCATGGGAACGGGAATGCACTCGTGAACCTTGAGCAACCCGGTACGCGAGAGGTGCTGATCTGCAACTTCACTGCGCGTTGCGAAAAACGGATAGCGAGTGTACACCTCCCTGGCAAGTTGACCTCCCCTTAGCGTTCCCCATCGTTGCGTATGGAGTTCGAGCGTGGCCTGGTCATCGCTTGTGAGCAAGGCGGAGTGTGGGTTGGAAGCTTGTCCGGCTGGAAGAGGTTTGTTGTCGAGAACCCAGTCGGGTCGGTCACGTAGCCATCCGTGACGGATCAGGGTCTTGCGATCTGCCTCCAAGGTGAACGAGTGGCATCCCCAGCGGTACGGAATGAAGTCGTATGACGGGCGCGACTGACCTCGCGTGAGGAGCAATGCGTGCATCTGAAAGTCCCTCAGGTTTGCCTCTCCCCCCAGAGTTTCCAGGAGTGCCAACACAAGGCGACGTCGATGGAACATTGAAGTGGTGGTTGGAGCGTTGCCGGTATTTGTCTTCAGTCAGAACAACACTGCCATCAGTGTCCTTGGTGAATTTTGGATACGGTTGCAATGCAGGTGTCGGTTCGACACGGCAGGCCATTGGCTTGCCACTGAAGCTGTGGGGTCGTCTTCAATCATCCGACCGGGCACTCGCTGCCTCCAGCATCGGCTTGAGGAACGGAGAGAACCTCGTACGGGTGCAAAGCAACAAGTGTCGCTTGGCCCTGGACACCGCTACATGCAACAGGGAACGCTCCCGGCGCAGCGTCAGTTCCCGGTCTGCTCGGCTGCCGGCGGTGTTCACGGCAACCTTGAGGGGAAAATTGCCGGGACCGGCATCCAGGATGGCGACCGCCGGAAACTCCAGACCCTTGACCCGATGGGCGGTGGCCAGCTGAACGGCCCCGGTTTGGCGGGTGTCCCGCGCGGTCTGGATCCTGTGGGTGGGCAGATTCGTGTTCCTGATGGCCTCGTCCCAGGTGTTGCACTGTGAGTTGGTTCGGCACACAAGGCAGATGTCCTGCAAGCCGTAGTCGAATTCCGACTGGAGCGCGGCAATCCACTGTTGCAGCAGGGTCGCTCCGTGTTCCATGTCCTGCATTTCCAGGAACTTGGGTTCCGGACCGCCGAAGAGGCTGCGGTATCCGACCAGGGTGTCCGTGCCTCCGTCCAGGTCGTCGGCAGTGATGTTGCCGAGCACGGACACTGCGGTGTGCAGGATTTCCCTTGAGGTGCGGTAATTGATCCGCAGGCGCGAACTGCGGCCCCTGATGTTGATCCCGCACCGGCCGAGCACCACGTGTTGGTCGTAAATCCGCTGGTGGGCATCGCCCACGATGAACAGGCTGTTGGGACCCGGTTGCTCTAGGAGATCCCCGCCGGGGTTGATGCACGCCAGGGAGGCAATCAGGCGGAACGCCTCGTACCCCAAGTCCTGGGCCTCGTCGACAATGACGGACACATAGGGCAGCTGACCGGCATTGGCATCCACCAGGTGCCGCGTGGCCCGGTAGGCATCCTCCTTCTCAATCAAACCGTTGGCCGCCAGATGTGCGCGGTAGGCCTCGAAGACCCGCCAGATGCGGGCGCGTTTGGGACGGGTAACAGGGGTGCCGCGTCCCTTCCGAAACACTCGCAGGTACTCGGTTTCACTCAGGGCGCCCTGGGCCAGGACCACCTTGGACCATTCGTCCTTGTAGAACTCCGGTTCGAGGGCCAAGTCGGGGTCTGCGGTCTTCAGGGCTTCGCTCCATGCCTGTTGCCGACTCGAGTCGTGGTGGTCGTACACAATTCGTTGCGGGAAGTTGTGCTGACTCAGGAACCGGTAAACCCACTGGTCGAGATGGACCACCTCCACGCGTTTGAAGTCCTCTTCATACGTGATGAGGTCCTTGAGGCTGCGCTTCAGGTCCGCAGCCAGATTGGCCGTGAAGGTAAGGAACAGGATCTTGCCGTCTGTCAGCCGGGCCCGGTGCCGCGCGAGCCACTTGGCCCGGTGCATGGCGACCACGGTCTTGCCGGTGCCGGCACCACCCAGAACACGGACGGGACCATTCCAGTCGCGGTCGACCAGCCGCCTCTGCGATGGGTGCAGGAACACCCGCCACTTCTCCTGCGGCGCGTCCAGCATCCGCTTTAGTTCCTCCTCGTCATCCACGACCCAAAGGCGGCCCTGTGAACCGAAACGGGCCAGAGCCGCGTCGATGTCGTCCGTGTCCACGTTCGTGTCAGGAGCGTGCAGTTCGTCAAGGGCTTCCTGGTACGTATACCCCGCTAGCAGCATCTCGATGGCAGCTTGGGCCTCCGGAGGGAAGCGATTGGCGACCAAGGCAAAATCCTTCTCACCGGTGACGGATCTGGCAAGGGGGATCAGATCGTCCTGGATGTTGAGCTTGCGCAGATTGCGGTCCCTCAACCCTTCAAACAGGCCGTCGGCAGATTCGCGGACAGGTTCCCGTTTGTCGGTGGTAGCCGTCGGCTGTGAACTGAACGGGATGACCTCGAAGACGCCCGAGTTCGGATTGACCCCGGCCCGGTGCCGCCGGGCCCAGGCATAGGCGTTGTCATGGCTGTCCACATGGAGGATCACGATGGCGCCGTCGCCTTGGGACTTGGCCAGCACGCCCCTGTAGTCCCGGTCGACCCGCACCGAATACAGGTTTTTGGTGTCCTGGATCCTTTCCAGGTTGAGTCCCGGAGCGTTCGGGTTGCGCTGAAGCTTTCGCAGAAGGATTTTGGTCTTGTGCTGGATATTGCGCGGCAACTCCAGCAAGGCATCAATGAAGGTGTCGTAGATTGCCGTTTGGGTCATGCCGAGCACCTTTCGTTCAGGATTGATCGCAGTTTCTCGATTTGGTCCTGGGCTTCCTCAAGGGAGAACAGAATCCAGTCTCCTGCCTGCATCCTTCGCTTCTCCGGTTCGGGAAGGGGTGTAAGGGAGATCCCTATTCTGCCGTCCGGCCAGGCCAGTTCGAGTTCAACGAACACTTCGCCCGACGCAAGTTCCTCCCAACCCACCTCCGGCGGCTGAATCGACCGCGAGCGAAGAGCGTCCACCAGGGGCCGGGCTTCGTCCTGTGCAAATTCCCATGCCTCCTCCCAGCCGTCCGGGTCCGGTCCCACAGGCGAGGGGGCCGTTGGGAACGGTTCCGGATTGGGATCGGAAGCGCAGACCCAGTGCATCAGGGGCAGGAACTGCAGCAGGTTGAAGGTCCCCAATGCCCCTGCCCACTCGGCTTGAGACAGATTCCCTTCCGTGTTGAGGTACAGCAGGGGGTGGAGGTCGGCCGGCTTGGGCATGCCCGTGAGGACCTGGTCCTCCGCACCGGCCACGACAAAGGAGCCGCCGCTTCGGGTCATGCCCAACTGAGAGTGCCAGGACAGGGATTGGGCAAAGTCGTTGCAGATGTCGTTCAGGCCGTCCAAGGCCTCCCGCCAGTCATCCCATGATGCATTGTGGACGACCAGGGTGTTCAGGGCCAGACGGCAGGCCAGATCCCGCCAGAGCTTGGGTGTCGGATTGCACAGGTAGTGAAACAGCAGGTCCGCGGCCGAGCCGTTGCGCACCATATTGTCCAGAGCCTGGGTTTCGTCCGTTGCCGGCCGGGCCGGTATCTTCAGGTCCCGGAACGGGTTCCAGGCGGCACGTTCGCCGTTGGGGTCGTTGTCCTGCACGATGTCGTGCCAAGTCAGCGACCAGACCCGAAACCTTCCGGAGGCGTGTATCGACAGTCGCTGGTGCACGTCCTTGATTACCCGGGCCTTGTGGTAGCGCCAACCGTCCATGAACAGGGCCACCGGCAGAACCTCGGGGTCTGCGTTTCCCACAGGTCGCAGGATGAAGTCCGCTTGGGACGGCACAGCCACACTGTCTCCCGAACCCAGACGGACCTGCCGCTTCAGTTCCCAGAGTTGGTCTCCCAGCACTATCCGATAACCGGATCCGCCGTCGGGCAGAGGGGAGCGTTCAATGTGTCCGCCGTCTCGGCGCACCCGCTTTTCCAGCCAGGACTCAAAGCGGTCCTCAAGCTCGCTCTCGGCCAGTCTGTCCGGCTCGACGATCTCCACGCTGGCGACGGGATGGATCTTGTACCACTGGTCGAGGATGGAGCGGAGGATGCGAATGGCGGCATCGCGCGAGACAACGCTGTCGTAGCGGTTGTCCTGGTACCGGTAGAGGCAGCGGTAGCACCCGTCCTTGCGCTGGGCCTCGTCTGCATCCTGATGCTGGTTGCAGGTGCATTCAAGCATGGTCTGCAACGCGCGGCGCAGCACGTCCTCAAAGATGTTCGCCGAGGCCAGCCGTTCCAGGTAGCCCGTGCCGCCGGGCACCGTGTCGTACAGGAACAACCAGTGCGACGTGTACTGGTTCTCCTGCAGGGACAACGGTAGGGAGCGCAGGTGGTCCACCTTGCCCTGGAACACCAACCGCAGGCCCAGGTGTAGGGCCGCCGCAAACGACGCGACCTCGGTTTCCTGTTCACTGCTGAACGGCAGGCGGATGCGCACCGCCTCGGACGGGAAACCGTAGTAGAGGTAGGTTTCGAACACACTGTCTTCATCGTCCGGCAGGCGGCGGACGGGGCATTGGACGGCGTGCTCATCCTTCCAGGCCGGTTCGCGAGAGGGGCCGGTGAGTACATCGGTGATGTGTTCCGGTTCGCGGTTACGTTTCAGGGCGTGTCCGCACTCCTTGCACAGCCGGAACGGGTTGGCCAGGATGTGCTTGCCGCCCACGCGCCGATGGTGGACCAGGTCCCTTTCGTCGATTTCGCGTCCGAAGTTGATGTCGGTGAACTCCACCTCGCGCAGGAACTCGAAGCCGAATGGCTGGGGCAGGGACTGGATTAGGTGGGCTTTCTCGGCCGCGTGGCGGTCGAAGGCAGGGTACAGGTTCCGGAAGTGCCGGGTCAGGGTTCGATCCTCGTGGTCGTCCCTGATGCGGGAATCCCGGTCCTTGTTGTGTGCATGCACCTGCCGCAGGCGCACCATTTCATGGACCTGGCCCAGGTCGCCCCACTGCTTCGAGCCGCAGGCGGGGCAGGTCTTGGCCTGCCCTTCGCCGTCCAGTTCCATGTGGGGACAGACCGGGCAGAAGCGCCACCGTTCCGGCTCCGAGATTTTGAGATCCACGGAATTGACCGTGACGCGGTGGCCTTCGGCATAGAAGAACGCTTCCGGGGCCAGCTCTGACAGCCCGGAGGCGGCAGGCCGGGCGTATTCGTAGGTTCTGTTCACCCAGCTCCGGTCGGCCCCTTCCGCGGCCCGGTAGAGGATGATCGATCGCAGGCGAATGCCTTCCGCGGGGAAGGCGTAGTTGGGCAGGACACCGCGTTCGGTCAGGAGCTGCAGCAGGTCCTGACGGCCGAGTTCCGAGGCAACGCGGCGGAAGGCCCGCATGTCCCTTTCCAGTTGCTGGATCTGCTCGTCGAGGTCCTTGGGCGGAGCCTTGTTCGCCTTGAAACGGTCGATTTGCCGGGACACGGCCCTGGCCCGGTTGGTCCACGTCTTGCGCTCCTCCTGTGCGTCTTCAAGGCAAGTTCGGATGGAACTCGCGAAGGCATCACCCGGCAAGGTTCCCTCGACGAAACCCGTCAGCTTGGTGAAGAGATCGCCTTCGGCAGGCAGTGCGAACATCGTCCGGAATCCCGACAGCAGATCCTGCCGGTTGGCCCGCACGAAGCCGATCCAGTCATTCAGCGCTCCCGTGCCGGGTTGCCCTCTGGTCCCGGAGGCTACATTCGCAAGCGTCCCGAAGGGAACGTTCCTGTCGGTGTCCGTGATGAACCGTTCAAGGGTGTAGGCGTTGAACTGGCGGCGCAGGATGGCGTAGGCCTCAAGGTAGAGGCCGGGAACCTCCACCGAGCCCTGGATCATGTCCAGGGTGTCCTGCCAGAAGTAGAGGTCGTGAGGGCGGGCGTTCACCACCGTCAGGCCAAGGGAGTTGCCGTCCCTCCGTCCGGCGCGGCCCAGCCGCTGGACATAGTTCGCCTGGCTGGGAGGTACCGCATAGAGCATGACCGAGGAGAGATCGCCGATGTCCACGCCGAGTTCCAAGGTGGAGGTAGTGGACAGGACGTTCGGGAACCAACTGTGGTCCCCATCCATGAACTGCTGTTCGAGGCGTCTGCGGGTTTCCGCTTCGAGTAGGCCAGAGTGGTCCCTTGCGTTGACCCGGCGACGCTGGCCGCGGGTCAGCTGCGAACCCAGCAGCGGTGCCGGGATCTCCGTCTGCCGGTTCGCAATTTTGCCGTTGGGGCAACCCGGATTGGGGCAGACCATGCCGGTCCAGGTCCGGATTTGTCCGGCGGGGATCTGCATGCGTCGTCCGCAACTGTCGCATGTTAGGGCGACAGCGTCCTGCTCAACCGTGATGTGCTCGGCCCGCAATGCCCAGATGGGGGACTTGCCGGTTGGTTGAACCTGTTCCGCAATGCCGCTCTCTTCCAGGTGCCTGAAGGCCAGGAAGTAGAGGTCTTCAAGGAGATCTCCCTTGAGGTTGGGTCCAGCCGGCAGGCACTTGCGCGCCCAGTGGGGATACCACCGGGCCGATGAACCGGCATCGCCAAGGGGTGCGAACTCGTCCCGTCCGTTGAGGCTGGGCAACAGGGGCTTGCGGGCGCGTGGGCTGTATGCGGGAAGGACGTGGCCAACTTTCCTGGATCTGACCATGCCAATCCAACTCCCGTTGGACCGGGCCAAACCGCCGATGGGATCCAAGCCGCTGGGATCGATCCGGATCGCGCCGTCGTGAATCATCCTGTGCACGATCCCAAGGAGGAACCAGGTGCAGGCATTGCTGTCTGCATCCTCAAAGAGGGAGCCCAAGTGTTCGCCCGCGTCTGCGGCTAGTCTCTGTCCGGCCTGCTGCAATAGGGATGCGTCGATACCCAGGCACAGCCTGCCCGTGTTTTCCAAGGTGCGGCCGAACCGGGACAGGAAGGTGAGTTCGGCAAAGGCCTCCCAAGTTAGGCGTAGGCCCACATCCTCGATGTCGCGTTCGGGGATCTCCGGCAGTTTTCCATCGTTGTTGCCTTCGAACAGGTCGTTGACGGCACTGAACCACTTGAGGTCCACGTGGGTTATGGCTCCCACAAACTCCCGATCATCGTCGAAGGAGGCCTTGACCCAAGGCGCGAATCCGTCCATCAGGGCAGGCAGGGACGGGGTCCCGGGTTGGTCCGCCAGCCAGGCAGCCACCTGCTGGCGCAATACCGTGCGGAAACTGCGGGCTTCGATGAAACCTGCCTTGTGGGCCACATCCTGCACCGAGTCGGCAAAGGCCAGCAGCTTGGGATCCTCGTTGACTCTGGACGCAAACAGGGTGGAGGTCAGGAAGCTGGCCATGGAGGTTGAGGCCATGCCGAAGATGCCGAGGCCGGTTGCCGAGCCGCAATAGGCGCAGGCCCATTCGCGTCGGCGGCTCGGACCGTCACCTCCGCTCTTGCCGGGAGTCATCCTCCATGCTTGACGCCAGGCGTTTGCGTTGCATTCCGGGCACGCGCCGGGAGACCTTGCGTGACGTCCGGCCGCCGAGGTCTGCCACCGCAGGCAACGGCAACAGACATGTCCTGGCACCACCCTTGACCCCGAGACGAGAGTCGCGTCCGGAGGCTGGGCCAGCAGGTAGACCAGCCTGTGGGACAGGGGCTTGGCGAAGTACTCCCGGTAGATGGCGTCCCTGTCCTCCACGAAGCCGCTGTTGTCCGGGTTGGTGGCGGTCACCCATGCCATGCCGGCGCATTCCCGGCAGTGGACAACGGGTAGAACTGCTTCTCCGAAATTGTCGGGGAGGTCGTCGGAGTGCAGCAGGCGCGGGTCGGCCTCCTGGTTCCGGGCCGCTGTGTGGAAATCATCCGGTAGTTCGTTGCTGTTGACGTTGACCTGTGTGGTGGTGTCTGCTGGGTCCGGATCCGGTGGCAATGACACCACCATGCGCTTCAGCTCGCGAATCCAGAAGTGGACACGGATGGAGAGGAAGGGACGCAGCTCGTCGGTTTCCTCCTCGGATCTTCTGGCGAAGGCCAGCAGTGCCATGAATCCCTGAAGCAGGTTTCGTATTTCGGGCTGGGACCACGAACCAAGCTCCGGGAACGATCTTTGGAGGTGGGTTACTACCTCATCGACCGGTCGAATGCCTCCGTTCAGGGCGCCGAGCAAAGTGGCCAGGAATTCGTGCGAGCGCAACTGGTTGCCCAATTCGACGCGCCATGCGCCACCAATGTCCTCCGTCGCCTCGTCCCCAAACCAGGCTTGATACAGGTGGCGTATCAAACGGACGGGATCCTGCATCTCGGTGTGGCCGGCAAGGTCTGCCACCAGTTCCTTGTCGGGGAGGCGGTTGGACAGTTCAATATCCTCTTCGGTTTCGAGGTACTCGGAGAGATCCTGGCGGTTCTCCGTCACCACCGCATCCGCATCGAACTCCACGTCGAACAGCTCCTGGGCATAGTCAATGACAGGTTTGGTATCGCTCTGGTCTCCCAGTGTTGCGGAGGTTCCGATGCAGCACAGGGATCCCTTGGGTACGGCCAAGCGGTCCTTCAGCCTGCGGATGAGACAGGCAAGGTCCGTGCCCTGGGCTCCATCAAAGGTGTGGAGTTCGTCCACGACCAGAAACCGCAGCGTTTCAGGTGTGTTCTGTTCCCAGAGTCCCTTGCGTTCCGGACGGACCAGGAGGCTGTCCAGCATCCTGTAGTTGGTCAGCAGGATGTCTGGAGGAGTTTCGTGCATCGCCCGGCGGGACCGAATGATGTCGTCCTCCAGCATGGAGGGGGATGCGTCCTGCGGTTCCGCGTCCGCGTACATGCCGGCCGTGACCCGCCCTCGCAGCTCCGGGGAGTTCCAGATGCGGGTTGCAATGCGCCTAGCCTGATCCTCAGCCAGGGCATTCATGGGGTAGATGACGATAGCCTTGATGCCCGGTTGGTCCGCGTGTTGGTAGCACCAGTCGAGGATCGGCAGTTGGAAGCATTCGGTCTTGCCAGAGCCCGTGCCGGTGGCGATGATCGTTGACCGAGGAGCGTCGGGTTGCAGTCTCTGGAAGGCTTCCAGTTGGTGGGCGTAGGGGGTGTGACCGAGCGGGACCGAAGGGAAAGGCTCTGTGAGGGTATCTGCGCTGGTGTAGGGCAGGTCTAGGCTCAGGTAGGGTCCTCGGAAGAGGTTGTCGGGTTTCGCGACGAAGTTGTCGATGAGGTTTGAGAAAGCGGGAGGCGACGGCCTGTAGGAGGCACGGAGAACCTCCTCAACTGCGGTCTTGGCCTGTTCGGTCAAGTCGAGGGGGAGGATGCCGGTGAAGGGCGTGGGCGGGTCCAAGGGCGAAGATCGCACGGTTGTTTCAACGTTGTTGCACTGAGTGTCCGGAAGATGGGAGTTCAGCTCCTCCAAACTGCTGGGGCAGTTGGAGGAGCTGAAATGCAGAAGGTAAAGCAAATGGGATCGGGCCGACTGCGAGCAGGGATCAATTGGCCCCACATTCGTGAAGGTCAATCATACCGGCTGGGTGTGGATATCAACTCGCATCGAGACGACCCGGTACAGTCTCGTTGAAGGTAGTGCGAGTTCTGTGTCGCGTATCTTGCGTGTGTAGAGTATCGTTCGTCTGAGCGAAGCTATGGTAGGAGCCCTCAGCTACAGGAAGCGAAGGTACTGCGTCTTCAGCCATGTCGGTAGTCGGCCCACCAGAACGTCTCTGTTAGACCTCTTCCTCCAGTTGTCCACAGTGTCGGCCTACTGTGGGCTGCAGGTGTACTAGGAACGGCCGGTCACCCTTACACCCTATCCCCGTCTGACGACCGCCGGTTCTTGGACTCCTGCAGGCCGTCTGGGAGATGGCCTGCAGGAGTTGGACCAATACCACAGCCCAGTCGGCATCGCCAGAACCCCGAGGCACCGGTGCCCACAACACCGACCCGAACGTCCGCCGCACCCATATAAGAACCGACCATGATCGGTGTGTGGAACCCAGTCAGAAAATCACTTCCGCGAACACCATCAGGAACCCAACCTGTGAATTCAAGCTGACGACAGGTAGAACCATTCACTCCGCCATGCAGGTGATCGCGCCCTGTACGGATGCCTGCCGACTTGATGGTAATTTCGGTAACTACCGCCGAGGCACCCCCAGTCGTCCACACACTGCGAGTCGTCAAGGAAAATCAAGACGCCACATCCATTGCACGACGCTTTATCCCGAGAAGCCTGATCGACCTTCTGCAGAGTCCATAATTTCAACCATCAAGTCTGCTTCAGCAGGGAAATTTTCAGCTAGCCGAGAAATTCTCAAACCACTTTCCAAAAACTGACGTGCCCCAGAATTGTCAACGATCATCTGCGACGGATTTGCGCCGAGCAGGTTAGCGATCTTTACGTTCAGAGTATCACAGTCATCAGACGGTCCAAACACGGCGAGTAGCTTCCGCTCATTGTTCCGACTGAGCGCTTGCCCAAGAATGCCATTGATATGTTCGTCATTAAAGCCGTAACCAATACATATGATGAGCCGCGCAGAATCTAGTGTCCAACGACGGAGTTCGTATGCGAAGAAAAGAAACGGATCTACGTATTGCAACTTGTATGACGTGCCAAAAATCAATGCAATTTCATCAGCTTTAATCTTAGTCGGCGCATCAGAATACAGGACTTGCCCATCCTTAAAATACCAGTCGAGTGAACCATGTAGTTTGTAGAGTAGTAATGAATGTGAATCGTCGAGAGTCTCATCGAACATGCGCCAATCCCAAACTCTCAGATCAAACCCCCGTTGAACATTCTTCAATTCACATGACTGTTCCACACACAAATCGAAATTCAGTGAAAATACTCGCAAAGGGTGTTCATACTGCCTTTGGAAACGAAGAAGACCTTCGTAATAACCAGCTTTCTCAGTTTCGCTCAAAGTAACCCACTCATCTCTTAGAATTTTGACGATCAGATTGCGAAAGTCCCGTACATTCTTGAAGTCATCCCCCGCAACTTCTTGCAACTTAGGATTCCAAGCTCCGACGAATGGACAAAGGGCATGCCGCTCCTTCTTCAAGAGTTCATCCAGTACGTTCACCAAACGCTCAATGTTGAATGGCACATTCTTATCGAACACACCATCTAGGCCGTCAGCGAAGAAAATTGAACTTCGAACGTACCGATACAGCTCCCTATAACACATCCAAGCAGGATCGCTAGAGATGAGTTTCTCAATCTCATCAATCATTGTACTAGAATCCAGCAATCCAGCTTCTACGCTGGCCCCGGCACCAAGCAGGAGAATTACTTCATCTCGCTTAAATACTGTAGTTGCCATTATAGGAACCAAGGTTTGAGTGTGTGAACATCAATCGGTGCCAAGCCAAGATTGTCGAATTCTTTCAAATACTTGGCGATGATTTGCGCGTAGTAAACTGAGACAGGTAGAGACTTGGCGTTGAACCCACGCCAGTTGGCCCCCGACAAGTTTACTGCATCCTGTAGATAGGCTAGGCGTTGATAATCAGAAAGTCCTTCTTTTGGATACAAAAATCTTACATGGAGTGGATTGCCGACCATTTTTTTGACGGTCCTTTGTCCGTACAAAAGCCCTTCGAACCACACCAAGCATTCATTTGTTGATAGTCGAATCAAAGTACTTTCATATGGCACGCGGCTATTATGTTCAGGGGCAAATCCAAAGAAACGATTGTGCTCATTGAACTTGAGTGAAGCGAATGCACCATCGTGTCCTTGCATTTGTTGGTCTTCAAGAGTATCGGCGATGCTGCTGAGTTCAGCATGCTGAATTGCGAATGTAGAGTGGACTACGAAATTTGTGTAGCGGTGAGAATAATCCTGGATGATTTCAGCCAGATTAATGGACAGGTCTTGAATGTACTGACTTTCGTTTCGACCTTCTCCCAGTAGCCTGACTTCTTCGAATACACCGCTCGAGTCTGTAAGGACAGAAAAAGCGAAGTATCGCACAATCTTACCGTTGATCAGCTTATGTGCTTGACCTACTCCGATGATTAAACAACTTTCAGTTCGGGGACGTACTTTCCATGGAGTGCCACCAGCTTTTGCGAACGATTGTAGTCCGATGCTCGCGGCAGACCATTTGAGTGTGTTTCTGTTTGCGATTGTGTTGTTTGAAACTACTTGGAGTGGTAAGTGCTTTTCGAGAAATGCATATTTCAACATCCAATATGGACCGTTTATGGCAGGATCGTCATCTCTGTCGAATGGTGTCAGCACGATGGGTATTACATTGTCAGTATCTGAAGCCACTTTGTTGGATACTCTTTCGATTTCATCTTGTGTAAAATCTGATATCGTAATACCATTGACGTAGTCTTTGTGCATTGAGAGATGGAACATGGGTTCCATCCCGGGGAATGTGCGGAATGTGTCTCCCCTTAGTGCTCGAAACAAGTCATGTGCTAATGGTCGGTCTTCTGGTCTGTAAATGAACCAAAAGCGGGTGTCTTTTTGAGCTTGGTCTAGCGGTCCATGGTTTTTCACCCCCAGAAACTGTGAATTGGCCTCTTGGTGGCGGCTAACAATATAATGTTTGATGTCAAGATGTTTAACTGGAAGTTTAGCTAAGTGGGGTGCCACTTCCACAGTGCAACCTCCAGGCAACTCCAAGTGGAATATGGCTGATTCGTATTCTTTGATGAATTCAGCTAGTTTGGTATATCTGTCTGCATAACGATTTTTGTTTTGATGGCCATTTCGGTCAAGGGCTAAGCTAAGTTGGAGTGCTTTGGGAGTGTAACGATGTTCTTCTTGGGGATGGAATCTGAATTGCGCCCTGAAACCGAATAGGCGGCGGCTGCGCAAGTAATATGGGTCAATAGAAACGACCTGTTCGCCTTCTGGGTACGCTGCTAGTACAAACTCGACACGTGGAAACCGCGTTCCCAAAACGTGAAACTCGCTTGGAGATAAAGAATGCTCACATTTGTTAATGAGTGCTGTGTGGAGGGCTGCCTGCGTCGCGTAAATGTTGTCGTATGGCTTGCAGATTGTTTTGGTTCCATTTTGTGATGGTGTAAACGTTGTCCAGTAGTGGTTACTGGTACCGTCTATGTTCAAATAGCGGCGGATTGCCTGCTCGGTGCCTACGGTGGGCCGATATTGCTCAATGTAAGGGTGACGATATAAGGTGTATGAAAAATCTGTCGTCAAAACAGGAAACAAATTTAGCGCGATGTCGGACATTCTGGAGCTGTTCTCCTTGAAAGCCAAGGTGATTGTGTGGACAGATTTGAGTTGGATTGCTCAGTGGAAGGGGATGTTGATTGTTGGTGGAATGGGCTTGGTGTGTTTCCGTGTCTGTTAGCCAACCGCGGGTGATGTGATTGTAACACGATTTAGTGACGCGATGATGTGTCCGGTCGCCAGCTACGAGGCATTTGGGTTGTGAATGGGAGGTTGAGTTGAGACCGGCGCGGTCTGCTCCGTTTCTGGATTTCCCTTTGATTACTCCCAACCCCTGTGCTGCTGGTCCCCTGGTGGATTTCAGCGGCGACAAAGAAGATTCCCGTGTGGAATCGGCCCGACTGCATTTGTTTCACGGCGGCATCGTGCCCCTCCTTGCAGTGATCTGCGGTGCCAACTGGTGGCCGGGGGGTACCCTTCGGTCGCAGCCAACGAGACAGGTTGTCCACCTTCTTGGCACAGCCGCACTGCATTCCCTCGCACGATTTCTACGGATAGGTCTTTGTCTTGGGGGATTCACCGGAGGAGTTGGAACGCTGTTTCAGTTGCTGGGTACAGTCACTGGCGGTGCGGATGCCGGGCGAGGCGGTCGTCATCGACGGCAAAGCTGTCTGCTGCTCACATGATTGCTGCTGGTTGGGGTGCCAACGCTGAACGTGGTCAGTGCTTGGGCGGTGGAGGCATAGCTGGTCCTGGGCCAGCGGAAGACTGACATCCAGTCCAACGAGATCACAGTCATTCCCCACGTCCTGGTGCAGGGCTACATTGTGACAGCCGATCGGGCACTTTTGGGTGGGGCTGCTAGATTGCGATTGCCGCCGACCTCCGCGCCCACAGGGCTCTCAGCAACTGGGAAGGCGGCTCGGGTCATTTTGTAGAATCCTCCGAGCCGAATCAGACATTGCAATTTGTCAAACAAGGTTTCTTGTTACAACCGTGTTTACAAATTCCTTACGAAGTAGTCCCAAGCAACACGGTAGTCCTCTTCCCGATTAGGATTGCAAAACGGTGCTTTGTACTCGATAGTATGCTGAAATGGACCGTTGGGTAGAAAGTCGATGGTTACGATTTCAGCCAAACATCCTCGTTGCATGCTGCAGTTACGTTCCCACTCCGCCCGCGGAGTGGACATCCCCTTTCCGTTACGGTTTGACCACACAATGCGTCCACTCTGATCATACCACGTGTTCTGTTCATAGCTGTACAAGACCGGAAAGACTAATCTGTAGATCTGAATTAACTCATCAAGAGTCAGGCCAAGTGCCATAGCAACAAGCACATCAACCTCGAGTAAGGCTTGACGTCGGGTCAAGTCAGTGCGTAGGCCACAATTTCGATTCCAAGTGACAGTTGTCGTCAATGGATTCTCTAGTTCTAAGCCAATGTGTGTCGCCGACCAGCCCAACGATGAATAGTTACAGGCTAGTTCGTTCCAGATGGGTGCATAATGATTTGTAAGACAGTTGAGCTGAAGCATGCGGTGGCAGGCAACATCCGGCAGGTCGACTATCGCCAATTGAGATGTGAACGATTCAATCATGTCGCGTACTTGAAACGATTTGGCGACGAAGTCATAAGGCAAGGAGTTCCAAAGCGTACATACAGTAATTAGATGCGCCAAGTTCTTGAATGAAACGGTTTCAAGCCCATGAACGTGGGCGAGACCTTTACTCATCAAGCAGCATTGGAGCGTTCGCTCAGTTCCCGAATCTACGCGCCTTCGCAAACCTATCCGACTACAGTCGATATGCTTGATCGTCCTATCCCAGGGCGTCGATCGAACGAGCTTCTGGTACTGGTACCAAGGTAGCCCCGGGGTATAGTTGGAACGGGGAAGGTAGTCATCCGGTATCTGCACCAGATCAATATCTTCATAGTCATTTTTAGTACGGCTATTTCGATTTGGACACTTAGCCAGCGGATTGGCCAGACCGATGATTGGTCCTGTGAGGATTAGTTCCTCAGGTGTGGCTTGGAATGAGACTTTCCGTTTGAACACTGGCGGGTCAGTTTTTCGATCTCCGGTTTCATCCCACATTGCATCCTGAAGATACTCCCCTTGTAAATTGCCCAAGCGTTGCGGTTGGGATGTTATTTTCAGTAGCGATGCCACCAGTTCTTGGGAATGTAGCATCGGTAACCGACAGGACCTTGGGGGTTTTCCTGGATCTAATACGCTCCCGAAGTTGAAAAGTACAGTTTCATCAACTTCGATCACACGGCTGCGATGTCCCTTCAGTTGCCAGTCGCCGTTTACATCCTTGATGCCGGGTACGGGCCCGGCACCGTCGTGTACCAAACACTCATCGGCAGTCTCTGAAGCGAACAGGTTAGCGATCATGCGAAATTGAACTGGTTTTGGATGACCGAGGTAGATGCAGGTTGAATATACTCTTGCATGTCCAATATCTGAGAACATGCTATTCGACCGTTCATTGGTGAACTGCAGAAGCAAGACCAGGCGTCTATAGCACATATCTCTGAGTATACTACCTTGTGGCTCGCGGAAGTGATTGACTGGATGCACCAACCCCGCAGCGCCATTGGATGCGATCAGGTCGAAACTTCGTGCTAGGAAAAGCTTGTATGTGTTCTGGCTGATGCCCCGGAGTTGGGGGTAGTTGTGCGGGTGGCGGGCAAAGGTGGCACGTGCACTTCCAGTGCGGGCGTCGAAGATCAATCCATTGAGACTATTGGTTTCAAGAATACCGTTGCGTTGTCTGGCAATTCGGTCTGCGCTCCACATTCGGATTTCAATCAAAGGAGTATGTTGGGCCAAGGCCTCCTTCTCAGTCCATTGCAGAGGAACCCATGGTGGATTCCCAATGATCAAGTCAAATCCGGACTGCTTCGAAAGTATGTCTGCAAACTCCAACGGCCAATTGAGGAAACGGTGTCCAACTGAAGTCTCCTTGATGGATTGTAGCCGGCCCGACATGAACTCCGCAAGGTCGTCAACTTCCAGTGGGTTATCGGAATCATCCAACAGGGTCCGTACTGCACTCGCCTCTACCGCCTCCAACTCTGTCTCCAACACCCACGACAAAGTACCTTCGGTTGCTGCGGGCCTTCCTGTGAGGATTAAGGACATCTCCAACAGGAACCGGTTCCTTGACGGCAGCAGGCCATAGACACTGATGGGCCAGAACCATAGGCTGCACCAGTAATCCAGAGCCAACTTCAGCCTACGGTATTCGTCCGGGAAGCCAGATTGACGATGTGCCCGGTCTTGGATTGGTGCAACTTTGGTAGGCCAGACCGCCGGCAGTGTTGCCTCGTACTCGGCACGCTGGTTGTGCAGCTTGTCCGCCACCGAGTCCCAAAGTTCGTCAATAGCCGAGGACAGCTCCTGCAACACAGCGAACTCATGGTCGGTGAAAGGCCGCCCATGCTCCTTGCTCCAGTCCGCCCCCTGCTTTACCGCCTCTGGAACCAATGCCTTCAACTCCTTGCGCGTGACCGCGGTCATCTCCTTAACTGGAAGCAGGAAGTGGTAGATCTCATCGTCCTTTCGCTTGTCTCCGAACCCCAACTCCCGCAGGCTGTCGTTGTCCACCTTGTAGCCGCGTCTTTGCTTGCTTATCGTCAATACCGCCCGGCGCGCGCCGACAATCGAGTTCCCTGTATAGAGGGTGTGGCTGAAGTCCGGCCTGAAGCCTCCCGGCTCCATGCAGTTCAGCCACAGCGACATGGCCCCGAGTTCCTGTGCCACCGGGTTCAAGTCCACCCCGAACGCGTTCCGTGCCGTGATGTAGGCCCGTACGCGCTGCCGCTCCCGCGGCAGTTCCTCCGGCGGAATGGTTCTCCCCATCTCTCGCTGCTTCAGGCGGAGGTAGCGGTCTGCCAACTGGTTGACGGCCTCGATCAGGAACGCGGCCGAACCCATCGCGGGCTCCAGGATGCGGATGTCGAGAATGTCGTCCGCCTTGCGGTCCTTCAGTAGTTCGTTGAGGGCATGGCGCACGGTAGCCTGTGTTAGGGACTCAGGCGTGTAGAACGAAGCCGTGGCCTCCCGGTCGTAGCCGGTCTGGCGGTAGACGAACTTTCCCTTGTGGTAGATGCGCGGCTCGTTGCCGTCGTAGACGACTTCGTCGTCTTCGTACTCGTCAATCTTTTCAATCGGCACAAACCAAGCCCGTTCAAGGATGTCCGGCTTGTCGTCCTGCGCCCGTTTCACCTCCACCAGATCCTGGTCCGCGATGAACCCGGAGAACGACAGCAACGCCTCGTAGACGCTGCCCAACTGGTTCACCCCGAGCTGGGCGTAGGAGATGCGGCCGCGGCCTCGCCTGCCGGTGCGCCGCCCCTTCCTGCGGTGGGTTCCGGCTCCGGACAGCGACAGCAGCTCCAGTACACGGCGCAACACCCGGTCCGGGAACCGAACGGCATCAAGATGCGGAGTCTGTTCCGGTTCGAACAGCACCGACCCCACCGGCTCCAGCACGAAGTCGTGATGGGTCTCCGTGGCTCTCAGGATCTCTTGGCTGCGCAGGGGTGTCCCTTCCAACTGCATCCGGAACAGCGTCTGCAGCGACTCGTGCAGGAACCAGCTGTCTTCGTTGTCCGGTAGTCGTACCAGTTCCGCGTCGCGTAGTGTCTCCAGGCTGTAGCCGTTCTGGTAGACCGGTGAACGCATCCCCGCGTGGCCCAGTTCCGGATGCGCCTCGGCGAAGAACAGGAACAGCAGACGATACAGGTAGCGCAGACACTCCCGGGTGAGATCCTCTGCAGAAGGTACCGGCCGGTTTCTGTCGGCATATTGGCGCAACGCCTCGTTGCCCAGAAGTTCGACCGCCTCCTGCATGGCGTACTTGAGGTCTGTGGAAACCCCGACTGCGTGCAGGCGCGAGTTCTCATCGAAACCCTCCATACCCCGGACCTCGCCGGTCGGTGCCAGGGATGTCCGGTGCAGCAGGGCCTGCATGGTTCGGAACGACTCCGCATCTGGATGCGTAAAGATGGTTTCCAGGTCAAACCGCAGAAGCCTGTCCTCGGCCCACTTGACCCGATCCAGCAGCATGATCCGGGCCAGGGACACCACCATGACCCATCGCGGAGGCCGACTCTGGCCGAACACTCCCGCCTCAATCACTTTCTCTACGGTCGTGTTGCCATCCGGCAGGTCCAGTTCGTCTTCGTCGGACCAGGGATAAAGACCTGCATGGAATCCTCCGGCCAGGGGATCCCCGCCCCATTCGTCATCGCCAATCTGATCCCGGAACTCCACCACCCACAGTGCGTCCTGTTCCTTTGAGGTGGCTACGCGTGCCAGCAGGGGTACCGCCACCTGACGGTTGTCAATGGTGACCGGCACTCGTTCCGGACGCCGGTCGTAACCCAGGACTTCGAGCAGGGCCTGCTGGAACTCCCCGGCCTGTCGCGGCAACACGCCTCGCTCCATGCCCGCACCGTAGGCGCGCTTGCCTTGCAGGTACAGGCTTGCCAGCCGTCTCCGATCCGCCGGACTGGCCAGTTCCGCGTCGGTGTCCTTTGCCCACCGCTGACGGTCCTTGGCGAATAGGTCGGACAGGTAGTGGTCCGAGAAGAAGCTGTTCTCGTTGGTAATGCCGGGATAGGTTTCAGCCATGGTGTTGCTTGTTCGTGGTGGTTCTCCGGTCGAAACCGTGCTTAGCTCGGGGCACGGATGCCACTTGGAAAAGGCAGCTTGGGATTGTTCATGTCAAGTCCAGGATCATCCCTCCAACACTCCGCTACAGTCTTTCTGTCACGGTGTTGGGCATTGATTGTCGCGGATTGTCGCGCTGATTCCCTGCCGTTGCCTTCTCGAAGTTCCAAGTGATAGCGGTTGCGCGGTCTCTCTCAGGCAGCGTTGGTGCCAATGATCTTCGCCGTGCGGAGGCCAAGGTGCCCTGGTTGGCAGCGACCATGCCACAGGCCTTGAGTGGGATCGGTTCCCAGCCCTTGAACAGTACAGCCGACAACGGATCGGACAGCGCGGATCATGGTCTTCGCGGATGGTCTTGCAGAACTCCAACCTCCGAGCTTCATCCAAGCATCCGGCATGTCGTATCTCCTTGTGGTCGCAATGCCAATGTCCAAGGCAGGTCGCGGCGCAGATCGCCCGGATGCCGCGCCTGTTTCCACAAGGGCGTTTGTGGGACCACCACGTCGTGTCACAATACGGTTTCACAAGTGGAACCACACGTAGTCGAAAAACACGCTTGATCCATGAACGTTGTGTTGCCGTTGGGCGACTTCTTTTGCGAACCCGAAGACCTAGGAGACCACCCTGGATTTGCCAGCGTGAACGTGCGCGCTTTCCTCGAGTGGCTTTACCCGAAGCGCAAGATCAGCGCATCCGAAGTGCCTGCACTGCTGGAGCGCATCGCGGACGCAACCGCCGCCACGAAGCATCGGACCAAGGGGCACATCTGGTGCCCGATTTCCGTTGTCACAATCCCAACTGTTGGCGACGATGAGATCTGGGACGACGACATCGAACTGGCAGTGGCCAATTTCGTGGCCGCAGGTTTGCGCGGCCACCCGGCTTCGCTCGATCCCGAGGTGTTGGCCGACGAGCTGGCGTTTTTCGGCACGCCCGACTGGAGCGAGCGCTGGGTAGAAGCTTTACGTCACCCGGACGTAACCCGGTTTTCTGACCAGGAATAGTCCGCAGTAGGGCCGAATCGTTCCTGACCTATACCCACGGCCGTCGGTGCGGACAACCTACTGCTACTGCCCATGACCTGAGCTGGGACAGACAGGGAACTAGCTTTGGCAGAGGTGTCGATACCGGGTTTGGACCAAAATCAACGAGATTGAAACAGTGACCAAACCTCGCCCTTGCCGGCTTGAGCCGAACAGGTCCAACGAGTAGTGCTGTGGAAGAGACAGTTCTCGTTGGTAACGTCAGCGTGAGTTTCAGCCATGGTTTCCGATGTCCATCGTCACTCTCCGGTCAGAACCGCGATTAGCCTGGGGTGCGGATGCAACCTTGCGTCAGTAGCCTGGGATCGTGCGTACCATTCCCAGGACTCCTCCTTCCAACGCTCCACTTCAGCCTTCCTCTCATGGTGTTCGGCTTCGACCACCGCGGCGATTCCCTTCCCTCGACGTCTCCGATACCAGTCCTCAATCAACTTCAAGTGCCGCTTGCTCAGCTCATCCAGACGATCCTGTTCCTCAAGTTGACTCGTATCGAACCGGTCCTGTAGCTCCTGCACCTGTTGCCCGAAGCGTTCCTCCGCCCGGCGGGCCGCCTGTTCCACCCTGTCCTGAAGATGTTCTACCTCGAAGTCTCCCCGGTTGACCAGCGCGTCCGGACGCAGGCCGGTCAAGTTTAGAACCTCGTCGATGTCAAGGCACCCCGTGAACTCCGAGTTTCGGTAGTGCACGCCAATCCACGAGTCGAGCAGCGTTGACCCTGCCTGGTTGGGGATGCGGCCGAAGAACAGGAAGATCGATTCGCCTTCGGCTAGGTGATCGTCCAGTAGAAGCACCGGCACCTCGCGCCGGTTGAACAGCTGGTTCATCAAGTCCCCGAGCCACACGGCAAACGGGTGGATCTCCCACAGGAACTGGGTTTCGGGCCAGCTGTCGTCCGAGGCCAAGGCACGTTCCATCGACTCCTTCACCTGATCAGGATTGTCGGTCAGGCGGATCGGTCCTTTCTTGACTGCCTCCTGCGGCATCCAGCGTGGCTCTTTCGAGATCGGATCCTTCAGCGACGTAGGCACATCCATCTCGATGATCCGCTCTATCTCATGGATCTGCACCGTCATGTCAAGCCGCTCCCGGGCTTCCTTGAGAGCCGCGGTTGCAAAGTCGAAGAAGGAGGGGTAAATGGTGTTGCTGCTGTCCTGGGAAGAGCCAGGTGTCGGGCTGGTGTCCTCCCCGGATCCCTGCCTCAGGATCATCTCAAGGTAGTTGATCTCGTTGTCCTCGGCGGCCTGGGCATTGGTGTCGAGGGTTTCCTCCCACTCCTGTTCAAGGGTGCCTTGGCGAATTTCGTCGGCGAGGCGTTCCTCCTGTTCGTCAGGGTCGTTGGTTCCCAGCAGGACGGACACGTCTCCGATGTTGACACGGGCGTTCTCCTCCTTCTCGGCCAGGAGCTGGAGGATCCGCAGGTCGTTGTGGATTCGCTCTTCCTGGCAGTTGGTGAACAGGTAGACAATTTGGGGCTGTTGCTGCTGTCCATAGCGATCAATCCGCCCGTTCCGCTGCTGGAAGGTCATCAGCGACCAGGGCAGGTCGAAATGCACCAGGCGATGGCACTGGAAGTGAAGGTTCAGGCCTTCGGCCGCAACATCGCTGGCTACCAGCAACCGCACCGGTGAATCTCCCAGTCCGAACGCCTCCTTGGCGTTGTTGAGTTCGTTGTCGCTCATGTCGCCGGACATGGTCTCGATCTGGTTCTCCCGCAGGTTCAGGTCCTCCTGCAGGCTTTCCTTGAGCCATCTGAGCGTCGGGATGCGCTCGGTGAAGATCACCAACCGGTCGCTGCCGTCGCGGCCAGTCCATCCCTGTTCACGCAGGTACATCAACAGCCGCTGGTAGCGGCTGAAGCTTGTCTTATCGATGCGTTCCACGGCTGCGCGCAAGGTCTCCAGACGTTCCATGTCATGGAACGAACCGTGCGTGTTCCTGCCTTGATCGAGTTCCCGCTGATGTCGTGCGATTCGGTTGTCGATGGACTCGAGACAGGCGGCCGGGCTTGAGAACAGGGCCTTCTCCAGCACGATGCGGAACAGCCGTGTGGACTTCCTCACCGATTCGTCGGCCTTGAGCCTCAGGTTTGCCAGCAACTCGAACGCCTCTTCCTCCACGGGGGATGCCTGTACAGTCAGTCTTTGGGTGTCTCGCTCCGGGATCACGTTGGTCAGATCCCGGCTCACCTCCTTGCTGTGCCGGAACCGACGGACAAACAGGCCCTTGATGTCTTCGGGGCCGTAGTCCTCCGGGTCTGCGATGGCCAGGGGCGAGAGCATGCGCATCAGGCTGGCGAAGCTGCGCCTGCTGCCGTCGTGCGGGGTAGCGGACAACAACAGCAAGGCATCGGAGCGGTTGGTCAACTGCTGGGCCAGCCGCGCCCGTTGGCTCTTGCCGGTGCCGTGCCTTCGCTCGGCGACGTTCTGGGCCTCGTCGATCACGATGATGTCCCAGGTCGCGTTCTCAATCGCCGTGCCGAACCGCTTGTTGTTCTTGAGCGTGTCGATGGAGATGATGACCCGGTCGAAGTAGTGGAAGGGGTTGTGCCGGTCCGGAATGCGCTCCTTGACTCGTTGCAGGACATCGCTGTCGAGCCGGGTCAGGGCAATGGAGAAGCGAATCCAGAACTCCTTCTGGAACTGGGTCAGCATCGCCTTGGTGGTAACGACCAGGATCCGCTTGCCCCGGCCCCGGGCTATGAGTTCGGAGACGAGGATGCCGGCTTCGATCGTCTTGCCAAGGCCGACATCGTCGGCAATGAGGATACGGGGCCTGGTGGCCTGCAGGGCCTTGCGTGCAGGTTCCAACTGGTACGGCATGGGGTCGATGGCGGCCCGCGTACCTACAGCTACTGCCGATTGGGATGGTGCCGCAGACCGGAGCAGGCTTTCGATGTACAGGAGGGTTTGGTTGTAGTGCGGGGACCGGTCAGGAACCAGCGTAACGTCGGCCGGGTCCAGGATCTTGACGCTGCCCTCGCGCTCGTATTCGAGGATGAAGGACATCTCCCGATCGCGGACGATGTCCGAGATGCCGACTGCGTCGATGAGATGGAATCGCATCCCCGTGGTCTGGGTTCGCTTCACCAGCCACTCGACACTGCGCAGTTCGATGCGCATGCCGGGCGCCACACGCAGGGTTACATCATCTGGCATGGAAAAGGGCCTTCTCTGGCTCAGGGTTGGGAGGGGATGGGTACCGAGGTGAATAGCGTGCTCACCTCAGCGACTGGGGGCAGTCGTCAGTGGCTTCCGGGATCGTCTGTCGGCTTGACTGCCTGTTGGCGGCTACGTGAGTATTCCAGTGGTTTGGGTGGATGAAGCTCCATTCGGAGCACTGGAGCACCCTAGCGACTCCGTCCGTGCCGGACCACGGGATTCCCAGTCTCGAAACCGTCACCAACCTGTGGTTGGCATTGACTGTCGCCTACTTGGCTAACGCAGGCGGTAGGGTTCTGCTTCGCTTGCCGCGCTGATTGTAGCGCGCCAAGGAGGACTCATGGGCAGAATTGGGGCTGAATGAGTTAGTGCGTGAGCAGGTCCGAGACATCATGGACACTCTGATGTGGACCTCAGATGAACCAGCGCGGCAAGTCCAGGAAGATGGCACTTGTGGCCGCCATACACAAGCTGATTCTCATCCTACACGCGGTGATCCGGGACCAGGTCCCTTGGCAGGAGGACCCTGTGTCAATGGCGACTGAGGCTTGACACGCAAACACAGTGGCTGAACAGTGCCTCAGGTACACTCCTGGACTGTTTGAGACGGTGGCCCCTGGCGCGGGATAAACGTAGGAAGCAGTATGGCAATGGAGACTGCATACGGACAGGATTCCAATCCTTGGCTTCAGAGTCTGGATCTCGTACGGAACCAGAAGGACGTTGAAGCGCTGGTTGCCGCGAAAGTACCGGAAGGGGAACGCCTGGAGTTCAAACGGGAGCTGTCCGTCCGTAAAGGTAGGAAGGATTCTTGGGCAACCGACAAGAAACTCAGCGATGCCGCCAAAAAACAGATCCTCCATGAGGTCGTAGCTTTTGCCAATGCCTACGGCGGCACGTTGCTGCTGGGCATTGCAGAAACAGAATCCAAACCCCCGGTGGCTGACCAGGTGGTCCCTATGCCACATTGTGCGGAGTTAGCCGACCGTTGGCGTTTGGTGTTCCGAGACAGTGTGGAACCCCCTGTGCCACAACTGCAGATCCACGCAGTGCCCACCGACGGCGATGCAGGTGTTGTGGTGTTCCAGGTGGGGAGATCTCCAATGGCTCCTCATCGGGTGAAACCGACCCTTGAATGTCCCATCCGGAGAGCCGACCGCTGTGAGAACATGACCATGCGCGAAATCCAGGACATGTGTGTGAATACGGCCCGTGGTCTGGAGCGTCTGGAACAGCAGCTGGAGATCCGCGCTCAACACTTTCAGGACAAGGAAATCGCGAGCCTGCAAGACCCCAAGACCTGTGTCGGGATACGGATGACGGCAGTCCCGGTGGTGGACACCGTCGCATTCGATGCGGTGCTTTACCGTGGTCAGTTGATGCCAGCCTTGGCACCCCAATGGCGTTCCGTCAAAGTGACGCGAGGCAGTACCGAAAGGCAGATGGACATGAACTCTTGGTACTTGGGGCAACGATGGCGGCCGATGCTGAGGGCCGCCCGGAGTGACTACGTCTCTGAGGAAATGACTGCTCGACCCTATTCACACAATCGGTACTGTGAAATTCATTGTGATGGTCTATTGGAACTTGGCTACGTTTCGAACCGAGACATCTATCCACAAAACCCTGACATACAGTACATGTCAGAAAAAATGTTCATTTCTTGGGTGCCCAACCTGTTGGCATGGGTGGATCAGGTGCGGTGTCAAGCTCAGATGCCTTTGGCTGAGTATGTCCTGCAGGTGGAAATCACGGTGTACGGGAAACCCGGCGTTCTGATGCCTGCGTCACGGAATGACTGGTGGCCATTTGGGTCCTTGACATCCCCATCCCAGGTTCAGCAGTTTCCGCTTTATCCGTTCCGCCAAGCCGAAGACGGAGATGCCCTTACCCGTCAGTTCTGGCGGGACCTATGGCACTGGCAGGGACAGAACATCAATGAAGAAACCAGTTTTGCACTCGTACCCCTCGGCAGCTGATTAGTTTCCAGGGACGATATCAGGAACGGTTCAGATGCGTCCCGGATTAGCCTCCTGACAGCCCGAAACCAGCCAATCTGACCGGACAGGGCAATTGCACTCAAATGAGACAGGTCCCTGAGTTTGCGATACCCCTAGCCAGCCGGCTTGCGCCTGTATGTGCTTTGCCTTGAAACTGGACTCGGCGGAGGTCTACCGGTGCAGCAGCAGGTTGAGTGCCATTCGCCCTGACATGAGCAAGCAGTGCATACGGCATGATCAGTGCGCTGGCGGCTCTCATCCTTCCAAAAGGCCACATTCAGGACCCGGTACAGGGTATTTGCGACTCCTTCGGGCGTGAAGAACCTCCTGGCTGTGGCCATTCGCGAGGACGATCGGGTTGCAGGGAGGGGTGTGGCAATGGAAGCCAGTGTAGCTTTCGGACAAGCCGAGAGTCTCTATCGGTCGGAATGGGCAGGGCCGAAGAGGGCATGCATGCCCTCCTATGGAGTTTGTCTGGTTGGAACCAAGTGAAAGGGTCCCTTGTCCTTTCCGGGCTCGGACCAAAAACAAACGAAACACGCCGCTTGGCCAGCTGATCCGGTTGAGTGTCGAGTAGGGAATAGAATGGGGTCTTGGACAGGACGGGAAACGACGATGGACGCGGGTGCAATGTGGGAGCGGACGCAGGCGGCTCCCAACGGATGCACGGAGGCACTGCATCCGCACGCCGACCCGTACATGACGCGCACTGCGCGTGCGACGCGGACGGCCTGGCGACTGGAGCATCTCGCGGAATGGGACCGCGAATTGGAGACCCTGTTCTACTACGACCCTGAATACGCCTACGACGTGGTCCATGAGTACGAAGACGAGTGGACGACCGATCCGGACCACGCCGGCAACGGCATTGAATTCTGTGAGTACGACGACGGGGGTGTCCTGGCACCTATCGATGACCGACGGACTATGCTTGAGGGGGCCATGCTCAACCTCCTCCGGACGGTGCTCGGCAACCGCGCCGAATCCCAGGGCCGCCTCTACTTCCCTGGCAACATTGCGGAGCGGCTGAAGCTCCTGACCCGAGGCGGCAAGCGCGGCAGCTACGTGAAGCCGGACCTGATGGTGTTCCCATCGGTCTATGCATTGCCGACGGGAGTGCATCGGGACCGCAGCGACTGTGCCTTGCGCACACACGAGGGTGAACCACCACCGGAGCTGGTGGTGGAGATCCTGTCGGTCTCCTCGGTGGCGCGGGATTACGGGGTCAAGGCGCGTCTGTACGCGGCCCTAGGTGTGGGGGAGTACTGGGTGTGCGATGTGGGGGGCATTCGCGGGCCGGATTCGCCCGTGGAACTGTCCGTGTTCCGATTGGGGGCCGACGGTCTCTACGCGCCTATTTCGCCCTCCCAGCCACCGGACGGCTCCGGGGACCGGTGGGAGGTTCCGGTGTATGGGAGCGGGGTGCTGGACCGTCCCTTTCGCCTGCGGCCCGGAGCCTACGAGCCGCGCTTCCAGTGGTGGGATGCGGCGCAGGGTCGCTGGCGGGATCCCGAGAGCGATGTGGCCTTCGAGCGGCAGGCTGAACGGGACCGCCATGTCCGGGAGCTGCAGGCAACCCGGGTGGAAAGCCGGGCAGAGGGTCGGGTGGAAGGCGGGGTGGAAGGCATTGCCATCGGCGAAACAAAGGTGGCCATTGCTGTGCTGCATGCCCTGCTATCCAATCACCTGCATTCCAGGTACCGGGACCAGATCGAGGCGCACTGGCGCAAGGCAGGGCCGCCGCAGGACGTGATGGACTGCATTCTGAAAGTACAGCAGGCACCGGCCGAGTGGAGGTCCCTGCTGCAGATTCCGGAGGAGAACAGCGACACCGGCTCCCGGTGACACCCTGGATCCGTCCACGGGCTGGGATACCGACCGGTCAGACATGGCGGGTGCGGCCCTGTTGCGCTACTCCTGCGCTCCGGACGCAACATTCGGCAAAACTGTCTTGCCCCGCTTGGTTTGTTGAACGTACCCAAAGCAGCGCGGGTCCTTGGCATGGCTTGTCACATCCTCTCGAGGATCCTGAATGGATACACTGACATTTCCCCGAAGATGGCGATTCGGCTGGAAAAGGCGGGTTGGTTCAATGCCGAGTTCTGGCTGCGCCGACGAGCAACCTGAGACACGCAGGAACGAAGCTCGGATCAAGGTCGAGCGATACCGGCTACAGCACCCTTCCTGACGCGATGCCGCTCAAATGAGGTGGCAGCCATACGTTCGTCAACCATGGACTGCCGGCGCGACGAATACCCAATCCACGAACTGATCCCGAAACTCCTGCTGCGCGGTAGGCTATGGGCATGCCGGCCAGTGGAGCGTCCCGGGATTGTTATTCCGCAGATGCCGTTCGTCCGTTGTGGTACAGGCGGGGTGGCCGTCCGGCTCGCTGGTCCGCCATCAGGTCCCGGATGCTCGGCATCCGGTTGGGCTCGGTGCCTTCCAGTTGCTTGGCGAACCGTTCTGCTTCCGCATCACCCCAGGCTTCGGCGACGAACTGCAGAAGCAGATTCCGTGTGGCCCGTGCTTCGCCTTCTGCTCTGCCCCGTGCTTCGCCTTCTGCTCTGCCCCGTGCTTCGCCCTGAGCCTCGCCCTGGGCCTCGCCTTGCTCGAACCGGTCCTCCAACGCCTTGGCAAATGTGTACATGACGGCCTCCGCATCCTCAATGTAGACGATCTTACTCAATTCCTGAGCGGAGTCGTCCTGGCTCCCGTCGCGGCGGGAGCTGCTGCACCATCACCCCGGAGGAACTCACCGAACCGTTATGCCAACGGTACTGCCAAGGTCGGAAAGGGAGCACGCAACTGGCTAATAGTCGTCCAAACCATAGAGAATTGAACAGTTGATTCAATCCTTGCTACTATGACTGATATAAACCGATTATGGTATGTCAACCAAGTAATACATAACCCCAATATGCCAGCTACCACCTTGATACTGGGAGGTGCTCGATCAGGAAAGAGCACCTTTGCTGAAAAACTTGCAGATGCAGCTGTCCAACCGATTTATATTGCCACAGCCCAGCCAGATGATGCAGAGATGGCCGATCGGATTCGGCGCCATCAGGAACGACGTTCCCCTCACTGGCAGACTTGGGAGATACCCTTGTCAATTGCGGAGGCCATTGTCCGAATCGACTCGCCCGCTACAGTGGCGGTGGTGGACTGTTTGACTTTGTGGGTGAGCAATCTGATGCATGCCGGACGGGATGTTGCATCGGAAAGCCAAACCCTGGTGGAAGCGCTGGCATCCAGTTCCTGTTCCGTAATTTTGGTCTCGAACGAAGTGGGTTCGGGCATTGTTCCTGTCAATGCCCTGGCTCGGGCATTTCGTGACCACATGGGGCATTTGCATCAACTATTGGCGGCGCAGGCTGACAATGTCTATCTGATCGTTGCAGGTATACCTCTGACAGTCAAGTCATCCGGATCACACATCCAGCCGCCTGATGTGCGGGAAAATCAAACAACAGTAATGTAAACAGTGTTGGAGGCAAGCAACTGCCGACCAGGAACGGCAGGGCGTTGACAAGGTTGTCACGGGGTCCATGATTGGCCTTGGTCGGACAGGATTCCGTACCACTATCTTGTGCAACCGCCGGATTAACGCGTTTGGCGGTAATCCTCGTTGCAGGTCGGTCAGGAAGTTTGGGGCGACACACAGCAGGACCGTCATCCGCGACTTGGTATCAAGTCAACGTTGTCAATCAGGGCGTCAGTCCGCGGGGGCAACTCCGTGAATCAAGTGTGGGCCGCGGTCAGGTCCGTGATGCCTTCCCATTCGCGCCACATGTCCGTGAAGCCCCCCAGGTCCAGTTCGTCCACGTTACGGTGCTTGATGCGGCTGATCACCGCGTGGCGTACATGGGGGGACAGGTTGGGGCCGCCCGTGTGCTGAATCAGATGGTGGCACAGGAAGGCGTCTCCGGCCCTCCCCGTCAGCATGACGGGTTCGCCGGTCAGGTCCTCGATGTCGGGGTCGCCTTGGGTCAGCACTTCGTGCCCCACCCGCCGAAAGAAGTCGCGGGACTCGATGTGGGATCCGGGCCACACCGTGAAGTTGCCGCTGTAGGGAGCCGGCACGTCCACCAAATAGACGACGGCGATGACGGTGAAGTTGCGCAGGTACGAACCCGTGGGGGCACCGTTGGTCCCGGTCCCGACCGCATCCAGGTGGCCTTCGATAGGGGATGCCTCAACCCCCGGTGCCAGTGGGAAGCGCGGGGCAATCTGCACTTCCTCCACTGGCTGCATGTTGTCTGGCCCCAGCAGGTCCTCGGTCAGGTCCCGGACGGTGGTGCGGTTGAAGACATCGGTGAGGACCGGGACGTGGCGCAGTTCGTGGCAGTGGCTGTTCTCCCGGTACCGAGTGGGATCCGCCCCGGTCTTGCCCACTTCACCGATTGAGTGGTTGATGGCCCACAACGCGGCGTGGACCATATTCAGGGGCACCGCGGATGGAATGTGGAGAAATCCGTTCTCCACGAATTCCTCTTTCTGTTGTCGGGTTAGCTGACTCTTCATCCGATCAATGCCTCCCTGCCCGGTCATGGAGGAAGTGAAGGGCCGGAAGTGCAACTGCGCGGGAACCTGTCGGTTGGCATTTCCCTTGTGGTGGCGGTCGGCGCCGGGAACGCCGGCTTGAGATGCCCGACCGGATCGGCGGCGGGAGTTGCAACGGTCATGCGCGGGTGCCGGTCCGGTACCGGAACAGGCGATCCCGGCCGGTTACGCACCGCGGGCAGAGGTCTCCTTGCGGAGCGATGTGCTGACCGACCGGCCAATGAGGTCCATTTTGTTCACCAGATCGATTCGGTCCCGCAGGTTGTACAGGTCCGTGGGGTTCAGGATGATCTCGAACAGATTGCAGGAATCCGCCAGGCATATGATTGCGACATCGCGCGGATCGGGAATTTCATCACTGAACAGGATCCGCATGATGCGCAGCCGCACCTCCTCCACCCACGATCCGTCGGCCATCGGGTAACGGCGGGAGAGGGAGACCAGCCGGGACAGCAGAATCCGCCCCTCGGTTTCTGACTCGAGGACATTGCGTTTGACCAGGCGGCGCAGGACCCGGCGCCGGATGGCGTTGCCCTGCCGCGCAAAGTACCGGATCCAGTAGCCGGCGTCATGGATTTCGGTGTCCAGCATCATGTCGTTCAAGGCAAAATCGAGCAACGAGTCACCGGTCGGTGTGGGATCGGTCACGACAAGCTGGCGTGGATCCGTGTCGATGTGGCCTTCGAGAGCCAGATCCATCAACACGGCTCCCGACAGAACGACATTCAACGTGTGTGTCGAGATGCGGGTGGTGATGTCCCCGCGTTCCTCGTCCAGCAGCAACAGCAAGACCTCTTCCGCAAACCTCAGCATTATTTTGAGCCTCCAACAGGCATCTGCGCGACCGGAAGCCGCTTTCTTCCCGGATGATGCTCGGGACTTCTCATCTGGCACTGAGCGAATCCGGAGGCGCAACGGCAACCGAAAAGCCACAAACCAATCCTTGCCCACGATGGTTCGTCATGGGCATGGAATCTTCGATCGCCGGTGCGAACACCGGGTGTGATCCGGCACTGTCCCGTAGCGTGTCGGCCGGACACGCCCCAACTTGCATCATTGTAACCGTGACAGGCTGGTTCAACGGTCCTGACGTTGGGCTGGGATGATGGGCACGGCCGGGTTGCGCCGGGACCTCGGCACAGAGAGATTTTCAGCAGCGGACTGTTGACCAGCCTGAAACAGCGGAAAGTTCCTGGCAGGCTCAAAGTGCACTTGATGGGGGCTCAACGCCTGTGGTCGGCTGTTCGGATTGAACGGAGACAGCGCGCTACGCGCCCGTCTCTTGCACAACATGCTGGAGATTGATGCTCAGGAGCAGGTCATGTCTTGGGTTGTGGCCAAGGTCATCCAATCAACGTGGCCGTGCGCGGCCACCAAACTCTTCCATCCCGCCGACACACTGCAAGGTGCCTGAACGGCCGAACAGCCTAAAGCGGCATAGGTCGATCCCGCGATCGCGTGCCGATCTGATATACGATCTATGGGTTACCAGCCCGGTCGCGGCACAGCCGCGCAGGCGTATGAATGGGAACCGGGGTGGGATTCCGCATTCTGCCGGATTCCGCAAGTAGAAACCGACCAGAGACACCAGGAGGACAACGTGTCTGACAGTGCAAGCCGATGCCCGATGTCGGGCTCAAACACCGCACTTGGGAGTTCCCCGAACCAACGCTGGTGGCCGAATCAGCTGAACCTGAAGATTCTCCACCAGAACTCGCCGCTTTCCGATCCCATGGGCGGAGAGTTCAACTACGCCGAGGAGTTCAAGACTCTCGACCTTGATGCCCTGCATCAGGACATTGAAGCGGTGTTGACAACCTCCCAGGATTGGTGGCCGGCCGATTACGGCCACTACGGTCCGCTGATCATCCGGATGGCGTGGCATAGCGCCGGCACCTACCGCATCGGCGATGGCCGCGGCGGCGGTGGCACCGGCACACTCCGCTTCGCGCCTCTCAACAGTTGGCCCGACAACGCGAACCTCGACAAGGCGCGCCGTCTGCTCTGGCCGATCAAGCAGAAGTACGGCCGCAAGCTCTCGTGGGCCGACCTGATGATCTTTTCCGGGAACGTGGCCTTGGAGTCGATGGGCTTCAAGACAATGGGGTTTGCCGGCGGGCGCGAGGATGTCTGGGAACCCGAAGAGGACATTTACTGGGGTTCTGAGACCGAATGGCTTGGCGACGAGCGCTACAGCGGCGATCGGGATCTCGAGAATCCGCTCGGTGCCGTTCAGATGGGCCTAATCTACGTGAATCCGGAAGGGCCAAACGGCAAGCCGGATCCGCTCGCGGCCGCCCGTGACATTCGCGAGACGTTTTCCCGCATGGCGATGGACGATGAGGAAACGGTTGCGCTCATTGCCGGCGGACATACCTTCGGCAAGACCCATGGGGCAGCGGATGCGGACAAGCACGTCGGTCCCGAACCCGAGGGGGCAAGCCTGGAGGAGCAGGGCCTCGGCTGGCAGAACAGCTTTGGAAGCGGCAAGGCCGGCGATGCCATCACCAGCGGCCTTGAGGGTGCCTGGACCTCCGAGCCGGCCAAGTGGGACAACGGGTTCTTCGACAACCTGTTTGGCCACGAGTGGGAGCTGACGACCAGCCCTGCCGGCGCGAACCAATGGATTCCCGCCAACGGGTCTGCCGCAGGCACGGTGCCGGATGCCCATGATCCGTCGCGGACGCACCCGCCCGTGATGCTCACCACCGATCTGTCGTTGAAGGTGGATCCGGTCTATGAGCCGATCTCGAGGCGCTTCCACGAGAATCCGGACGCGTTCGCGGATGCGTTCGCCAGGGCGTGGTTCAAGCTGACGCACCGCGACATGGGACCGCGCTCGCGATATCTCGGACCGCTGGTGCCGGCGGAACCGCAACTGTGGCAGGACCCCGTCCCGGATGTCGATCACGAATTGATCGACGCACAGGACATTGCAGCCCTCAAGGCCACAATCCTGTCGTCGGGACTGGCCGGCTCCCAACTGGTTGCGACGGCCTGGGCTTCGGCTTCCACATTCCGCGGCACCGACAAGCGCGGCGGAGCGAACGGGGCGCGCATTCGCCTGGCGCCGCAGAAGGACTGGGAGGTCAACTCCCCGGCCGCACTGGGAACGGTGCTGCAGGTCTTGGAGGGGCTCCAGACGGACTTCAACAATTCGCAGTCCGGCAACAAGCAGGTCTCGCTCGCGGACCTGATCGTCCTGGGTGGGTGCGCCGCCGTCGAACAGGCTGCCGGGAAAGCCGGGCATGACGTGGAGGTTCCCTTTGCACCGGGACGCACGGACGCGTTGCAGGAGCAAACCGACGTGGACTCCTTCGCTGTGCTTGAACCAACCGCGGACGGATTCCGCAACTACGCCGGCAACGGACACCCGAAGTCGGCGGAGGAGTTGCTGGTCGATCGGGCCCAGATGCTGACGCTGACCGCGCCCGAGATGACGGTGCTCGTCGGTGGTTTGCGCGTCCTGAATGCCAACGTCGGCCAATCCGAACTCGGAGTCTTCACCGAGCGGTCCGGGACGTTGACCAACGACTTCTTCGTGAACCTGCTCGACATGGACACGGAGTGGCAGCCAGCCTCGGGATCCGAGGAGGTGTTCGAAGGGCGCGATCGCGGCACCGGTTCCCTTAGATGGACCGGCACGGCCGTTGACCTGGTCTTCGGTTCGAACTCCCAGCTCCGAGCTCTCGCGGAAGCCTACGCCTGCGATGACTCGCAGCAGGCATTCGTGTGCGACTTCGTTGCTGCGTGGAACAAGGTCATGAACCTCGACCGCTTCGACCTTGCGTGATCGGTGTCGGTAGGTCTTGCTTTGGGCCCCTGGATCCCTGGGGAACCTTGACACGGACGGTTCGCTGATACTTGATACGGACCAGAAAGGGAGCGGCCGGCCGCACGGCCGGTCGCTCTTGTGCGCGTCCAGGCGTGGACGACGTTGAAATTCGTGTACAGCGCATCAAGGAAGATGCGTCTTATCCGCAGCTTTCCCGGCCACCTGCATCTTGTGCCGGAGCCGCGTAGGCCGGGTCCGACTGGCGAATGTGGGTTTCGGCGGCGCGCACTTCTGGGCCGTGGCGATGCGGCTTGCTGGTTGTCCCGAGACTTCGGATTGATGATGCTGCCGGAATCCTGGTCGGACGATGATATTCCGTTTGCCATGACCGGAAACCTGGGACGCGCCTCCGCCATTCACATCCCGCGGGCCCGAACAAACGTCCGGCATATATGACGATGTGGACCTTGTTTCGGCAGCACGATTCCCTGTCCAAATCCCAGATCCGCTCTGGATTGAAGTGGCTGTATATGGAAGGCATTGCCTCCATGGGTTTGGGCAGTATTGTTTCGGGCGGATTCCTGACGGCGTATGCCTTGTTGTTGGGGGCCAATGTCTTTCAGGTGGGTTTTGTGGGTGCGGCCCCCTTTGTCTTTCAGCCACTGCAGCTGGTGTTTGCACCGGTTACGGACTATCTGCGCCAACGCAAACTGCTCGCCCTGCTGTCTTGGATTCTGGTGACCCTGTTGTGGATTCCGGTTGCCCTTTTGCCGTTCTCGGGTCTGTCGGCATCCCGTCAGGTCGGCAGCCTCATGGTGATTGTCAGCGTGCAGGGCATCCTGCGCCCTCTCATTGCCATCAACTGGCAGAGTTGGCTGCGGGATCTGATTCCCGGTCCGTTGATGGGAACGGTTTTTGCCCGGCGCCTGGCGTACGGCACCATTGCCGCGATTGTGCTGGGTTTGTCAGCTTCCCTGTTCGTGGACTATTGGCGCACCACCGGGGACGCCGGCACCGAAATCCAGGGGTACACCCTCGTCTTTCTGTTCGGAGTGGCCGTCTTGGGGATCACGAGTCCCTGGTGCATGGCCCACATCCCGGAACGCCGCCGTCCGCGGGAGGCGCAGCCGGGACGATTCCCCTTGGCAGGTCTGGCGGCCCCGCTGCAGGATCGGGAATATCGACCCATCCTGTGGTTCCTGTTCATGCGCAACTTCTACACATCGTTGGCAACGCCCTTCTTTGCCGTGTACATGCTGGAGAAGCTGGCATACCCGCTGTCGCTGGTCATCGTTTTTGGCACCCTGTCGCAGGCAGCCAACGTGACGGTCCTGTCCGTGTGGGGCAAATATGCGGATCGGTTCGGGGCCAAGGTGGTCATGATGGCCAGCGGTTCGCTCATGATGCTGCTTCTGCCCCTCTGGTCCCTGGTGTCCAGTGTGAACCAGGGCAATGTCGGCGCCGGCCTACTGGTGTATCTGCTGATTGGCTTCTGCATGGTGCTGCAGGGCCTGGCCACCGCCGGGGCCAATGTCGCGTCGGGGATCCTGACCATGAAGCGGGCCCGACACCAGCGCACCAGCGCCTACCTGTCCCTGGCCTCCATCGCGGGAAGCCTGGGCGCAGGCTTGGGGCCCTTGACGGGAGGCCGCCTGATCGATGTTCTGCTGCAACGCCAGTTGACCATCAACGTGGAATGGATCGGACCCAGTGCGTCGGTAGGGTTCACGGGCCTGAACCTGGGGGGCTATGAATTCCTGTTTCTGCTGGCGTTTCTGCTGGGCTTGTTCACATCCAGTCTGCTGGCCCGCATCCATGAACTCCAGGATCACAGCCGTTCCGTTGTGCTGGACGAGCTGTACAAGGACTCGGCGGCCACGGTACGGGCCCTGAACTCCATCCCCGGCGCCCGGTTCCTGCAAGTACCGGTGAGTGTGGCCCGGAGCGTCCCCGGGATTGATACCGTGTTGGGCCTGACCCTGTACCAGTTTTCCTCCACCATGCGCCTGGCCGTGGCGACTTCCCAAGTTGGTTCCCGGTCCGTGCGGAACCTGTCGTCCTCGGTCCGCGGCAGTCTGGCCCCAATGCTGCAGGGCCGGCGCAACCTGGAGACCCACGCGGAGGAAATCGCATACCATGCCGCGCGGGCCGCGGTGCAAGCCGTGGAGGACATCGATCTGGATCCCCGTCTGGTGGTACAGGACAGCCTCAAGGGCATCGTCCAGGAAATGGACCACCGTCTGGAAGGCCAGCGCTCGCGGCGGATTCTGCGCGGCACGGTGCGGGGTGCCGTTCGGGGGACATATGAAACCCGGCAGGATCTGGAGGCCCTGATCCCAACGATTTACCAGGCTGGCATGACTGCAGCCGCCGAACTGGGCATCCAACCGGAGAAGGGGGATGCCCTTGTCCGCGGGGCCATACAATACACCGCGTCGTACATTCGTCCCCGGCTCAGCCGCAACGTACGCGCCCAGTTGGAAACCCTCAAATACCGGCCATCCCACAGAAGGTCCAAAGCCAGGGCCTGAAGGGGCAGCGCGATCCCGGCGGTGATCCCCGCGCGCAGTTTGATTGCAGAACCACAACGGTGGCCATCCAAGACGCGGTATTGGCGAAGGCCGCGTTCGCAACCGTGAGCAAGAAGGCTCCACGCGCGTTTGTGGTGTACTCAAACAGTTCCGCTGCCAAGGTGGCAAACCCGGAAGGCATTGGAGGATTCGGCACAGCAGCGGAAATCCATAATGCCCATTGATGTGGAACTACGGTGCCTCCTACCGGGTGTGTGCTAGAATTATTGACTAAATGTTGAAGGATTGAAATGCGTCATGTACGACGAGTACGCCGAAGTGAAGGAGAAATATGCAGCAGTCATCAAGGATCTGCTCACCAAGCGGTTCGGCGACGAGATCGTCTTCGACCCAATCGTGATCCGAGCGGATCCGGCTTCGGAGCCCGATCCTGAACATCCCTCATTGTTTGCTTACATCGCATACGATGGTGACGCTAGCAAAATGGATTCGAACTTCAGGTTCGAATTCACTGAAGAGCTTTGGCCTCATTCGATTGAGCTCGGCTTTCCCAGCGTACCTGTGCAGGAATTCGTGCCAAAGGAAAAGTGGGCTGGGTTTTGGCCGGGCCTTAAGGCATGGATAGGTTGATGCACGACGACTTGCTACGCTTAGCACGCCAGCTCGTTTCTGAACGGATGGGTGATGTTCCGGTTCAGGGCGAACAAGCCAACTTGCGTTGTGCGGTTCGATGTGCCTACTATGCGCTCTTCCACATGTTGTCAAAACAGTGCGCGGACTTCTTCGCTGGCGAGGATCCAAATCAACGGAGCAGACCTGCCTGGGTGCAGGCCTACCGCGGATTGCAACATGGGATGGTTCGGAACCGCTGCGGCAACAGCAACTACATCATTCGGTTTCCGACGGAGATCAGGTTTTTTGCCGAGAAGTTTGTGCAGTTGCAGAAATTGCGCCATTCCGCCGATTACGATCCGGAAGCCAGGTTCGTAATTGAGTCGGTGTTGACCGCCATTGAGGATGCCGTATCGGCAATGGCCGCATTCGAGATCGTGAGCGAGAAGGACAAGCGGGCTTTTGCAGTGTATGTGACCACGCCTCTGCCGCGGTGACAATCCTGGCAGGCTTCAAAACACATCGGTAGGGGAGCCCGGGTTCCCGAATGGTCCATCCAATCCCTTATCGGCTGACCCTCGGCTTCCTCATCTTCGCTGCGAACTGCCCGGACCAGACGGCATGTGAATGAACGGAACACGCATCCCGCGTTCCAGTCGATAAGCGCAGCCCTGACACTCCCGCCGGTGCGCAATCGGCGGCTAACAGCCTGTGTGGCTCAACCCGGGTGCCAAGAAGGTTGAAACGCGCTGCCTCCCATTCAGTTCAACCCGCTGGATCCGCCAGCACACCCATTGCACACAACCAGCGGTTCAGCCGACCTCCTCGACCGGTGTTACAGGAACCTTGGGCACCGGAGTGAGGTCGTGCTTGCGCCAGTGGTATTGGAACGCGTCGGACTTCCAGTTCCGGTACACCTCCTCCCAGGTCAGGCGCGCCTGGTGCGGCGTCAGGACCACGTCCGAGACCGGGTCCGAAGCCCTCTGGTAGCGGTAGTCGACGGACAGTCGCAGCCGATTCCCCGATAGGTTGGGCAAGCCCCGGTGGACGGTGTGGCTATGGAAGAACAGGGCGTCGCCCAACCCGAACGGGCTGGACACCCACTCCCCGTCCACATCCTCGGTGTGGGACTTCAGGCCGCCGGCGCCCAGGGAACGCGAAACCGGCAGAATCCCCAGCTTGTGGGACCCGGTCAGCACGCTCAGGCCACCCAGACTGTGTGGGCAGGCCCCCAGCGGCATCCAGGCCGTCCAGACATCGGGCGTGCCCTGAATATGCACATAGTCCTGGTGGGCCGGCGTGGTGTGCTCCGTGGCGGAGGGGAAGATCATCCGCGCAATGTTGCTCGGCTGCAGCAGGACATCCGGTCCCAGCAGGAGTTCCATGAGGCCCCAGACGGCCCGGTCGTGGGCCAGCGTGTGGAAGGACTCCAGACACATGATTTGGTCGTAGACCGGCTTGTGTTCCGGATCGCCAGAGACATGGGCGGAATGGCTGGTAATGGCCTCGAACGGATCGGTGCCGGCATCAATCCAGCCGACTTCCTGCAGCACGGCGGCCATGTCCCTGCGGGTTTCAAGGATCAGTGCCGGGTCGACGAAGTCCTCCAGGAACAGGTATCCGTCGCGGTCCGCCCGGGCGCGCAGGGCATCCGGATCGTCCAGCAGGGTGTTGGAAACCACGAACGGCTCCATGGCGGGATCCTTCCAAACTGGGAATGGGATTCAGGGGCCATCAAGACCGGGATGGCGAACGGGCTGAATCTTACCTGCCGCGTCGTGCTGGCTGTCGTCCACGAAGTTGCAAGCCGGGGGCCACAGCAAAAATCATCGGCAGCAGCCATGGGTGAGACGGCCACGGTCCTCCAACGGCGCACAGTCCGGACAATTAGTAGGTCCAGGTCCGGGCCAGCGGCTGTTCCGACTGGATCAGGCGTTGCAGCAGGCGTCGCCGCATCTCGGCCAGGGCCGGTTGGCAGTCCGGGACATCGGAGACGTCCCGGTACTCGCCGAACTCGGCCTCCAGGTCCCACAGGATTTCACTGCCGTCCGCATGGCAGATGTACCGCCAGCGCTCCGTGCGCAGGCTGCGCCAGCCGGTCATTTCCATCAGGGCGTCCTGTTTCGCCCGTTCGGCCTCGGGATCACCCAGGCACGGGACCAGGGACTGACCCTGTATCTCCGGCGGAATCTGCAGGCCGGCCAGTTCGAGCAGGGTCGGCACGACATCCACGGCCTCCACAATGTTGTGCACAGGGTGGCCGCCGGTGCGGCCGGGGGCCCGGATCAGGAGTGGCACGCGACTGACCACGTCCCGCCCGGGATAACCCTTGTACCACTGGTGGTACTCGCCGAGCCGCTCCCCGTGATCGGAGGTGAACACCACGACGGTGTTCTCGGCCAGGCCCAGCCGGTCCAGTTCCGCCAGGATGCGGCCGACGTGGTGATCCACCTCCGAGATCATGGCGTAGTAGCTGTGGCGGGCCGTGCGCAGTGAATCGGCGCTGAACTGAGGATCGGTCTCCCGTTCATTCCATTCCGGTGGGAAGGTCGGCACGGACAGGCTATCCCGGTCGTACAGGTCCAGGAAGCGTTGCGGCGCCACCCAGGGGTTGTGGGGGCTGTAGAAGCCGGCGATGCACAGGAACGGCTCGGCGCGACGCTGCGATCGTTGCAGGTAGGCGATGGTCTGTTCCGCTACGAAGGCGGTGTGGGTCATGTCGTCCGGCCCCGCGAACGGAACGGCGTCCAGACTCGAGTTGCGGTCCCAGGTTTGGGGGTGCGTCACCGGATCCTCAACCCGCATTGTCCGGTTCCAGATCAGGTTGGTGGGTGGCGGTCCCAGGCTGATGCTGTCCAGGGCTTCGGGACAGCGGGCGCGGACCCAGGCCCGGTAGGCGTCCTCGTAGGTACCGGGTTCGTCCGACACCTCCAGGTGGTCGAAGCCGTAGTCCGGATGGACGGCCCGATGGTCGCGGTTGGCATGCGGCAGGAAGTGGAGCTTGCCGATGTTGGCGCTGACATAACCGGTGGTGCCCAGCATGTGGGGCAGGGTTTGGAGGTCTTCGGGCACCGGCACGCCCATGTGGGTAATGCGCAAGGCTCCGGGATAGCGGCCGGTCAGGAAGCTAATGCGGCTGGGCATGCACACCGGGTTCTGCACGAAGTGGTGGTCGAAGTTGGCGCTCTCGGCCGCCAGCGCGTCCAGGTGGGGTGTCTGGACGTCCGGATTGCCGTTGGCCCCGAGACCGTCCCAGCGCTGCTGGTCGGTGTAGAGAATGAGGATGTTGGGGTGCTGCATAGGCTTGTGCTTCTTCTGCGGATTGGAACTGGATTGTAGCCACCGACCTGCGGTGTTGTCTGAAAGGGGGGTTGCTACAATGGGCTTCCCCGTCCAAGGACAGATCCTCGCGGATGACCCCCGACCGTCCCCACATCATTTTGATCATCACGGATCAGCAGCGCTACGACACCATTGCCGCGCTTGGCTTTCCCCACGTGGATACGCCGCATCTGGATCGGATGGTGCAGGAGGGGACCGTCTTCACCAACTGCTTCGTGAGCGCGCCTTCGTGCGCCCCCTCCCGGGCCAGTCTCTTCACCGGACAGTATCCCCACACCACCGGCATCCACCGCAACGCGGATCATTGGGAGCGTGCCTGGGTCGAGGACTTGGCGGCCGGCGGCTACCGCTGCATCAACATCGGCAAGATGCACACGTGGCCGTACGATACGCCGCTGGGCTTCCACGAGCGGTATGTGGTGGAGAACAAGGACCGCTTCCTGGAGGAACGCTACTGGTTTGACGAATGGGACAAGGCCCTGCATGCGCGGGGCCTGACCAAGCAGCAGCGGGTCCTGTACCGGCAGCGGGAGGATTACGAACGCAGCCTGGGAGCTTTCGACTGGGAGCTGCCGGCGGACATGCACTCCGACAATTTTGTTGGTGACTTGGCGGCCTGGTGGCTGGACAGCAAGCCCCGGCCCGAACAACCCCTGTTCCTGGAGATTGGTTTCCCCGGTCCCCATCCGCCCTACGATCCAACCCCGGAGGCCGTGCAGCCCTACCTGGAGAAGGATCTGCCGATTGCACCGGTCTCGCAGGTGGACCTTGACAACCAGCCGCCTCCGTTCAAGGTCATGCGCCGGCACAACACGGAGGTCGACCACGACTCGGTGGTGCACATCGAGGATCCCCCGGTCGAGTTGCGCCATCGGCAACGGGCCTACTACCTGGCCAACGTGTCCATGATCGATCGTCAGGTGGGCAACATCCTGGCAGCACTCGAGCGCAACGGCTACCTGGACAACGCCGTGGTGATCTTCACCTCCGATCACGGCGACTGCCTCGGCGACCACGGCCACAGTCAGAAGTGGACGATGTACGAGCAAATCGTGCGCGTCCCACTGTTGATTTGGGCCCCCGGCCGGGCCGCGCCCGGTCACGCGGTGGATGGGCTCTGCCAACAGATGGATCTCGGCCCGGCCATCCTGGAGTGGGCTGGTCTGGAACCCGACCCGGGCATGGAGGCCGTCTCCCTGGTGCCGGCTCTGTCAGGGGGGCCGTGGGCCGGCCGCGACCATGTCTATGCGGAGCATGGTCGGGACGGCATTCTGCAGGAAACCGAGTTCATGACCATGGTTCGCAATCGGCGTTGGAAGCTGGTCCATTTCGCGGGCGAGGAGTTCGGTCAGCTGTTCGACCTGGAGAACGATCCCTTGGAGGAACACTGTCTCTGGCATGATCCAGGGTCCCAGGCGGTGAAACAGTTGCTCCTGGATGAACTGCGTGAATGGCGCATCCACAGTGCGGTTCATACCAAGGATTGGTTCAGCCGCTGGCGCTGAATGGATGCCGTCCCTCTCCCATCACCTTTCCGGTCCATGACCCTGCAAGGGCGCACAAATGCCTTCAACGGCCTCGAGATCGACGGCGAGGCCATTCCCGACGAGGAGGTGGAACTGCGCGCGCTGTTTCCATCCAGGATGGCGCAGTGGCGGGAAGACGGCCTGAGTCTGATCTGGCTTAGGGTGCCGCTGGCCAAGTCCTTTGCCATCCCCGCCGCCGTGGAGCAGGGATTCGTCTTCCATCACAGTCAGGCCGACTACGTCATGCTCACCTGTGCGCTGGAGCCCAGGGCGTTCATTCCGCCCTACGCCACGCACTTCGTCGGCGCGGGCGGGGTCGTGCTGGACAGCCGACAGCGGTTGCTGGTGGTCAATGAGCGCTTTCGGGGTAATCGGTCCGAGCCTTTCTGGAAGCTGCCCGGCGGCTTGCTGGATCCTGGCGAACACCTGGAGGCCGGCGTGCGCCGCGAGGTGCTCGAGGAAACCGGCATCGAGACCCGGTTCGACAGGCTCGTGGTGGCTTGGCACAATCACCGCTACCAGTTTGGCAAGTCCGGGTTCTACATGGTGTGTCGTCTGACCCCGCTCACATTCGACATCCGCAAGGACGATTTCGAAATTGACGATTGCTGCTGGATGCCCCTGGAGGAGTACTTGGCCAGTCCGCATGTGGCCAGCTTCAACCGCGTGATTGTCGAAGCGGCCGTGGCCAATCCGACCCTGGCCGAGACCGTGCTGCCCTTCTATCCGGATCCGGACCGGCACGAATTCTTCTTTCCGCCGGCTCCGTGGCCGCTGACGCCCGAAACTGTCCCATGAGCCTCGCGGGCACGATCAACCAGTATGAAGGTGTCGAGGTCGATCCGACATCCCTGCCGGAGTCCGCGGTCCGGTTTGCCGAGTTGTTGCCGACATCCCTGCAGGAGTGGCGGCAGGCGGGCTGCCGGCTGGTCTGGCTGAAGGTGCCGTTGGCCCGCGCCCCACTGATCCCGACCGCGGTGGCAGAGGGCTTTGTCTTTCACCACAGCAAGCCGGATCACCTGATGATGACACTATCTCTGGTGGAGGATGCCTATATCCCCCACTATGCGTCCCACTACATCGGGGCCGGCGGCGTGGTGATCGACGAACAGGAGCGCCTCCTGGTGGTCAGTGAACGGTACCGGCGGGACAGTTCCTGGCCCCATTGGAAACTGCCGGGTGGTGCCCTGCACCAAGGCGAAAGCCTAGTGGAAGCCGCCATCCGCGAGGTGCGGGAGGAAACGGGTGTGGAGACCCGTTTCTGCCATTTGGCCGCCTTTCGCCACTGGCACGGCTACCGCTACGGCAAGTCCGACATCTACATGGTCTGCCGTCTGGCGCCGCTCTCAACGGACATCCGGAAGGAAGACCGGGAGATTGACCGCTGCGAGTGGATGCCACTGCGTACCTATCTGGAGACCGAACAAGTGCACGAGTTCAACAAGTCCATTGTGCGCGCCGCCCTGGCCGACCATCACCTGGTGCCGGGCTCTCTTCCCACCATGAGCTTGCCCGGCAAGCACGAGTTCTTCTGCCATCCGGCCTTTGAACAGGCCCGATCGGCGGAGTCCAACTGAAATCCCCCCCCCAAAATAGGCGGCCAAGACCAACGGGCTCCGGCGCGCCCTCTTCGCCGGCTGGAAGCCGTGGTGCCGCTTCGTGACCCTGGACAACCCTGGACTGCCAGGCGGACATGGCTCGCATTATTCCCGGCCGGAACACCAATTCATCCCCCATAGAGTTGCCTCCTTTGCAGGACCCATTGGAGCGGAATTCGGGAACCAGAAACCGTCGGGTCTGAGTCAAGGATTACAGGCCAGGAACGGTGAATCGGTGTCCCGCATGGGCGATCTGCGGAGCGTCATCTTGCTTGGCCCCGATAGGATCCGATGGCCCCGACATCTCCCAGGCCCTGTTTCGTTGATGTTGGTGCGAGACCCGGGAAGCGCTTGACAATCGGTGTGGTGGTTGGCCCGGCTCCGGGCTGCGGGGCGGTTCCGGGTTGGCGAACTGGGGTGCGGGCATCAGGCGAGATGTGACCGGTCGGGTTGCCGCCGCTCATGTCAATGATGAGGAGGTCGGATCATAACAAACAGTGACAAACACTGGCAAAGCTGTACTGTTTTGAGATTTTTGAATTGCAGTTACTAATGAAAAACGGGACTTTCCCTTCGAATGGTAAAGTCACATTATTTTGTTGTCGATACCAACTGTCATAATACCGGTCTTGGTGGATTTACGTTATGGATCGTGCACGAACCGGACCCGGCACCGGACCAAAATCAACCATAAACGGTACCGCATCTCCTAGTGACCGTTGACCGCGGATTGTGGCATAATCCTGAAGTGCCTTTGCCCTTCGTCGCAGTCTTCATCGAGCAGGCATGGCAAATGAATAACTCGCGCCTCTATGCCATAGTGGCGCTCGCAATTGCTGTTCTGGTCACCGGATCGAGTTTTTTCTTGGTCTCCAGCCGGGCAGGTGGTGCCTTGGCACCGAACAGTCCCATTCTGACGGCACTCGATATGGGTGCTGTCTCCCTGGACTGGGATGATGTACCTGACGCTGCTGAATATGAATTGCAGTACCGGGATAAAGAATGGAAGCCATTGCCGCACAAGGATGTGCAGGTCACGATTCAGGGTTCCAGTGCCGTCGTCCACGGTCTACCCGGTGGTTCCGATTATGCCTTTGCGGTGCGCATGCGTGCCGCGAACGGCAACTGGTCAGCCTGGTCGGAACCGCTGTACGATGTCGCCTTGCCGGCAGAAGCACCGCCTATTCGTCCGACCCATCTCAGGGTGACGAAGCGGGGGTTGGGATCCGTGACCCTGGACTGGCAAGGTGCAGCCCCGATTGATTCCTATCAGATTTCCTACTGGCATTCGTCCGAAGAAGGAGATGCATGGGTCATCCTGCCCGCGGAGGACATTCAGGTGTTGATGGATTGGGCAGATGGATCGCGGGCAATCGTGAGTCAATTGCCGGAGGGCCCCGAGCGCATCCACAACTTTGCCGTGCGGGCCTTTACCGACACTGGGTTTTCCGCTTGGTCAGACGTGGTTCGGGCACCGGACTTTCTGACAGCACCCGAGAATCTCATCGGCTGGTACCGGGATCCCGGATTGGTCAGGTTGGATTGGCTTGATGTGGCGGGTGCCGCCACGTATCAGGTACTGTATTGGCATGAGACTCCAGCGGCTGCCCAATGGTCGGTCCTGCCCGTGGAGGGAGCCCAGCTATCCATTGACGGCTCGGGGGCCAGGGTGGATTTGTCTCCGTTCAGTTCCGACAGGATGCTGAATTTCGCGGTACGGGCGGTTAACAGTGTAAGTATCTCCCCCTGGTCGAAAGTAGTGGAAGTTGCCCTGGAGTTGGGAGTGCCCCAGGGGCTCTGGGGACTGCGGCAACCGGATGGTGCCGCCTGGCTGGACTGGAATGACGTGTCTTCGGCCCAGACCTACGACGTGCGCTTCTGGCACGAGCGCGCAGGTAGTCCGCAGTGGGTGATACTGCCCATAACCGAGCTTCCGGTTTCGGTGGAAGGTTCCGGGGCCACACTGGAACAGTTGCCGGACTACGCCTCCTATTACTTCCAGGTACGGGCGGTTGATGGCGGTGGCGAATCCTCTGACTGGTCCGAAGTATTTGAGATGTCAAATCCAGGGGGCACGGATTTCCTGTCTCCCTTTGAGACTCCCATTGCCACTGCCCCTGTGGCAATACCGACACTAATTCCCACCGCAACGGCCACCGCAACACCCACCGTGACCCCGTCACCGACAGCGACGTTGGGACCGACAGCCACGCCCACACCTACGACGCGTGCCAGAAGGAGGGACAACTCGGGCCAAACACCCGCCACTCCGACCGCCACCCCCACCAGGCTGCCTGAGGCCAATGGCCAGGATTGCAGCGGTGGACCTGACACCGCCTGTCGGCTCATCATGGGCTCAACAGCCAGGGGTCAAGTCAGCGACGGGGATCGTATTGACGCCTTTGAAATCCCGGCCGAGGCAGACACCACCAGTATTCTTGAGTTCAAACTGACATCGACCACGACATCGTTCGTGAGAATTAGAGTTACCCCGGAAGATGGGGTTGATGTTGACACTGTGGCTGCTTCTGAAGAAGAAGGCTATGCCTATGATCCGGGTATCAGTGATGGGACCCACAATTACATCACCCTGGAATTGAGTTTCACTGACGAAGCTGATGACACAGCGCTTGTTGAAATTAGTCAATTCAGTGGAACAGCGGCATATACTCTTACGTTGAAAGATAAGTGACTTATATACCTAAGTAACAATGAATTGGGCCCCGACAACTTCGCCGATTAGGTTAAGGTGGATATAGAGAGTTACTTGAATGCGGGGGATGCCTTTATTAGTCGACGCACCCACTCGAAGTTCGGCTGAACGAGTGAATTCTGGGAAACGCCATGTTTTTAAAGGCCGCTAGGGATCACCTTTGAGGCATCTTCTGTCTCAACCATCATCAATTGCAGGTTAGTTAGGTATATAAGCCCCAAGGATAAACAATAGACGGAACTAGCCGGTTCCGTCTATTGTTGTGAACCTGGGGACCGGCAGAGTCAGTTGACCCCTGTGGCCTCCGTGGCGGGACCGCCGATGGGCAGCAACTCCATGCCTTCCTCGCGGATGCGATATCCCTGGACCATCAGGCTGGGGCGTCCAACGCTTTGGCCGAACCACTGCTTGTTCTGCGGATCGCGATAGCCGACGCGCACCAGGCGACGCGGCTTTTTGGTCTGATTGATGTAGGAGCCGTGGACCGTATTGATACAGAACAGAACCACGTCGCCGGCCTTGGCCGGTACCGGCACCGTGTCCTCGAGACTGTATTCGTCGGTGGGCAGGTGCGGGGTGCAGGGCGTTCCATCCTCCAGTTCCGTAATGTGTTCCCGGAATCCCTGTTTGTGGGAACCCTCCAGAAATCGGATTTCGCCGTTCTCGTGGCAAGTGTCGTCCAGATGGACCAGGGTGTCGATGAAGCGTCCATTCTCATGTCGGTAGAACGGGTTGTCCTGGTGCATGGGGAAGGGATGACCGGTCTGCGGCGGTTTGATGTGCAGCGTGGAGTGGTGAAGCTCCACATTGGGTCCGATCAGGTCGGCGATGGCCTCCGTCAGCCGGTTGTTGGTGACGGCCCGCATCCAGGCATCCGAATAGAAGTGGAGGTCGTGCATGGCCGTCAGCTTGGACTTCTTCTCGGTTTCAGGGTCCATGTAGGCATTGCGCCACGCCCCGCTCCAACCTGGGCTGGTGAAGGCCCAGTCTTCGACCAAGCGGTCCATCTCGTCCGACAACTCGGCCGTCTCTTCGGGCGTGAACACCTCGGGGATCCGAAGGTACCCGTTTTCGTGGTAGAACTCGATTTGTTCGGGTGTGAGCATGTTTGGGACTCCTGACAGGAGGGTTACTCGATTGTGGGTGTGCACCGCGATCGTAGCATAGCGGGTTGGGACAGCGCGAGCGCACGCCACTCGCCAAGCAGCCCGGAATCGATAGTGATCAGGCACCGGCAGCTACGGTGGAAAGTGGCTTGAAACGGGTCTGTTGGGGATTCTGGAATCCCTAGGCTACGCAATAAGACCCCTTGGAGGCAAGGTAGCTCCTTCGTTCACTCGGATCGCACTCGTCTCCACCGGGCTGCCAGCCCCCGGCCGTAGGACCTTGCCAATCCCTAGTTAACCCCGTGTGCAGGTTTTAGGCAGAGGATGGTATGGATTTGGAAATCCAGGTCCCGGTGTCTCTAATGGGTATGGACGAAACACATTGGAGGACCCATGGACCTGGACCACTTCATCATAGCCACTTTCTGCCTCGTGGACGACCTCATGGTCGACATCCTTGGTCATCGATGTCTTCGACAGCGGGGCCCCGCACCGAAGCTTGCCGACAGCGAGGTCCTCACCATGGAGATCGTGGGCGAGTACCTGTCCCTGCACCAGGACAAGGCGATCTTCGACTGCCTCCGGAGACACTACCCCCACTTCTTTCCCGCCCTCGGACAACTCCACCGCACCACCTTCGTCCGGCAGGCGGCCAATCTGTGTCATCTCAAGGAGCGCATGTGGCAGCGGCTGCTCCCACGGATTGGCTGCGAGCCCTGGCTGCAACTGGTGGACAGCTTTCCACTCCCCGTCTGTCAGTTCGCGCGGGCCCACCGCTGCCGGTGTTTCGGGGGCGAGGCGTCCTTTGGCTACGACGTGCTGTTGCGCCAGACCTTCTACGGCTTTCGTGTCCATGTCCTGGTGGCCTGGCCCGGGGTCATCGTGCGCTTCAGCCTGGCCCCCGCCAACGTCCATGAGACGGCCGTCGTGCCCGAGTTGGTCGACGGCCGACAAGGTATCGTCGTGGGGGACCGCAACTACTGGAGCCCCCTGCTTCGAGAGGCGTTGGCACCGCAGGGTGTGCAGCTGCAGGCTCCCTACCAGAAAGCCCGGCAGGACCCCTGGCCCCGACGCAGTGCCAACCTCAGCCGCTTGCGGTACCGGATCGATACGGTCTTCGGTCAACTCGTGGACCGTTACCTCATCAAGCACGTCCGCACGAGAGACCTGTGGCATCTGGGCCATCGCCTGCTCCGAAAAGTGCTCAGCCACACCATCGCGTTCCTGCTGAACCAAGGTCAGGGCCACTCTCCCCTACAACTCTCGAAGCTGGTTACCTGATATGAAACCTGCACACGGGGTTAGTTACGCAAATCCGCCAACGTGCGCGAAACTTGCCGCTTGCTGGTACCGGTCCCCAAGCTGGTGACGATTTCCCGCAGCGGTATGCCTTCTTCCACGCGGTCCAACAGGGTGAGAACTGCTTCCTGCCGGTCGATTGCCTCGTTCCTGCCATGGCGCGGCGGCACATAGTCGGCGCGGCGGAAACGCACCGTCACGCAATCATTGTGTTCCTCGATCTCGATGCGGGACAGTCCGGCGGACTTCGCCAAGTCTGCCATCTTGAGCGTCCCGCGTCCCCATTCCTCGATGATGCCGCGTCGGTAGAAGATACGGGCGATCAACGGGTTCCAGGGCTTCGACTCATGCGGACCGAACAGGTCGTCTGGAGTCAACCCAAAGTGCAATGGGCCGATCGATGTCACTTCCAGGCGGTCGTCGTACATCGCCAGCCCGATCGAACCGCCACCCAACGCGTAGTCCCGGTGGCAGATGGCGTTCGCTATTGCTTCCCGCGTGGCAAGCGGAGGGTAGAGTGGTTCGTCGATGCGGGCCATGCGGCCCGACTCGAAACGGCTGGCGATCGGCACGTGATCGCGCAGGAAGCGCTCCGCGCTCGCGAGCAGGGAGAACGCGTTGCCGTTGAACTGCCGGTTGTCCAGGAACTCTGATCGGTCGAGGTCTCGGAAACGGGCGACGCGCAACAAGCACTGCGGCATATCGAACTCAAGACGCTCTGCGTGCCCGAATAGCACAGCTGCTGCTCGGAACAGGACACCGTCGCGGAGCAGTCACAACCCTCGTAGCAGATCCTCGGGATCCCGGCCGCCCGGCTCGTTCAGTCGGCCGATATGCACTGCCTCTGCCACCGTATTGCGGATTTCCGCCACGTCCAGGTCGTCGATGGTCCAGCCGTGGCAGGTTGGTTCTCCCATCGCTGCTCACTGTGCATGCGCTCAAAGAGCGTTCGGTTGTATTCATCGGCTGACATGGCCCGCGTGGTGTTGCCAACGCGCAGAAAGGCGGTTCCTCGATACCGATAAGGCGGTGAAGAACCCTGACCAACGTGGACCGCGATCACCTCGCGATTCTCTGCGATTCGCACCCGATCCACGGTTGGGAACGCGGGCGGATCGATCCGCTGGATTTCGGCGCTCACTTCCTCAATCGTTCGCTCAGCCACCTGCTGGCCCACGACGTTGCCTTCTGACGTCACGCCGAACAGTATGTGTCCGCCCCGCTGGTTGAGCATGGCGCACATGGTCTCCGCGGCCTCCTTGCGCGTACCCGCCGTGCACTTGAACTCCTGTGTCTCGGACTCCCCTTTTGTAGCCAGGGCTTCAAGTTGCTCAGGTGTCAGGATTGCGACAGATCGCATCTGCATTCGCCTCAAGATTGCATTTCTTTAATATTATGCACAAAAAAGCGCAGATCAGATCTTTTTGGTCGGTCTTGGCATTGAGGTGTGTCCCAAGCAAACCGGCAATCGTGATGTTGAAACGGCTGTGCAATCTGGCTTGTCCAGTTGGCTTGGCCGTCAGAACTGACCCGTGACGCGGTAAGTTTGGTCACAACGTCGGATAGTTGCCTCCTATAGAGCACCGAGTGGGACCCCTGCGGTTGCACTTGGATCCGAGGTTGTGCAACTGGCCTCCCCCCGGTGTCACGCGGGTCGTCGCTCAGCTGCAGGAAGGCGACCTCTTGCCTGCGGGGCATGGGGAAAATGCTCTTCGTATCTATCCGGCCCTGCCGCTTCTCGAAGTTTGCCAAGCCTCATGTTCGGTGGAGACCTGAACCATAGATTGTCAGATTTTATAGTATAATTCTGACACTAGTTGGGTGGGGGTTCAACCATGACAGGTTTGCCTAGCCGTATTCTTCAACTCGCCGACGAGTCGCCGGAAGGGACTGTGCTGTGTGCAAACGCGCTGTTGCATCTGGGCACCAGGGCGGCCGTGGACCAGGCACTGTCGCGGCTCGCTCGCCGCAGCGAGCTCATGAGAATATGTCAGGGGATCTATGTCCAGCCCGTCCAATTCCGATTTGGTCTTCGTCCCCCCTCCATCGGAAAGGTGCTTGCATCTCTGTCCACGTTTTGGGGTGAGCCGATTGTTCCCTGTGGCGCCTTGGCCGCCAATGCCTTCGGATTGACTACCCAAGTTCCGATGCGGTTGGTGTACTTGACGTCTGGGCCTGACCGCAAGTTAACCTTCGGTCGGTTGATCGTGGAAATGCGGCACGCCCCCCGCTGGCAACTGGTCGCACCCCATCGGCCCGCGGGCGATGCGGTGCGTGCCCTGTCTTGGTTGGACCCCTCCGAAGTTGCGGAGGGACTGCGCACAATTCGGAGCAGGTTGTCTCCTGAAGACTTTCTGCAATTGGCTGAACTGCGTGCCGTAATGCCCTCGTGGATGGCCGAGTCGGTTTCTGCAATGGTTGCCGATGTCTGACACGCTCTTTGAATCACTTTTACCCGTGGAGCGCTTTGAGGTTCTCGAGGGTGCTTCCATGCTCAGTGGAAGACATGCTCATCACCTTGAAAAGGACGTATGGGTGGTGTATGCCCTGCGCGCGCTTTGGGACAGCCCGGTCAGCGCGAGTTTGACTTTCAAAGGAGGCACTTCGCTCTCCAAGGTGCATCGCGCCATTCATCGATTCTCCGAAGACCTCGATGTCACCTACGACATTCGGTCCTTTGCATCCGACCTTGTGGCCGGGAGTGGAGACGAGGCATTGCCGCCCAACCGCAGCCAAGAGAAGAAATGGACGCGAGAAATCAGACAACGGTTGGCGGATTGGACGGAAACTTGGGCCTTGCCCCAACTGGCAGTCAAACTGTCCGAGGTGGATTCATCGGTACGGTTGTACGCTGAGGGAGACAGATTGAATGTTCGCTATGAGCCGTTGTTTAGCGGGTACGGCTTTGTGGCACCCGAGGTAACCGTGGAGTTTGGAGCACGGTCCACAGGAGAGCCCCGTGCAGAACACACGGTCACCTGCGATGCGGCACCCTACCTGCCCGAAGTGGTTTTCCCTATGGCCCGGCCCTTGGTCATGGCGGCGGAGCGTACATTCTGGGAGAAGGCCACGGCGGTGCATGTCTTCTGTCGCCAGCAACGCATCCGCGGGGAGCGGTTGTCAAGGCACTGGCACGATTTGGTCCGTTTAGACGCCGCGGGCGTTGCCCAAAAGGCTCTTGCCGACCGGAATCTGGCCTTTTCCGTGGCACGGCACAAATCGATGTTTTTTCGTGAGAAGGATACTGTAGGAAACTGGATTGACTATGTGGCCGCGGTCTCGGGCGATCTACAGCTCGTGCCAGAGGGGGCGTTTGGCAAGGGACTGGCCGAAGACTACGGGCGGATGCTGACGGACCGAATGCTCCTCGACGAAGGTGAGTCTTTCGAGGATCTGATGTGCAGGTGTGGCGAGCTTCAGGCAAGAGCCAACCGATTGGCACAGTAGGCGATTGGCCTGCCCGTACAGACGTTTCCCATCGCACAAAGCGACACTGGACCGAACGATCCAGCGACCGGCCTTTTTAACATCCGTTGATGCAATCGGGCCATCCGGTAGCAGGGCACCGTGTTGGCTGGGGTACGTGGTCGCTCCGGCTGTGCAACCGCGGACGGCTCACTCGATGACCGGCAAATCCTCGATGTTCCAGTCCACCGTCACATAGGGCGCGTACACCCAGGCGCTGGTTTCGGCAATGGCTAGGCCAAGATCCAGCAGGTAGATCTGAAGCCAGGATCCGTCCTCGTTGCGTCCGGTGACGAACACCTCCGTGCCCAATCCCAGGTTGCCCAGCACCCGGCCCGTCTCCACGCTGGGCTCGGAGCGAATGCGCAGGCCGTCGGCGGCAATCACGCCCATGCCCGGGTTTTCGGACTCGGAGGTGTCGAACCCGCGGTTGGCCGCGGTGTCCAGCAGGTTGAGGCTGCGCTCCGGGACCTCCGTGGCCACGAGCAGGGTTCCGTCGCCATAGAGGTTCAAGGAGTCGGCGTTGACCCAACCCTTCGCACCGTCCTCGGTGTAGACCGCTATCCATTGGCCGTCCGGCGACTGGGCCACGGCCGACAGGGTCTGGTTGGCCGGAATGGTGACGATGAGGGTGCCACCGGGCGATTCGCGCAACTGCACATCCTGCTGGGGCAGGGCCAGCAAATCGAGGAAGGCGCTGGGTGCACGGGGTTCGCGGGCCTCGGGTACGGGCGTGGACACGGCCGTATCCGCTGGCTCCGCCGGTGGGGTCGGTGTCAGGGTTGGGCCGGGAAGGATTGGCGTGAACGTGGGAAAGACCACGGTGGGTTGATCGGGAATCACGGAGTCCGCCGGGATGGCGGTGGGTTCTGCCCGGGGACCGCCACCGCCGCAGCCGGCCAGCACCACCGACAGGATGACTGCCAGCAGGGTTTGTCGCAGCCCAAAACCTGTCGCATCCGATGCTGGCGGCGTCGGTTCGGCGCGGAACAGGCCGGGGATGCGATCGGCCAAGGCCGGAACGGATCGAAACATGCGGGGACCTATTCGTGGCGCAGGGCCTGAATCGGATTGAGGCGGCTGGCGCGCCAAGCCGGATAGATCCCGAAGGCCGCGCCGATGGCCGCACAGAAGCCGACTCCCAGCAGGACGGCATCGACTCCCAGCCCGACGTCCAGTCCTGCCAGGCTGTTGTTGACCACAATGATGCCCAGCCCCGCCAGGCCGACACCAATCAGGCCGCCCAGCACCGCCAGGGTCAGGGACTCCACGATGAACTGGGTCAGGATTGTGCCGCGTCGGGCGCCCACGGCTTTGCGCAGACCGATCTCGCGCGTGCGTTCCGTCACGCTCACAAGCATGATGTTCATGATGCCGACCCCGCCCACCAGGAGGCTGATGGCCGAGACCAGGCCCAGGAAGATGGTCAAGGCCGCAGTGATGCCTCCAAAGACGCTCAGGATGTCCTGCTGGTTGATGACGGTGAAGTCGTCGTCCTCGTTGAAGGTGATGCGGTGCCGCTCCCTCATTAGCTCCTCGATTTGCACCTGGGCTTGGTCCAAAAGGTCCGAGCTGTGCATGTGGACAATGATGATGTTGGCCAGATACTCGCCGCTGACGGTCTTGCGGCGGGCAATGCGGTCCTGCATCGTGGTGAAGGGCAGATACACCGTGTCGTTGAAGTCGCCGAAGACTCCGCCGCTGATTTCCTTCATGATCCCGATGACTTCAAAGCTGCGGTTGTCGACCTTGATGTAGGAGCCGATCGGGTATTCGTCCGGCTCGAACAAATTCTGCGCAGTGCCGGTGCCAACGATCGCCACCCGAGCCCGTTCGTCAATATCCCGGTCGGTAATGAAGCTGCCCTCCGTCACAAACCAATTCGCGGTGATCTGGTGTTCGGGCCAGATCCCCAACACCTCCACCTCCAGGCTTTCACCACCGCGGGTCGCGATGCGACTGGCTCGGTTCTCGGCTACCACCGCCTTGACGCCACTGACGTTGAATGGGTTCTCGATGGCCCGGGCGTCGGCCAAGGTAAGTTCGCCAACAGTCCCTTCGTCTTCAAGGGCTCCCGGAACCACCCACAGGTTGTTGGTTCCGGCCAGCTGGAAGACGTTGACCACGTAGTTCTCCACCCCCTCGCCGACCGACACCAGCACCACCACGGCGAAGACGCCGATGATGATGCCCAGCATCGTCAGGAAGCTGCGAATCCGGTTGGCCGCCAGCGCGCGCAGCGCGATCAGGACGGAAGTCAGCGCCATGGTCGGCTCGGGCTAGGCCGCCGGTATCGCCTCGGGGACGGCGGCCGCATCCGGCTCCGAAACCGTTGCCCAGTTCGCCATGGCCTTGTACCCCGGGGAGTTGGTGATGTCCTCGACCAGGCCATCGCGCAGATGGATGGTGCGGCGCGTGTACTCCGTTACCTCCGGGTCATGGGTCACCATCACCAGGGTAATGCGTTCCCGCTCGTTCAGCTCCGCGAACAGGTTCATGATGTCCGTGCTGGTTTCGGTGTCCAGATTGCCGGTTGGCTCGTCCGCAAGGATCATGGCCGGATCGTTGACCAGAGCCCGGGCAATGGCGACTCGCTGCTGCTGCCCACCGGAAAGTTCGTTGGGCTTGTGGCCCATGCGGTCCGCCAAGTCCACCAATTCCAGGGCATGGCGCGCCTTCTCCCGGCGCTGTCGGCGGGACACGCCGTTGTAAATCAGGGGCAGTTCCACGTTGGCCAGGGCCGTGGTCCGCGCCAGTAGGTTGAAGCTCTGGAACACGAAGCCGATCTTCTGGCTGCGCACCCGGGCCAGCCGCCGCTCGCTCATCTTGGCCACATCGTCGCCGTCCAGCAGGTAGCTGCCCGCGGTCGGCGTGTCGAGGCAGCCCAGGATGTTCATCAGTGTGGACTTGCCGCTGCCGCTGGGGCCCATGATGGAGACAAAGTTGCCGGGAAAGATCTGCAAATCGACGCCGCGCAAGGCCGCGACGGTGATGTCCCCCAGCTTGAATTCCTTGGTGATGCCCTCAATCGAGATGATGGGATTCAGCTCATCCCGCCGTCCGTTGGACGCGCCGTCGCTCATCGCTAACCTCCGAAGATGGCGTTGCGCAGTTGGGCCTCCCGATCAACCGAAAGCACGGCGACCATGTCATCGTCGTTCAGGCCGGCCAGGATTTGGCTTTCCCGTTCGTTGCGCAACCCCACGTTGATCTCGGCCAGGACCGGTTCCTGGTTTATGACCTTGAAGACGAAGTACTTGTTCTGCTCCCGGTCAAACCGCACGTAGCGGTTGGGGATCAGCAGCACGTTGTCCACCTGCGCCGTCGTGATGCTGGCCGTGGCACTCATGCCGGCCCGCAGGGGGGCGTCGGTCGCGTCGGGCACGATCTCCACCTCGTAGGTAATGGTCGAGCCGACCTCGTTGGCCGTGGGCGAGATCTTGGTCACCTTGCCGTAGACCTCATCGTCCGGCAGGGCATCCAGGTTCAGCTTCACACCCTGGCCCACCTGGACCTGCCGCACGTCGATTTCATCCACGAAGACGGTCATGTGATAGCTCTGCAGGTCCGTCAGAATCATGGCCGGAGTGCCGCCGGACAACTGTTCGCCCACCCGCACGTTGACAGTGCTGATGACCCCGTCGCGCGGGGCCATCAGCTGGGCGTTGCGGATGTTCAGCTCGGCCATCGCATAGTTGATGCGGGCCTGCTCAAGTTCCGAGCGCGCGATGTCGATGTCCTCGACATCGCTGCCCTCCTGCAGGTCGCGCAGGGCGTTCTGCCGTTCGATCAGGGATGCGTTGGCCTGCCGCAGGGATTCGTTGGCCACGGCGATCTGGTGCAGGGCGGCTGTCAGCTCGGCTTCCGTGGGCGGGGCCACGGCGGATTCCAGGCGACTGCGCGCTGCCTTGGCACTGAAGACAGCCTGATTCTTGCGGGCTTCGGACGCTTCGATTTCCTCGTCCGAAACGCCGCGTTGATCCCTGGTGACGGCCAGGTTGTAACGGGCTTCCTCCTCGTTGAACTCCGCCTGGGCCAACTCCGCCTCCAGCACCGCGCGGTCCGCTGCGGACATGCCCGCAACCAGGGCGTTGTATTCGGCCCGGCGGGCCGTGAGATTGGCCTGAGCGGAGGCAATCTGAGCCTGGGCCACGGCAATGTTGGCTTCGGCCAAATCCAAGTCGCCCTGTTCCGTCTCGGTCAGCAACTTGTTGAGCCTGGCTTGGGCGATCTTTTGCCCGACCAGCGCCTCGTCGCGCGCCAGCCGGAATGACTCGACGTCGAGCTGGGCCAGGAGCTGCCCCTCGCGCACCGCCTGGCCGGCCGACGCCAGGACCTGCAGCACCCGGCCGTTGGTGTCGAACGACAGCGACAGTTCCGCTTCCGGCTCGATGTTGCCGGTGGCGCTCACCGTGCTGGCGATCGAGCCGCGGGACAGCGGGAAACTCTCGAAGGCGGTCTCGTTCGGGTCCTCCCGCTGGGGCAGCGGCAGGGGCAAATCAATGGTCCCCTGCTGTTGAAGGACAACCAGTACTCCCGCTCCGACGAGCAGGACCACCACCAATGCACCAAGGATCTTCTTGCCCATGAGGTTCCTAATCGGAAGCGGCCCGGAGGACCGCCTGTTTCTTATTCTTTTCGGGCCGACCGGCCGTCTTGCATGTATATACGCAACGGATGTCGGCTCCGTTGCAAGGGAGTGTAACCGACGGCATCGCCCCTTGAGCCGGTCTTTACACCTTTGGACGCGTGCGACCGGGACAACTCGATTGCGGCCCCGCCGCCGGCGGCGGTGATCAGGTCTCGGCGCCCACCTCGATGCCCGACAGGTGCTCCAAGGCCTTGATCAGGGCGTGGTTGCCCTCCTCATGCAGGCCGCGGGCCTCGAGCGTGCGGTACAGATTGAAGATTTGCGCTGTGACCGGAATGGGCACGCCCATCTCGTCCGCCGCCGCCAGGACCAGGCGCAGGTCCTTCTGCTGCAGGGACACCATAAATCCCGGCGACCAGTCGCGCTGGATGATCTGGGGTGCGCGGTTGGTGAACATCCAACTGCCCGCTGCGCCCTGGCTGATGGCATCGAAGGTCTTCTGGAGGTCCACGCCGCCCGCCTGGGCGAACAGCAGCGCCTCGCACATGGCCACGCAGTTGCCGACCACTAGGATCTGGTTGACTAGTTTGACGGTCTGGCCGGCTCCTTGGGTGCCCACGTGGGTGATGGTGGTACCCATTGCCTCCAGGCACGGCCGGGCCCGCTCGAAGTCCTCGGCCCGACCGCCGACCATGATGCTCAGCGTGCCCTTCTCCGCGCCTTCGCTGCCTCCGCTGATGGGGGCGTCCAGCATGGAGGCGCCTTTGGCCTCCAGGGCCTTGGCAATTTCCAGGGTGGCCTGTGGACTGATGGTGCTGCAGTCGATCACCAGCGAATCGGATGAAACGCCCTCGATCACCCCTCCGGGACCGAGAACCACGGCCTCGACGTCGGGCGTATCGCTGACACAGGTGATGACGATGGGACAGCCCTGGGCCACGGCCGCCGGACTCTCCGCGCGGGCCGCCCCGGCCTCTACCAGTCCGTCGGCGCGGCGGGCCGTCCGATTCCAGACCGTCACGTCAAAGCCCTTGGCCAGCAGGTTGGCCGCCATGCCGCGACCCATGATGCCCAGACCGATAAAGCCGATCTTCTCCGCCATGCTGCCTGCTCCTGTGGTGGGATGTTTTTGGGGTGGTTCCGTTTACACCGGCGCGTGCCTGCACCAGGGGGTGGGGACAGCCGCGCGCACGGACGACGTTCGGGGGCGGGCGGCGCGGGGGGCGGCGCGGGGGGGGGGCACGGCGCGGGGGGGGGGGGGGCCCCCAAACAGGGGGGGGGAGCGGGGGTAAAAGGGGGCGGGCCGGGGGGGTTGGAGAGT
>VXMJ01000070.1 GCA_009841145.1 Caldilineaceae bacterium SB0661_bin_34 | reverse complement strand
ATACAACCACTCCCCCCCCCCTCCTCTCCCCCCCCCCCATCCCCCCCTCCCCTCCCCCCCGCCTCCGCCCCCCCCGCGGGGGGCGGGTGCCACCCCCCCCCCCCCCCCCCCGGCCGGTCATTGAATAAAACTAAAGGTTGCGGACCGAGTTGTCGAACAGTTCGTTGGTGTCGGCGGACAGGCCTTCCAACGCTTCCTCAACGCTGCCGACGCCTTCCAGCATCAGCGGATCCATGTGCTGCGCGTAGATCGGCATCCACTCCTGCCCCTCGGGGAACAGCGGGAAGTGCTCTTCGGACTCGGCGCCCAGTACCCAAGCGGCATGCCCGTAGTTGGGCAGGAACTGCTCGATTTCCTGCACATTCCAAATGCCGGAGGACTTGCGTCCGGGGAAGCCGCCGAAGCCGTTCACGGCCATGAACCGGGCCTGTTCCGGATCGGTCAGGTTCCAGCGCATGAACTCGTAGGCAATCTCCGGGAAATTGGAGCCGGAGGGAATGAACCAGCCCACGTTGCCCTCGAAGCCGAAACGGCCGTTGGGGCCGACCGGCTCGGGACCAATCCCCATGCGGAAGCTGTCGCCGACCGCCTCCACCGAGGCGCGGGTCTCGTCGGAGAGCGTCCACCACATGCCGATGTTGCCGGACGCAAAGGCGGCGAACTGGCCACCGAAGAGTTCCAGATCGGCCGCGGACGGGGAGACGCCGTGCGTGTGCAGGATGTCGTAGGTGAACTGGAAGGCCTCGATCGTCCCGGGCTCGAGCATGTTGGCCTGAGTGACATCCTCGTTGAAGAAGTGGCCGCCAAAGCCGCGGGTCACATTCCACTGGCGGATGGCCCAGTGGCCGGTGGCCAGGCCGTAGGTCTTGTCCTCGCCAGAGGTGTCCGTGGCCTCGATGGCCAGATCCAACACGTCCTGGTAGGTCCAGTCGTCCGGGGGCGGCCAGTCGCCCAGGATCGGATCCATGATGTCGCGGTTGATCAGGATCGCGCGCGGAGCCCAGTCAATCGGGAACCCGTACTGCTTGCCCTTGTAGGCGATGTTGTCCACCGCCGTAAAGTGGAAGTCGTCCGGCCAGTCGACGGGCGGCAGCGCGTCGATGTAGTCGTCGATTGGCAACATGAAGCCCTTGTCGGCAAAGGGCGCAGTGCGGGTGAAGTGGATCATGGCCGCATCCGGATGTTCGCCGGAAGCCAGCAGTACCACGATCGTTTCCCAATAGGAACTCCAGCCGCCTTCTGGAGCCGGTTGGAACTCCATGTTGGGATAGAACTCGGCAAACCATGCATGGTGCTGGTCCTGGACAGCCACGCTGCCGGGACCCCAGCCGCCTACGACGAAAGTGCCAGTCGTTTCCATCGGCACCGTGCCCATGGTGAATTCCGCACGACGGGCCAGATCCACCTCGGCCACTTCTTCCACAACCGTGGGTGCTTCGGCCGGAACACAGGCAATCGCCACCACGCCGGCCGCGGCATACGAGGAGACGCGCAGGAAGTCCCTGCGGCTCAATCCAAACTTGCGAGACATTTCACTACTCCTTGTTGGTTGCCAAGACAAGACAAGCAAGACGGAACCGCGGCGGCGGGCGGGCCGCACCGCGGCGATATGGCAATTCTCGTGTGCGCGGGCTACGTAACTACCCCTTGAGACCGGTGGTCACGATGCCCTGCACATAGTACTTCTGCCCGGCCATGAACAGGAACAGGATGGGTAGCACGGATAGGGTGCTGGCCGCCATGATCAGGTGCCAGGGCGTCCGGTTGGGGAAACGGCTCTGGAACTTGGCCAGCCCCATGGGCAACGTGAACTTCTCCGGCGAGCGCAGAATGATCACCGGCCACAGCAGTTCGTTCCAGACCCCCATGAAGGTAAAGATGGCCAGGGTCGCGATGACCGGCTTGGAGACCGGCAGGATCACGGTCCAGTAGATGCGCAGGCGGGTGGCACCGTCGATGTAGGCCGCATCCTCCAGTTCCCGCGGGATGGACATCATGAACTGGCGCATCAGGAAGGTGCCCCAGGCGCTCACTACCCCCGGCACGATCAGGGCGTAGTAGGTGTCGATCCAGTTGAAGGTCCGCATCAACACGAAGCTGGGGATCAGGAGGATGGCACCCGGGATCATCATGGTGCCCAGATACATCAGGAAGATCTTGTCCCGACCCGGAAAGTGGAGGCGCGAGAAGGAGTAGCCTGCCAGGGACGAGGTCAGAAGCACGCCCAAGGTCACCGACAGCGAAACAAACATGCTGTTGCCCACGTAGCGCCCCAGGGCCGTTTGCTCGAACACCACCAGATAGTTGATCCACTGGATCGACTCCGGGATCAGGGTGGGTGGGAACTTGTAAATCTCGTACTGGGTCTTGAACGACGATGACAGCATCCACGCGAACGGTCCCACCATCACGATTGAGCCCGCGGCCAGAATCAGGTGCGTGAAGAGATCCCCGACGCGCTTGGCGCTGGACTTGGACATGCCGTCCTGCCCGACCGCCTCCAATTTGCGGGCGGGTTGCAATGTTTCCTGCTTTACGGCCATGCGAATTCCGGTACGCGTGTTGGCTGCCGGTGGCTGGGGTCAGTCGGCAAAGCCGTGCACCCAGTTGCGGGCGTACACCCACTGTCCCAGGGTGAAGATCATGATCGTGGCAAACAGCACCATGGCCATGGCGGAGGCAAATCCCATCTTGAGGTAGAGGAAGCCGTTGTTGTAGATGTGCAACACCATGGTAGTGGTCACATTGGCCGGGCCGCCGCGGGTCATCAGGTAGAAGACATCGAAGCCTTGGAAGGCACCAATGATGGAGGTGACCATGACAAAGAAGATGGCAGGCGACAACATCGGCACCGTAATGGACCAGAAGCGCTGGCGCGGGTTGGCTCCGTCCATGACGGCAGCCTCGTACAATTCCGCCGGGATACCCTGCAGGCCCGCCAGAAAGATCAGCATGGCAAAGCCAACGCTCTTCCACCAGCCCATCAGGATCAGGGACGGCATGGCCGTGCGCCGGTTCAGGAGCCATTGGGGGCCGTCGATCCCGACATAGCCGAGCAGGAGGTTCAGGAAGCCCACATCGGGGTGGTAGACCCACAGCCACACAATGGAGGCGGCCACGCTCAGGGTCACGTGCGGGATGAAGTAGACCAGGCGGTAGGTGAGAACCCCGCGCATTTCCCGGTTGATCATCAGGGCCAGCCCCAGCGCCAGCACGATCGTGGCCGGCACCATCCCGAAGGCCCAGTAGAAGGTCTGCCCGAAAACCTGCCAGAACAGGTCGTTGGTGAACATGACCTGGAAGTTCTCGAGGAACGTGAATCGGGGCGGCCAGGTCAGATCGTAGTTCGTGAAGGCGAAGTACACCGCCGCCAGCATGGGGCCAGCCAGGAAGACGAAGAAGGCAACGATGTTGGGCAGCAGGAACAGGTAGCCCTCGATGGCCTCGCGCCGCGCCAGGCCGGACATCTCGGACCAGCGGGGACGCGGGGACGCGGCAGCCACCGGCTGACTGGGTGCTGGCACCTGGGCGGATACGGTCATGGATGAATTTCCGGCTTAACGAACGGCACGGTCAAGCGCGGCACAGGACACGATGGCCGCGTCCTGCCGTTTTCCGCAAAGTGAAGTTGGGCCGCAAACGGCAACCCGAATCCTAGCACGGTTGGATTGTTCGATTCATACGCTGCGCGTGGGTTCGAACGCTGTAGGACAAACAAGGGCCGAGAAACCGCCTGATCTGGCTCGGCACAGGGCGGCGGGGGGCCAGATTCCGACCCGTACCGTGCAGTATGACCCCAGCTGCGTCCGTTGGACCCAATCCCTCAAACTTGAATCGTCGTATCGAGAGGCGATGCGGCGGTAAGCGCCTTCCGATGGGCGCTTCGACCTTGCAATCAAGGGGCCGGTTTCCGTTCGACCTCCGGCCTCCCGGCACAGCCCCCACAGGGAGGAGGCGGCACGAGGCACTGTTTCACTTTCGTTGAAAATGGTTCAGTTGGACATGAAGGGATCCTTCTCCACGGTCCTGGTGGGCCGGCCGGCTTCAAGCCAGGTTTCCGGCCAGCAGGTGCAGGAAGGCCTGTGCCCCCTGCGGCGTCTTCAGGCCGCGGGCCAGCCGCGCCCGGGGCTTGAAGCGTCCCAACCAGCCCCCGGCCGGTTCGTGCTGGAGGGGATGGCGGGGTCGCGCACACAGCGCACGAGGTCGTTCCAGCGGTCCATGACATGTTCCACCAGGGCCAACACGGGGGGTGACAGCCGGATTACGCCCTGGTGGGCCCACTCGCAACAGACCAGCAGCAGCTGGCCGCCCCACAGGGGCAGTTCCCGCACCAGCCGCACCACCCCCCGCAGCACGGCCGCGTCCTCCGGGGTCAGCAGGATCTTGTCCTTGCCCTGGCGCATGCGCTGCAGCCGCCGACGCACGGTGCGCCGCATGTGCACGACGCACAGCTGCCGGTCCAGTCCGCAGCCTTTCAGGGCCTTGTGGAAGGCCGGGTCGTCATCGGTGACCAGGGTGTGCACGCCGCGGGCTTCCAGCTCCCGGAAATAGGCCGTCCAGTCGAAATCCGGCCCCGTGCGGCGCAGGTCGCGGGGCCGGCCCTCGGTGTCCAGGACCACGGCCACCGGCTGTTGCCGGCCTTCCAGGGACAGCCAGGTTTCGTCCAGCAGAACCACTCCGGGCAGCTTCGCCGTCGTGTCCCACGGCGCTTCCGCCTGACGCCGCTGCAGGTCCCGCCACAGGCTGGTGGGGCTCACGAAGCAGCCCAGAACCTCCAGGCTGGCCGCGGTCGCGCGCAGGCTGACGCCGAGCACGTACAGGCGCATCAGAATCGCTTGCCAGGGCCGCGTGCGCTGCTGGCGGGTCACGCCCTCCGGCAGGCGCGAATGGGTGCGCCCGCAGGTCTGGCAGCGCCAACGCTGCACGCGGCAGGGGCCCAGCAGCAGATGACGCTCGTAGCAGCCGTTGCGCCAAAAGGCGCACCGGCCGCAGTAGGGGCACGCCTCCGGCGGACCGGGGTCCGCAAGTTGACGCGCGGGATCTTCAGGGACTACCGTGAAAGACATGGCGGGAGGCTCTTGCTTGGGTTGAATGTGTCAAACCAAGGCTACAGGGCCTCTCGTCTTGTTCCGGGACTGAACCGTTTTCAACGAAAGTGAAACAGTGCCCGGCACGACGATTGAGTGCACACTGGAGCAGGGTAGAATTAATATTGCTTTGGCATTCAGTTTGCAGTTGGCACGCTGGGGATCAACACCATGAATCAGGTAGAGGCGGGCATGACTCGAGACAAACCGGGCAAGCTGACCCGTCGGGACTTTCTCGGTGTCGCAAGTTTGGTCACAGCGACCTTGGGTTTGCAAGCCGGTCTTGCCTTGGCTCCGATCCAGGCCGAGGCCAACATCAATGAACAACCGGCTCCCGCCAACCTCTGGGAGCGTCTGGGCGCGCTCATGTTGGACGAGATGCAGCCAGATTCTTCCTTGTACGGCCAATATGTCTGCGGACTCCCGGGACACCCTGTGGGCTGTTCCTGTTGTCTGTAGAGACAACTGATTCGGTTCGACAGGTAAGGGTGTTCACGGACTGGAAACGCTGGGATGGTGTCTACTGTTACCCCGGTCCAGACACGGATTCCCGGAAGATGTTCAACAGTGTCGGTGATTTGAGCATCGTGACGCTCTTGAGTCGGTGTGCAAGACCGGTCCATGGATGACAGTTGGGAGTTGACCAAAGTCGGCCTTGGTATTTCCAGGGTACGTCGCATGTAGATCGTCGGGTTGCCGTATGGCCCCACCGGTGAGCGACTCCGGATTGTCGTGTTTGATGACGGGTCCTTCACCTATATTGCCGAGCCACGTCCCGTGGGCGTCTGCACGGCGGATGTGTCCATGCACCTTGTTGTTCGTACAGCGCGACCTTCCCAAAGTCGGACTCGGTCCTGCTGTTACGGCATCGCTCGAAGTCCAGCCCGGCAAACACCTCCACCAGATTGGCAATGCGGTTCGACCGCGTCGCGTGGGCGCGCCAGGAGGCGGGTGGGTGGATGCTCCACCACGCGCCGGTATCGCCGGCCGCGAACGCGATGCAGTTATACCGATCCGAGGGGGCTCAACGATTTCGAATCCTTGGGCGGCCAGCTTGGGGAATAGGTCGGCAAGTTCGTCGGTCCCCTCAGATGCGTCCATGGTCCCGGCTCCAACACAGCCAAGCTTGCTGGACCGCTGCGACGTTGCCTTGGTCGGAAGGGTGGACCGGGTTGGCCTGGGTGATAGCGTGCAGCGCGTGGTACCAATATCCGCCCCGGATCCGCATGCGTTCCAGGATCAGGGGTACGACGGGATCCCAAGCCCGACAATCGCCACATGGGCCGGATGTGCGAGGGCCTGTCCCGTATTGGACAGCAGAAAGGTATCGTGCTCCCACTGCTCCGCCAGTTCGTGGAACCGTGCCGCCAGGTCCTGGCTGCGTTCGCGGTCGTCCGCCTGCCGGTGACGTGTGGTGGTGGTTTCCTGCATGGCCGCTCCTTCCCGATGGGGCCGGCGGCCTGCAGCCGGACACTGGATTGGCTGTTTGCGTCTCGCATCCCCGCTCGTGGCGCATGGTCTCCCGAGCCTGGCGCATGGCCTGAACTCGCCGGAATTCTTCCGAGTCGGCAAGCGGAGCAACCAAGGTAGTGACGAGAGCGTATGTCAAGAAGGAAGTTCCAGGATTTGACTATCACCACGTTGGCCCAGTCCCATGCCGCACCAACCAGTTTGGCGTTTGATTGGCCTTGGGAGCCTGCTCGCGTTGCGGCCCGATATTTGGACTGGAACTCTCCACCCGATGCACCGCGATGAAAACGATCCCGCCACCTGCTCAGGGGACTCTGCAGAACACAAACCCTCCCTTAACGCGACCTTAACAGTCCAATGGGCTAAACCGGGCCTAGACTACGAACATCAAGCATGCAGGACGGCCGCGGGATGCATGCTGCATCCGCGACCGGCATCCAGAGGAGGTTCACACCCATGCACCACTACCAGGAACTCTCCCAGCAACTGGCGCGCCACTTTCTGTTCGGCGACATTCCGGACAAAGACCTGGCCAGGGATGTCTGCCCGGCTGTGCGGGTGTTGCGCAGGAACGCCGGCGACTGCTTCTACCGATCGGGCGACGACTGCGAAGCTGTCTATCTGGTGCTTGACGGCGAGGTGGTCCTCACCCGGCAATCGCCCCGCCAGCACGTGATTGTGGGCCGCATTGGAGCCAACGGCTTCTTCGGCGAGCAAACCATCCTGAAGGGCCACCGCATGCACAGCTCGCGCGCCGAAGCCCACACGGACACGGTGTGCGTCGAGATCACGCGGCGCAACTTCAAGTACCTGCAGCAGCGATTCCCCTCCATCATGGTGCGAATGCTGGAAAGCGAAAGTTCGAAGGGCCGCAACGTGCTGGACCATCTGCGCAGCATCCGCCTCGATCCCGTGATGCTGAGGGTCGTGCGCGCCCTGCTGGGCCTGGCCAAGTCGGCCGGCACTACCGTGCTGACTGATTTGGGCCACCAGGACATCGCCGATTCCATCGGCACCAACCGCGAAACGGTCACCAACGTGTTGCACGACCTCTCCGACAAAGGTCTCATCACGCGCGGGCGGATGCAGGTGACACTCGACGACGTGGCCGGCCTGCAACGCCTGTTGAGCGGAGGCGTTGCGTAGGGAACCGTTCGCGGCAGGTCGTGGCCGACGGGCTACGCGCCAAGTCGCGCCAGGCACCGGATGCCCGCCGCCCATTCCCGGACGGCACGGGGCCGGTGCCGGTTACGCTGGAACTGCAATTTGACGGGCTTCCCTGGTGGAAGCCCGTCGGCCGTTGGCCCTTTCCCGACAGCCGTCGCGCGGGATTTTCCACTCGGCCGGACGCCACGCGTGCGTTCCTCCAACGTGGCGCTGGTTTCACCTGTCCGCCTGCCGGTGTCATCATTATGCTAGGAAAACCGCCGACACAGCGTCCTGCCAGTGGCCAACGTACTCGAACCGTCTAACCGTTCCCAAAACCTGACACGTTGGTTCGTAAACCGTCGGATTCCGACTGCTCATCCTCACCGGACGTCTGTAAGGCAGGCGGCGTGTGGCGACTGACGCAATGCGGAGCCGTGAAGTTATCCACCGCGCCCGGGAGTCGCTCGTTGGGTTAATTGGCATTGCGCTGGTGACGCGATGCCTGACGGACACGGGATTCCAGATTTTCTACCCCTTCCTGCCCATGCTGGCCGGTGGGTTGGGACTAACTACAACCCGAATGGGCCAGCTACTGGGACTTCGCAACCTGACCGGGCTGCTGTCGCCTGTTTTTGGCGCCCTCGCCGACCGCCAAGGATTCCGAAAGTGGTTGCGTATCGAACTTATGGCCCTGTCGGCTGGGTTTTTGTTGTTGGCGCTGGGGCCATCCCTGCCTGTCAAGGTTTTCGGGTTCATCCTGTCCGGCATCGCCGCCCTTGCCTTTGTGCCTACGTTGCAGGGATATCTGAGCCACCGGTTACGTTATTCCATGCGTGCCCGCGGCATCGGGATCGTGGAGTACGGCTGGGCCTTCGCGGGCATTGCCGGTCTGTCGACGGCCGGCTGGATCATTGAACGAACCAGTTGGGAAGTACCGTTTGTCATTTTGGGCATCGGCCTGGCCATCCTGTCCATTCTGTATTACCTGCTGCCGCCCGGCCATCCGGAAGGCACCCGGCCGCGCATGTCCAACCCCGCAGCCAGCCGACGCCAGCAGTTGACCAATCTTGTGGGTTCCCTGTCCGTGTCGGCCTGGGCCACCATCGCCTGTACCGGGTTCCTATCGTTTGCCATGTTCAACGTGCTGATTGTGTTCGGGGACTGGCTGACCCAAACCTACGACCTCGGCGCCGGGGACATGGGTCGCGTGGCCATGGCCATGGGCATTGCGGACCTTTGCGGCAGCATCGGTGCCAGCGCGTACAGCGACCGCATCGGAAAACGCCGCGCCGTGATGGCAGGCGGGGTCCTTGCCATTGCGGCATTCGTGCTGCTGCCGATATTGGGGACCAATCTCGTCGGCGCTGTTGGGGGTTTAATGCTCATGCGCGTGGCCTTGGAGTTTGCCATTGTCTCCCTGTTGGCCTTTGCCAGCGAACAGGACAGCCACCGCCGAGGGCAAATGATGTCGATGATGGGTGCCGCCAACTTCACTGCATCCGCCCTCGGCGGCTTTAGCGGACCGTGGAGCTTCCTGCGCCTGGGCATCACCGGCCCGTCCTTGCTGGCTGTTTCGGGCATGCTCGCGTGTACCGTTTTGAACATCGGGTTCATGCGCGAGCCGCAAGGACGAGACTGATCCAACCTCACTCTTCAGTGCGGACATAGGGCACGGCTTCCCGGTTTCCGGTCCGGGCAAGAGGCATCCAAGATCCCGCGGTCCGCGGCCCGAGACCGCCGGGTTTCACGCCGAAAGCCGGAGCGGAAGCCGTTCAATCGATGAATCCCAGGCCAATTGCCGGAAATCCCATGTGTTATCCCAACTTATCCCAACTATTTTTGGGATAACCTTCAAGTCGCTTGTTCAAACCGGCTGTCTGCCGGTCTATTCTCCCGTGTAAATCCCTGCGCCCACCACCATGTCTTCACCGTTGAGGGAAACCTTCATGACAAACGACTCCTTCCTCTCAACCCGGTCCGTGGCTGGATTTAGCCATCGATAGGACGTCCAGCCCTGCTGGTTCTCCGTCTCCAGGCCTGCCTTCAGGAACTTCTGCATAATCTTCGTGCCCTCGACATCCTCAAGGTCACAGTTGGAATCGTCGGCACGGTAGTCCAGGGGATAGAGAATGTCCTGGCACTGCTGGTTAAGGACGAACGCGTAGTAGCCGGACGACCGGAACTGCGGATGGCCGGTCAGCAGCGGAAAGGCCAACTCGCCCCGTTCCTCGAGCAGATCGCGCACACACGCCACGAAGGCCATGATGTCGTCCCGATGGTGGATGGCATGGGCCGCGGGAGCGGCCTTGCAAGCCGCTGAGCGCTGATACAGCCCGCTGCCGATCGAGTACCAGCGTCCCCCAAGCTCAAACCCCTTCACATACGAGGCCTTGCGGTGGAGTTCACCGGTGGATGGATTGATGTTGGTGTAGTAGACATAACCATCTCCATAGCGCTGGACCACGCGGCGGATCTCCTGGGTGATCAGGACACCGTCCGGATCGACCCGGTCGGTGCGATCCTGGCCCACCAGTTCCGGATTGCGATGCGCAGCCATGGTCAGCGTGTCCAGTTCGTGTATGAAGACATAGGTCGGGCCATGGTTCCAGCGCCCCCCGGGCACCATGAGTTCGAACAGGGCCAGAAGCCCCTTGTCCAGGACCAAACGCGCGGCACAGTCCACAAAGTTTTCAGTGTCGACGGCACTGTACACGTACTCCGCCCGGACGCGTTCGGGGTGGCAGTTGGCGGGATCCGACGGATTGTGGAACCCCGCACCCAACAGGAAGGGGGTGCCGTCCATGTCCAACCGCTTGACGAAGGAGGTCTTCGGCAACGTCAGTCCGCTTTGGCGATCCAGGATGTCGTAGTAGACGAATCCCTCACCCCAGTTGCCGGCGATGCGGTACATGTCCCGAACGAAGTAGTGGCCGTGATCATCCTGCAGATTGGCTGCATCATCACCCGGCAGCAGCGTCTCCGACCCGGCGACAAAGTCCACCTTCAGATCGTCGGTGCCCGCAAACAGGAACATTCCATTGGACAGCCAGCTCGGATCGGACTGGAACGCCCGTTTGGCGGCTTCCCATCCCTGTTCCTCAATGGTTTGGATCGCACAGTAGACGAAGGCCCTGATCTGCTCGCGCGACTGGATCCGGTCCAGCGACTCCAGGGACGGATCGCAGGCAAAGGAACCGGACCTGGCCGCCCGGACCGACACCGGTGCCAACGACCACAACAACAGGACGGCCAGCAGCCAACCGGTGGAAAGACGCATGGGATTGTTCATCAGAGTTTTTCTTGGAGTTCCAAACACAAACCGAGAGGCCGTACCACCCGCCTGCGCGCCAGGAAAGTTGGCGGCGTCGAGACACGGGACGCGGCTCGAACAAAAATTATCCCTGATCGTTTGCAGATCGGGCCCCGCGGGCCAAGGGCAAGGTCTTGGCCCCAATCCACCTCGGATATGCCAAGCGGTACTCGTCGGCGCCACCCGGCACGCCCGAATTCTTCGACTGGAATCCCTGTGGCCGGGTCACCCTCTCCCTAACCGAGGCGCGTCGGGTCTGCCGACAACCGACTGGCTGTCAGCCGGCAACCGATGTCGGCGACAGGCTGCTCTCATCCCGGAAGTCGCGCGTCAATTGGGCAAGCAGGAAGAAAATGTTCTCCACTGCGTTGGTGGTCTCCACGATGATGCGTTGCCGAACGTGGTCTTCCTCCGGGGTTACAGACAGGTTTCGTTCCCGAATGTTCTGCATCAGGACCCTGCGGTCGCCCATCAGTTGCTCGACGAATTCCCAGGAATCGGCATCGTCGCTTTCCAGTGCGTCCAGAAATATGAGGAACGCGGCATCGGTTCCCTCGACGATGCTCATCTGAAACGTGTCCAGTTCCTCATCTTCCGGCAGTTGCAGCAGGAATTCGGGCACGGCCGAAAATTGTTCTTCCAGCCAGGTGATCAACTTCTGGCGGCTCAGGACGGCATTGTGGCGTTCGGTGCTTTGGCCCGGATTCTGGCGCGCCAGCTCACCCAGGAATTCGTCGATGCGTGCATTGAGGGTCTGGACGGAGTTCTTGAGGCTGGTGGCGGACTGTCGGGTCCGCGCCATGTTCAGGTAGTCGGAATACATGCCCAGTACCCGCCTCTGTTCCAGGTGTGCCAAGTCAAGGGCGGTCTCCACGTCGTCCATGGCCTGGTCGTGAATGTATTGGGGTCGGGACTGCTCCTCTTCGCTGCTGGCCGGCCAGAAACGGGAAAACAGCTGCATCGTCCAGTTCGGGGCCGGCAGCACCACCAGGCGGGAAGGCATGCCGAACAGGATGACCGCCAGGGCCATCTGTGGCCCCAAGCCAATGTCCAGGGCTGTCACCGCCGCCACGACCAGCGGCACCTCCAGATAGACCTCTACATAGAGCAGCAGGACCATAACCACGACGGAAAAGAAACACTGGAAGGCCCAGAACATCCCCAGCTGCCGGGCTGTCCCCTGCAGATTGGACGAAAGGACAAGCACACTGATGCCCAGCCCCAGATAGGAGCCGTAGATGTACATCACCACTTGCTCCACACCTACCAGTTGCGCGGCCGCCAGGCCCACACCGAAGGCGACTACCGGCACCAGGGCCTGAACCACAAAGGTGAGCAGGGCACCCAGAACCAGCGACAGCAGGAGGGAGCGGGTGGAAATTTCCAGGCCCGCCTGGAACCAGGGCTGATCCGCCAGGGGTGCCGCCGACTCCTTGATTAGGACCAGGCCGAACAACAGGGCGGCCACACCGAACAGCATCGCTCCCAGCTCGCGGTAGCCGTCCCGGTTCAGGCGTGTGATGACGATGCCGCCCACGCCGAGCCCAAAGAGGGCGACCACGCGGATGTCCACCGTGACAATGAACAGGATTAGGCCCACGCCGAGCTGTGCACCCAGAGCAATCGGGTAGCCCTGCTGGGGAGAAATCAGCCCGGACCGCAACATGCTGATTGTGATGAAGGTCACGGCCGGGGAACTCTGGGTAATGGCGCCGGCCAGCGTCCCCCAGCCAAATCCGGCAAAGCGGTTGTTGGCCAACCGGCTCGCCAATATGCGCAGGCGCGGTCCCACCAGAACCTTCAGGTTCTCGGACAACAGCCACATGCCGACAAACAGCAGGCCAACCCCGCCGAGGATTCCGCCGATTACTTCCGCCATGGCGTCTCCTGTACCTGTGCGCCGGCTCTCAGGTCGAACATGCCGGCAGTCCCCGTCCCGGTTGGCTCAACGGCGCGGCTCGGTCCTGCAACCTCACGGAGCACTGGCCGACGGCGCGGGCGGGGCCGGGCCGGTCCAATACCGCGGCTGCTCTGGGAAGCCGGTGCCGGACCGGAAACTCGCCGATCCGAGCCAACGGACTTCAAATAAAGTGTAGACCGCGCGGCCAACCCGTCCGGTCCAAACCAGAACGGAATGCCCAGAGCCGCCCCGCGGTCAGGGATTGACCAGGTCGGAAGCAACCAGAATCACCATGTAGCGATTGGGAACAGTCCCACTGTTGACCAGACCGTGCAGCGTGTGCGGATCGAAGACCACCGCCTCGCCGGCGGACAGACCCACGGTCTCGTCCGCGAACTCCAGCGTGGCCTCGCCCTCCAGCAGAAAGAACGCCTCATAGCCCCCGTGCACATGGGGCGGATGGGCGCGCGTACCCGGTTCGGTCGTGGAAATATGCAGGTGTAGCGGCTCCCCTTCCAGTCCCTGCTCAATCCAGTAGGTGTCAAATCCCTTTATGTCAAGCTTGTGGAACGGCATGTTCCAACCTCCGTGCAACAGGCACCGCCAATGGTGCCCATCCGATGTGTTCTACTCCTGATAGCCCATGCGCAGGGCATCGAACAGACGTCGCGTCAGGGCCTGGAAAGTGACGGACACCTCCACCAGCACAATCGCGGCGGCGAAGACCGCGGCCAGGATGGCAATCTCGTTCTCGGCAATCAGGGGCACCAGAGGCGGCAGCGGATTGCGCACCGCGGCCGTAACCCTGAAAAACGGCGAGAAGAGGATGGAGCATAGGGAACCGATGACCGCGCCGGCGATGGTTCCGTAGCTGGTCAGGAAGATGTACTCAATCGTGATCTGGCCGATGATCTGGGACCGCATCACACCCACGGCCCGCAGTACCCCGAACTGGAACATGCGGTCCTGGAGCGAGGCATAGCTGTGGACCAGGAGCGCCAGGAAGGCCATGGCCGCGGCCGCCAGGAAGCCCACGGACAGCGTGCCGAAGATGCCGACCCGTTCCATGCGCGCCTGTTCCTCGAGAATGCGCGTGGGCACATGCCGCCAACGGGTGGGTTCGATGCCCATCCTCCGTATGGCCTGCTTCAACTCGATCGCCTCCACCGACTCGTCCACCCCCAGCCAAATGTTGTGTACGAAATCGGTTCCCGCCAGCGCAAATACGTGATCCATGTTGCCGATCACCGTCCACGGCTGGTGGTAGATCGTGGCGAACTGATCGTAGGCACCGGCAATCACAAACTGATCCTGGACGGAGTGACCCCGGGCCATGCTCACCTCCAGGCCGACCTCGTCCCCCACCCGCCAGTTGAGCGGCCCCATCAGGGCCCGCGGCACCAGGATGCTGTTGGGCGACAGGGCCAGGCTGTTCATAAGGCCACCGAGGGAATCGTCGGCGAAATCCTCCCGGAACCACACCACCTTGGTAAAGTCGATCCGATCGACCGCCAGGAAGTCCAGGCGCAGGATATCCCCGCCGGTCACCTCCAGTTCGGCGTTGTAGTTGCCGACCCTGGCCGCGGCAGTCACCCCGGACAGGGCCTCGAACTCGGCCACGGTGGGAATCCAGGTTCCGGTTCCGTCCATGATCGGGCCCGAACCTCCGGAACTGTCCGGCGAGGGCGGAATGAAAGGCTCGAACGTCGCGCCGGCCCCGACCTCGTGGCGCACCTGATCAATCAGCCACTGATCCAGGCTGAGGGCCATGGAGTAGGTGTAGATGCCCAGCGACAGGGACACGATGACCAGCAGCAGCGGGTTGATGTAGCGCTGGCTGTGCCGCTCCAGTTGGCGCAGGGCAAGGTGGGTGGTCAGCAGGTTGGTCCAGCCGGCGATGCGGTCCAGGATCCACATCAGGATCGGGAAAACGCGCATCACCAGCAGGCTGCAGGTGAGCACAAACAGAGCCGGCACCAGAATGAGGAGCGGATCCGAGAACAGTTCGGCGGTCCGCTCCTGGACCATGTTGGCGAAGGTGCCTTCATTGGCCAGCTGGTCGTAGGCATACCAGGTGGGCACAACCAGCAGGAAATCCAGATAGGTCCGTTGCCAGAACGGCTTCTGCACCTGGCGTCCCCGCTCCGCCTCGACGATGCTCATGCGGGCGGTGCGGATCGCTGGGATGAGGCGTGCCAGCACCGCCACGGCCAGACCGGCTCCGATCAGATACCAGTTCAGGCCCTGGAACGAGACCGGAACCGGCTCCCGCAGGGTCGTGAAACTCAGGAAGCTGACCGTGTAGCCCATGAACAGGGAGATGCCCATGCCGAAGGCGATGCCTAGGGGGATGCCGACAATGAACAAGATCAGCTCCTCCAGCAGCACGATCGACACCACACCCGAGGTATTCAGGCCGCGCGACACCAGGATGGCCGTCTCGCGCTGCTGCCACCGGGCAATGATGGACGCAATCATGATCAGGAAGTAGATCAGGAAGCCGAGGGCCGGGACATTGAAGCCCAGCAGCTGGATCGTGAGCAGCGTGTTGCGCTGCACGAACTCCTTGAGCGGATCCAGGGCCGAGATGTCGAGGTTGGCCCCGGGCAGGTACTTGTCGATCACCGCCATGCCCATCTCGAAGCCTTCGGCGTACTCGCGCGAGTACTTCGGGTTCAGGGTCGAATCGTCCAGGCTGATATGCCATGAGACGAATCGCGAACGGCTGGGTAGGATCGGCTCAATGAAGTTGAGGTAGGAAGCACGGCTTACCAGCAGGGCATCCCCCAGCTTGGTGTCGGGCGGATTGAACCAGAAGTTGTCTTCCCCGTCGGCAGCCTGCCAGATCCCGGCAATCCGCATCCGGATGCCTTCGTCCGCGGCGTTGAGCGCCAGTTCGAACTCCTCGCCGGGGGAGACGCCCATCTCATCGGCCAGCGACAAGTGCATCCAGGTGTTCAGTACATCGGGCGCGCCTATGACATCCGTGAACTCGTCCCCCTGCAGGATGTTGAGATGAGGGGTCACGCCTTCGATGTAAACGATGTTGACGCTGGTCAGGTACTCGCGGGTGTCGGTATAGGCGGTATCGCCCTGGGCCGGCAGGAGCACCATGCTCCCGCTTTCCATCTGCAGGTCCTTGCGATCGACGCCCAGGCCAATTTCGGCGGCCAGCGTGCCGCTGATGCTCGAACCGGCGCGTTCCGCCGCCTCGATCCCCATGCGCTTGCGCGAGGACGGGAAGAAGTAGATGCGTGTGGAAAAGGCCGGCCGGTTGGTCGCCGCACTGAGTTCGGCCAGTTCCTGATTGAGGATGACCCGATCAACCGCCTGCGCGAAAAAGGCGGCGGAACTGAGCAAGCCCACGGCCAGCACAATGCCGATCAGGGCCAGAATGGTCAGTCCCGGGCGGCTGGCCAGCCGTTTCAGGGTCAGGACGAAGAGACCGCGCCCGGTGCGCATGCCTGCAACAAACGGCTGCATCAGGGAAAGGAACTACTCTTGGGGCAGGCTATGGTGCGGGGAGACGAAGCCGGGAATCGCCACCAGCATCGCAAAGGCGTTTACGAAACAGTGGCCCATGGTCCGGTCGCGGGCACCGGGTGTCACCACAATCGAACCGGGCCGCACCGGAACCACAGCCGGCTGTCCGGCGGGGTCCGAAACGCAGGGATACATTTCAACCTGCTCCGGAAGGCCCGAGCCGTGGGGTGGCAGTCCGTACAGGTTGCGCGGCAGGATAAGCGCAGTTTCGGAATGGTTCACGAAATCGGCGGCACCCGTCGCCACCGGACCGTGGCAGTGCGGGGACGGCGGCGGGTCCCGATCGGTCCGCATGTCCAAGGCATGCATGTTGATCCGGTTCACGTTCCGCTGGTCGGAGTCTGCAGCCAGCGTCCTGACGGGCGGCAGTGCCTCGCGACGGAACGCTCCGGCGTGGGCCGCGCAACCGCCCGGCTTGTCCTTCAGGTTGCGCAGCGGCGTAAGGCGCGGAGCTGTGTAGTCGGTAACCGGCATCGACACCTCGAACCAGACCAGGTCGCCCGAGAGATTGGCCATGGAACGGGCGCGGTCGTCGATACAGACCGTGTCCCCGGCCTGAACCGGATGCCAGCGCCGTTCGGTGACCTCCGACAGACCCTCGCCAACGGTCCTTGTGGGAAACCCGGCATCCGGACACCGCACCAGGTCGCCCTGGAACAGGCTGAGCCCCGCCCCCTGCGCTTCCATCAGGAAGCAGGCGGTCAACCGGCCCGGCACGGGATAAAGGGTTGCTGATCCGCGCACGTGCCGAATCGCGAACTCGTATTCCGAACCATGCAGGTCGGCCAACAGTTCGGTGATGCGCGCGGTGGCCTCCCGGTCGCTGATGTGGGCAACCGTGATGTCAACCGCCAGGCCGACGCTTGTCACGCCGCGCGGCTCCCGTTCGCGGCCGCACCGTTGACCGAGGCCCGCAGCAGAGTGTCGCCCGCGCCATAGGTGTAGTGCTCGTTCATCTGCTCGTGACCCTTGAGTGCCAGGATTTCCTCGACGGCGGACAGGGCCTGGTTGTATTCCCGTGTCTGGTTGCTTTCCAGCGCATCGAACAGCAGAGCGCGGCGGTCGCCGTCCTGGAAGGCCAGGAGCTCCCGCTCCATCTGCAGCCAACCGGGCAGGATCTGTTCGTACATGATCTTCTCGGGCAGCGGCTGGACGCGCACAGGCTGGATGCCCTTGGCGTTGACAAGGGCCGGCACCTCAACCACCACATCGTCCGGCACACCGGGCAGCGCGCCGTGGTTCGGCACGTTGACCTGGAAATAGCCCTCGTTGTTGTTGACGAGGCCATCGATGATGGGTACCTGCTGTTCGTGCGTCTTGGTGTCGCCGAACGCCTCGATCAGGCTGGCCTTGGGATCGTCAGCCACGGCCTGCATGTGCGCCAAGCGATCCTCCAGCTTCTGGACGTGCTGGGGACGCGCAATGTGGGTGTCCGGCCCGCCGTACGGCTCGCCGAACCAGTGCTTCTTGACCGGCAGGCTGGTGTGGTACCACCAGCCCACGGCGCGTGGCGTGTCCCCAATCGGCATCAGACCGAACATGCGGTACTGGTGGATGGTGCCGCGCGACATCTGGGTGTCGTGGGTGCTGGTGGCGCGGTGGTCGCGCCAGTAGGTTTCGGCCTCGTTGGCAATCCAGTCCTCCAGCAGGGGATACGCATCCCGGCCTTCGTAGATGAACCGGGTGAGCCAGATGTTGTGGTTCAGGCCGGGGGCCTCCCAGGTCACCTTGCGCAGGTCCTCCAGACCGATCGTGCGCGCGATCCCGTACACGCCGTAGTGGCCGTGGCAGAGCCCGCAGACCTTGATGTCGCTCTCGCGGGTCATGAGCGTGCAGCCTTGGTAAACCGGGTTGCCGCTCTGGATCAACCAGGCATCCGGACAGATTTGCTCCATGTGGCCGACTACGTCCAGCATCAACTGCAGGTTGTAGAAGTTGTGGCTGTGCAGGCCGCCGTTGTAGTAGTAGCCATAGGGTTCGATGACCTCGCGGACCTCCCGCTGCAGGCCGTGCGAGAAGGCGGAGGCTGTATTGATGACGAAGTCCGCGCCCTGCAGGGTTTCCGGCAGGCTTTCGGTCAGATCGAAACTGAGGTCGGCCCCCAACTCGTCGGCATAGCGCGTGGCCAGCGTGTGAATTAGGTCGAGTCGACCGGCATCCACGTCCATGAAGCTGATGCTGCTGCCGTTGAGGCTCTCGGTCAGACAGATGTCCTTGACCAGCCCCAGCGAGAACGTGGCGCTGCCGGCACCGATGACGGAGATGCGAATGGGTGTGGACATAATGACTGTGGAATGGTGGTGAGCAAATGAAGGTGGAGGTCAGGCAGGGCGGGAGCCGTTGGGTGACGCGCCATTGGCCACGGCGAGGCCGAGCCGTTCGCGCAGCAGGCTGTCGCCGGGTCCGTAGCGGTAGTGGGCGTTCACGTCCTCGTTGCCCTCCACGGCCAGCACGGACTCCAGCGCGTTCAGGGCCTGGTCGTAGTCGTGGGTCTGGCCGGCTTCGAGGGCGTTCAGCAGGAGGGTGCGCCGGTCCCCGGTCTGGAAGGCGAGCAGATCGCGCTCCATGTGCAGCCAGTCCGGCAGGATCTGGTCGTACATGATCTTCTCGGGCAGGGGATGCACGCGCAACGGCTGGATGCCCTTGGCGTTGACGATGGCCGGCACCTCGACCACCACGTCATCGGGCACACCGGGCAGGGCGCCGTAGTTGGGCACGTTGACCTGGAACTGTCCCTCGTTGTCGTTGACTAGGCCGTCGATGATCGGAACCTGCTGTTCCTTGGTCTTTTCCTGGCCGAAGGCCTCGATCAGCGAAGCGGACTCGTCCTCCGCCACGGCCTGCATGTGGATCAGCCGCTCTTCCAAGTTCTTCACAAAGTAGGGGCGGGCGATATGTGTGTCCGGTCCGCCGAAGGGCTCGCCATACCAGTGCTTCTTGACAGCCAGGTCGGTGTGGTACCACCAGCCGACGGACCGCGGCGTGTCGCCGATGGGCATCAGGCCGAACATCCGGTACTGGTGGATGGTGCCGCGCGACATCTGGATGTCGTGGGTGCGCTCCGCCTCGTGCGTCCGCCAGTACTCCTCGGCCTCGTTGGCGATCCAGTCCTCCAGGACGGGATAGGCATCCTCGCCACGGTGGAGGAAGTGGGTCAGCCAAATGTTGTGGTTGAGGCCGGGGGCCTGCCATGTGAGTTCGTCTAGGTCGAAACCGAGGGTGTTGGCGATCCGATGCACCCCGTAGTGGCCGTGGCAGAGGCCGCACACCTTGATGTCGCTCTCGCGGGTCATCAGGGTACAACCCTGGTAGACCGGATTTCCGCTCTGGATCAGCCAGGCGTCGGGACAGATCCGTTCCATTGTGCCCACCACATCGAGCATCAGCTGCAGGTTGTGGTAGTTGCCGCCGCCGAGGCCGCCACCATGGTAGTATCCGTAGCTCTCGACGGTCTCGCGGATCAGCCGCTGCATGGCGTGGGTGTGGGCCGAGGCCGTGTTGATCACGAAATCCGCGTCCTGCATGGAGTCGGCCATCGATTCGGTCAGATCGAAACCCAGGTCTGCACCCAATTCGTTGGCATAGCGGCTGGCCAGCCTGTGAATCATCTCCAGGCGGTCGCCATCGATGTCCATGAAGCTGATTTGGCTGCCGTTGAGGCTTTCGGTCAGGCAGATGTCCTTGACCAGACCCAGGGAAAACTGGGCGCTGCCGGCGCCGATCACGGATATGCGGATGGGAGTGGACATGAACGACTCCTGAAACTGTCGGCAAAGCGTTGGGTGAACAGAGGAGATGGAAAGGGAGGGCCGTCAGGCCTTGGGCTTGACCGGCTGTTCCGGCCTTTGCCCGTCGTAGGCTTCCTCGAACCAGCGGTCCCGATAGGGAATACCCACCTCGAAACAGGCGAAGGCATCGTCCTGCGGCATGTAGTCGACCAGGCTGCGGGTCTGCGTGAGGCCCATGCGTTTGTAGCGATTCTGCGAGACGCCGTGCACCACGGCGTAGTCCAGATCGGGATCCGCGTCCACGCAGCAGCACAGCAGCTGTGACATGTCCCGGGCCGAGATGAAAGTGCTGAGATTGCGACCGTTCGCCGGGAACGGGAATTGGTTGTGCTCGAACGTGCCGATGCGCACCACCAGGCAGGACAGGCCGTGCGTCTTGGCATAGACATGGCCAATTGCCTCGGCGAAGGCCTTGGTGGCCCCGTAGAGGTTCAGCGGCCGGGGGATCGAGTCCTCCTGCACCTGGTGGTCGAGGGGATAGCCGGCAACAGACTGGACCGAGGAGGACAGCACCACCCGCTGGCAACCGGCCGCCACCGCGGCCTCCAGGATGTTGTAGGCCCCCACAAGGTTGCGAGGCAGAAGCGAGGTACGGAAGTCCGCTTCGGTGCTGGCTTCAGCGGCCAGATGGACGACAACGTCGATCCCTTCGCAGGCCTGCCGGCAAGAGTCGGGATCCGTAATGTCAAGCGACACGGTTGGCACGTGTGCCAAGTGCTCCGGCATGGGTGTGGAACGGATGCCCAGCCTGAGATCGTAGCGGTCGAGGGCGTATTCGGTCAGGGAGACACCGATCCTGCCCGCAGGACCAGTCACCAGAACTCTTTTCTTTATGTGCGGCACGCCGGCCGACCTTCCGTTGCCGAAGTGGAGGATATCGGCTTCATTGTAACCCGCGATTCAGTCGGATTGCCGTCGGGATGATGTGCCCAATGCTTCCACCCGCACCAAGCAGTAGCTGGTGCCATCTCCGGTCTCCAGAACCTATGCCGATCCGGCAATACCTGTCGGTATCGCGTGCT
>VXMJ01000090.1 GCA_009841145.1 Caldilineaceae bacterium SB0661_bin_34 | reverse complement strand
GTGTACAGGGTTGTGCCTGTCGCACCGACTGCGTAGTCAGGTATATAAGCCCCCAATTATTCCGAAACACCTTGGGTCAGGATGCCAGTCCCGACTTGGTTTCCGCCATCCCTTGGCACGACAGGCCAGAGCGTTGTCAGTTGCAGTCCCAGCGATCGCGGAGGTGGATCGTCTCCGTGATTGCATCAAGCCGGTCGGTGACCTATTGTGCAGCGTTTCCCTGTAGTTGGACCAGTCAGCACGGTTCAGACACGCTTGCCGGAACTACAACGCCACACGGACTGAATCGCCCGCGCGGCATGTGCATTCCAGGTAACCGCGACAGCCTGATCGAGCCCAATCGGCCTCAAACATCGTCTACTGCACATGGCCTCGGTAATCCGAGACCGGGATTCTTGGCAGCAGGGCCTTGTCTCCATGATCAAGATTCGGCACGCAACATAGTTGCCGGGTAGTTGCAATGCGCGTGGGGAGAAAATCGATTTCGAACTTGCCGTATTATGAGTGTCGGGACCAGGAGGATGCAGATATGTCAATCCGAGCGGCGGAGCCGGCGGACGCCAAGGCCATCGCGAAAGTTCACATCCAGACGTGGCAGTCGTCATATGCGGGAATTGTTCCGGCCGAGTTTCTAGCCTCCTTGTCCTATCAGAACCGGGAAGCCTGGTGGGTGGATATCCTTGAAGCCAAGCAGTCCTCCATGTGCAGCTTTGTTGCCGACGTTGAAGGAGAGGGAGTAGTTGGTTTTGCCGGGGCAGGACCGGAAAGCGATGGTGACCGGATATATCTTGCCGAGCTATATATGATCTACGTGCTGCAGTCGTATCAACGGAGGGGGTTTGGCCGTAGGCTTTTCTCAGCCGTGACAGAACGGCTGATACTGGATGGATTTCCTTCCATGTTGTTGTGGGTACTGCAGGACAACCGATCTGCCTGCCGTTTTTACGAAGCTCTGGGAGGCAAAAAGATCAGGGAGAAAACCATTGAGATCGGCGGTGTCGACTTGGTTGAAGTTGCCTACGGCTGGAAGGACCTCACTACGCTGATTGACGCGTGTGAAGCCTGACTTGTCGAGGCACCCTCGGAGGTCGATGTTTCAGAACTGTCAATGGACAGGACCAACACAGTTGACCTTGATGCCGGATGCAGTCGGAGACTGGGGACAGCGTTTCGCGGAGGTTCCAATCCAGCTTGTGCCACCTGTACCCAGCCCCTTCGGTAACACGTCGTTTTCCGGGAAGAGCGGCAGCAGGACCCAAATGGGTTTCTTGGACAATGGGTCTCCGCGGTCCAGCTACAAGTGATCGCAGGTTTCATAGTCGCTGATCGTAAGATCCCCTCGCCATTGGCGGCATCCACGCCAACACGGAGTCAAGCAGGCACCGGCCGTGCCCCGTGTCCTCCGGCGCGTACCCAAGATCACCCGGGACTTCTCGACCATGCACACCATTTCGTCCGACATTCTCCAGAGCTTCGTCCAAGACATGTTCGAAGCCGTAGGCGTGCGCACCGAGATTGCGCACAAGGTCAGCGAGTCCCTGGTGCTGGCAAACCTGCTGGGCCACGATTCCCATGGTGTGGTGAGGGTCAACCTCTATCTGGATCAGATCGAGAACGGGAGGCTGGATCCCGCCTCGGATCCGGAGCCGCTGGAGGAGTCGCCATCCGTTTTCATCATGGATGCCAAGCGAAACTTCGGGCAATGGTCCGCCTACCTCACGATCAAGAAAGCCATTGAAAAGGCCGAGGCCTGTGGCATTGCTGCCGGCGGCATCACCAACAGCGGACACGTAGGCCGTCTGGGTGAATGGGTCACGATGGCGGCCGACGCCGGTTTCATTGGCCTGGCCTTCTGCAATGGCGGTGGCCGACGCGGCATCGTGGCGCCGTTTGGCGGCAGTGAACGGCTTATGAGCACCAATCCCCTGGCGGCGGCCGTCCCGCTGGAGGGCAGGGATCCCATTGTGATCGACTTCGCGACCAGCGTGGTGGCCGAGGGCAAGGTCAAGATTGCCCACAACAAGGGGACGGACCTGCCGCCTGGCTCCATGTTGGACAAGGACGGCAATCCGTCGATCAATCCGCAAGACCTCTACGACGGAGGCATGCTCCTGCCGTTCGGCGGACACAAGGGATCCGGCCTGAGCCTGCTCAACGATGTGATGGCCGGGCTGTTGACAGGCAGCGGTGTTCCTCAGAAGGTCGAGGGTCCCATGAACAACGGCGCGTTCTTCATCCTGTTGCGCATCGAAGCATTCCGGGCACTCGGCGCTTTCTCTGGCGATGCCGGCGACTACGTGGCGTTCTTCAAGTCCGTGCGGCCGGCCCCGGGGTTCGACGAAGTCATGTTGCCGGGTGAGCCCGAAGCGCGCACGGCCGCCGAACGGCGCGCACACGGCATTCCCGTGGACGATGTAACTTGGCGCGACCTTGTGGAGGCTGCGGCGGGAGTGGGCGTGGAGGTTCCCCGAGGTTAGCGCTTGCCGGCCACCAGGCAGGCCATGTCCCCTTGGCGGGCGATGCAGTCGGTCCAGGCATAACCCAGGTCGCGCAGGACTTCGAAATGACGAGCCACGGGCAGCCGGCCCGGATCGTTCGCGTTGGGCTTGCCGGGTGCTGTAACGAAGTCCGCGTTGACGAAGATGCCGTCGTCGTCGAGCAGTTCGAACGCCTTGGCGTAGATCCGGGTTACATTGTCCTGGTTTCCCAGATCGTGCATCGCCTGCAACGACACAAAAGCCTGGACCGGTGCGGGCAGGCGCCGGGTCCAGCCGTCCTCGTTGGCGTCCTCGTGCCAAACTTCGGCGCGCGGTCCGAATTGGCTCAGCCGCCGACGGGCAAAGTCACTCAGCGGTACGGAATAGTCCAGCCCGGTGTAGGTGAGATGGGGAATGTCGCGCAGCAGGCACAGTGCCATCAGGCCGGGGCCGGTGGCGATCTCCACCACGTGCAACGGGCCTTCCGGTCGGTGGGCGGACAGAGTGGTGGAAACCGTATCGATCATCGTGTGGCGATAGGGCCACTTGCGGAAGATGCCGCTCTCCCAGGCGGCCACGTCCCCCCGACTGGTGAAGCGGTGGAACCGGTTTGCGTGGTCTGAACTACCCATCCTCTGTATAATTCCTTGTTGTGTCGGCCACAGTTCCGCTTATTCAGCCGACGTGCGCACCCAGGGAGGTGGACAATGATAGGACAGGACACCTTGACGAGAACGGTGTCTGTGCTGGCCATCGACAGTTCCGGACCTTCCCGCCAACCCGCCGCCTACGGCTAATCGAACCGCGGCGAAAACAGCGACTACCGGCCCGTTGCTGTCACTCGTCACCCCAAACTCACAATCCAGCACGGACCCCGGGGTTTCCGTGAATCCTGTCCCCGCTGTCGCGGGGAAGCCGAGCACTCGGCCTGCACGGGCGCTTTAGATACCCTGAGGCCAATCCGGAGCCGCTGACCAACGCATGTCTGCACAATACCAAGACGACTGGAACGACTACGAAGAAGAGGAATGGGAGGTTTACGCCGAGGAGCACGATCCCGACTTTCAGCACGACCAGAAGCTGATTCGCAGGCCGCCCAAGGCCAAGTTCGAGAACAAGGTTCCCTTCCGGGAAAACTGGCGCTACAGGATGGAGGAGGAGATACGCCGCAGCATTACCGGCGATTTTGAAACCACCTACCGGCCGGGCCAGGTCGAACGGCGCTGGCTGATGGGAGCCCTGCGCCCCTTCTTTGTGAACGGGTTGGTGGACGACATCCTGAGCAAGGTCAAGGGCGGCAAGGACGCCGACGTCTACCGCTGCAGCCTGACTGCGCCGGACGGCTCGCTGGACCTGTTTGCGGCCAAGACCTATCGGCCGCGCAGCCACCGCACCATGCGCAACGACATGGTGTACCGCGAGGGCCGCGACGTGCTGGCGCTGGGCACCAATGTCAGCAGCCGGCAGGACAAGCGGCTGCTACGGGCCATGCTGAAGCGGTCCGACTACGGCAAGCAGGCGCAGCAGACGTCCTGGTTGCTGTACGAACGCCACGCCCTCACCGTACTCAGAGAGGTCGGGGCAGATGTGCCGGAGCCGTTCGACGCGGCCGACAACGCCATCCTGATGGAGTTCATCGGGGATGAACAGGTGGCCGCGCCGACCTTGAACGAAGTCCGTCTGGACCCGTCTGAGGTCAAGTCGTCGTTCGACCAAGTCATGCACAATGTCGAATTGATGCTGACCAATGGCTTCATCCACGGCGACCTGTCCGCCCACAACCTGTTGTTCTGGGATGACCGGGTCGTGGTCATCGACTTTCCGCAGGTGGTGCCCGTGACCGGCAACAAACAGGCCTACAGCCTGCTGGAACGGGATGTTGAGCGGGTTTGCCAATACTGGGCCCGTTACGGCCTGCGCCGCGACCCGGAACGGCTGACCAGGTCTCTGTGGGGCAACTGGTCCCAGATGCGCCACGAAGACGTCATGGCAGATCTGTCCAAGGCCTTGGCCGAAATGGAGGAAGACGACGAGGATCCGGACGAAGACTGGGAACACGCCTGACTTCCCGCAGCTGATTTACCCACCTTGGAAATACGTATGCCATGCCCTTGACATTCGACCTGTCGCTGGACGATCTGTCTACCTACAAAGGCCGCAACCCAAGGCCGAACGACTTTGACGACTATTGGGACGAGGGCGTGGCCCGGATGCGCGCCGTGGACCCGAATCCGGAGCGCATTCCAGCGACATTCCAGACGGATTTTGCAGCCTGCTCCCACTTTTGGTTTACGGGCATCAACGGGGCACGGGTGCACGCCAAGCTCCTGGAGCCGACTGATCCCACCCCCGGCCATCCGGGCATTGTCATGTACCACGGCTACTCCGGGGATTCGGGTGGCTGGCTGGAGAAGCTGGGCTGGGTCGCGGCCGGCTTTACCGTCGCGGCCCTGGACTGTCGGGGCCAGGGGGGCCTGTCTGAGGATCCGGGCGGCACCAAGGGTACAACGTTGAGGGGGCACATCGTACGCGGCCTCGGCGACGAGGGGCCCGAACACCTGGCATACCGCTCCATCTTCCTGGACGCGGCCCAGTTGGCCGGCCTGGTCATGGCCATGGACGATGTGGACCCGGACCGGGTGGGCGTCACCGGCGGTAGCCAGGGCGGCGGTTTGTCCATTGCCGCGGCCGCCCTGGAACCTCGGGTGAAACGGGCAGCGCCGGTGTTCCCGTTCCTGACGGACTACAAGCGCACCTGGGAGATGGATCTGACGGTCAACGCCTATCAGGAACTGCGCGACTGGTTCCGCAAGTACGATCCGCAGCACAAGCGCGAGGATGCGGCCTTTGCCCGGCTCGGCTACATCGATGTGCAGCACTTGGCTCCGCGCATCCGGGCCGAGGTGCTGATGTTCACCGGTTTGATGGATCAGATCTGTCCGCCGTCCACGCAGTTTGCCGCCTACAACAAGATTACGTCGCCGAAGTCCGTCGAGTTCTTCCCGGACTTCGGACACGAGGCCCTGCCGGGCAGCAACGAGATGATTTTCGAGTTCATGCAACAGCTTTGAACTTCATGCAACAGCTTTGAACTTTATGCACCGGGTCGGCTGGACTGGTTTCGGGTCGAACCTCGGTCCTCGGTCCCCGGTGTAGACAGCCAATTGCTTCGCGTTTCCATTTGCAGGATCCCCCCATCGATATGGCTGAAATCCGATCGTCGGAACCGCCGCCTCCCGCGGGCCGCGTCCGCATGGTGTTGGACACCGATACCTACAACGAAATAGACGACCAGTTTGCCCTGGTCCACGTGATGCTGTCCCCCACCGAGGTGGATCTGCAGGCGGTCTACGCCGCACCGTTCCTGAATAATCGTTCATCCAGCGCCGGCGACGGCATGGAGAAGAGTCACGAGGAGATCCTGCGCCTGTTCGGACTGTTGGGGCAGGAACCGGAAGGCATGGTGTTCAGGGGCTCCGATCGGTTCATGGACTCTCCCCGGGACATCGTGCAGAGTCCGGCCGTCGAGCACATGTTGTCCCTGCTGGCGGAAGGCGACGAACCACTATATGTAGTGGCAATCGGTGCTCCGACCAACGTGTCCTCGGTGCTACTGGCTGCGCGTGAACGAAACATTGACCTTGAGCGGCGGATGCGCGTTGTGTGGCTGGGCGGACAGCCGCTGCACCGGACCAACGCCCGCGAGTTCAATCTCATGCAGGATCCGATCGCTTCGCGGTTGCTGCTCCAACTCAGTCCCTCGCTGACCCTGTTTCCGTGCTGGGGGGTTGCTTCCCATCTGCTCACCACCGTTCCGGAGTTGGAGCGACATCTGGCACCCCTGGGACCTGTCGGTACCTTCCTGACGGACCGGTTTGCCGCCTACAGCGATGACCACTATGCCTGGGCCAAAGAGGTTTGGGACCTGGCCGCAACCGCTTACGTCATCAATCCGGACTGGACGCGCAGTCGCGTGACCGCGACGCCGGACCTAGAACCCGCAACACTGGACTGGATTCCGCAGCCGGAGGGCCCGCCCATGTGCGAAGCCACCATGGTGGACCGCAATGCGATCTTCCGGGACCTGTTCAAAAAGGTGGCCGACTTTCACGGCTGAAAGAAGAGGGATTGGACATGGGCAGGCACGTGCTGGTGACGGGCGCGCAGGGCAATCTGGGGCAGAAGCTGATTCGCCATCTCCTGTTGCAGCCGCTGGTGGATCGGATTACGGGCATCGATGTGATGCCAGCGTTGACCGGACAGGTGGCAGAGACCCGCGCTGAACTCGAGATCAAGGTTCGGGATCAGGATCATGAACTGGCCGAGCTGGACTACTTGCAGGCCGATCTCAGGGACTGGAACGATGCCCGCTGGCAGCAGGCGGCGGCGGACTGCACCGAGGTTGTGCACCTGGCCGCGCAGGTGCCCAATCCCAACGCCTCCTGGGACGATGCCGCCGTCTCGATGGACATGAACGTCAACATTGGCCTTGCCGCGGTGGCCTCCCCCACTTGCCGACGGCTGGTATTCGCCACCACGAACCACACGATGGGTCAGTACAAGGACGAACCCCTGGCCTCTACGGTGGGACCGGGCGAGCTGTTGCCTGCCTCTCCGTATGGTGTGGGTACGACGGTGCGGCTGGGCGAGGATGGCTACAACTCCCCGGCCTATGCGGCCGGCAAGTGGGCCGGCGAGCGGCTGTATCGGGGTCTGGCCCTGTCCGACCAAGGCAAGGGGAACACGGAGTTTGTCTGCATCCGGATTGGATGGTGCAACCACGGCAGCAACCATCCGGAAACCCTTACGCCGTCGGGCACGGCGGAACCGCGCCGAGACGTGCCCGAGGCCCATCGAGAGGAGTACGACCGGACGGACCACTGGTACAAGGAGATGTGGCTGGCCGACCGGGACTTCGTGGCCCTGTTCGAGCGGGCCGTCCTGGCCAAGTCCCACGGCTGGCCCGGTCCCTATATCTGCATCAATGGGATGTCGCTCAACACCGGTATGAAATGGTCGCTGGCAGACACCCGGAAGTACCTGGGCTACGAGCCGCAGGAGGATGTCTACACCTGGGTGCCGATGCCTGAACAGCTCTGACGGGTTCAAGGTTTGGCCCGGTTCCCCTCCATAGAGGAGCCCGCGATCATTCTGGACCTGCTGTCGCGGTGGGAACCGATCGATTCTCCGGCAACGGTCAAACAGAGGGCAAACCGACGCGTACGGGCATCGGCCCCGGCCCTTGCCCGCACCACGCCCGCCCTGCTGGGCCTCTTCAGTTGGCTCATCCTGGCCGCCCATCGCCTGCAACGGGAACGCTCCCTGCTACCGCGCCGGTCCGCCTGGTACGCCAAGACCAACCCCACCTTTGCCGATGTGCTGGCCTGCGTCCGCGGCACCCTCTGGTCCGCGGGCATCCCTTCTTCGATGTCACCGACATCCGCAAACGGCCACAGCCGCCGCCCGCACACCTCCTGGATGCCCTGTGCTATACCACCTGAAATCCCCCGCACAGACTGCATCCCCACGCGGACTTTGTACAAAGTCGAGCTAAGGTGTGTCCAGTAATCATGCTGAGACTCCGGGCAGGCGGGGTTGCGGTTCATGCTTGCCCACCACCGTGGGCGTGTGGAATCGCTTTCCGTCCAGGATGTCCGCAATGGTCAGGATCTGCATCCTGGGATAGTCAACACCCAGAATGTCCAGCGAACCTGCTTCGCCCATGAACCGATCCTGCAGGCTTGGCAGGCGGACCCGGAACGGGTCAGGCAACTGTGCGGCTGGGCCTGGATCCGGAAGGCCCCAACCAAGCTGCCTGCCGACACTCAAGTAATCCAGACATGATGGATTGGTATTGGAATGCGATCTCTTGGATTGGGCCGTGGCCGTCAGGTGTCACCACCAACTCAATCCGTCTGGCAGTAGCCTTTGCGTTTCCGTCGGGAGCGGTGCAGTCTGCGAAGAGTGCAAATCATTCCGTGATTTTTTCTCAAGCCTGTACAGGCTGATCCTCGCGATATTGGGTTCGGTCAGGCCTTGATTCCACTCAGGGTCACGCCACGGATGAAGTATCGTTGGGCCGAGAAGAAAATGAGCAGCAACGGCAGTACGGACACGATGGAGACTGCCATAACCTGGTGGATGAAGATGAAGCGGCCGCCCTGCATCATGCGCAGGCCCAAGGCAAGCGTGTACTGATTCAGGTCGCTCAGATAGATAAGGGGACCTTGGAAGTCATTCCAGTTGCTCACGAAAGAAAAGATGGCCACGGCAGCCAAAGCAGGCTTGGAAAGCGGAATCAGGATCTGGACAAATATACGGAAACTGTGGCAACCATCCATGCGGGCGGCATCGTCCAGATCGAAGGGGATGGTGGTGAAAAACTGGCGCAGCAGGAAAATAAAGAAAGGCCATCCGAACCAGGTGGGAATCATCAGGGGCAGTAATGTATTGACCCATCCCAGACGGGAGAAGAGAATGTAGAGAGGTACCCGGGTCACCTCGTATGGCACCATCATGGTGGCCAGGACCAGCACAAAAAGGTAGTCTTTGCCAGGAGCGCGCAGTCGGGCGAAACTAAACCCCACAACGGCCGACACAAGCGTGTCCATAATGGCGTTGTGGCTGGTGATAATCACGGTATTGAGGGTAAACCGGGTGAAGGGAAGCCGTTGCCAGCCCTCCATGTAGTTCCGGAACTGAACAGGATTCGGTATGAATTGAGGTGGGTGGGTGAAAACAAGCTCCGGCGTCTTGAGAGAGGTGCTCAACATCCAAAGAAAAGGAGCCGTAAAAAGAACGGCGCCGAAAAGCAGAAGAAGATAGATGCCAAAGAGTCGGATCAGGCGCAGAATCGAACCGCCAGACAGTTGGAGGATGCTCATATACGGCCGCGGATTCCTCCTTCGTAGTATACCCAGCGCCGGGCACCAAGAAGTTGCAGAATTGTCAAGGCCAGGATAACCAGGAAGAGGCCCCACGCCATCGCCGACGCGAAACCCATTCGGAGATACTCAAATGCGTTGTTGTACAGGTACAGACCATACATCAACGTGGACCATCCCGGTCCGCCTTCGGTCATGACATAGACATTGGTGAAGGTCTGGAACGAAGCGATGATAGAAGTCACCATGACGAAGAAAATCGTCGGGGTGAGCATGGGGACGGTCACATGCCAAAACTCGCGGAGCTGGTTGGCGCCGTCAATCTTGGCGGCGTCATACAGGTGTTGGGGCATACCCTGCAGGCCAGCCAAAAAGATTACCATGCTGGTGCCGATGGTCCACAGACTCATCAGGACCAACGCGGGTTTGGCCCAATCAGGGTCCTGTAGCCAAGCGGGCCCCTTGATACCTATAAGGCCCAGAGCCAAATTGATCAGGCCGAACTCCGGATTGAGTAACCAAAGCCACAGCAGGGCCATGGCTACGCCAGACGTAATCGTCGGCAGATAAAAAAGGGTGCGGAACAAAGTGGAGCCGCGCGCTCTCTGGTTCAGGAGCAGGGCCACAAACAGGCTGGTGACAAGGCCCAGGGGCACGCTCAACCCTGTATAAAAGAGGGTGTTGCCCAGGGAGACACGCGTACCCTCATCCTGAAACATGTCTATATAGTTCTGTATCCCCAGCCATTTGGGTGGGCTGAGCAGCCGCCACTGCGTAAAGCTGATGGCCAGCGAGGCCAAGATGGGACCACCGGTGAAACAGACCAAACCAATCAGCCAGGGCGAAATGCCCAGATAGAACTCAAGAGCCTCTCTTCGTTCACGGTTGGTCATGGCCGGTTTTGGAACAACTGAACTGACAAACAGGCAAACTCGCCACCGGGACTGGCGAGGACAACGAACCAATTCTGTGATGGTCGGTTACGTCAATCCCGGTGGCTTTGAAAGCATCGAGACTCAACTGCCGTAAAGTTCCCTGTTTTTTGCCAGGATCGGATCGCCGTCATTCTTCATGTCAGCCACGGCTTCGGCCACTGGCTTGAGACCATTGTTGATTAAATCCATCTCGCGATTGCGAATGGCGGTGAATTCGGCACCGTAGGGGCTGACGGGTCGGCCTATCTGCATGTAATTGTCCATGGCGTCCAGAAAGGCCTGGGAATTGGGCGCAATGCCTGGTGCAGAGAAATAGACATCGAACACGGATTTGCGCGGTGGTGTCGAGGCCCCGCTGGCGGCCCAGACGAAGGCCAGGCCCTCTGCCGATGTCATCCAGGCCAGCCACTCCCAGGCGGCTTCCGGATGCTCCGTGTCCTTGGTGATACCGTAACCGCTCCCCAAACCGGCCGTGGACCGTGTCACGGGGCCTGCGGGCCAGGCGGCCACATCCCACTCGAAGTCCGCCAGAGCGTTCCAGGTCGGCGCCGTCCAAGGGGCCACCGTGGTCATGGCTACCTTGCCGGAGACGAAATCTCCGCCGGCTGTGGCCAGCACTTCAGACTGCGCCGAGTTTGGAATGGCTTCGTCCACGAAACGCAGGTCCACCCACCATTGCAGGGCCGCAATGGCCTCCTCGGAGTCGATGGTGCATTCAGTTTCGTCTTCGTTGAAAAGAGAGGCTCCCCAGGGAGTGAGGTAACTAGGTTCCAGAAGCCAGCTGCGCGGCATACCGCTGAAGCCCCAGGTGTCTTCCTCCTGGGCAAAGGCCACGGCGGCGGCCCGCAAGTCGTCAAAGGTCCAGTCATCGGTAGGTGTGGCAATACCCCGTTCCTCAAAAAGCGTCTTGTTGAATCCCAGATTGATGGGACCGTGGTCGTACGGCAAGGCGAATGTCTTGCCGTCCCACCGGTAGTATCCCATGACCCCTTCAAAGAAATCATCCATGTCAAAGCCCGGATCAGCTGCGGCGTAACCGTCAATATCCAGGAAAACTCCCTCGATGATCCACAATAGGGATCGGCTGGCTTGCACCTCGATGAAATCGGGGAGTTCATTGGCGGCTGCCAGGACCAACATCTTGTTGTGATGTTCAGACCAGTCTACGAAGGCCAACTCGACAGTGATTCCCTCATGGGTATCCTCAAAGAGATCCCGCCACTTTTCGATAGTCTGGTATTGGAGGCCGTAGTCAGCCTGCGTAAAGGCAATGTTAGCCTGCAGGTGTACAGGCTCCATGGCGGCCATGCCATCGGTCGCCGGCACGGGTACGGCGCATGCCGCCAGCGCCACACCGGCAGCCCCCATGCCACTCAATTGCAAAAAGTGTCTGCGTGACAATGTTTTCATGACTGGTTCCTCCTAGGATGGACGATGCTCAGGCACAGCGAAGATTGACTGCATGGGCCCGCTGTGTCTCACCGACACCCATTGTAACTGGTCGGAAAAACAGACCGAAACAGGTAAAAACGGAGAATGGTGAATTCGGATCCCTCCCTGGGCATGTCCGCACCGAGCGCTCAAAGGATATGATGTTGGGCCCAGGGAATTCCCCTGGGGATTTGCCTTACCTGGAGAGCAATTGAGATGGATGCTCGGATTGACGCTTCATCGCGTACCCCTCGGCAAGAGCGCTATGGCACCCCTGTGAGACTAACGGATGCCCAGATGCAGCACTACCTGACAGAGGGCTTCGTCGTATTGCAGTCTCAGGTTCCGCCTGAGGTGCATGAACACATTCGGAACCGGTGTGAAGAGATTTTCGAGACAACCGGCAATCCAGGCAATGATATTCTGGAAATGAATCCGGTGATCCAGCTGATCTTCACCGATCCGGTCATCCGGGGCGCGCTGATCAGCATTCTGGGCGAGGATTGCTTCATGTATCCTCACCGCCACTGCCACCAGAATGTGTCCGGTACCCCCGCCCAGAGGAATCACAAGGATTCCTACGAAGATGACATCAACGTCCATCACCACCGTTCGCGTTGGGCCATGGCCATGTATTACCCCCAACGGGTTACGGCCGCTATGGGTCCTACCGGCATCACGCCCGGCAGTCAGTACTTCAGTGACCCCGCGTCCCTGGCGGACTTGACGGAGATCGGTGTTGAAGGTGATGCGGGCACCGTAGTGATTGTGCACTATGACCTCTGGCATCGGGCCCTCCGCAATGATTCTGGGCGTAGTCGCTACATGCTGAAGTTTCTGTTCTGCCGAGCCTCCGAACCCACCCGCCCAGCCTGGGACAACCGGGAAGTGGACTGGAAGACTCCTGGAGGACGCAAGGGTGATGCCATGGAACCCCTTTGGGATGCCATGTGGCGTTGGAATCGGGGGGAAACCGTACACCGCCCCGTACGCGCAGATGCGGAACCGGCCGTGGAGCATTTGGTGTCCGGCCCAGAAATCATGCGGTTGCGGTCAGCCTACATGATTTCCCCTGATACCATGGCCAGTGCCAGCAATCTGTTTGACCTTTGGCGATACGAGGCGGATGACGCCGAGCAACGGGCCCGCACCCGCGAATATACGAATCCGTGCGAGCATACAATTGGATATGCATTGGGGGGATTGGGGGCAGCAGGCCTGAGTGTGCTGGCAACCGCCTTGGCCTCTGAAGACTGGCGCATTCGCGGCTGTGCCTCGGATGTCATTGGTGACATCGGGCTGGAGGCGCAGTCGTTGGCTCCACAGTTGGTGGCAAGGCTACAGGATTCCTCTGCCTGGGTGCGCCGAAACGCCACAGAGGCCTTGGGCGTATTGGGGAGTGGGCCAGAGGAGGTGACTGAGGCATTGGGGCAAGCCTTGGGGGATGCAGACTATCTGGTGGGGCACAATGCGGCATTGTCCCTGCGCAAGCTGGGGCAGGCCACAGATGATACGATTGAGAGATTGCAGAAAATGTCCATCCACCCGGAACTCTATCGACGCAAGAACGCATTGATGGCCCTTGAAGTGTTACTCCCTTAAAGTCATGGATTGTCCAGAGCCAAAGACAATTCGCCAAGCAGGTAACTTTGGGGAATTACATACTTGACTAAGCGCAGTGGAAACGACACACGGAACGCTTCCATCGTATGCCACGATGAACGGAAGCCGTGAGTGTAACCAGCACCGCACGGCTTCCTGACAGGCAGGTTGAAGATGCCAACCCGGACTGCCGCCCCCAAGTCTAAAGCAACCGAAGTCCGCAGCGAGCGGTATCGCATCCGCTTCGACCGCCGCGCCCAAGCCGCCCTGTGCGCGCAGATCGCAGGTGCCTGTCGGCTGGTGTGGAACCTCCTGCTGGCCGATTGCGAGCGGCGGTATCGGTTGCACAAGGAATATGGCAAGGGGACCGCCCTCGAAGGCGCGGTGCCCGTAGACAAGTCCGTCTCGTTCTTCACGCTGGGCAAGCGGTTCACGGACCTCAGGAGCCGACCCGATGCGGCCTGGGTGCGGGCGTTCCTGGGTTCGCCGTGGGGACGGCGGTACCGCGCCATGGAGCTGTCCTGGTTGGGAGACCTGCCCTATGCACCGCTCCGCTACACGGCCAAGTACCTGGCCGACGCGTATACACGCTTCTTCGAGGCATGGGCCGCGGCCAAGTTCCAGGGCCAATCCCTGGGCGTGCGCAAGTCGGACGGCAAGCCCAAGGGGTTCCCGAAGTACAAGGCCAAGTTCGACAGGGACGACGGCTTCACCATTCCCGACGGCGTGCGCATGGACGGCGACCGATTGCACATCCCCAAGGTGGGATGGGTGCGTCTGGAAGGGAGCGGGTTGTACCGGGGCTGCAAGGCCAAGCAGGTGCGCATCCGCAAGGAAGGGACCGAGGAACATCCGAAGTGGTACGCCTACGTGTTCCATGAAGTGCCGGCGGACCGGCTGAAACAACCTGCCTGGACCGGTGCCGTGGGCGTCGACCGCAACGTCGGCCAGGCCACGGACAGCGAAGGCGAAGTGTACGAAGTGCCGGACGACCCGAAGCTGGACGCGAACATCAAGCGCAAGCAGCGCAGTGCGGCCAAGGCGCGGGCGCGCTCCAAGGCCAACGGCCAGCCCATGTCCAACCGGGGACGGCGGATCTGCGGGCAGTTGAAGAAGCGGCAACGCAAGAAGAAGCGGCGCCGGGAGAACGCCAACCACCAGGCGAGCCGCAAGCTGGCCGACACGGCGCACACCGTGGTCCTTGAGGACCTGAACACCAAGGCCATGACCAGGAGTGCCAAGGGCACGGTTGAAGAGCCCGGCAAGAATGTGAAGCCGAAGGCCGGACTCAACCGCGGGATCCTCAATACGGGTTGGGGTCAGCTGGAACGAAATCTGGACTACAAGGCGGGCCGGATCGTGAATGTGGACGCGGCCTACACGTCCCAAACCTGCTCATCGTGCGGACACGTTAGCAAGGAGAATCGCAAGACACAGGCACACTTCCGATGCACGGCGTGCGGACACACTGCGAACGCAGACTGCAATGCCGCCCTCAACATCCTGGCGCGGGGCCTGGCCCTGTGCCCGACGGCCCGCGGGAATGGGGCTTCTGCACGGCGAGAGGCAGCTCATATCGCTGGTCCGGGTCGCGCTGGCCAACTCCGAAGTCGCCATCCTCGACGAAGCGCTCTCGAATGTCGATCCCGGAACGGAAGCCCTGGTACAACGGATGATGCGACGGCTCATGGCAGGTCGAACGGTGATCGTCATCGCTCACCGGGAAACGGCAGCCCAACGGGCGGACAGGGTGGCATTTCTGGAGCACGGGGTCTTGGCGGCTCAGGGCCGCCACAACGAACTGCTGCGCGCTGTTCCCGCCTACGCCGGACTTTGGGGCCAAGGATGTGATCACGACATGCTCTGACCGCTACGGGTCCGCGATGTGAGTCCCTGCCCCTATTGGTACAGCCGGAGCAGTTCGTCCGTGGCCTGCTCGGCCAGCAGAAATGTGCGCCCTCCGTGAATCAGGGCGTTCGTGATGCGGTATTGGTCGGGGCCGTCGCCCAGGCAACGCAACAACAGGCCGTCGAGGCTGGTCCGCCAGGTGAGCGCCTCCGCCAGGTCCGACTGTTGCAGGGCGGTCCAGTCGCGGGGAATTTCAATCGCCATCAAGGGGCTGCCGGACGCGATGTTCAGATCCGTTGGCCCGTCGTTGGCGACCGGGCAGGTCGTTCCCGGAACCACGGTCTCCCGTTGGCGAAGTCGGCGTTGGCTCAGCGCGTTCCCTGAATCCTCCCTGGCCAATGTCCACTCGACGCGCAGGCGGGAAGCCGGAAGCCGGTTGAGTTCGTTGCGGAACGGCAGGTAGTCGGGCAGGAACCTGCGGCTGAAGGCGCCCAGCCGGCCGAAGTTGAGCAGGGCACTGCCCGCCTGCAACGGGTCCGCGGTCCAGCGGATGGCATCGATGCCCAGCATGCCGGCCATGATTGCCTGCTGGTGCTTGAGGTGAACGGCGATGCCCCGGTTCCGGTAGGCGGGATCCACGCCCATCACTTGGGATTCAAGCACCGTGGTTCCGTCCCGATCCGGCTGGGACTGAAATCCCAGTAGAAACCCCACTACTCGGTTCTCGTGGAGCGCAACAAGGGACATCGAGGCGGGACAGACGGGGGCGTACAGCCAGGTTGGATAGAGGTTGTCGGGTGGGGATTGCCAGATTCGGCCCTGCAGCTGCCGGGCCTGTTCCGCGTGTTCGGAGCCCGGTTCGCCGATGACGATCGAATCGGTGGCAAAGACGGGTTCCGGGGCCTTCCAGTCGGCGGGCAGGTCTACGAGGGTGCCGTCCGGTGCTCCGGGCCGGTCGCGGTCGACCAGGGTCAGCCGGGTTGCGTCAGGTCGGTTTGCGGCATGCCGGACCGTCAGGAGTACGAACGGGTCGCGCGTGGGGAGTGCAAACGCGGTATCCACCAACGCGTCGGCACGCGACCGGGTGACGAGCATGCCCCCGATGCCGGTCAGTGCCGCCGCGACGAACTGGGGCGGCAACAGGGCGGGATTGTCGGGGGCTCCCAAGAAACTGCGGGCCTGATCCGCCTGACGCGGGAAGTCGGGTTCGGAACCGCTCCAAATGCGGAATCCACCGTGTTCCATGGATTTGTCCCCGCAGGGGCCCTCGGGGCGTTCCTGTGTCAGTGCGGCGGCAGCAGATCCCCAAACAGGACCTGCATCGCCCGCCTGAGGCCACTGAGCTTGCCGCGGGCCTCGGCGGTCGGCTTCACCACATGTTCCCCCACGAACTCCGCCGTGGCCCGTGTGGTGCGTGCCGCCTGCTGCGCATCCTCAAGGATCGGCGCGACGCCGGTCCGCAGAATGCGGACGAGTCGAAGGAGGTGCCGGATCAGCAGAATCAGAAGGCCCAGAACCGCGAAGGTTTCCAACGCGATCAGCACGAAAGTGATGTCGCGGATGGTATCCAGGACCTGTTCCATGGTACTTCCGCCGTCAGCTGGCCGGTTCCGGCTTGCGTCGGCTCAGCAGTAGGGCGAGCACCGCGAATATCGTCGCCTCAATCACCCGTACCTGGCCGATGCGGAACCAGTCCGAGTTGAACAGGGTGCCAATCAGTTGACCCAGCCCGAAGCCGATCAGGGCGGCCGCCACCGATGTAATTAGGTCCTGCCATGAGCGTCCCTGCCAAAGGTGGAACAAGGCTCCGTAACCGACGGCGATGACGGTGCCGAGCACTAGGGCCGGATTCAGCCACCAGTCAGTTGTCATGGGGATGCAATCAGACCCCCGCCCAGGCACTCGTCTCCCCGGTAGAAGACGGCGGCCTGTCCCGGTGCGACCCCGTACTGGGGCTCCTGCAGGAGCACTGTCACGCCGTTGTCACCGGTTTCCTCCAGTGCACAGGGGATGTCTCGGCCCCGGTACCGGATCTGACAGGTTAGATCCGAGTCGGAAGAATGCGGTCGGCGGATCCAGTTCGTCTCTTCCACCTGGAATTCCAGCGTGGCCAGGTCTGATCGGTTGCCGATTACCAGGGCGTTCTCTTCCGGCAGCTTGCGGATGACATATCGGGGTTCGCGGGAATGGACGGGGATGTCGAGGCCCCGTCGCTGCCCGATCGTGTAGCGGTGCAGGCCCTGGTGCGTGCCGACCGTGTCGCCTTCGCTGGTGACGATAGGGCCGGGCTGTACCGGGGCCGGGCTCCAGTCCTCCAGAAACCGGCGGTAGTCGTCGTCAGCCACAAAGCAAAGATCCATTGACTCCTGCTTGTCCGCCACCGGGAGGTCGCGTTGACGCGCCATGTCCCTGAGTTCCGGCTTGGTGTACGCACCCACCGGAAATAGGCTGTGGCCAAGCTGCTTTTGGGTCAATACGCTGAGTACATAACTTTGGTCCTTTTGCGGATCGACGGCCCGTAGCAGGCTATAGGAACCGTTCGCCTCCCGACGACTCCGGGCGTGGTGGCCCGTGGCCAAGCGTTCGGCACCCAGTCCCAGCGCATATCTGAGCAGCCAGTCGAACCGGATACGCCGATTGCAATTGAGGCAGGGATTGGGCGTCCGGCCCAGATCGAATCCACCAATGTATGGTTCCACGACCGCCTTGCGGAAGGGCTCCTCCGCATTGACCAGATAGAAGGGCATGCCGAGGCGATCGGCCACGGTCCGCGCCACGTCCACGCTGTCCGCCGAACAGCACTTGTTCGTGGACGCGATCCCCGGTCCCTGTTCGGACCAGAGCCGCATCATGATGCCGATGCAGTCGACACCTTGTTCAACCAACAGAGCGGCCGCCATGGAACTGTCCAGGCCGCCGCTCATGGCGACCGCCGTCACTGGGGAGTCGATGTTCATAAACGCTCAATCCTAGCACAGGGATTCGGCGGAGGTTGGCCTGATCCTAGGCACTGCCGAGGCTGATCTGACAGGGCCTTGAGCAAGGTACTTCCAGTTCCATTGGGGCTGGTGGGAGCAGGGATTGTTGAGTCGGACCGCGCCTGTGAACCAAAAGCTGGCCGACTCCCTGAATCCGGAGGGGATGAGCGGTCCTCAGGAGCGCTGTAGTGCCAGCCGCAAGGGATGCCACATCAGGCTCGCAGGTTGAGTTCGGTATCCCTGTGGAAAAAATGTAGCTTGGCCCGGTTGAAGGTCAGCCAGCCCTGCTCCCCGGCCCGAATGTCCTGATCGGGTCCCGTGCTGATCATGAGACGCTGCCGGCCCACGGCCACCACCAGAATGTTCATGGAACCCATGGGTTCCACCACGATCACTTGGCAGGGCAGATGGGAGCCGGTTGCGTTCGCTTCCGACCGGGGGCCAAAGGCAATGTCTTCCGGCCGAATGCCCAAGATGGCCGATCCGTGGAGCCGGTCTCGGTGGGACAGTAGATCCATAGCCTCCAGATCGGCTTCGGTCAGGGTCAACGCCCCTTCCGGCATGTCTTCTCCCTGAACCTGCCACAACCCGTCCTGGACGTGCAGGTGGCAATCCAGGAAGTTCATGGTGGGACTGCCCAGAAAGCCGGCCACAAACAGGTTGCGTGGTCGGTTGTACACCTCCAGTGGAGGCCCTACCTGCTGCACCTGCCCATGATGCATGACCACCACCCGATCGCTAAGCGTCATGGCTTCGGCCTGATCATGGGTGACATAGAGCACCGTCCCCTCCACCCGTTCAAAGAGCAGTTTCAGTTCGGCCCGCATTTGGATGCGCAGTTTGGCGTCCAGGTTGCTGAGCGGTTCGTCCAGCAGGAACGCCTTGGGGTTGCGGGTGATCGCCCGCCCCAGCGCGACCCGCTGCCGCTGGCCTCCGCTCAACTGGCGCGGCTTCCGGTCCAGCAGGTGGTCAATCTCCAGGGACTGTGCCGCCTGCTGCACGCGGCTCTCGATTTCCGCCCGCGGCATCTTGCGCACCTTGAGCCCAAAGCCGATGTTCTCCCGCACGGTCTTGTGGGGATACAGCGCGTAGCTCTGGAACACCATGGCAATGTCCCGCTTGCCCGGCGGCACCGCGTTGACCAGTTGGCCGTCTATGTAAATCTCGCCCTGGCTGGGATCCTCCAGGCCGGCGGTCAGGTTCAGGGTGGTGGATTTGCCACAGCCGCTGGGCCCCACCAGCGTCACAAACTCCCGGTCCGCGACGACCAGGTTCAGGTCCTCCAGCGCCTGTACGGCGCCGAAGCGCTTGCCGACATGTTGGTAACGGATTTGGGCCATGACCGAATTCCCGGATCTGTCTATTCCTTGACGGCGCCGAACGTAAGGCCCCGGACCAGATAACGCTGTGTGAGCCCGGCGAAGATCATTACCGGCACCACCATCATGGCCGCCAAGGCCGACATCTCGCCCCAGCGCAGGAACTTGTCGGACATGTAGCCGGCGATGACCACCGGCAGGGTCTTGGCCGTGCGCGAGGTCAGCATGGAGGCGTACAGGAATTCGTTCCAGGAGTAGATGAACGTGAATATCGCGGTCACGGCGATGCCGGGCAGGGCCAGCGGCAACGTGATCTGGCAAAAGCGCTGCCACAGCGAGCAGCCGTCCATGATCGCAGCCTTGTCGATGGCATCGGGCAAATCCTGGAAAAAGCCCAGCATGAGCCAGATGACGAAGGGTAGCGTGAACGCGGTGTGGGTCAGGATCAGGGCCACATGGGTGTCGGACAGGTTCAGGCCGCGAATAATCACGAAATATGGAATGGCGGTGGTGATGGGCGGGAAGATGCGCACAATCAGGATCCAGATCATGATGACCTGCCGGATGCGATAGGCCATGTAAACCTTGGACAGGGAGTAGGCCGCCATGGAACCGAGCAGCACCCCCAGGCCGGTACTGACCAGGGCAATGAGGGCACTGTTGAGGAAGAACTGCCCGATGTGTTCCACCCGAAGCACATCCGTGAAATTGCGCAGGGTACCGCGCAGGGGCAGGATGATCGGAGGCGAGACGATGGTGTCGACTTCGTATTTGAAGGCCGTGGTTACCAGCCAATAGGCCGGGAACGCGACGGCCACCAGGACTGCGGCCGTGACCAGATACAACAGCAGCCTGCCCAGGCGCTGCTGCGAAACAAAGGTGCGTGCGGCAGCCATTCAGGCGGTGCCTCCCTGTTCGCGTCCCTGCAGCTCCCGGATGAAGAAGATCGCGATCAGGAATATGAAGAGCAGGAAGAGCCAGGACATGGCGCTGGCCTTGCCAATCTGGAAGAACTGCAGGCCATTCTTGTAGATCAGAATGGAGAGGACTTCCGTTACACGGCCCGGACCCCCGAACGTCAACGTGTAAATAACGTCAAAGATGCGAAAGGCGTCCATGATGCGCAGGAGCAGGACCACCAGGATGACCGGCTTGAGTAGGGGCAGCGTGATCTCGCGGAAGATCTGCCAGGCCGAGGCACCGTCCACGCGGGCCGCCTTGTAGAAGTCAAGGGGCAGGGACTGGATGCCGGCAGCCAGGATGAAGATGACCACGGGCATCTGCTGCCAAATCTCGACCGTGATTACCGCCGCCAGGGCCTGTTCCGGGTTTCCGGTCCAGGTCTGAGCCGGAATGCCAACCAAGCCGATGAAGTAGTTGATGGCTCCATAGGTGGAATGGTACAGGGTCCGCCACAGTACGCCGGCCACAACGGGCGTCATCATCAGGGGTACCAGCAGGAGGGTTCGAATCAGGCCCACAACGCGGATGCGGGAGGTCACCAGCAGGGCCAGCGCCATCCCCAGCAGGAATTCGAGGGTGACGGCGGACACGACAAAGATCAGCGTCGTTTTCAGGCTGGACTGGAAGACGGGATCGGAGAAGAGTCGGGTGTAGTTCCGAAGACCAACGAAAACAGGCTGGCTGTTGGGTACGCTCATGTTCCAGGAAAAGAAACTGAGACGCAGACTGTAGAGCAGGGGATACACGGAGGTCAGAAGCAAAAACAGCAGGGCCGGAGCAATGAACAGCCACGACATGAGACGTTCGCGCCGGTGGTCCTGTACCACCACGCCGGCCGCGGTAGTGTGTCCCACAAGGGCGCGCCAGACTGCCCGGATGCGCGGGCCGCCGGACGACGGTTTCGCACCCTCGGGATGAGACGGAGCGAGACGGTTGGTCATGCGTGGCTTTTGGGACTTATAGGCCGGGCTTGACAGCCGGCCCATCTCGTTCACGGGTCGTCGGGGACCCCCACGGGATCGCCCCTCGCCGTGCAGCCGCCCCTGTCCCACGGGCCGAAACGGGCACGCACGGAAGTCCCGCACGCACCAAAATGTTGATCGCCGCATTGTGGTCGGCGTTCGCACGGAACCCGCAGGTCCCGCACGCGAACACCGCCTGCGACGGCCGGTTGTCCCTGTGCA
>VXMJ01000053.1 GCA_009841145.1 Caldilineaceae bacterium SB0661_bin_34 | reverse complement strand
GTTCACATGGGGCTTCGTCCGCTCAAATACCGCCTTGCCCATCTTCCTCTTCCTGCGAGCTGTTCAGTGTATGCATGTTTGTATCGGCGAACCATTGTGCCGACCGGCCGCAGCCTGTCGGCACGGGGGCTGGAGAGCCCACAACCGGACTTGAACCGGTGACCTCCTTCTTACCAAGAAGGTGCTCTACCGACTGAGCTATGTGGGCCCGGGTCATGGGCGAGGGCGGATTCGAACCACCGAAGGCGATCGCCGTCTGATTTACAGTCAGATCCCTTTGTCCACTCGGGCACTCGCCCCTGTTTGGCATGCAGGCATCCCTGAAGCCGGCAGAGCCGACGATCGGACTCGAACCGATAACCACTTGTTTACAAGACAAGAGCTCTGCCGATTGAGCTACGTCGGCCCGAACGATGTCCAGGCGTGGCGGCGATCCGGGAGCCGGAACGCGGCCGGTGCGCGGACAGTCCGGAACGGACCAGTTTCAGGGACAGCTTTCCTCCTTGCCGTGCCACAACAGATCGGCCGACCATGATAGTGCAGGCCACGGGCAAGTTCAAGATTTCCGGTTGCGCGGTGGCCAAGGCAATCGCATTCGATGGTGACACGGCTTGGAACAGGGCCTGCTCATTCCGCCCTGTATGCCTGTGCTTGGCTGCAATCCATGCAATCCGGTGTCATTGGGTGGTGTCCGCAAACCAACAAGTTGCATCGATGGCTACAATGCGAGTCCGAATCGACAAGCTTGGGTGCCTGGTCCCGTCCACCGGGACTTCGGGCGCTGTTGCAATTCCCATCGAGCCACACCCGTGTATCCGGCACACCTGCCTCCGCTGCATACCAGCGAAGCTTCGTTTGTCAGCATTCGCCGGTCCCAAGGTCTATACGTGGACAAGACTGGCTACTTGCGCGATTTGCTGGCACTGGGCCCGACGCCTCTTGACGGGGGGAGCAGAAGTCTCAAGCACAAGTACCAGTTCTTGGCACGGCCCCGACGCTTTGGCAAGAGTCTGTTGGTCTCCACGCTGGCCGCGTGGTTTCAGGGCGCGGTCGGCTTGGGCACCGGTGGTTCCGTGCGGAGGGATTGGGGTTCGCATCTGCTTGCGGAATCCCAGTGGCTGTGGGAAGGATTGGACGGTGAGGGTTGGCATGGAGCCCACGGATGGCATCCGGTGGTCCACCTGACCATGTCCGACCTTGTCACCCATGACGCCAACAAACTGGAGCAGGGACTGTCCCACCTGATGCGTCGGCTGGCACGTCACTGGAGGAGCCGGGGTGTGCCTTGGGGAGCGGACGGGTTGGCTCCCGAACCGATTCCCGGCGACATTCCCGCGCTGGCTTTCGCAGACATTCTTGAGGGCTTGCACATGTGTTTTGGCGTTCAGCCCGTGGTGCTGATCGACGAATATGATGCGCCCTTGACCCAGTTCATTGGGCAGCCAGAGCACCTCCCGCCCGCTTTGGCGGCCATGCGGAGTTTCTACGGCGTGCTCAAATCCGCCGAGCATCATCTATACGGAGTGTTTCTGACGGGTATTTCCCGATTCGCGCGCGTCAATCTGTTTTCGGCCCTCAACAACCTGATCGACTGGTCCGAACACGAGTCCTGCGGCGCGTTGTGCGGATTCTCGGAACAGGAAGTGGAAGCCTGCTTGGCTCCATACCTGGATTGGTTGGGCGAGGCGGTTCCGGCATTCGCCCATGGTCGGCTGTTGCAAAGGCTACGGGAACATTACAACGGGTATCGCTTTGGTCGCACGTCCGATTTCCCTCTGGTGTACAACCCCTATTCCTTGCTCGAATGCATGCGCCTGCTGGGATCCCCTGTGGAGCGTGGACAAGCCGAGCAAGGTCGTTGGCCGAACCGCTGGTCGGACTCGGGGACCCCGGCGTTCCTGATTGGTCTGGCGCAGCAAGGAAAGGCGCATCTGCCGGAGGATGTTGGGGAGTGGCCTCATCAAACGTTGAGCAACTACCGCCTCGACGAACCCGACTACGCGGCGCTGATGGTGCAGACCGGCTACTTCACCTTCAGGGATGGCGGGGACCTGCCCCTGCGCCTCGACTTTCCCAACCGGGAAGTACGCGAAACCTATGCCCAGGACTTGCTTGCCATCTGCCATGCGAACTTCAACACACCGATCCTCAGACAGTTGCATGGCGCTCTAGTCGAAGGGGACGAGACACAGTGGCTGGAGGCCCTGCATGCCTGTTTTCAGCCCATGGCCCACCAGAATCTTCTGGCGGAGGCTTCCTACCGCGCCGTACTGCAAAGCCTTCTCATCGTGATGGAGACGGACCAGCGGGGCGAAGATTCCAGTTGGGGGGGCGATTCGGATTTGGTTGTTCAACTGGCCGAACGCGTGTATGTAATCGAGATTAAGCTGAACCGCAGCATCCAGGCGGCCCGCGATCAGGTCGAGCGGAAGAGCTATGCCAAGCCCTGGTTCAACGGTCCCAGGACCGTGATCGGCATCTACCTGAATTTCCGCCGCGACCCACAGGGGACGGAAGCGACGGGCATCGACTGCGAGTGGAAAATCCTATATCGGCCGTAGATCGTGGACAGTCGGGGGGCAGATTGTCCACCTCTGCGCAGTCCGGGAGGGCGGCAGGGACCGGTCGTGTCCCAGCAGTTCGGTGGGTCGGTAATTGGCTGCCGGCAACCGTACGCGGCTTACCTCGCGTGGTGCCCAAGACCGACGGTGCAGCGTTCCAACCCGGCTAGATCCAATCGGGTCGATACGGCGGTGAAACAGCCCATCCTGCCCATCAGGCACCGAATGTCAGGCCCCTGGTCCGGTCCGTGTTCAAGCATGACGGCTCCGCCTGACAGCAAACGGTCCGGCAGGTCCTCCAGCAGCCCCCGGATAGCATCGAGGCCGTCGGTTCCGGCACGCAACGCCAAGCCCGGTTCATGGAGCCGGATGTCCCTGGGAAGGACGGTCCACTCCGCATCCTTCACATAGGGCAGGTTGGCCACCACCAGGTCGACCGGCTGCGGCAGGGGATTCAACAGGCGGCCCTCCAGGAACGCGACCCGGCCGGCGGGCCGCAGCCGTGCACGGTTGGCTTCGGCAACGCGCAGGGCTTCCGGACAGAGATCCACGGCGTACACCGATGCCCGGGCATGCCGGTGGGCCAGGGCCACGGCAATGCAGCCGCTGCCGGTGCCCACGTCCGCGACCGTTGGCAACGCTTTCCGACAGTGATCGAGCCATACACCAGCAAGTTCGACCAGAAGTTCAGTCTCGGGTCGCGGGATCAGGACCCGTTCGTCGACCCGGAACTCCAGGCCCATGAATTCCCTGGTGCCGGTGATGTAGGCAAGGGGTTTGCCATGTTCCCTTTCCGTCAGGCACTGGTGCCAGCGTGCCAGCACGGATGGAGCCGGAAGCCCCGACGCCCGCGCGTAGAGACCGCTCCGGGAGGTGCCCAGACAGTGGGCCAGCAGCAGCTCGGCGTCCAGCACCGGGCTTGGTGAGCCGGATCCGCGCAGGCGTTGCGCGCCTTCCCTAATCAGGTGCGGGAGGCCGGGTGTGTCAGCCGCCACCCGGATTCGAGCCCACGGCCGCCAGTCGCTCCGCTTGGTCGCGGGTGGCCAACTGTTCAAGGAAGCTGTCGATGTCGCCATTCATCACGTCCTCCAGCTTGTAGAGCGTCAGGTTGATGCGGTGGTCCGTGACTCGGCCCTGGGGAAAGTTGTAGGTGCGGATTTTCTCGCTGCGGTCGCCACTGCCCACTTGCGATCGCCGTGCCGCCCCCTGCTCGGCCTGCTGCTTTTGCAGTTCAAGGTCGTATAGACGGCTGCGCAGAATGCGCATGGCCTTGAGACGGTTCTGCAGCTGGCTTTTCTCATCCTGGCAGCTGACCACCAGTCCGGTGGGCAGGTGGGTGATGCGCACGGCCGAGTCGGTCGTGTTCACGCTCTGGCCGCCGGGACCGCTGGAGCGCATGATATCGATCCGGATGTCCTGGGCGTCAACCTCCACCTCGACTTCGTCCGCCTCCGGCAGGATGGCCACCGTGGCCGTACTGGTGTGGATCCGCCCCTGGCTCTCGGTAACCGGAACCCGCTGGACGCGATGCACGCCGGATTCGAACTTGAGCCGCGAGTAGATGCGCTCACCCTTGACGGCGAAGACCACTTCCCGAATACCGCCGATGCCGTTGGAACTGAGGCTCAATTCCTCGGTCTTCAATCGATGGTCCTCGGCCCACCGGGTGTACATGCGAAACAGATCGGCACAGAACAGCCCGGCTTCGTCACCGCCGGCCCCGGCCCGGATCTCGACAATGACATCCTTGTCGTCCTGCGGGTCGCGCGGCAGCAGCAGAATCTTCAGGTCCTCTTCCTGTTGCGCAACCTGTGCCTCCAGGGCCGTTACCTCCTCGGCCGCCATGGCCGCCAATTCCGGATCCTCGTCGTCGGCCGCCAGTTCCCGGTTCTCCGCCAGTTCCCGGAGCGTGCGCCGATGGAGGCGAAAGGCGTCCACCACCTCTTCTAGGCGGCTGTGTTCCCGGGCCAGGACGGATAGGCGGGCGTAGTCCGCGGCCACCTCGGGGTCGGCCATTTGACGGGACAGTTCCTCGAACCGTTCCTCGACTTGGCGAAGTTGGTCAAGCAGCATGGCGGATTGGATCGAGGTGGACTGGACGCGGGTGAAATTCAGTCGGCATAGGGATTGCCGCGGTGGGTCAGGGGCAGGGCCAGGCGTGTCTGGGACAGATGCGATACGTGGATGGCAACGGCCATCTCCAGCGCCCACCGGGCATCCTCCCCGGTACAGGCGCGGGTGACGGGCCGGTCGTGCAGGACCGCGGCCACCAGCTCCTCGACCATGATCAGGTTGCTTGCCGTGTTGCGCGCGTGGCCATCGCGCACCGAACCATCGGCGTTCTTCTCCCACGAGTCCAACAGAATCCGCGTCCACGGCGCCTGTTCGCCCGGCGCTGCCATGCCGGTGGGGCAGTAGTAGCAGAGGCCGCCCGGGGAGTTGCGTACGCTCAGGGCCCCCTTGGTACCGTACACCTCGTAGCCGAACCATTGGGAGTGGACCGTCCCGCTGTCCTGTGCCACTGCGTACGAGGTGAACGTGGCGGGCAGGCCGCAATCGAACATGAACAGCCCCGTAAGCGCGTCTCCGGCAATGGCACCGACGCCTTCGTCTCCCTCGCGACGGTCCGCCCTGGTCACGGGGCGACCGTGTTGGGTAACGTGGCCGACCGCCCACTGGGGATCCGAACCTGCGATCCAGCGCATGCTGTCCAGGATGTGGGGCCCCAAGACGGCCAGATCCTGGCCTCCGGCCCTGTGGTCGCCCTTGCCGCGTCCGCGCAGTTCCACCAAGTCTCCAATCGCGCCGTTGCGCACCATGTCGCGCGCATGCAGTTCGTAGCCGCTGGCCTTGCGGTGGGCCACCACCAAGCGGGTTCCGCTGGTCCGGCAGGCCTCCAGGGCCCGGTCCGCTTCCGCCAGGGTCGCGGCCAGGGGCTTCTCGCACAGGATACCGGCTACGCCCGCCTTCGCACAGCCCACAATCTGGTCCACATGATCCCGCACATCTCGGCAGGCGATGCTGACGATGTCCGGCCGTTCGGCGGCCAGCAGTTCCCGCCAGTCCGCATGGCCGCGCCGGGCTTCGGTACGCGCGACCGCCGCCTCCCGGCCCGCCGGATCCGGGTCCGCAATCGATTCGATGCGGACGTTTGGATGCAGATTAAGGCAAACATCGTGTCCGTGTCCGTAGTCACCGCGGCCCGTATGGCCGAAGACGGCCCCGGCCAAACTCGTCGTTGTCGTCATGAGGTCCCCCTCTCAACGGCGTGTTTCGGAGCATATTGTGGGGCCTGTCGGCGTCAGGGACGGACTTCCCGCATGCACTGGGCAGGCCATGGCGGCCGACCGGTCGGCGGGGATGCCGCGACAAGGTGGAATAAGGTGAGATGCTGCCGGGTGCAACTGCGTTGGCACTGTCATGTTGTGCGGTCGACACGTGCGCAATTGCTGGACTGTGTTCGGCCCGTGCAGCCCGGCAGCGGTTCGGAGGAGGCTGCAAGTTAATTGTAGGCGGGCATGTACAACCCTTTGTATCAAAGGAATATTAAGGCAAGGCCCGGATGATCTTCGCGGCCGACCGGCCGCGGCTATCCCTGTTCCAGATCTTCGCGCCGCATGAACAGCAGCGGAATGATGGCCAAGGCCGCGATGACGACACACATTGTGTACACGGCCTCGAGGCCGTAGGCATCGGCCACGAGGCCCATGATCCAGTTGGCCAGGGCCCGACTGCCGACTCCCATGCTCATGAACGAGGCACTGGCCAGGGCCCGGTTGCGCGGAAACCGGGTCAGAACGATGGTGAAGATGACGGGGGTGGTGGACAGCGAGAAGAATCCCACCGCCGGCAACAACCAGTAGATGTATTCCGTCGGAACCTGGGTGAAGGCCCAGGCCAGGGGCGTGGCGAAGCAGAAGGCCGTCAGCAGGAGGGCGCGCCGCGGCACATGGTCCGCCAGGTAGCCGGCTAGCAGGGCGCCGAGCACGCCGGCCCCTTCGAGAATCGAGAGGGTGACCGCGCCCTCGGTGAACGTGGTCAGCCCCCGCACGTCCCGCATGTAGAGGGGAAGGTAGGTGGTGAACGCCGTTTGCAGGAACGTGCGCCCCGCCACCATTAGTGTCAGCAGGGCCATCATGGGTGCAGCCTGGGCTACGAACACCTGCAGGGAATGGGGGGTGGCCCTTTGCTGGGACTTGGCGCCCACCATGTGCAGACGCCAGTACAGCATGGCGGTGGTCAGCCAGCCGACGACACACAGTTGCCAAAGGCCTTGGACACCGATCCACGCGACGCCCACCGCCGCGACCAACGGCCCTATCGTGCGTCCCAGTTCTCCCGTGCCCATGAACAGGCTCATGCCCAGGCCCACTCTGCGTCCCGACACGTTCGAGATCATGGCCGGTGCCGGTGCATGGAATGCGGCGACGCTCAGGCCCAGTAGCAGGGTGGCGGCCAGCAGCAGGGGATAGCTGGGCAGGATGCCCAGGCACACGACCAGCGTGGCGGTGATGCCGGGCGTGAAGATGACGAAGTAGCGGATGCTGAAGCGGTCTGCGAGCCAGCCCAGGACCAGTGTGAGCAGAAACGGGATCTGCATGATCGCGTTGACATGTCCAATCTGGCTGTAGGACAAGCCCAGTTGGGTTTGAATGTGCGGCAACAGGGGAGGAAAGAACGCACTGAAGGCGTCGTGAATCGTGTGTCCCCCGGTGATGGTCGCGATCTGTCCGGTTTGGAATTCGTCCCGCGCCGGAGACGCGGAAGGGGGATGTGAGGTCACGGTGGGCGGGAGTGTTCGATGATGCCGCGGCAGAACCGGTCGCGTTGGTGCAGACGATGACTGAGGAGGGTTCGCCGTACTTATCGATTCTACGGGTTTGCCGGAAACCACTTGGCAACTCCGAGGCACACACGGGGAGTGGCACCGTCGGTGAACCGCCCGGTGCAGGCGTATAATGCCGCCTTCGCGGACGGCCTCGCCCCGGCAGGGAATTGGTTTTGTCCGGCCGACACGCTGTGTGTCCGTTCTCCTTCCCCGCTCGCATGCGAAGGATCCCATAGATGGATCGAACCTCCCTGGGCAATCTCAAGCTCCCCAGCAGCGTCATGGGACTTGGCTGTGGCGGACACAGTCGCATTGGCCAGAGCCATGGGGCCACACCGGAGGAGTCCGCGGCCATCGTGGGCCGCGCGCTGGAACTCGGGATCAACCACATCGACACCGCCACCGGTTACGGTACGGAAGGCATTGTCGGAGCTGCGGTGCGCGGGTCCGGCGTGTCCCGCAGTGAACTGCTGATTGCCTCCAAGGTTTCTTGCCACAAGGACATGGTCCCCGTGCCGTGGGCGGACTACGAACGGGCCGTCCACGCCTCGCTCGAGGCCACCGGCTTGGACTATCTGGACATCTACTACGTGCACGGCCTGTATGCCGAGCATGTCGGACATACCCTCAAGACAATTCTGCCGGGCCTCCAGGGTCTCAAGGAACAGGGCCTGATCAGGGCCGCAGCCATCTCCGAACATTTCAATACGGACCCGTCCCACCAGGTTTTGCTGGACGTCGTGCGGACCGCGCCCGAGCTGGTGGACGTGCTCATGGTGGGTTTCAACATCCTGAATCAGAGTGCGCGCCGGGAATTGCTGCCGCTCTGCCTGGAGCATGGTATCGGGGTGACCTGCATGTTCGCCGTGCGCAATGCCTTCAGCAATCCGGCCGTGCTGGCGCGCATCGTCCGCGACCTGATCGCAGCAGGCGAAGTGGATGCCTCCGAGGTCGATGTCGACCGGCCCCTGGAATTCGTCCTGCGGCAGGGCGATGCCGCAACCTTGACCGAAGCGGCCTACCGTTTCTGCCGCTGGGAACCGGGAATCGATGTGGTTCTGTCCGGAACCGGCCGGATGGAGCACTTGGAGGCCAATGCGGCCTGTCTGCGCCGACCCGCCCTGCCGGCCGCAACCACAGAGCGGCTGCGGCGGATTTTCCACCGCGTGGACAGCGTGTCGGGGCAGGACCGGCCCTACCGCAAGAGTTAGAATTTTGGCAGCCGGACTCGGCCGGCAGACGACAAGGAATCAAAGGACTGGCATGGACGAAGCCCGACAGGCGCAGTTGGCTCACTACCAGAACAAACTGTCCCACGAAACCGATTCGTGGGATCTCTATGAGGCACTGCAGGGCGGCGAGGCGGTGGTCGTCGTCGACGGTCGTTCGCGCGAGGCGTTCGCGACGGAGCACATCCCGGGGTCGGTGAGCCTTCCCCACAGGGAAATCTGCGCCGAAACGGTCGCGGCCCTGCCCTCGGACAGCACTTGCGTGTGCTACTGCGACGGAATCGGCTGCAATGCGTCGACCAAGACGGCTCTCAAACTGATGAAGCTGGGCTTTGATGTGCGCGAGTTGATCGGTGGCCTTGACTGGTGGAAACGCGACGGCTACGCCACCGCCGGTGAGGCGGGTCGGCCGGGCAGGGAGGTTCGGTGCGGTTGCTAACGCACGGGCCGACAGCGCACCAGGCCTGACTGAAGCCACCCTTCCGCCGCGCGGGCGGTGGTCAAACGACCGAAGGAGTCGACACAATCATGATCCAGACAGAGACCGGGGCCCTGCCCGCAGCCACAACGGATCCCGAACAGGCCCTGGCGGACCTTCACGTGCATGGCTTTACACTGCTGGAAGGGGTGCTGAGTCCGCAGGAAACCGGAGTGCTGGCGGAAACCCTGCAGTCCGTGGCGGCCCGCGAACTGTCTGCGGGCGAGGCGTTCCAGGATGGCGGCCCCCGCCAGCAATGGGGGGACTTCAAGGAGGTGGACGGCCTGACGGCGCGCGACAAGTTCCGGGCAGCGGCCGGCGGGATCAACCAACGGGTCTGGATGATCGTCAACAAGGGGCAGTGCTTTGTCGACCTCCTGTCCAAGGAACCCGTCCTGCATCTGGTGCGCGCTCTGCTGGGGGAATGCCTCCAACTGTCCAGCCACGGTGCCAACATCGCCCGCAAGGGCGGGGTGCCGATGCCCCTGCACACGGATCAGTGGTGGATGCCGGCCCCCGTCGAGGCCGGGGTCAACCCCATGCCGGTGGGCTCCATCCGGCGGGATGCTGCGCCGGTGCCGCCCGCGGCCGAACCGGCCCTGATTGCGCCGTGCGCCTGTGTCAACGTGTTGTGGTATCTGCGGGACTTCAGCGAGGAAACCGGCAGCACGCGCGTGGTGCCGGGCAGCCACCTGTTCGGGTATCAGCCGCCGGCGGACTACCCCGAAACGGAGACCGTGTCCGTGGCGGGTAAGGCCGGCACGGTCCTGATGATCGACGGCCGCATCTGGCACGGCACCGGAGCCAACACCACCGACAACGATCGCCTGACCGTGCTGACCACCTTTTGCGGTCCGCAATACCGCCCCCAGGAAAACTACTTCGTGGGGACCGCGGCCGAGGTTCTGGCGAATGCCGACGAACATCTCCGGGCCATGCTGGGCTACCGCATCTGGCACGGTTACGGCCGGACCGAGAACCCGGTGGCCGAGTTTGTGGACGAAGACTGAGGGGCCGATTCAGGGCTTCAGGTTTTCTCCAAGATAGGTCAGGGGCAGCACGGCGCAGACGAGCTGGCTCAGGAACAGGACGAGCAACACGCCGATGCCGACGGGTGCCGTCGGTACCAGGTCCCCCGTGAGATAGGCGGTCAGGACCACGCCGGCCAGCAGCGCGTTGCAGGCAATCACAACCAGTGAGGATCGACCCCGGATTACCGGTTGGGCAGCCAGGTCCAGGAACAGCAGGCCCATACCGGCCAGGCCGGCGCCGCCCAGCCGCACCGACCACAGGGTTTGCCGGGGCATGGGCCAACCCAGCAGGTCGGCGGCCCAGTGGGGCTGCCCCAGCAGAAGCAGGCCCAGTCCCAAACCGCACAGCAGGGCGTTGGTGCGCAGTACGTAGCGGTACAGGCGGTAGGGATCGTTGAGGGAGTAGGCCATGGCGCGTCCTAGTGGGCCGGGCAGCCGTCGCCCCGCGGCCAGCGGTTGGGGGCCGCACACCCTTGTCGGGAGGGTCTTGTTGTATGCTGACTCCGGCTGCGGTAAAATCCGCGTCCCCCTTGCTGTCCGGTGCCATTTCGGCCTGTTTTTGCGCGCATGAGTCTTGCACCTCCCAACTTTCCGGACCTGAAGACAGGTCAGGTTGAATCCTATCTGCACCCTTCGGTTTCCGTGCCCGAGGGACTGAACAACAACGTCCTGGTGACCACGGTCGACCGGCTCTACAACTGGAGTCGGCGGTCCAGCATGTGGCCCCTGTTGTTCGGGCTGGCCTGCTGTGCCATTGAGATGATCGCCACCGCTTCCAGCCGCTTCGACCTGTCCCGATTCGGGATGGAGGTCATGCGGCCCAGCCCGCGCCAGAGCGACCTCATGATCGTCTCCGGCACGGTCACCAAGAAGATGGTGCCGGCCATCGTCCGCATCTACAACCAGATGGCCGAGCCGCGCTACGTGATTGCCATGGGAGCCTGTGCGACCGGCGGCGGCCCCTTCAAGGAGGGCTACAACGTGGTCAGCGGCATCGACAAGTACGTCCCGGTGGACGTCTACATCCCCGGTTGCCCGCCGACTCCCGAGGCGCTGATGTTCGGCCTGATGAAGATGCACCAGAAGGTGGACACGCAGAGCGTGACGACAGCGGATTGGTACAAGCGGGAGGGCTCGGCCTTCGTGCCCGTGCCCCAGCTGGGTCCCGACATCTTCGACCCCCGGCAGGCGGACCTGATCCGGGCCGAGACGATGTCCGGCGAGGCCGTGGAGGCCGACACCGGCGGCGGCCGTGCCGAAGGGGGCGTGCCGGGCGGCCTGCGCAACCTGGGTGAGAAGGCCAAGGCCCGCATCGCCCAGGCCAAGGAACGGGCCGCGGCTCGTTTGGCAGGTTGAGGTCGTCCATGTCCGACATCGTTGCCCCGACCGCCACCGTGGCCGGCCCTCTGGATGTGGCCGGCACCCTGGCCCTCGTGCAGGAGGCCCTGCCCGACGCCAAGCCGGTGTCCGCTGGTCCCACCGACTACCTGGAGGTGGCCCCGGATCAACTGCTTGAAGCCCTGCGGGTTCTGCGCGACCAGGGCGGCTGCGACCTGCTGTCGAGCATCACCTGCACGGACTACCTGAGCTACCAGGGCCGGGCGCGGGCCAAGGACGGTCCCCGGTTCGAGGTTGTCTACCACCTGTACAGCACCGCCCAGGGCGGGGACTGCGTTGTCCTGCACGTGCCGGTGGACGACGGCGAGCCCCTGCCCACGGCGACGCCGGTGTATCCCGGCGCCAACCTGCAGGAACGGGAGGTTTGGGACCTGTACGGCCTGGTCTTCGAAGGCCACCCCAATCTGCGCCGCATCCTGCTCTGGGAAGGTTTCGAAGGCCACCCCATGCGCAAGGACTGGCACGAGGCCTACTACGAGGAGGACCAGAAGCCCTTCCGCAGCCGCCATCCGCGGGCCGACTTCGCCCGCAGCGAGGACAAGGTTCCCTGGGGCAAGAACACCCGCTATCCGGCCGACTGGGATCCGGACGACTGGCAGGAGCCCGTCACCTACGTTCCGGTCAGTCAGGATCCGCGGCACAGCAACGGCACCGGTGATCGCCTGAGCACGGAGAGCGTGGTGGTCAACCTGGGACCGCACCATCCCAGCACCCACGGCGTGTTCCGCATGGTCGTACGCATCGAGGGCGAGACCGTGACCGCCCTCGAACCGGACATGGGCTACCTGCACCGCAACCACGAGAAGATCGGCGAGCGCAACACCTGGCTGATGAACATGCCGTTCACGGACAGGCTCGACTACATCAATTCGATGAGCAACAACTGGGGCTACGCCCTGGCGGTGGAAAAGCTCATGGGGCTGGAGGTGCCGGAACGGGCCGAGTACCTGCGGGTCATCATGGCGGAACTGTCCCGCATCGTGAACCACCTGTGGTCAATCGGGTTCATCCTGAACGACCTGGGTGCCCTGCAGACCCCGGCCCTGTACGCCATCGAGGAGCGGGAGATGATTCTGGACCTCTTCGAGTCGGTTAGCGGCGCACGCATGATGTGCAACTACCTCCGCTTCGGCGGCGTGCACCGCGACCTGCCGGCCGGATGGGCGGAACGGGCCCGGTACGTGGTCCATGAACGGCTGCCGCGGGCGCTGGACCAGCTGGACGACCTGCTGTCCGGCAACGAAATCGTCAACACGCGCGGGCGTGGTGTGGGCTACCTGAGCGCCGAGCAACTGATCAGCCTCAGTGTGACCGGTCCCATGATCCGGGCTGCCGGCGTGCCGTACGACATCCGGCGCTGCGAACCCTACGGGGTCTACGACCGGTTCGATTTCGACATCCCGACTCTGCCCCACAGCGATGTCTACGATCGGTATTACATTCGTCTGCTGGAAGCCCGCGAGAGCGTCCGCATTGTTCAGCAGGCCCTGGCCGGGCTTCCGGAGGGCGACATCCTGGCCGGCAAGGGCGGCTACGTGTTCCGTCCGCCGGAGGGCGAGGCCTACGGACGGGTCGAGGGCCCCAAGGGCGAGCTGGGCTTCTATCTCGTCAGCGACGGCAAGCCCAACCCCTACCGCTACCACATCCGCGCACCCAGCTACATCAACCTCAACGCGCTGGCGCCCATGACCGTGGGCTACAAGGTGGCGGACGCCATCGTTATCCTGGGGGCGATTGACATCGTCCTCGGGGAAGTGGATCGCTGATTCGGCCAGAGGAGAGACGGACGCCATGTTCGGAACAGGACTGCTCAAGGGGCTTGGAGTCACCTTCAAGCATCTGGTGGACACCTACAAGGACGATATGCAGTCGACCCCGGCCCGCTATCAGGGCAGCGACGACCGCGGCAAGGGCCTCAAGGTCATTGATCAGCCGGTGGACCAGGAGGGTCTGCTCACCATCCAGTATCCGGAGGAGCGCCGCCTGCTGCCGGAGCGGTTCCGCTACATCCCAATGCTGATTTGGGACACGGAGACCGACGAGGAGCGCTGTACGGCCTGCGGCATCTGCGCCAAGGTCTGTCCGCCGCAGTGCATCTGGATCACGCGCGCCACGGACGAAGCCGGCAAGCCGGTCACGCGCCCGCAGGATTTCTTCATCGACGCCACGATTTGCATGAGCTGCAACTATTGCGTCGAGTTTTGTCCGTTCGATGCCATCAAGATGGATCACGATGCCGAGCTGGCATCATTCGAACGGTTTCCTCACCTGGTCTACGACAAAGGCGAGTTGACCGTCCCGCTCGACTATTACGCCGCCCTGTGGCCGGTCCAGTACGCCGAGGAGCAGGAACGCAGAGCGCAGGAGGCTGCCGAAGCCCGGGCCAAGGAAGAGGCCAAAGCTGCACGGGCGGCTGCCAAGGAGGTCAAGGAAGAGACCCCTGCTCCCGAAGCGAAGTTGTCCAGGGCGGAGGAACTGAAACAGAAGGCAATGGAACGAGCCCGCCAGCGCAGGGAAGCACAGAGCTGATTTTCTTCCCCGGCCTGCCGTCGGATTGAGGACTGTGGCGGTCACAGGCCGAAGCACAGGAGATTTGAGATGGACGTCAAGGTCACCTTTCTCGGTCATGCGACCTTTCTGGTGGAGGCTGGCGAGGATCGCATCCTGATTGATCCCCATCTGGCGCCGGACAATCCGGCCTGCTCGGTCACGGTCGACGACTTTGTCGGTTCGGTCGACTCCGCCGGGGATCTGGGCGGGCGGCCCACATCCGCCGAGCCGGACTACATCCTCGTTACCCACGGGCACTTCGACCATGTCTCCGGGTTGAAGGAATTGGCCACGCGCACCCGGGCCACGGTGGTGGCCGGCTACGAGATTTGCCAGTGGCTCTCGGAAGTTCCGGACGACCGCAAGGTCGGGATGCAGCCGGGCGGCGGCAAGCTCTTCTCGTTCGGCCATCTGTATATGACGGCGGCGCTGCACGGCAGCATGCTGCCGGACGGCAGCTACGGCGGCATAGCGGCCGGGCTGCTGATCCGGTTCAACAACGGCAAAGTGCTCTACCATGCGGGTGATACCGGCCTGACCTACGAAATGCGCATGATTGGCGAACGGAACGAAGTGGACCTGGCTCTGCTTCCCATCGGCGATCTGCTGACCATGGGGCCTGAAGATGCCGTCGTGGCCGCCCAGTTCGTCAACGCCAAGGGCGTGGTCCCGATGCACTACAACACCTTCCCCGGCATCGAACAGGATCCAAACCGTTTCGCCGACCTGCTTGAGGCGGAGGGCATCGGGTGCCAGATTCTCGAGTCTGGAGGCGAAACCATTCTCTAGACCCATTGCCGGGCGGGACCGGGCATCCGGTTCCACACCCCTGTCGCACGAAACTGCCGTCGGCTCACCGGTTGGCGGCCGCTGCCAAGCGGGTCCAGCCCGCGCAATCCACAGTCCAGTTACTGCCAGCATCCGATCAGCACCCAGGAGGGGCGCGTGTACCATCCGACGGCCGATTTGCTGTTCCCCCACGGCCTGATTGGCGAACTGCGCGATTTGCGCGGGCCCGCCTGGGCCGACCTCGTGGACCATGTGCTGTCGCTTGACGAGACGGATCCGGACAGCTTGGCCTTTCTGCTGCTGATGGTGGAGTTGGGGGAGTGCCTCAAGTGCTCCAGCGAAAGCTACAAGTTCATGCAGGGGTGTGCGATGTGCGGTTCGCGCACGATTCGATGCTTCAAGGGCAGTGACGAGGATCTGCTGCAGCGGTTCGAACAGGCGCGGCAGCGTATTCAGGAAGAGTATCCGGCAGTGGCGCCGCTGTATCCCCCGAGCCCTCCCTCCCCGAGCCGCATCGAATTCACACACTCTGTCTCCTGAAGGCCGTCTTCAGCCTGTCCGGCCCGGCGGGTTTTGACACCGGGCCAAAAGGTTTGAGCCCACGCCGGAGTCCGGCGGCCGGGCCATTCCCCGCAGACAGCTGTCGTTGCCGTGCGCGTTCTGATTGCAGGCGCCGGACCGGCTGGCTTGGCAGCGGCGGTCTCGCTGCAGCAGGCCGGGATTCCCGGACCGGAGATTGCGGTTCTGGAGGCGGGTCCGCGGGCCGGGGGACTTGCCTCCGGGTTTCGGGGTGCGGAGACGTGGGAATGGGCAATCGAACGCTACTACCACCATCTGTTCACCAACGACACCGACATCCTGGCGTTCACCCGGGAACTGGACTTGCAGGACATGGTGGAAATCCACAGCCCGGTCACCGCCTACTGGCATCGGGGCCGGCCGCTGCGACTGGACAGTCCGGCCAGCCTGCTGGCGGTGCCCGGCCTGTCCCTGCCGGACAAGGTGCGGATGGGCATGGTGCTGGCCTGGCTGCGTTGGCATCCGCGGCCGCCCTGGCATCGGCACGACACCGTGACCGCCCACGCGTGGCTGGAGCGCTGGATGGGGCGCAGGGCCTACGAGGCCCTGTGGCGGTCGCTGCTGGAGGGCAAGTTCGGCCAGCGGTACCGTGACGTTTCACTGGCCTGGTTTGCTGCCCGCATCTACAAGCGGACCTCCCGGCTGGGCTATTTCAGAGGTGGATTCCAGGCGTGGACCGACGCGGTCAGGGAGAAGGTTGAGCAGGGCGGTACCGAAGTCGGCTTCAACTCTCCGCTTACTCTGGTGGAGCCTCAGGGCGGAACACTGGCGGTCCGCTCCGGCCAGCGATCCTGGGAGGGGGTGCAGGCGGTGCTCTACACCGGTTCGCCGAATCTGCTGGGCCGCATTGCGCCCGCCCTTTCGGCAACCTATCGCGCCCGCCTCGCCGGGGAGGCACACATGGGTGCCGTGGTGCTGACGGCAGCGCTGGACCGGTCGCTGCTGAACGGTGTCTACTGGCTGAGCATCCCGGCCGATGCCGGCCTGCCGTTTCTGGCCTTGGTGGAACACACCGCCATGATTCCGAAGGAACGGTATGGCGGAAACCACATTCTCTACCTGGGCACGTACGTTGAACAGGATCATCCGTGGCTTTCCCTACCGGAGCAGGAGGTGGCCGAGGAATTGCTGGCGGGCCTGTCGCGCATCCGTCCTGGATTCGACGATTCCTGGGTGCGCGGGCGCTGGCTGAACCGGACGGCCTGGGCCCAGCCCATTCCGGTGCCGGGTTCCGGGCGCACACGCCTGCCGTTGCCTACGCCCCTGTCCGGCCTGTACCTGGCGACGATGAGTCAGGTCTGGCCCTGGGATCGGGGCACCAACTACGCAGTTCGGATTGGAAAGCAGGCTGCCCGGCAGATTCTGGTTGATTTACAGGTCTGATTCCTGCAAAGTTCGGTATAAGCCCCCAAGGTTTCCGGCTGGCACAGGGACTGCGCGAATTGACCCTGTACCTGCCGCTGTGCCTTAATGACCGTCCGCACTCCGCGGCACCCAAAGTTGAGACTCATGCCTGATCCTGCAATTTCCAGCCTGACTGTTGAATCCGTGACCTTGGCCCTGGCAAACGTCATTGAGCCGGAACTGAAAAAGGACCTCGTGTCCCTGGACATGGTCAAGGACATCAGGATTGAGAACGGGGGCGTGACCTTCAAGGTCGAGCTGACGACGCCGGCCTGCCCGATGCAGGCCCAGATCGAGCGCGATTGCCTGGCCGCGGTCAAGGAAGCCTTTCCCGACGCCGATCCGGTCGAGGTCGAGTTCACGCATCAGGTGGTGCGCGATCCGAGGGTGTCCCAGAAGCTGAATGTGGACATCCGCACCGTGCTGGCCGTCAGCAGCGGCAAGGGCGGGGTTGGCAAGACGACGTTCAGCGTGAACATGGCGGTCAGCCTGGCCCTGGAGGGGGCCCGCGTCGGCATCATGGACACCGATGTCTACGGTCCCAACGTGCCCATCATGATGGGCCTGGAGGGACCGCTGTCGGTCCGGGACGGCAAGATGATGCCGCACGAGGCCTATGACGTGAAGGTCATGTCGATGGGATTCCTTATGCCGGAGGGGGAGGCGGTCGTGTGGCGCGGTCCCATGCTGCACAGTGCCATTCGGCAGTTCCTGACCGATGTGCACTGGGGCCCTTTGGACTACCTGATTGTGGATCTGCCTCCGGGTACGGGCGACGCCCAGTTGACGCTGGCCCAAAGTGTTCCCATTACCGGCGGGATTATCGTGACCACGCCCCAGGCGGTGTCGGTGAGCGATGCCCGGCGCGGCGCCGGTGCCTTTGCCAAGCTGGACGTGCCGGTCCTGGGAGTCATTGAAAACATGACCGGCGATGTGTTCGGCGAGGGGGGCGGCCAACAGGCGGCGCGCGATCTTGGGGTCGACTTCATCGGCCGGGTGCCGCTGGACGGCCTGATCCGGGCGGGCAGCGACGCGGGCCAGCCGATCGTGGCGGAACAGCCCGACCATCCGACCGCCCAGACCATTCGCCAGATTTCAAGGGTGACGGCCGGCCTGCTCAGCCTGGCCGCCATTTCCAGGCCCGCCACCGAAGTCGAATTGGAGTAGGAGGTTTACGGCCGGTCACGGGGCGGCAGGGAGCCTTGTGCTATATTCGGGGTGACCCAGCCTGCCGGGTTTGACCCTCGTTACAGTCTTCTGCGGAAACCGGAGGCCATTTGGACATGTCGCGTCTGCACGCGTTGCTGCCTGTTGTCCTGTGCCTGTTGCTCGTCAGCGCCTGTGCCCGCGACCGGGCGGAGGGTGTTGGCTTGGGGGTGGAGGCCGATCCGGTGGATCCGGCCGAGTTGGTTGGCCCCGAGTCCGAAGCGGAGGCGGCGTTCGCCGCATACCTCACCTATGTTGTCAAGGTCGGCGACGCCTTGGCCACCGTGGCCGCGCAACACGGCACAACGGTGGAGGTGATTCGGGAGCTGAATCCTCAGTTGACGAGCGACAACCTGCTGCCGGGCGAAGAGCTTCGCATCCCGGCCGGACTGGCACCGTTGGAACAGCCGGGCCAACCGCTCTACTACGTGGTTCAGCAGGGCGATCTGGTTGTCTCGCTGGCTGAGCGGTTCGGCGTCACGCTGGAGCAGATCAAGGAAGCCAATCCCCTGGTGGACTTGGACCAGGTGCCGGTGGGCCTGCGGCTCGTGATCCCGGTGCCGGCGGGCACGGAGGCCGATCCGGTGCTGGTGTACGACGGATTGGCCTATTCGGTCCAGCCCGGCGACACCCTCAACGCGATCGCGCTGCGCTACAGCGTGGATCCGGACGAGTTGGTACTGCTCAACGAACTGGCCTCCGCGGACGATTTGCAGATTGGCCAGATTTTGCGGTTGCCGGACCACGCCGCCGTATCCAGCGCGGCCATGCAACAGCCGGAGCCCCAGGGCGAAGGTGTGGTGCACGTGGTGCAGGCCGGGGAAACACTGTCGGGGATTGCGCTTTTCTATCAGGTCAGCACGGCTTCACTGATGGCGGCCAACGGCCTCAGCGACGCCGACAAGCTGGCCGTGGGCGTGGAACTGCTGGTGCCCGGGGTGTCGCCACCCGAGCCAACGTCGACACCCGAACCGACGTTGACACCCGAGCCAACTTCGACACCAGAGCCGACGGCCACCCCCGAACCGACTGCGGAGGCGACGCCCACAGACGAGGACGCACCGACAGAATCCGACTCCACGACGCCCGAGGATGCGGCCACCCCGACGGCAGAGGTCACTCCGACGGCAGAGGCTACCCAGGATGGGGAACAGGCACAGCCCGTCGCCACAGAAGAGCCCGAACCCACTGCCACACCCACCCTTGTCACCCATACGGTGGAGGCCGGCGATACGCTCTTTGCCCTCGCGTTGCGTTATGGCACAACGGTTGGAGCCATTCAGACAGCCAACAACCTGGGCAGTTCCGTCGCCCTGAGCATTGGCCAGGAACTGATCATCCCCGTTTCGGAATAACGGTGGGCGGCTGCCTGCCGTGTGCGGGCCGGCGGTTACACCGGCATGGTGCGTCCGGCGTGGGCGCGCACGGTTGCCGCAATGTCCTTGTGGGTGTCCGACGACGCAAAGATCACCACCCCTTCGTCGAACCGGTCACAGGCGTTTTCGGCACTGAACTGCCCTTCGAAGAACGGCACGCCGTGGGCCGCCAGGGCATCCTTGACGCGGTTGCGCGCCGCCCACATCTCCGGCGGATAGGGTGGGTCGTGGGCATCCAGGTGCCCGAACGAAAGTCCCATGTCGCCGGGACCCCATTCCGCGAAGGACAGGCCGGGCACGGCCGCCGAGGCTTCGGCATTGGCCAAGGCAGCCTGGTTTTCGATTTTGATGCCCAGCAGCAGCTGGCCGTCCGGGTTCAGGGGCCAGGGGTCGGCCAGCTCGATGTACTCCGGACCCGACACACCCCACCGCGCGCCTGCGCCGGCCTGCGCGCCCGCGCCCCGCGTGCCCATTTTCAGGCCCGCGCCCACGCCCTGCTTGTGGTAGGAGTAGCGGCAGCATTCGATGTAGGCGGCCACCGCCTCCGGGACCTCGGCGTGGCACAGCAGGAGGGCATGCACGCCGCGCGCCAGGAGTTGCTGGAACTGCCAGGCATTGGCGTAGACGGCATCGGCGCTGTGACCCAGCACCGGCAGTTCGACCATGATGGCCGGGGTCAGATGGCCCGAGGCCGTGGGTCCGCCGTCCAGCAACCCCCGCATGAATTCGTCGAGGGCCCGGATGTCGAACAGGCCGTGCTCCATGTTGATGCGAATCATGTCGGCCCAGGTGCCGGCCGCGGCCTGGCCGCTGGCGAAGGAGAGTTCCGACACACCCGTGCAGAAGACGGGCTGTCCGGCTTTGAGCAGGTCAACGGCCTTGTTGATGGTCATGGGATTAATTGGGGACAAGTGGGATGGAGGGACGGGGAGCTGCCGCTTGCTTCAAAGCCCTCGGCATTCCCGTCCCATTGTAATCGGCGGCGACCCGGACGCCTCCCGCGTGGGGGACGGGGCATGGATGGCGGTGCCTGTGTCCGGGAGGCTGCGGAAGAGCGGCGAACAACGCGGGTCTGTCGGGTAACAGCAGGTTGCTAGCCTGTGGCAGTGTTCCAGTCCTTGTTGGCCCATCAGGCGACCGGGCCAGGAGGCTGTCTGCAATACTCCTGTTCGATTGGCGGCGCACAGGTAACGGCCCCCATAAGTCGTCCTTGGGACTTGGATGAGAGACCGGAATCCGGATCTCTTGATCAGCCTTCAGAACAGCTCATCGAGGGCCTCTTCCGGACTGACGGCACGGATTGGAGAGCGTTCATAGTCCCTGACATTTCTCGTGACGATGTGCCGGGCACCGCAGGCGCGGGCGGCGGCCACCTGCATCGCGTCCTCGAAATCCGTCATCGGTAGTCCGGCTGCATAATGGAGGTCTTCGGTGTCGGTAGTTGCCACAACCACGAACCGCGTCAATTCGACGATGAAGTCGCGGGTGCTCAAGGCACCGCGGGTTGGCATTACGACGTAGTAGAGATTCGAGACGGAGTGCCATGCCATGTGCGCCGTTTCTGCGCCATACTCAATCTGGTCGAGGAGTTCCGAGGCCGGACCGGAGTGGGGATGTCGGTCGAGTGCGACATCAATGAGAACGTCGGTATCCAGAAGGATCATCGAAGATACTTCCGGGCCAGTGCGTTGTAACGCGGGTCGTCTTCCCGTTCGGCCGCCCGAAACTTGCCCCTCCACCGCGAGCTGAATGTTGGACCGTCCTCTCTCGTGATTTCCCTGAGGGACTGCTCGATAAGCGACGATAAGGACACTCCTCGGGAGCGCGCGTGTCGCTTGGCGACCGGGATGAGTTCGGCATCCACGGTGATAGTTAGTTTTTGCTTCATTGGAGCTTGAGGTCCCTGTTGAGCGGTATACCGACATCGCCACCAAGTATACGTGTGCTGAGGATGGCGTTCCGGGGGATGGACGAGGCGGTGGACCTTGCAATGCCCGTGCTCGACTCCGATGCTCCGGTCCTGTTGGTTGGCGACATCGACCGCGGCGGGGTTTTCGCACAGATGGTTGGTACGCTGGCATTGCTTGAACCCGATGAACACAGGCTGGTCAAGGGATTGGTGGTCAGCAAGTTTCGCGGTGATCTGGCGCATTCGAGACCGGGGTCGATCTGCTGGAGGAGCGCATGGGAGTGCCGGTAGCCGGTGTCCTGCCTTTCCTGCCCGATGTGCGGATTCCTGAAGAAGATGGAGTTGGACTGCCTGCCGATGGCTTGGGCAACACCCAGGCGGTGTTGGACATCGCCGTGATGCGCCTTCCCCACATTGCCAATTTCGACGAATTTGATTCCGACTACGAGTTCGACCGGTTGGCGGTTCATGTGCGACGCCACCTCGACATGGACCTTGTGTACCGGATGATGGAAAACCGCCGGTCAGCGCCCGGCCCGGCGCACGTGGACAGGTTGGAGTCTTATACCAATCCATTATACTTTCGTTACTTGACATGTGGATGGTTGGGCAGGGA
>VXMJ01000011.1:17640-22217 GCA_009841145.1 Caldilineaceae bacterium SB0661_bin_34 | reverse complement strand
AGGTGTACAGGGTTGTGCCTGTCGCACCGACTGCGTAGTCAGGTATATAAGCCCCTATGCATTCCAATCCAGGCCGCTGGTAAAGATGGCGGCCCACTGCCCGGCATCGGCCCGATCGAGAACCCGGACTTCGGTGACCCACTTTACCCACTGAAAGCCCCTGTGGCCCGGCGCCACGAGGCGGAGGGGGCCGCCGTTGCCGGCGCTCAGTGGTGAACCTCCAACCTCCAGGGCAAGCAGCGCCTGGTCGGCTTCGTCCAGGGAAAGGCTCCAACGGTACCCGGTCACCGAACGGAAGCTGACGTACCGGGCACTCGGGTTGGCTTGCGCGGCGGTCAACAGGTCGGACACCGGGATTCCGGTCCAGTCCTCCTCCTTGAACCAGCCGCCCGTGCAGTCCAGAGTGGTCGTTGTCGTGGTCTGTCCAAGGTCCTGCAGGGCATTCAGGTCCAACTCCAACGGTTGCTGCACGCTTCCGGCGACCGAGAGTCTGAACCCGGCCGGGTCGATGTGGGGAATTTCGTCGAACATCCACATCGTAACCGGCAGAGGACCGTGAACTTCCCGGGAGCCTGTGAAGCGGCGGTGCGCCCCCGGCCACGCAAAGGCTCGACCGGCAGCCTGCTGCGCCCACCAGGCGCCTGTGGCGGTGATGCCGGCGGCGGCACCCGCGATGAAGTTGCGCCGCGACAGCAGTTGGGGCCGCGTGACGGGTTTGTTGCGCATCCACGCGTGTACGACCATTGCCACAAGGAGCAGGAGGGCAGCCACGACGTGGAGGTTCAGGCCCGTGGGATAGCCAAATGGAACTTGGGCAGACACCCAGACCGTACCCGTGGCCAATACCAGCAAGGCCAGCAGGCCCACCACGAGCGACAACACATTGGACCTGCGATCCCGGCGGGGCGCCATGCGACCTGCGACCCGGCCCAGCTTCCATGCCAGCAGAACCACCAATGACAATCCAACGATGGCATGCACGGTCCAGAACCAGGCGCCTTCGGGTTTGCCGATTAGGAAGGTGCCGAGGCCGGACAGAACTTCAAAAAGCACAGTGGCCAACAATAGCCAATCCACCACGCGCGGGTGCATGCTGGCTAGTCTGGTCCACTTTCTTGACATGGTGTGGCCGGTATGGAGTGCGGGAAAATGTATCTGGTTGGGAATCCAAGGCTACCTTAAAACCGAAACCAGTCATGTGACGGCTTGGGCCGTCCCCCAGGGCAAACGCAAGATGGGTTTTACGGCATGAGGAGGCTTTGATATTTATGCCTTTGAGAGAAACACGGATGACCTTATCGCTGACCCGACCCAACCGGGAACCTGCTCTGTTACTCCTAGCCTCTTTTGCCAAGCTGGCCGATCCACGGAGTTGCCATGCCCGTCGGCATTCCCTAACCGCCATCCTGTTTCAAAGTACTGACGGCCACTCTGGAGACTTTGTGGTTATGAATCCCTGTGGAACCTAGGCCCCATTCCGTCGGCCTGAGGACAACTTAAGACTCTGCTGGATCTGGATCTGTCCTACAACCTGGTGGACGGTTCCGGACCGAAGCGCAGCCCCCACTTCTGCCAGTGTCTACTGGCCTCCCTCAGTTATACACTTCGTCACTGCGCCAGCAGTGCAGGTTGCCATCCGTGCGGATGGCACAGGAATGGTACTGTCCCGCCGATAGGGATGTGAAAGCCCCCGCCGGTGAATTCAATTGCCCGAGACGATTGTTCCCCCAACAGTGGAGGGTTCCGTCGGTACGCAATCCACAGGTATGAAACTGGCCGGCACTTAACGCCTGGAACGGACCCGGCGGGGACTGGGACTGGCCGTCGTCATCCCGACCCCAACAGCGCACCGAACCCTCAGCCCGCAATCCACAGGTGTGATACCCCCCGGCGGCGAGGTCAATGAATGGCTCGGTGGGAGGATCCGCCTGGCCGTAGTGACTGTCTCCCCAGCAGCGAACCAGGCCGTCCGTACCCAGTCCACACCCATGCAATTCGCCCATGGAAACGACCGTGAAGGTACCGGCCGGGGCGTCTGTTTGGCCCACATTGTTTAGGCCCCAGCAGGCCAGGGTGCCGTCGGTGCGCGCGCCACAATTGTGGGAACCCGTGGCGGCGATGGATTGGAAGGGCCCGGTCGGGGCTTCCAGCTGCCCCACATGGTTCTTGCCCCAACAGCGGACGGAACCGTCCGTACGCAAGCCACAGGTATGGGCAGCCCCGGACGCAATCGCCGTGAACGGCTCGGTGGGGGCCTGGGTCTGACCGTCCGTGTCCTTGCCCCAGCAGTAGACGGTGCCCTCAGGGCGGAGGAGGCAGGTATGCCCTCCCCCGGCCGCCACGACGCGAAACTGTCCGGCCGGAGCCTGGGTATAACCCCAGCCCCAACAGCGGATACGGCCATCGGCACGCGTCCCACAGGTGTGTGCTGGGCCGGTGGCAATGGCTGCGAATGGTTCGGCGGGGGCCTGGGTCCGACCGTGCGCATCCCCGCCCCAGCAGGTGACAGTGTTGTCCAGACGGATGCCGCAGGCGTGGTACCCGCTGACCGCCACTGCCTGGAACTGCCCGGGCGGGGCCTCTGTCTGCCCGTACGCGTTATCACCCCAACAGAGCAACGTGCCGTCGGTGCGAATACCGCAGGCATGGCTGGCGGTTGTCGCCAAGGTCAGGTACGAACCGGCAGGGAGGTCGGCCAAGGCAGGTTCCAGTCGCCCCCAGCAAAGCAGGACGCCATTCGTACGCACGCCACAGGCATAGTTGTGGCTGGCATCGATGGCGCGGAATTCGCCCGCCGGCACATCGGTCTGCCCATAGCTGTTGTCTCCCCAGCAGTGGAGGGTGCCGTCGGTGCGTACACCACACGAATGGAAGTCCCCCGTGGCCACCCCGCGGAACTCGCCTGGCGGGGCATCCAGCTGGCCTGCTTCGTCGCGCCCCCAGCAGTCCAGAGTCCCATCGGTACGGATACCGCACGAATGATAATCCCCGGCGGACACCGCCATGAATGGGCCGGTCGGCACGTCCAAAGGATTCGATGCCCAGATGCTCCAACAACGGAGGGATCCCTCCGCCAGGACCGCACACATAGTGGAATTACTCACGGACAAGGTACGGTCAGGGAGCGGCATGTCCATCTGGGCCGGGAGCGTCATCAACTCCGGAGGGATGTTGTCCACGAAGGAGGCAGGGATCCAGCGGCCTGAATCCAGCTGCAGCCAGTTGCCCCCATGGGAACGGGCCACGGGGTGAACGCTGTCGCCCCGGCGGACGCCGCCGACAATGGCATAGTCGGTCCCCGGTCCAGCGCGCAGATCGGTATCGGCGTTGGCGGTGGTGCGGGACTCGGCGGCCAACTGAGCCTGAGCCTGTGCGCGGTAGTCAGTGGTTAGCTGATCGTTGGGATCCAGGCGCAGGGCTTCGTCATAATCGGCCAAGGCCTCGGCGTAGAGGCCGAGTTCCACCTTGGCCAAGCCTCTATTCCGGAAAATCACGGCAACGTTGGGGTTGAGTTGCAGAGCGGCATCAAAGTCGGCGATGGCCTCGGCATAGCGGCCCAAGTAATGCTTGGCGGCGCCTCGGGCATTCCAGAGTTCGGCATTCTTGGGGTCCAGGCGCAGGGCTTCGTCATAGTCAGCCAAGGCTTCGGCGTAGAAGCCGCGTTCCACCTTGGCCAAGCCTCTGTTCCGGTAAGCCGCGGCCAAGTTGGGGTCGAGTTGCAGGGCGGCATCGAAGTCGGCGATGGCCTCGGCATAACGGCCCAGATGATGCTTGGCGTTGCCCCGGGCATTCCAGAGTCCGGCATTCAGGGGATCGAGACTCAGGGCCGCGTCGTAGTCGGCTATCGCGTCGGCATAACGACCGCGATCAAACTGGGCCAGACCCCGGTTAATCAAGGCCAGGATATGGTGAGGATCGAGTTGCAGGGCAGTGTTGTAGTCGGCGATGGCCTCGGCATAACGGCCCAGGCGATGCTTGGCACCGCCCCGGTCATTCCAGAGTTCGGCATTCAGGGGATCGAGACTCAGGGCCGTGTCGAAGTCGGCTAACGCGTCGGCATAACGGCCTAGGGCAAAGTTGGTCAGGCCTCTATTCTCGAAAGCCATGGCAAAGTTTGGGTCAAGTTGCAGGGCGGCGTTGTAGTCGGCTATCGCGTCGGCATAGTGACCGAGGCTGTGCTTGGCGAGGCCCCGGTCATTCCAGAGTTCGGCATTCAGGGGATCGAGACTCAGGGCCGCGTCGTAGTCGGCTATCGCGTCGGCATAATGGCCGAAGTGATTGTTGGCTCGGCCACGGCTATACAGGGTCTCGGCATTGTGGGGATCCTGACGCAGGGCGGCGTTGTAGTCGGCCAGCGCCTCGGCCTCGAAGCCGAGGTGGGCCTTGGCGGCGCCCCGGTTAATCAAGGCCTGGATATGGTGAGGGTCGAGCCGCAGGGCGGCGTTGTAGTCGACAATGGCCCTGGCATAGTGGCCGAGGTCAAATTTGACCAGACCCCGGTTAATCAAGGTCTGGGTATGGTGAGGATCGAGTTGCAGGGCGGCGTTGTAGTCGGCAATGGCCTCGGCATAACGGCC
>VXMJ01000011.1:0-17540 GCA_009841145.1 Caldilineaceae bacterium SB0661_bin_34 | reverse complement strand
TCGAGTTGCAGGGCGGCGTTGTAGTCGGCAATGGCCTCGGCATAACGGCCCAGGTGATGCTTGGAGAGGCCCCGGTCATTCCAGAGTTCGGCATTCAGGGGATCGAGACGCAGGGCTGCGTCGAAGTCGGCAATGGCCTCGGCATAACGGCCCAGGGTAGACTTGGCCAGACCTCGGTTCATCAAGTAGAGGGTCTGTTGGGGGTCGAGTTGCAGGGCGGCGTTGTAGTCGGCGATGGCCTCGGCATAATGGCCGAGGAGAGCTTTGGCGGCGCCCCGGTCATTCCAGAGTTCGGCATTCATGGGATCGAGACGCAGGGCTGCGTCGAAGTCGGCGATGGCTTCGGCATAGTGGCCAAGGTGGACCTTGGCGACACCCCGGTTATACCAGAGTCCGACAAGCTTGGGATCGAGTTGCAGGGCGGCGTCGAGGTCGGTGATGGCCTCGGCATAGCGGCCCAGGGTTATCTTGACCAGGGCTCGGTTGCCCAGGGCACGGGAATGTTGGGGGTCGAGTTGTAGGACGGTGTTGTAGTCGGCGATGGCCTCGGCATAGTGGCCAAGGTGGGCCTTGGCGACACCCCGGTCAATTAAGGCCAGGACATGGTGAGGGTTGAGTTGTAGGACGGCATCGAGGTCGGTGATGGCCTCGGCATAGCGGCCCAAGGCCATCTGGGCCACGGCTCGGTTGCCCAGGGCAAGGAAATGTTGGGGATCGAGATTCAGGGCGGCATCGTAGTCGGCGATGGCCTCGGCATAGTGGCCAAGGTGGGCCTTGGCGACACCCCGATCGATTAAGGTCAGGACATGGTAAGGGTTGAGTTGTAGGGCGGCGTCGAGGTCGGCGATGGCCTCGGCATAGCGGCCCAAGGCCATCTGGGCCAGGGCTCGGGTAACCAAGGCATGGAAATATTGAGGGTCGAAGCGCAGGGCACCATCGAAGTCGACGAGGGCTTCTTCAAAGCGGCCCTCGGACAACTTGTCTGCGCCCTGGTTGAGCAGCAGCAAGGGTAGGTTTGGCAAGAGTCGCAGAGCGTTCTCAAAATCGGCCTGCGCCTCGTCCGCCCAACCCAGGTGCGCCTTCATGGCACCTCGATAGTACAAATACACTGCGTTTTGGGGACTGAGTCGCAGGGCGTTCTCAAAGTCAGCCAGAGCCTCCGCGTGCTGGCCGCGTGCGGCTTTGGCGATCCCCGCTTCATAGAAGGAGCGGGCTTGATCGTCGGGGGTGAGCTCTCCCGCTGGGCGTGCAGGCGGCGCGGGAGCGGTGGATACTTGGAGATCTGGACTGCCGGCCCCGGCAACCAAGGGGCGGGATTCTGTGGGACCGTCCACAGCCTCCGCGAAAATCCACTGTCCGTCTGCCCACTGGAGCCATGGGCAGTCTTCCTTGCAGACGATGGGGGCAACTACGTCGCCTCTCCGGTGACTGCCCACCATGCGATACGCCCGGTCCGGTCCAGCGAGCACCAGGGCAGTGCGCTGGACGGTAAAGTGGGTGGACGCGGCGGTAGACGGCCGGGCAGCGGCTGGGATGGGGGGTGGGAGATCCGTGCAGATGGGCGGGTTGCCCTCACACACCACCTGGCCCAGAAACGCCGCCAGGTTCACTGCCGGCACCATTCGGGACTCATACGCGGCCAAATCCACGATCCGTCCCGTGAACTGGACAGTGTCCCCAACCCGGATCTGTTCCGCCAGGGTTTGGTCGAGGCCTACAGGCAGATACAGGGTGGCCGGGGCCACTGTGTTCCCTCTGGCCGACACGATCCAGGCAACCGCGTCGCCGTCCGGCCCCATCTCCACTGTCACAATTTCGCCGCTCAAAGCATGGACTTCGCTCAGGTGGTCTTCGAGCTGGCGGGACCATGCCGCCACGTCCACCGCATCAGCGGCGTGAGAGGCCGAGGGACCGGCCTGCGCATGAGCCACAGCCACTGGGAGGGCCGCGACCGACCCCCTGGGCTCCAGGTTCCCGAGCAGGACGGCAATGCCTATCAGGACCGCGAGTGTCCCCTTCCCCACCAGCTTGCTGTTCAAGACGGCATCCCTACGCATTGGCATGGTCGGCTTCTGCTTCTGTTGATACTGTAACCCCGGACCACCCGGCCACCCAGCGGAGACCGATACCGGTCGGCCCCGGGTTCTTGCCTCCTCTGAGACCGAACATGGAGGCCCGGGACCCGGAGCAGTTTGCAATCGATACCCTGACGAAGAAGGGATTGAGGGTGGGTTGGACCAATCGTCGTTGGTCGGTGAGGACCGTGCCCGCGATGAAACTACGGTACGACAGCAGTTGGGACCGCGTGAAGGGCTTGTTGCAGCTCCTGACGGCGTGTGCAACCATCGCCGTCAGGAGCAGGAGGGAAGTCACGACACGAAGGTTGGGGTCTTGGGGACAGCCTACCGGAACTTGGACGGGTACACAGACTGTGCCTGTTTCCACCAAGAGCCAATCTCATGAGGATGCAGGCAGGCATGTGGAGTCCGTCTCCAGGACATCGTGTGGCCGCGCCGGAGTTCGGAGGTCTTGATCAAAGTTTGATGTCAAGGCTGCCTGGGTTTTGTCCTGTGCGCCGCCGTCCGCCAAAGGTTGTGCAACCCATTCGTCCTTGATCCCCCATAGCCTGGTTCTATGTCTCGCAGAACGGTACGAACAGGGGTTCCGAGCGCCTGACGAAATGCTCCAACTGCCTGCCCGCCTGGTCCCACGCGGGCGGTAGTGCGGCCAAGACCGCCTCGATGCTGCCGCACTGCGCGTAGAACGACTTGCCCAGCAGTTCGGCCCATTCCGCGACCGCGGCCTGGCGGCGGAAGTAGCGGTCGGGCTCCTGCACTTCCTCCCAGGTGATCACGGCTTCCCGTTCCACGACTTCACCCAGTTGCAAATCGCGGTAACGCAGTCTGGCCGTGGCCATGGCGCCTTGTGGTTCATCGCCCATCGGCCGCACTTCATAGAGTGCCGTTACGTCCGAGCGGAACCCAATCTCTCCAAAGTCCTCGGTATCGTCGCGGAAGGACTCGTCCGACTTGGCCCGGTTTTCGTAGCCCAGTAGGCGATACTTGCGCACGGTCACCGGATCGAACTCAACCTGGATCCGGGCATCCCGCGCCGTCTCGTGAAACACGGCCTGGGCGGGACCGGCCAGGAAGTTGATCTCCTCATCCGTGTTCTCGATGTAGTGGTAGGTGCCGTTGCCCCGGTTGGCCAGGCGTTCCATCATTACGTCGTTGTAATTCCCCGAGATTCCAACGCCCACCGTTGTCAGGGTGGCCTGGCGCTGGGCCGCCTGGTCCACCACCTCCAGGATCTCGTCGGGTCCGGTCTCGCCGACATTGCCGACGCCGTCGCTGAACAGCACCATGCGCACCTTTTGGCCGCGCATCATATCGTCCGCGGCGATGTCATATCCCAGGCGGATACCGGCCTCCGCATTGGTGGCGCCGCCGGTTCGCAGCCCTCGAATGGCCCGTTCCAAGTGAGGTGCATCTTCCGTGTCTTGCAGCGGCACAATGACCTCGGCGGTGCTCCCGTAGACCACCAGGGCCGCCCGGTCTGCCGGCACGGCCTGGTCCAGCAGTCCCAGCATGATGCGCTTGGCTGCCTCCAGGCGATTGTCATAGTCCATGGAGCCGCTGACGTCGACAATAAAGATCAGCGATACCGGCTCCCGTTCCGTGGGAAAGGCTTGGGCTGCCACGCCCACGCGCAGAAGTACATAATCTTCCGGGGCAAAGGGGGCGGGAGCTGCGTCCAGGTGCAACGACAAACCCTCTTCTGCGGGACCAAACCCGCCTTCAAAGGCATTGACATATTCCTCGATTCGTACCGCCTCGGGCGGGGGCAGCCAGCCGTCGCGTAGATAACGTCGTCCCACGGCATAGGACGCGGTGTCGCCGTCCAGTGCAAATGTGGACAGCGGATCCTCATCGGCATCGACGAAGGGATTTACCCCATAGTCCTCAAAGTACTGTAGGGGCAAGCGTTTGTTGTTCGGATTCGCCGCGCCCCCCGATTCAGGTGCCGGAACCGACGAGGATTGATTTGCCCTGGGTGCCGCCTGTGCGCTGGTGGCACTATCAGCCTGTGGTGCGTTGGACATCGCTGGCGCCCCGGCCGCAGGCGCCGAAGGAGGCGCGCAGGCCATTGTTAAAAGGCCGGCCAACAGCCAGAGCAGAGCCCATAATAATATAGTGTGCATCCGCATGGCGCCTCCTCAATATGTTATGGAAATAGATCCATTTGGGCAGTAACGCGCTCAACCCCAATTTCGTGTTTATGCCGAGTCGGCGTTTCGACCGCGCAATTGCCCAGCCATGCAGCATCGTTGATTGTGCTGGTGGCAATTGACTGGACATGCCCTTTCTGTGAAGAGCCTATCCGAACAGACAGTCAAGCCAACCCGGAAGCGACCGGGTTGGCTTGAATTGCAATGTGCGGGGCTGGAACTTGCCGACGGACGAATCGCCGGTGTCCCGCACCCTGTTGACCTACAGGATTGACTGGTAGCTGGTCATGGCGGCTTCGGCAAGGCCGTGCCAACCCTGGATCCCGGAACGGAACTCGCTCCAGGCACTCAGGATGGAACTGAAGTCCGGATCGGAAGCCGCGATTTCGTCGTACATCGCGAAGGCTTCGCCTTCGGCCGCCTGCATGACATCGTCCGGGAAGGGACTCAACACCACGTCCGACGACATCAACTCCGCCAAGGCTGGAATGTTCTTGGCGTCGTAGGTGGCCATCATATTGGTGTTGGCCACGTTGGCGGCAGCGGCGACGGCGGCCTGGTATTCCTCGGGCAGGCCATTCCATTCGTCCAGGTTGATCTGCACCTCCAAGGATGGTCCTGGTTCCCACCAGCCAGGGTAGTAGTAGAACTTGGCGGCCTGCTGGAAGTTCAGGCGGAGATCGTCGTAAGGTCCGACCCATTCCGCCGCATCGATGGCTCCCGTTTGGAGTGCCTGGAAAATCTCGCCGCCGGGCAGTACCTGCACGGTCACGCCCAGCCGATCCATCACCTGGCCGCCCAGCCCGGGGATGCGCATCTTCAGGCCTTCCATGTCGGCGATGGATTTGATCTCCTTGTTGAACCAGCCACCCATCTGGGCGCCGGTGTTGCCGGCCGGGAACTGAATCACACCAAAGCGCTCGCCATAGAAGGCCTGCATCATTTCAAGGCCGCCCCCCTGATAGAACCAGGCATTGTTCTGGCGGTTGGTCAGGCCGAAGGGCAGGGCCGTGCCGAAGGCCGTCACGGGACTCTTGCCCACATAGTAGTAGGAGGCGGTGTGGCCGCACTGGACGGCACCTTGCTCCACAACGTTGAGGACCTCAAGGCCGGGTGCCAGTTCGCCGGCTGCCCGGACATCGATCGTGAACTTGCCGCCGGTCAGGGCACTTACGTTCTCGGCGAACGTGGTGGCGCCGCCGAAGATGGTGTCAAGCAGCGGTGGCCAGCTCGTGGCCATCTGCCACGAGACCTCGGGCAGGGAAGGATCCGCGGCGGTTGCGGCGGTGAGATCCTCCGGTGTGACTGCGCACGCGCTGGCACCTACAGCTGCGGTTGCCAAGGCGGCGGCTCCGAGAAACTTTCTTCTGTCCATGCCGAAACTCCTTTCAGCCTGTTCTGTTCAGGCCACTGAATGGGGAAGACAAAGTACATGACAACCCCTGACCTGCTGGCCAATGCGGAATTGCCTTCTGTCGACAACGGTCATGTTCACACCGCAGCCTTGGAAATTGTAATGAATACCGGGGGGGGTGTGCGACTCGGTTCGCCGGTAGTGCGGAACCTACTTTCTGAAAACCTCGCGCCGGTGCCAGGCCAAATTATCGGGATGGGGCCTGTGGTCCGGATCCTCGGGTACGTGGATAGGGCTTCCCGGGGTCGGCATGATCCAGCCATTGCCCCCGGAATCTTCAACGCGTAGCCGAGACGAGATTTCCAGACGAAGGTTGTCCGAAATCGTGAAGCCTCCCACATCAAACAGCTTCTGGTGCAGGGTGCACAGGGCCAAGGCGTTGGAAAGGCTGAATTCACCTCCGTGGGAGTGCCAGTGAATATGGGTGAGTTGAATTCCCAGGGGCATTCCGCCAACCCACACCCCGTTTCCGCAGACGGCACACCGGTTCCGGTATGCGTTCAGGACTGTCGCCCGGAATCCCGCCACCACCGCGCGCTGTTGTGGGGAAGCCTGCGCGGAACGCGATGCCGGATTCCAAAGCTCGGACGCGCCCAGCATCTCGAGCAGATCGGGTTGAACGCTTTTGGTGAAGTGCAGATCGAGCAGGTGCAGCACCGTCTCCTTCATCAAGTAGTGGTCGTTGGCCAACAGGTTGTACACCGATTGCGGGAAGCCGCCCATCTCTTCGGAGGCGGCTTCGGAATCAATGGCTGGTCCCTCCGTTTCCCACAGGCCGCTGTCTGCGAGGCGTTGGAAAGGCAAATCAGGCAGCGAGCCGGACATTGGCGGCCCAAAAACCTCCAACAGTGGTTGTGCCTCCTCTTCCAGATGACTGTGTGCTCGGAGGCGTGGTGAATCGTGGAGCACGCCGCGCACGGCCAACAGGACTAGCAAGGCCTTGCCGGGTGCTCGGTGCCCGTCTCCGGAATGCACCGTCAACCCAGCGATGCGTTCACGGAAGGCATCTTGTTTCATTGCGGATGTGGACATCCAAACACTCTCCTGGCTTCTCGTTGCGGTGCCATTGAGCAACTCGTCATGAATTGCTCAGATTGAAACCCGGTATTGTCAATCTATGGTTGACAAAACTATGTTATTTCATATCATGTCAACCTTCAGTTGTGCAATGGGAGAGATTGGCATGTTTGGAACTCGCCTTCGGCTCGCCCGCAAGCAGGCAGGTCTTTCGATGCGGGCACTCGCCGAACGGATGGACCCCAAGATTACAGCACAGGCCATCAGCAAATACGAGGCGGGCAAGATGATGCCTTCTTCGGCAGTTCTGGTCGGCCTAGGCAAAGCACTCGATGTCTCGCTGGACTTCCTCATGAGTACCCAGGTCGAGGCGCTTGACGGCCTTGAATTCCGCAAGCACGCCCACACTTCCGCTCGCGACCGCGACCGCGCCGAAGCCATCCTAATTGACAATCTGGAACGGTATCTGACCATAGAGGATATCCTCGACATACCCTCAGTGGCCGATCCCTTCAAGGCCCGTTGCTGCGACAGTGTTGCCACCGAACAACAGATTGATGCCAAGGCTGATGAACTTCGCAGAGCATGGGACCTCGGGACGGATCCGGTGCCAAGCCTCTGTGCTCTCCTCGAGGATAGGGGCATAAAGGTGGTCGAAGCCAACCTCTCCGAGCGCATCAATGGCTTGGCGTGTCATGTTCTGCGAGACGGCAAGCCGGTCGCCGATGCAATCGTTGTATCCAGCCGGACCAACATTGAACGCAAACGCTTCACCCTGGCCCATGAACTCGCACACAGGATCATTCGGTCCACCGGCAATCCGGCCATCAAGCTGGAGAACGCAATGAACCGATTTGCAGGTGCCTTCCTCGTTCCGGGACAACGTCTTCGAGAGGAAGTGGGAGCCATCCGTCACCGCATCACTTACTACGAAATCATGCGCCTCAAGCACACCTATGGCGTATCAGCAGCAGCCATGCTGGTCCGCCTGGGGCAAGTCGGCATCCTGCGCCCTGCTACGGTCCAACGCACCTTTGCCACTTTCGCCCGCCCTTGGCGCGCGACGGAACCGGAACCCATCCGCTCCAACCAGGGTTTCGGTGCATTTGAAAAACCCCAGCGTTTCAAACGCCTCGTCTGGCACGCAATCGGTGAAGAGCTGATCTCGCCGGTCCGTGCAGCTGCGCTTCTCAATGAACCTCTCGACGAGATCGAGCGACAGATCAACGGACCAGTTGTCCAGTGACGTGCGTCATTGACGCTTCCTGTCTGATCGACCTCCGGAAAGGAGGATTGCTTAGGGTCCTTGGCAACCTGCCGTACCGCTTGATCATTCCGCTGCCCATACGGGCTTCGGAACTCCTTGACTTCTCGGATCGGCAATGGCAGCGCCTCGATGCTCAAGGCATGATCACTCACGATCTGACTCCCACCGAGGTCGCGCAGGCCTTGATGCTCAAGGAGCGCTACCGTGCCCTATCTGCAAACGACTGCTTCTGTCTTGTTGCGGCACTTGCCAACCGAGGAATTCTCCTGACAGGCGACGCCCTGCTCCGTAAAGTCGCTGTCAGCGAGGGGCTTCGCGTCCACGGCGTGCTATGGGTCATTGACGAGTTGGCCGTTGCCGAAGCCTGCTCCACATGTCTCTTGGTTGACGCCCTCCGGACTTGGCAAAGTGACAGTGCAGTCTTTCTACCTCAACACGAGATCGCCAGTCGACTCACGTCCTTGGCCAGACAGCCTTGACATGTATGTCGCGCGTGCGGGGAAAACTTACCCTGCAGTTCTTATGGACATCGCTCCGGGCTTGGGCACGAGCGGAGCCCATCCCCCTTATCCCCCTATCGCCAGTCCGGACGCGTAACGTTTTCGAACCGTCGTCCGGGCAGCTTCAGGCCCCAGGCACAGTGGGTGGCAATGTTCATGGTGTTGTCGATGCGCGAAACCTCGCCCTGGATTACCACCAGCGGCTGCTTTAGTTCCTGCTTGTACGCCTGCCAGACATCCGGCCAGACCGCCACCGGGATCAGGCCCCATTCATCTTCCAGCGTCATGAAGACGGCCTTGGCCAACGGTCGTTGACGACGCACCACGCGTCCGGCTACGCGCACGATTGTGCCGTGCGCAATCCCGTCCAGTTGGTTGCTGCACAGCACGTCGTCGGTCAGCTGGGGCCGCGCCAGTTCCATCACATGGCCGGCCGGCGACAGGCCGAGCGTGGCGTATTCGCTCAGCATGCGGTCCGCCGCGCTTTCGGGGGCCAGATCCGCCATCACCCCGTCCACGGGCAGATCCAGTTCGGGATGGCCGCTGCGATCCGGACGATGGCGCACGCCGATTTCCCACAGGGACTGCCGGCGGTTTGTCACGCCCGGCAGGTTGTCCACGGCGCCGGCTCGCACCAGGTTTTCCAGGGCCGCCTGCGGCAGGCGGCTGCGGGAGACCAGGTCGGCCAGGTTGGCGAAGGGGGCGTCGGCACGGGCCGTCAGCAGGGTTGCGGCCAATCGCGCATCCAGCCCCTTGACCTGGGTCAGCCCCAGGCGCATGGCCCGCGGTCCGTCCGGCACGGTCTTGAGGCCGGAACGGTTCACATCCGGATGGTGCACTTCCAGGCCCATGTGCCGAGCCTCCACCTTTAGGGTCTCCGGATCCCAGAAGCCCATCGGCTGCTGGTTGAACAGCGCGATGAAGAACTCCAGCGGCCAGTAGCGCCGCAGCCAGGCCATCTGGTAGGCCGTGAAGGCAAAGGCCAGGGCATGCCCTTCCGGGAACATGTAGTGGGGATTGAACTTGGCGAAGATCCGGGCAGCCGTCTCCTCCGGCACGCCACGGGCGGCCGCACCTGCGCGGAACACGTCCCAGTAGTACGCGATTAGATCCTCGTTGTTGCGGCGGGCAAAGGCCCGGCGCAGGAGATCCGCCTCGCGCGCGGTCAGGCCAGCCACATCCATGCCCAAGTGCACCACCTGATCCTGGAAGAGAATGATGCCCAGTGTGCGACCCAGCGCCTCTTCCTCCAGCGGATGGTCGTAGTCCCAGACCGCGCCGCCGCGGCGGCGCAGGAACTCCGCAACCCCGCCGTGGGCGCCCCCGCCCGGCCGCCCCGCGGCCACTTCCATGGCCAGGTCGTAGATGTTCTCCGGCCGCAGGCGCGTGATCGTTTGCATCTGGGCCGCGCTTTCCACTTGGAAAACGCCTACGGTCTTGCCGGCTCCCAAGTCCCCGTAGACGGCCGGGTCCGCAATGTCGATGCGACTCAGATCGAGGTCGGTACCCGTGCGTTCCCGAACCAGGGTTATGGCCTCCTGCATCTGGGAAAGGGCCCCCAGCGACAGCAGGTCAATCTTGACGAAGCCGGCGTCGTCCACGCTGTCCTTGTCCCACTGGCAGACCACGCGCCCTTCAATGGCGGATGGCTGCACCGGCACCATATCGGTCAGTGGGATGGAGGAAATCACCATGCCGCCCGGGTGCTGGGCCACGCCCTTGGGAAAGCCGCCCAGCTGGCCGGAGAGGGTGGCCAGTTCCCGCCAGCCCGGCTGCTCCAGCTTGTCCCGGTAGCCGGGTAGGGTGGCCAGTTCGTCGGCCAGCCCGCGGACCCTGGATTCTGCGATTTTGGCCAGCCGTCCAATCTCTTCCGACGGCAGGCCCAGTGTGCGGCCCAGATCCCGGATGACACCCCGCGTCTTGTAGGTGGCGAACATGCCGGTCAGGGCTGCGTGTTCCCAGCCCCACTCCTCAAGCAGACGCAGGATCAGCTTCTCCCGAATGTCGCGTGGAAAGTCCAGATCGATGTCCGGCGGACCGGCCATGTCCTCCGGCATGAAACGCTCCAGGGGCAGGTTGTAGGCCAGCGGATCCACATGGGACAGGCCGATTAGATAGCCCACTACCATCACTACGGAGGAGCCTCGTCCCCGTCCGGGTGCCAGCCACGGCACCGGTATTTCCCGATCCGCATGCCCCAGTTCCCGCATCACCTCGCGCGCCAGCTCGATTACGCGGTGGTAGATCAGGAAAAAGCCGGCCAGCCGGTGCTGGCGGATTCGGCGAAACTCTTCGTCCAAGCGGGCCCGGACCCGGCGCGTCACGCGTCCATAGCGGTACCGGGCGGCCTCCCGGCACATGGCTTCCAACCAGCTTTGGGCATCATGGCCCTGAGGTGTCGGGGCATCGGGGAAGCGGTAGAGGTCGGTCATGTAGTGCTCCAGGTTGAAGCCGGCGCAGCGCTCCGCGATGCGTACGCTGTTGGCCATGGCTTCCGGATGGGCCTGGAACGGAAGTGCCAGTTCGGCCCCGCGCTTGAGCCAGTACTGGCTATTGGCCTTCAGATGGGCGCGGGCTTCGGACAGCGAGCTGTTGAGACCGATGGCCACCAGGACATCGTGCAGGCGGGCCCGGCTGCGGTCGTGGTACCAGACCTCGTTGGTGACCACACAGGCCACGCCGCAGTGGTCCGCCAATTCCCGCAGACGCCGGTTGCGCTCGCGATCGCCATGCACCAGGTGCTGCTGCAGCTCCAGAAAGACGGAGCCGCGTCCCAGCCAGGCAATGGCCTGTTCCACGATCTGGCGGGCCTCGCGCCAGTGACCGGTCTCGATCCGGTTCGCCAGCAGGCTGCCGGGTGCCCCGGTGAGTTGAATCAGGCCGTTGCCGTCAACCAGCTTTGCCAACTGTCCGGCGGGCAGTCGGGGTGTGCGCCGCTGGCCGTCCCGATGGGCCTGCGAGAGCAGGCGGCAGAGGGCCGCGTAGCCATGCCCGGACTCTGCCAGCAGGGTGACGGGACCGCTGCGTTCCCCTTCCTGCACCACCAGGTCGGCGCCCGTGACGGGCTGGATGCCCAGGCTGTTGGCAAGACGGGCAAATTCCAGGGCACCACACAGATTGCCGGTGTCGGTCAGGCCCAGCGCCGGCTGTTCCAGCTCGGCCGCCTTGGTCAGCAGTTCCGAGACGGAGGAAGCACCGGCGTGGAAGGAATACCAGGAGTGGGCACGCAACTCCACATAGTCTTGCGACATGCTCAGTAGTCCTGTTGGAACCAGTCTCCGCTCTCCAGATCGCGGAAGACGGTGATGCGCTTGCCGGGATCCAGTTCCAGTCGGCAGTAGCGCCGTCGTACCTGTTCCCGACGCCACCATTCGGTCTCCACCTCCCACAGATCCAGAATGCGGACCACCCGCTGCCAGCGGCCCTTGCCGGCCAGATCCACCCGGTGCGGCAGGGAGGGCCGGCTGCCGCTTTCCACGGCCACCGGGCGGGGCATGTTCAGGGGATTTAGTTCCTCGCCCAGGGCCCAGCGCCGCTCCGGCAGGCGGGACTCCGGCTCGAGCGGGATCAACCGGCCGGCTCCCGCGAGCCGGCCGGCCAGCCGCGTTTGGGCCTGGACCTTGTCGGTATCGCCCCACAGGATGTGCTGGCGGCCGACGGTGCGCCGGCTCAGGCCGGAGAGGGTCAGGGTGAGGTGTTCCAGTTCCCCGACCGGATAGCGGGAGGCTCCATCCGGGCTGCGCGCGGCCAGTCCGCTGCGCAGGATGCGCAGCATCTCGTCGCCGTCGCTGACGGCCGTGTTCAGGGTGCGCTCGAAGTGCCAGGTGCCGCCTTCGGCCAGGGAGCCCCTGACGATGGCGCGGCGCACGCCTCGGTTGTGGAGTTCGCGGCGTTGCCAGATGCGCTGCGAGAGTGCCTGCAAGCCGGATTCCAGCATGGTCACGGAGTCGGAGGGAAAGGGGAAGTCCAATTGTTCCTGGACGGAGACGGGCAGTGTTGCCGGTACCACCGGTTCCCGATCCATACCCCGGGCCAGTTCCCAGGCCCGGCGGCCGGCTGGGCCGAACTGGGCCTCCACGGCACCCGCGGACTGGCGCGCCAGTTCACCGAAGGTGTGAATACCGAAGATGCGCAGGCGGTCCACCATTTCCAGGGGCACGGGCAGCCGACCGACCGGGAGGGGTGCCAGCTGCCGGCGCACGGCCTTTCGCTCCCCGGGCAGGCACTGCACCCCGCCGGCTTCGGCCTGCAGGGCTGCGCAGCGGGCTGGGAACTTGCCTGCGGCCACGCCCAGACGGGGTCGCCAGTGGCTGTCGCAGGCGGCCAGCAGGGTCTGGTGCAGGTTGTCCGGGCCGCCGTACAGGCGGGCCACGCCGGTCAGGTCCAGATGAAAGGTGCCCGGTTCCCCCGGCTCAATGCGGTCCGTCACCTCGGCCAGGGCTGCAAGAAGATCGTTGGATACCTCCTCGTAGTGCTCCGTATCGGCCCATAGGGCCACGGCGTCCTTGCAGCGGGAGAGGGCTGCCTCAAGCGGCTCCCCAATGCGTGCTTCACCAGCCTGCGGCGTGCGGTCCAGTACGCGCGGGCGGCCGGCGCCGCCATCGCAGATGATCAGCGGCCGCCCCTCCAGTTCGGGATGGCGCCGCAGTTCCGCCTTGGCCGGCAGGTGGGTGACCAGCAGGCAGCCGATGGGATTTTCGGGAGAATGCACGACAGGCTTGGATTGCGACGGCAAGAAAGGTCCGTAGGCGTGGATTATAATAAATTTTCGAACAAAATATCAAACCCATAATGGGGCAAGTCCGGTTGGTTTGCCTGGTTGAGACCGAGCGGGGTGGTTCGGACAACTGCTGGTGGAACAGGGAAGCGAACGGGAGACGCACATGCGTCCGACTTCGGGAATGCATGTCGTCTCCGGTTTGAGGCCACGCGGGTCCATGGTGTGCCCCAGGGAGAAGGAGTGGCCGGACCGGTATCCGACGGTCTGTTCGCAGGCAGTAGACTCGTTCCGCCGACTCACTTGACCAAGGACGGGAATTCATGCAGGCAGCTCTCGTGGGACTGCAGCATCCTCATGCCATGTCGCACCTGGCCACGCTTCAGCAACTGCCCGAGGTGGAATCCATCGTAGTATGCGGCGAGAGCCGGGAGGATCTGGAACGGGCCAAGGCCGGGCAGGGTGCCAAGGTGACGGCCTGGCACACCGATTTGACCGGAATGTTGACGGAGCATCGTCCCTTCCTTGCCATCGTTTGTGTTCGCAACGACCGCGGACCCGCCAAGTTCAGCCAGGTTCTCGAAGCCGGCGTTCATCTGATGGCGGAGAAGCCCATTGGCCGCAATGCCGCGGAAACACAACAGGTTCTGGATACGGCTGCCCAAGGCGAAGCCCTGCTGTCCGTCTGCTATCAGACCAGGAGCTACCCGGTCTTCCGCCAGATGCGGTCCATCCTCCGGGAGGGCCTGCTCGGGGAATTGCTGTCGGTGGAGGTCCGGGCTCTCTATACCCAGGTCAAGGATCGCAACCCGCGCCACTGGCTGTTCAACAAGGAGCATGCCGGAGGCGGCGTGATCTCATGGCTGGGATGCCACGACCTTGACCGCATTCGGTTCATCACGGGCGAGGACTACGCCACCGTGTCCGCCCAGGTGGCCACGCGCAGCGGCGAGGACATCGATGTGGAGGACATGGCCAATCTGTCGTTGACCCTGGAGTCCGGGACACTCGTGTCGATGCATCTGGGGTATGTGCTGGGACAGAGTGGATCCGGGTACCACAACCCGGCCGGAAATGATGTGTACCTCGGCGTGAACGGCCGGCTGGGCCGCATGTACATGACGGGCATCGGTCTGGGCGACGCTTCCCGGCTGTACGTGGAGACTTTGCATCCCGCCTGGAATGCCGCTCCCAGGCGCACCTTCGAATTCGAGATTGCGGACTCCCCGGCCTACTGCGGCGTGGCCGGGGAGAATTTCATCCGCCGCTTTGTACATGCGGCCCAGGGGCGGGTGAAACCCCTAACCACGGGCGCGGATGCGCTGCACGTGGCGCGCGTGATGGACGCCGCCTATGCCTCCAGCGAAACCGGACGCAGGATTGCCCTCGTGTAGTTCCCGGTTCGTGGTCAGTCCCGCGCGGCGGTGCCGTTTGGCACCAGAATCATGTCTGCTTCCACGTTCTTCAGGTCGTCGGCCGACGCCAAGGACAGTGTGGCCAGGTTGCCTGCCAGCCAATCCGGTAGCTGATCACAGTAGTGGGCGCTGCCCGGATGCCCGGACTGTCCCGCGGCGTCAATGGCGAAGAGGTCCGGTGAGCCCGGATCCAAATCGGCGACGATACGGTAGTTGGCTCCCATGTTGGCCGCGTAGTTGGGGTCCATGCCGGTGTTGCAGACAGTGACGCCCGATCCTCCGACGGGATTGCCGCCGCGGTCCAGCAGTTCACTCACCGCCCCGATGTAGGACAGGGGATGGTGGAGGTGGATGCGGTGCAGCCGTCCCCACGTCCACTGATCCATGTCTGTTCCCAACTGCGTCTCAAGCTGGCGGCAGACCTCCAGCATGGTTCGGGACACCTCATCGCGGCGGGATTGCTCCTTCTCAAACCAACCTGCAGGATCGCCTTCCAACAAGGCGTTGGCAAGCCCGGCGATGCTGTCGGCCACCTGGGCGGCCACAGCGGGAGGAAACCTTTGCGAGGCGACCCTGAGCTGCCATTTCGCAAAGAAGGTTTCGAAAAGCGCGCTCCCCACTGAATCCGGCTCCATGTGGCAGTCCCATGCCTGCAACCGCACCGCGGCTTCCCGCACCAACGGGGCGGGGTGCCCGTCCAGCAGGTGCAACAGGTGCGGCAGGCAGTCCTTGGCCCTGAGCGACAGCGTGTCCGCCTGCATCTCCATACAGGCTTGGCGCGTCATCCGATCGTTGGCTTCCAGCATCTGCCGGACGCGCTGTGCGCGATGTCCGCTGGCCCAGGTCCCGGACAGCGGATAGGGGTAGTCGTCGCCGGCGGTGCGGTTGTTGGCTGTGCGAATCCAACCCTGCTGCGGATTGGACATGGCCGGCAGTCCCCTGAAGGGCACCACACCCTGCCAGGCATCCTCCGGTTCCCATGCCTTGCGGTATCCGCGGTGCCAGTTCCGGCGGATGGGAATGGCCCCTGTGCACTGGTAGCCGATACTGCCTTCCGCGTCGGCGAACACCATGCTCAGGGTGGGAACGCGCCAATCGGCCAGCGCCGATCGGAACTCGTCGCACGTGCGCGCCCTGTTGGTCTTCATCAGGACGCCGACTTCGGCACCCCGCTCGGTTTGGCCGTCCGGTCCCAAGGTGGTACCCATCCACCGCAGCGAGACGGGTTCGCTGCCGCGGGCGGCCTCCGGCAGGAGGTGATTGACAATCGGGCCCGTAGGCGAGAAGACCACCTCGAGATCCACGGGGTCTGCATTCCTCACCTCGATGCGTTCCGTCAGGGAACGCGCGGGCATCCACTCTCCACCGGATAGGAACTGGTTTGGGTGGTCCGTGTCGGTTCTTTCCCGGTACAGGTCCCGTTGGGAGCAGATGTTGTTGGTGATGCCGAAGGCCAGATTGTGGTTGCGGCCGAACAGCAAACCGGGCACGCCAATGTAGCCGGCGCCGGCAGCATCCAACTCTGCGCCGTCCGCCAAGTGTGCCTCGTACCAGCAGGAGACGGCATTGAAGGCAATGTGGGGATCGCTGGCTAGCAGGGGATGGCCGGACCGGGAACGCGATCCGGCTACGGTCCAGTTGTTGCTGCCGACGGCCTCCTCGGGATCGCCCACGGCCCGGCCCACGGGATCATGCAGGGAAGCCGGCACCGAACCGGGTGGCAGGATGCTCTCCGCGTCCGCTTCGCCCTGCAGGAATGCTTCGTACAGCGGTCCGTCCCCCAAGTGTTGCCGGGCGATTTCCGGAACGTAGATGACCGGCAGGCGGACGGTTAGGTAGTACTGAAACTCGCACCAGATTGCGAGCGTGTCAATCGGATGCCACGGCTCGGGGGCGTAGTCCAGCAGCGCGAACTCTATGGGGGGACTGTCTCGGGTTTCCTCCATCAACTGGTTGATGCCTTTGGCAAACGCCTGTAATCGGTCGGCAGCCGAATCCTGCATGATCTGCCACTGTGCCTTGGCGATGCGCGCAAAGCCGATTGTTCTGGCAATCGTGTCCCTTTGCAGGGCTGTCGGTGCGCCGCCTGTGGCCTCCGGACAGGCTTTGGCGCCCAGGATTTCGGCCAGGCGGCCGTGGGCCTGCCGACGGTAGTAGTCCAGTTGCCACAGGCGGTCCTGGGCCATGGCGTAGCCGTAGCCCGTGTACAGGTCCAGGTCTGATTCGGCATGGATGTGGGGAACACCGCGTTGGTCGCGCAGAATGCGGACGGGAGACGACACCTCCGAGGGACATCGAACGTTCTGGTCGGGCACTCGCTGTTTCAACTGATCCCGCCACCAAGCCTGGAAATCGGCATGGTCAAGGCTTGCCTCTCTACAGGCCTCCTGTGGGGAATGCTGCTGTCCCAGGAGTCGGAGCAGCAGGGCGGAGTTCGGTTGCGAGTGTTTCATGACTGTGGGAGATCCTCTTCCTGTTCCAACCAGCCGACTTGTGCTTGACCATGATATGGGAATTACATACTTGACCAGGCACCGGAACCCGGAGGTCCCTGCGCCGTCGGCATGCCTTGTTCACGGGTCGGTGAGGTCGATTTGTCCATTGCCAAAGGCAACAAACAGGGACCGAGCGCCTCTCGCCGTGCAGAAGCCCCATTCCCGCGGGCCTTCGGGAGCAGGGCCAGGCCCCGCGCCAGGATGTTGAGGGCGGCGTTGTGGTCGGCGTTCGCCTTGAAGCCACACGCCACGCACTTGAATGTTGCCTGTGTCCTGCGATTCCCCTGGCTGATGTGTCCGCACGATGAGCAGGTTTGGGACGTGTAGGCGGCGTCCACCTTCAAGACCCCGCCCGCCTTGTAATCCAGATTTCGTTCCAGCTGCCCCCAACCCGTATTGAGGATCCCGCGGTTGAGTCCGGCCTTCGGCTTTACATTCTTGCCGGGCTCTTCAACCGTGCCCTTGGCACTCCTGGTCATGGCCTTGG
>VXMJ01000016.1 GCA_009841145.1 Caldilineaceae bacterium SB0661_bin_34 | reverse complement strand
CTCCCTGCGCAACCTCTCACATGTCAAGTAATTCTATTGTAATGGATTGGTATAAGTCCCAAACCGTGGAATGCAATGGACGGAGGCGGTTGGCATCGATCTTAGCAAGATCAACCCTGTCTTTTTCTGGTTGAAACGTTGTGTGTGGCGGCGTACATGGCGGAGAGGACAAGCTCTGCCGTATCCGAGGTTGTTCAGCTCACCAGTGGGGGATCGTCAGGGTCGGTGGCCATTCGTGCACCAAACCTGTGGGTTCGACGACGACCGTAGCGGCACTGTTTCACTTTCGTTGAAAGTGGCTCATACGGACATATACGGCTTCCTTATCCCTTGAAGCCGGCCGGCCACCAGGACCGTGCAAAAGGAGCCGTTCAGGTGGACCTGAACGGTTTTCAACGAAAGTGAAACAGTACCACCGTAGCCGGGTTCTGCCGCTCGGTGGGTTAGACTGCCAAAACCCATCATACGCGTCAGGCCGGACCTTGCGCCGTTGGATTGCCACCCCTGGTTGATCTTGATTTTTACCGTGTGGCGGGTTTACTGAAACCGGGACTGGCTTCCATCCCCCTGCGGGTTCAAGTTAGGAGAGTTGCGTTCGTGCATCCCAACATCCTTGTGTTCATGACGGACCAGGAACAAGCCGACGTGGTTTCACCGGCCCATCCCTGCATCACGCCCCGAGCGGAACGGTTTGCGTCAGAAGGTATCACCTTTGCGTCAACCTATGCACCTACCGCACACTGCTGTCCATCGCGCGCCACTTTCTTCACGGGCCTGTATCCCAGTCGGCACGGGATCCACAACAACGTCAACACCAGTACTGCCATCAACTACGGCCTGAACGAAGGAGTTGAAACGTTCTCGGAGCGATTGCGGGAGAGCGGGTACCGCATGCCGTTCAGCGGCAAATGGCATGTGTCCGCCTGCGAGGCCGCGGCGGATCGCGGCTGGGACGAACTGGTGCCCTCCACACCGGTCAAGGCATCCGGCCGGTCCGTGCCCAAGGATGTGGACAGGTGGGCGGGTTTGGCTTACGAAGAGAGGCTTCCGCCACGGATACCGGGACACGTGCAACGCCCGGGCTGGGGGGATTTCGAGGTGTACCGCACCCTGGAGGACTCGGGAGACAAGGCCTACGAGGCCCTTGCGGACTACCGGGTTGTCAGCCGGGCCGTGGATTGGCTGCACAACGAGGCCGTCAGGGAAGACACGCCCTGGATGATGTGGGTCGGCCCCATCGGACCGCACGATCCCTTTAACGTCCCCAGGCGCTACCGGGACATGTACGACGCGGCCGGCATCGAGTTGCCGGAAAGCTATGGAGACAGCCTGCGCGATAAGCCGGCCGTATACCAGCGGCAGCGCAGGCAGCTGTGGGATCAACTGACCCCCGACGAGGTTCGGGACTCGATTGCCCACTATTGGGCCTACTGCACGCTGGAAGACGCCCTGTTCGGCGAGGTGCTCGACGCCCTGGAGGCAACGGGACAGGCCGACGATACCCTGGTCCTGTTCATGTCGGACCATGGCGACTACTGCGGCGCGCACGGCCTGTATCTCAAGGGGATTCCCGCCTTCCGGGAGGCGTACCACGTGCCTTGCATCGCGCGCTGGCCCAACGGCATCCGCAACCCTGGCAGAAGTGTGGACCGGCTTGTGTCCATGGCCGACTTTGCCCCCACATTTCTGGACTTGGCTGGAGTGTCCAGTGACCAGCGACACTCGGGAGCAAGTTTGGTGTCGTTTCTTGAGGACAGAGAGCCCGACAACTGGCGCTCCCATCTGTGCACCCAGCTGAATGGAGTCGAGTTGTACTACACCCAACGGGCTGTCTTCAGCGACCGGTTCAAGTATGTGTTCAACGGGTTTGACTTCGATGAGTTCTACGACCTGGAAAAGGATCCGCACGAGATGGTGAACCGGATTGACGACTCTTCGTACGAGGAGGTGCGCAAGGATTTAATCAAACATCTTTGGGAGTTCGCCCGCCAGGAGGACGATCACATCTTCAACCCGTACGGCACGGTGGCGTTGCTGCCGTACGGCCCCACCCTGGCCAATGCAGACGATTGAACGGCAGGGCCTGCGGTGTTGTCGGCCCGAGGTCCGGCCAGGTCGCGGCCGGTTCGACTTCGGGCACATTGCGGTTGTCGTGTCGTTATCGGATGTGCCGGCGGACCTGTCCGTAGCAACGGGACAAGATCGGGAAGTAATCTGGAAGGAACTTGAGCATGAACGGGGATGAACGGTATCTGTTTGACCTGCAGGGGTATCTGGTGGTGGAAGACGCCCTGGATGCCAATCAACTGACCGCATTGAACAAAATTCTGGATCGGCGCATCGCGGACGAGGTGGCTGCGGAAGACCACACGCATCGGTTTCTTGACCTGTTGGAATGGGGCCAGCCGTACCAGGAACTGGTCGACAACCCGCGCATCGTTGACTACCTGGCGGAACTGATCGGCGATCCCCTGCGGTTGGATCACGTCTATCTCGACATCATCAGGTCGGGCAAGGGTCCCATTGGAACCTCGCTGCACGGCGGCGCGACACCCTTGCATCCCACGCACTACTACCGGCACCGGAACAACACGATACGCAACGGCCTGTTCGTTGTGGCCTACAACCTGTATGACGTGAACCCGGGCGACGGCGGCTTTGCGGCCGTACCCGGCAGCCACAAGAGCAACTACGCGTTTCCGAGCCATTGGAAGGAACTGGATGGGAGCCAGGACCTGCCGTTTGTGACCAAGGTCACCGGCAGGGCGGGAACCGCCATCCTGTTTACTGAGGCCATGACCCACGGTACGCTGCCTTGGCGGGGCCAGGAGCGGCGCACTATCTTCTACAAATATTCCCCGCCCGCCATGTCCTGGGCCAACCGGTACTTCAATGCCGACGACTATCCAACGATGACGAGGCGGCAAAAGGCCATGCTGGCACCACCCAGTGCATACCCCGACCCGTTTCTTGGTGGCGACTGACGAGTTCGAACCCATGCGGCACGCAGCCCGTTCAATCCCGGTCCGTTTCCTGCTCCTTTGTTGTTGGCTGCCAAATTCTGGTCGGGGATGATCAGTTGGTGCACTTGTTGTGATGCTGTTCCCTGTGAGGTCTCGTCAAGCGGCAGGTCCGTTGCCGCCTATGCATACCCTGTGCCTTCTGTAGACTGTACCGTCGCTGATCGGAGGTGATGCGGTGTCTTCGCCGGCACCCTTTCCCGCTTTGCCGGTGGCCCGACATCGCGCCGGACTCGCGAACCAACTGCGAACAGTACTTTCCCGGCGATTCCAATTCCAGAGCAAGCAAAGCATGCCCCAAGTCCCCTCAACGCCGCTTGGCCGCCCCGTAGACCTGTCCGCTGCCTACAACGCCACACGCGCCGGCCTGCCGGCCGCACTTCACCCCGGAACGGCTTTGGAACCGGGATACGGCGAAGCTGCCTTTTGGGGATTGCCGTTCCTGTTGGGCGGGGCTTCGTCGCCGGACCCGGATGTGATTCACCTGACGGACAACACGGTGCATGTCGCGCTGGATGGTTCCCTCGCCAACTGGCTGGTCTTCCTGCATTGTGTTGAGGACATCAAAACCAACTACCTGGCGGGATTTGCGGATGATTCAAGGGATGGCAATTCGGTGGGCAACCCGGTAGCGGAATACGCGCTGGTCTATGCCGATGGATCCCGTCACGCACAACCCATTCGCAGGAGGTTTGCGATCCAACAGTTGCGGATTGGCTGGGGTGCCAGTGCCTTCGAAGCCGTTCCCCACCGGCCGCACACCGTGGACCCGACGATGATGGAAGCTTATGCCATGGGCGTCACTCTCCGCACCAGCTACGGGTACGGAGAGGTTCGCCACAATTCGGGCAGGCAGTCGGGCAGTGAGGGAGAAAACCTGTGGGTGTATGCCATGCCCAATCCACATCCGGACTTGCCATTGGACACGCTGGAACTGACGGGTTGCGGCGAGGAGGCGGCCATCTTTGGCCTGTCGCTGGTGCAAACGGCACAAAACCCATTGCGCTGGGAGCCGCGTCGCAAACTGCGGGTGCCCTTGCCACCAGGATTGGAAATCTCGGAGACCCAGGATGTCCTGGGTTTGGACATGGACATGGGCATGGTCATCTCGGCCCGTCCCGTACTCGTCTACGACCCCGAATCCTGGAAGCCGGATCCATTCGACCGGCAACCGGCTGTCAGCACCGACGAGATCGTGGTCGAATACGCCGCCCATCCCGATGCTCGACTGTATGCGGCCACCAAGGAGGGGTGCAGCCTGGTGGCCGACCTGGCGCAAGATCCCGATGCGGAGGTCGGCTTGCAGGTGATCGAACCGGCCAGCCGGCCGGTGAAGCTGTGCTTCCGTCTCAGGGAGAACGGACAGCCCATCGCCGTCCGTCTGCATCTGCACGGCGCCCACGGCGAGTACCTGCCGCCGCGCGGCGGGCACCGGCGGGTCAACGGCCACTGGTTCGAGGACAACTACGGGGAGTTCGTGAACGGCGCCAACCAGTACGCCTACGTGCACGGGGACGTCGAGGCTGAACTGCCTCTGGGACCCGTGTACCTCGAAGCCGTGTATGGGCTGGAAGCGCTGCCCCACCGGGAAGTCCTGGACATCGGGCCGGAGACCGAGGAGGTCGTCGTTGAACTGGACCGCGTGCTCCGGTGGCGGGAGCAGGGATGGGTGTCGGCCGACACCCATGTGCATTTTCTTAGCCCGACCACGGCTCTCTTGGAAGGCGCTGCCGAGGGTCTCAACGTGGTCAACCTGCTGGCCAGCCAATGGGGGGAGATGTTCTCCAATGTCACCGACTTCGACGGTGCCACCACCTTGGGCGCCCGCGACTTCGGCGGCGACGGCGAGTACCTGGTTCGGGTCGGTACCGAAAACCGCATGCACGTGCTCGGCCATGTCTCGCTGCTGGGTTACTCGGGCGAGATGATTCACCCCCTGTGCACGGGTGGTCCCAACGAGTCCGCCATCGGCGATGCGCAGGAAGTCACCATGGCCCAGTGGTCCCGGCGCTGCATCGAACAGGGTGGCCTGGTCATTTCGCCCCACGGGCCCAATCCCCAAGGCGAACGGGCGGCCGACGTGGTTCTGGGTTTGGTGCACGGCATCGAAATGATGGTGATGAATCCGTACAGTCAGCAGATCAGCAAGTACGGAATTGCCGACTGGTACCGCTTCCTGAACCTCGGGTACCACATTCCGGTGGTTGGGGGTTCGGACAAGATGATGGCCAGCGCACTGCTGGGCGGGGTACGGACCTATGCCAACCTGGGAGCCCGGGAATTCACCTACGAGAACTGGATGGATGCCGTCCGCGATGGTGACACGTTCGTGACAATCGGACCACTGGTGGACGTTGCGGTGGAAGGGCAGAGGCCCGGGACCAGGGTTCGTCTGCCGGCATCCGGTGGCACGGTGGCCGTGGAGTGGCAGGTCGAATCGGTCCGGGTGCCGATTCACCGGGTGGAGGTGATTGTTGGCGGCAGAATCGTCCAGCTCGAGGACGGCAACGGCGGTCGCGCCCTGAAGGGCACCTGTTCGGTACAGGTCACGGAGTCAACCTGGATCGCCGTACGGGTGCGCGGAACCTATACCGAGGATCCCGAACGCATCGCGGCCCACTCCTCGTCCGTCATGGTTACGTTGGAAGGTTCGGCCCACTTCAACGACGAGGCTGCGGTCTCCCTGTTGGCACAGATTGAAGGCACACGGGCCTATCTGGAAACCATCGCCACACGGCCTGACGAACAACGCTTCGAGGCCATGCGCCTGGTCCTGGAACAGGCCTACAATCGGCTGCACCAGCGGATGCATGCCAGGGGCATTTTCCATCAGCACCCCCATGGGAAGTGAGGTCGAACGCCGGGCCATCTTGGACGGAAATGGCGAATCACAGGTGCGGCAACAGCGGAGTTCGTTCAAACTGACGGTTGAATCTGGCGGTGCCAGGGCGATACCGGCCTCCCTTTTTCGTGTGAATCCGGTCGGTGAGAACAGGTTTCGGCATCCGTTAGGCAACTGCCAAGACGATTCCGCGTTGGCAAAACGACCCGATGGTCAAGGAACTGGACATGAGTATGTACGGACGCCTCGGGGTGGTTCCGTTTGTCTTGGCGATGGTGTGCGTGGTTGTGGCCGCAACTGCCTGTACGCCCCTGCCGGTTCCTGCGCCGCCGCAGTTCACGATACCCCCCGAACGGTTGACCGGACACCAATTGCTGGTCGTGCGGGAGGCCGACGGCAATCTGGTGGTAGTGGATCCGGCCACAGGCGAGAGGGTTCAACTGACGGACGACGCCTCCGCCACGGTGGTCCATGGGCAACCGGTGTGGTCTCCGGTTGCCGCCGAACTGGCCTGGGTGCGGTCGGAGCTTGACGGTACGAGGGCTTCCGGGCAGATCCTGGTGGCGGATACCGCAGGCACCGTCCGTTTGCGCGTGGCCACGGTGTTTCCGCCCTTCTACATGTACTGGAATCCGCAGGGTACCAGGCTGTCGTTGCTCGGCAACTGGGTGGTGGATGGTCAGCCCACGATGGCCATGAGTGTCATTGACATGGAGGGTTCCGGCTACGGCACGGCGCGCATCGTCGATGTGGGTGCTCCGTTCTACTACGACTGGGCGCCGGACGGGGAACGAATGCTGGTGCACAGGAACGCCAGCATCGTGTGGGCCGGTTCGCCCGAGCAACCGCTGCCTATTACGGATTCCAGTTCGGCGTTCGCGGCGCCGGCTTGGTTGCCGGACAGCGAGTCGATCGTCTACGGAGACCTGCGGGACGGTGTGGCCACACTGGTTCGGGCCGACCTGGACACAGGGAAGGAAGAGGTGGTGACCTGGTATCAGGGTTCGCACCTGGCGGTCTATCCCGATCCAACAGGCGACCACCTGGCCGTGATTGAAACTTCGGACAGGGTGCCTGTCAATGCCTTCGGGCCTCTGTACCTCTATTCACTGGAATCGGCCACGCTTGAACAGATCACCACAATGCCAGTCATGGCCGCGTTCTGGTCGCCGGATGGGGAGCGTCTGTTGTACTGGGAAGGGGATTTGTCCGGCCGGCCGGGTGATTTCAACCTGCGTATTTGGTCCGAGGACGGGATCAGGGAGGTTGGCTCGGCCCACAGCCCGCCGGATTTCCTGCAGCGGTATCTGTACTTCTCGGACCAGTACGCCCGCAGCCATACACTGTGGTCCGCCGATTCCCGCTGGATTGCCTTTGCCGCGGAAGGTCCGTCCGGGCAAAATGAGATCCGAATCCAGGAAGTCGGTACCCTGGCGCCTCCTGCACAGGTTCTGGCGGGAGATCTGGTTTTCTGGTCCAGGCACACCCATCCGGAATAGTGGGCGAACATGCAGACATCAGCTGACTCCTCTACGTTTTCGTGGCCGGAAGCCCGCCAGGCCGCAGTGTCGTTGTCGTTTGACGACGGCATGCCGTCCCAACTGGCACGGGCCGTGCCCATGCTGGATCGCGCCGGTTTCCAGGGCACCTTCTACCTCAATCCGCGCGACGGCTGGGAACGGGATCTGGAGCCGTGGCGCGCTGTTGCAGCATGCGGGCATGAATTGGGCAACCACACCGTCACCCATCCCTGCTCCAACCAGTTTGGCTGGAGCGACGATGGTACTCGCCAGCCACTGGAGATGTTGACCCTGTGGGACATCGAGCGGGACATTGCGCTGGCTGCTGAACGCCTGCATGCATTCTGTCCGGACCAGGGCCGGGTTTCGTTTGCCTATCCCTGCTATCAGACCTGGATTGGCGAAGGCGCCGCCCACCAGAGCTATGTTCCCGTGGTGGCGCGATACTGTACCGCGGGTCGGACCCGGGGTGAGCGGACCGCCGACCCTGCAACCTGCGATCTGTTCCATCTCAATTCGCTGCCGGTGGAGTTCCTGCAAGGCGGTGAACTGGTGGCGATTGCCGAGGAAACCCTGGAGGACAACCGCTGGGCCATTTTCACGTTTCACGGGGTTGGGGAAGGCCACCTGTCCGTGACGGAACAGGCCCTGCAGACACTGGTGGACTGGCTGGCCCGGAATACGGACAGGGTTTGGGTGGACACGGTGCAGCACGTGGCCGACCATGTGCGCACTCAGCGTGATATCCCCGAGGTATGGTCCGCGTCAGGCTCTTGACCCGTTTCGGCCTTAAACTACCGGCATGTCCTCCGCACTTCAGGCCCGTTACCACCGACTGATCGGCCGCGTCAGCTGGCTTTGGCTGCAGGTGTGGCTGCTGACCCTCCTGGTGGTCGTGCAGGTGGTCGTGTTCCAAGTTATAGTTCCGCCCTGGCAACACTTCGACGAGCCGGCCCACTTTCGCCACGCCTGGTCCTTGGTCAACCTGGTGCCGGCGCAGCAGGCGGCGGTGTTCACCCCCCTGGATCCCGTCATGGTCCGCGAGACTTTGGGTTCCATGGTGGAGAACGCCTTTTACCGCGAACTGACAGCGCCCAACTATCTGCGCACGCACGGCCTTGACACCCTGGGCCACAGCCAGAGTGTCGAGTTCCGGATGTACTACGACTGGGTGGGATGGTCCCTGCGGATTTTCCGGCAGGCTGACATTACGACCCAGCTGCTGGCAGGCCGCGCCGTGACCAGCATCTTTCTGCTGATCGTGGTCTGGTCCAGCATTGGACTGATGCGGTCGCTGACCCGGCCCGGCAATCGACTGCGCTGGCTGGTGCCGCTCTGCGTCGTCCTGGTGGCGCCGGTGGCCGACCTGGCCACGGCGGTCAACAACGACATCGTGGCTGTGGCCGGTTTCTCCCTGTTCCTGTGGGGCGCGGTGCACGGTCTGTCGCGTCGCATGACCCTGCTGCATACCCTGTGGATCACGGCAGCCCTGGTCTTCACCGTTGCGGCCAAGCAGGCTCTGTTGTTCATCCTGCCTCTCGCGCCGCTGGCGGTGGTGATGGGACTTTGGAACAACCTGGGCTGGCGCTGGCGCTGGCTGTGGCTGGTGTCCGTGTTGGCGGCGGTGGTCCTGGCGGTGTTGACCCTGAGGCTTGACCAGGCTGCCTTCTGGGTAACGCGCTGGCTGAACGACACGCCGGGTCGGGTTGTCCACGAGCACGCGGTCCACGGCGACTACGCCATTCCCGCGGTCGTGAGTTCGGAACCCATCTACCAGCGGCTGCACGACGACTGGGTTGTGCAGCATCCGGAGTTTCTCCTGAACTTCGGCGCCTGGGTCTGGGCCGACGAACCGGTCGAGATCCCGTTGCTGGGCTTTGCCTTTGTGGCCGAGGGTGCCAACTTCATGTACAACGAAGTGCTCGGCAGTGAGGAACCGGTGCGGGTGACTCAAGAGCCCCAGTTTGTGACCCGCAAGTTCTGGGTTCCCAAGGAGGCGGTCATCCTGTACGTCTTCCTGTGGCCGTACACCTTGGTGGCGCAGGAGTCGATCAACCAGGTCTACTACGACGGCATGGTCCTGATGGAGGGTGTGGTGGACACCGATCAGGTCCCGGTATACACGACCAGCGACGGGCGGTACGTCCAGTGGGGGGATCGTTCGGCGGAAAACCTGGTCCGCAATCCGTCGGGGGAACGGGCCTGGCCCGCCTTCCTGAAACAGATCGACATGGCGGTGCAGGAGGTTGCGGAGTGGAATCCGTCGGCTGTGCTGCACCGCATGCTGGATCTGCGGTGGTCCGGGGACATCCTGTGGGTCCAGCAGCCTCGATTCATGCTGCTCAACCTGTTCAACCGCCTGGCCTGGGGCGGTGTCAACCTTCCGGGCGGCCTTTGGGGACCCCTCACGCTGGGCCTGTTTGCCCTGGGCATCGTGGGCAGCGGCGTCCATATCCGTTCCCTGCTCCAGGATCCCGAATCCGAGAACCGCGATCGGGGCCTGCTGACCGCCTACGGCTTTCTGGCCATCAGCCTGGTTCTGATTTGGATTGGAGCCGACCTGTGGATTGCGCGGTTCATGTGGATGGACGACCTGCACCTGTCCGACACCCGCTATACCTTCCCGGCCTGCATCATCACGGTGGGAATCATGGCCGGAGGCATACAGGCTCTGGGCAACCGCGCGGGGCGGTGGCGGGACGCGGCCACGGCCCTGGTGGTCGTGCTGTTCCTGGCCTTCAACGTGGCTGCCGTGGTGGCCTATGTCGACACGTTTCGGGGCCTGATTTAGGGCGGGGAATCAAGGCATCCGGGGGAATGGTTTTTCCGGCTGCAGGCCCCGCTTTGTATACTGTTCCGCTGTCCGCAGGTGCGGGACCGGACTGTTGGAACAGGCGTGCATCGAGAGGAAGAGTGACCGTGGCTGACAACATCACCATCCAGGCGGAACCCCGAGTTGCCAAGGGGAGCGGCCTGAACAAGCTCCGCGCGTCCGGCAAGACCCCCATCGTGCTGTATGGCAAGACCCGCGAAGCAACGGCGCTGCAGGTGGATGCGAGGGCTCTCGATAGTGTGGTGCAGGCCAGCGGCCTGTCCCAACTCATCGACATGCAGATCGAGGGCCAGTCGACGCTCGTGCTGTTGCGCGAGGTGCAACGACATCCGGTCAGACACCACATCCTGCATGTGGACGCCTACGCGTTGCAGATGGACGAAAAGCAGACCCTGCAGATTCCGATCGTGGTGGAAGGCGAACCGGATTCGGCCATCTCCTCCGATCTGATCATCATGCAGAACATGGACACGATCACGATCGAGACCTTCCCCGATCGGATCCCGCAATCGGTGCCGGTTGACCTGTCGCTGCTGAGCATGGACAACAACATCACCGTTTCGGACCTGACGCCAATTGAGGACGTGGACTTCGTGCACGAGCCCGACGAAGTGATCTTCAGCCTGACACGCAGTGCCGCCGTGGAAGTCGAAGAGGTCCTTGAAGAGGCTGTGGTCGCCGAAGACGATGTCGAGGCGGATGAGGAACCGTCTGCAGAGGACGAATAAGGCCGCAGGGAACGGCGGCATTCCCCAGTTGCTCGGATCGGTGCCGCCCGGCTGAACGCCCGCCAATGTAAAAGGCAAGGGGGTGCTTGGCTGTTGCGCCGCCGGAGCGCCCGGCCGCCATGTGCGGTGGGGGCCGGTCCCCCAGCCATCCAAGGTTCTTGACGCGGAAGCGTGAAGGCAGCCATCCATTCCAGGTGGCAGCCATTGTTTCTCGGAGATGACTCAAGCCGCGCGCGTGGTTGCCGGCCGCATCATGGGCCCGGCAGGTCCGGTTCGCAGCAGATCCTCCAGGCTGAACTCACCTTCCAAGTTGCTCCCGATCCCAAGCAGCAGTTCCTAAAATCAGCATCGACTGGTGCGGTCCCTTGGACGCGGTCCAAGGCTGCAGTGCAGTGGTTCGCATGGTTGTTCCTTTAACCGGCACACTTCGGTACCGGCGCGGATCATTCGCTCTTGGTGGCCAGGAGCTGTGCGGCCACCCCCGCCCCTCGAGTCCGGGTGGAGCCATCCCCACCGTGATCCCGATGCGGGCACTGCGATCTCACGCGCGACAGGGGTCCCCGCGGCCCGGCACCACTCCGTGTCCGGTAACGCCGCCCGGAACCCGCCCTGCCGCGGATGGTTCGGGTCACCACATGCGAAGTGCCGGGCAAACGCCCCTGCCCGCGCAGAACTTCTGCGCGGTGCCACGGCGCCGCGTCGCTATTCCGGTGTTTCCGGCGGGAGTATGGAGCCGTACAGGAACCACTGCGGGTTGACGGGAACACCGTGGATGCGCACTTCCCAGTGCAGGTGCGGGCCCGAACTGATTCCCGAACTCCCAACCAGCCCCACCAAGTCGCCGGTTTCGACGAAGTCCCCTTCCTCCACCGAGATTTCGCTCAAGTGCCAGTAGCCGGACAAGACACCTTGGCCATGGTCCAGGACAACCGCAAGGCCCTTGGTGACGAGGTCTTGGGCTAGGACGACGGTCCCCGGCAGGGGGGCGGTGACCGGCTCGCCGACAGGGGCGGCAACATCCCAGCCTGTGTGGAAGGTCGCGTATAGGGGTACGGGAGAGCGGTATTCGCGGCGAGTGCCAAAGACGGATGTGGTCGGATGTCTCTCCGCGATGGGACGTTGCCAAGGCTCGTTGGACCACTGGCGGGGCAGATTGCTGCGGTTCCAGGTTGCCGCCAGGAGGTTGGTTTCTTCCTGCACGGCCTCCACCGACAGCCGGGCTGCCACCGTCCCATCCACAACAATGATCTCCTGACGCCAGGGGTTCGGCTGAAAAACTTCAAACCGGAGTTCCCCGGCCACCAGGATATCGGCCTGCGACAGGTAGGAGACCGTTACCGTTACCGGGCCCGACTCGGTCAGGGGATCGATGGGGATCGGGCTGTAGTGGAACTGTTGTTGCGTCTTGGCCTGCGGATGCGGTACCTGGGTCAGGTGGAGCATGGTATCGCCCAATTGAGCGGAGGGCTGTATGCCGGGATTGGACGAGAGCAACAGGTAACCGGTTTGGCCCGCGCCAATGTACGGGCTGAGATACTCCACCGTGACTTGCCCCAAGACATGGGTTTTGCGCGGATCGGCCAAGTCGGGCAGAAACAATGGCTGTCCGGGGAACAGGCGCTGGTCCTGCGCGATGCTGTTGGTCGCGGACAGCCATTCGACTGGAATGCCGTGGGCCTCGGCCAACATCGCCAGGGTCTGCCCGGGAAAGGTGGGTTTGATGGCCATCGGCACAAAGGTATCGACAATCGCTGCAGCTCCCGGTAGCGGAACGATCAACAGGTGTTGATCCGACAGAACGGTGGTTGGCGACAGGCCGTTGATGTGGGCCACGAGTGCTGCCGGAACATTGTGATGGTCGGCGATTTCGCCCACGGATCGGTCCTCGCCCGGTACGAGCAGCCAGTGTTCGTCGTTGTGGGCGTGGGTTTGGGGGGCAAGTCCGGGCAGGAGCCAGGCCAGCAGGAGAACGGCCAGTAGGGCGGCCGCGACCGATTTGGCAGGAAGGGACCTTCGAGCAAACATGGCACCAAGCATGATTCTGCGATGGCGGCAATCGGTCGGTCGGACGATGCCTTCTGCGGCGGTTGTCGACACCGACGGCAACGCTAATGGGGCAGATGGCCTATCCAAGGGAGATTGCGGTATTTCTGCCGGTAGTCCAGACCATAGCCGATGACAAAGAGGTCTGGAATCTCAAAGCCGAACCAATCCACCGGCCAGTTTGCCTGGTTCGGCAGGCGCTTGTAGAGCATGGAGATGTAGCGAACCGAGGCCGGGTTCATGGTGTCCAGACGAGCTGCAATCTGGCGCAGGGTTTGGCCGGTGTCCACGATGTCTTCGACGACCAGCAGTTCCTTGCCTTCCAGGTCCAGATCGGGGCGCATGTAGATTTCCACCGTATTGCCTGGCCGCAGGTTGTTGCCGTAGCTGCTGGCGGACAGGAATTCGACCTCCGGGTAGATCGTCATGTATCTCAGAAGGTCCACGGCAAACACGAGGCTACCGCGCAGGACCACCACCAGCACCAGTTCCTTGTCGCCAAAATACTCGGAGAGCTCCTCCGCCATGGACTTGACCCGGTCCTGGATTTGCTGGGCGGAAAACAGGGGTTCGATCCTGTCCAGGAATTCCAGGTCGGTGCTGGTGGTCATCGGTGCTTGGGCTTCAACGTCGTTGCCGGGACAGAGACTACAGGCCCCGGCCGGATTAATCCGGCCGCGGGGACTCCGCCCCATTCTAGGACTTGGCTTGGCCGATTCAGGATTTTACCCCGCCCCCGCCTCCTTCCGCCGGATTACCTCGAGCAGTTCCGCCAGCATCATGGCGGTGGCGCCCCAGATACGGTGCTCTCCAACATGGAAAAAGGGCACGTCGACGTCAAGGTTCCCGATGTTCCAAATTTCCCGTTTGCGGCATGCGGGATCGAGCAGCAGGGCCAACGGACATTCCAAAACGGCCTTGACCTCGGCCGGATCCGGGCGAAACGCCGGCACGGCCGACATCAGGCCCACACTGGGGGTGACCATGTAGTGGCTGTTGGGGATGTAGACCGGAGTCAGTTGGCCCAGGACCTGGATGCACGAGCCGGGAACTCCGATTTCCTCTCCGGTCTCCCTCACGGCGGTGGCCGCAAGGTCCGGATCGCCAACTTCCCGCTTGCCACCGGGTAGGGCGATTTGCCCGCTGTGCGGTCCGTCGTACCGGGGCCGTTCGATGAACGGCAGGTGCACGTGGCCGTCCCTGGCATAGAACAGGAACAGCACTCCGGCTTGGCGCAGGGGTCTCCGCTGGCGGTCCGGGTTGTTGCGCCGGGGATCGGGAGCCATGGTCTGTTGCGCGGGGTGCCCCGGCAACGGCTGCTGCAGGCCCGACTTGAGCCGGATCGACAAGGTGTGGAGGTCGGGAAGCAACAGCTCGCCGTCCTATGGGCATGGGCACCAGCGTAACCGAAGTACCGGTCGGCCCGGTTCACGCACGGCGTAGGCTGCGGCCTGGCGCAGTCCGCAGACCCAGACCGGATCGCCGCCTTCCGTGTATACGACCGGCCAGTCGGCCCGCAGCGAAACATGAATCCTGTCGTCCCGCAGGATGTGGCGGATTTGCTTTTGGCCCGCATGCATGCCGACGGGTTGCAACCTTAGCTGCGGCATGGCCGGCTCCAAGCGGATGCTGTTGCCGTGGGCCTCCAGGCTTGCCAGATCCAGGTAGACATGCCATGGGTAGGGATCGGCGCGCATTTTGGACACCGACGGGGGACGTTCGTACCGAATGGCTGAAAGCGTCCAGCCCGGCAGTCGAAGCTCCGTCCCGGCCAGTGGTATGGGAGCATGGCGCCAACCGGGCGGCAGGCGCGGGGCGTTGACCGGGAAGGGCATGGTGCCGCGTTTGTGAAGCGAGATCAGATCCTTGACGACGGGCAGGTCGAACACCCGCGCCGGGGGGCGATGCCACACGGACCAGCACAGGTCCCCGAACCACGGCCTTGGCCCGCAGGACCTATCGGCGGTCTTCAGTTGCCGACATAACTCGTTCAAGCGGGCGGCGGAGATTTGCCGGTTGCGATGCAGGCGGGTGGCAGCCTGCGCCAGCATGCCGCGCTGCTGCCATGGTGGGGCATCCCGCAGAGCAGAGAGGCGTATGATCACCGATTGGTTGGCACGCGGCACGTCCGGCTGGGGCAGGGACAGTTCGGATTGGGCCAGGTTGTCCGCGTGGATTTGTTCCAAGGCCTGGATGTCCGGACGCCACAACTCCATTTGGTTCGCCAGGAATCCGACCGTGTCGGTGCGTAAGGCGGCCAACTGGGGTACCAGACGGTGCCGCACGCGATTGCGCAGATGGCTCTCGTCCAGGTTTGAGCGATCCTCCTCCCACCGCTCGTTCCAGGCCTTCAGACAGGACCGGATGTCATCGGGTGTCCATGCCAGCAGTGGCCGCCAGAGCAGAACTTCGACATCGGCCTGCCGGATCGGCCGGCATGGGGCTGCCAGGGTGCTCCACTCTTCCATGCCGCGCAGGCCGGACAGGTGGGTGCCCCGAATCAGATTCATCAACAGCGTTTCCACCTGGTCGCCGGCATGGTGTCCGGTTGCGATCACTGCAGTCTGGCCGGGAGCAGCCAACCGCCGGGCGGTCTCGGCCAGCAGCCGGTAGCGGCCCTCCCGCCACCGGGCCTGCCGGTTGCGAACCGGCGTCCGGTCGGCGTCCGGCAGCTCCAGCCCGTGGAATGGCAGATTCAGGCGTGCGGCGAGTGACTTGACCGACGCGGCATCGGCGGCGGAATCCTGCCGGTATCCGTGATCCACGTGACATACGTGAACGGTGCAGGCTGTATCCTGAAGGGCTTGGTGCAGCATGCGGAGCAGGAACGTGCTGTCCGCTCCGCCGCTCACCGCGGCCAATACCACGGCGGGGCTGCGATCCCCCTGGCCCGCCACGCTGCGGGCCATTGCACCCGCCAGGCAGACGAGGCGGTGGTGCAGGGAAGCAGTTGGTGTCATGGTTTGGCCGGCCGAGCCGAGCTGGGTCCGGAACCGCAGAGCATATGGTGCCCCAATCCACTGCGGCGGACGGTGACGTATGCAGAAGGCTGGCGATTTTGTAGAATCAGGGTTGCCAAGTCCTGGTCCGCTTGCCTGGGGGGCTCGGTGTCCGGTCCGGTTGTGTTCGTTGGATACGGCATCAACGCAGTTGGTGTCGGGCGGCACGATGTCCAGGGACGGCACACGCCGCACCTCGGTTCCCACCGCCATTACGTCACAGACGCCACAGCCATTCCACCGCAGCATAGGGAGACCGTTGGGTGTTCAACCCAATCGACTGGTTCCTGGGTCTATTCTCGTTTGACATAGGCATCGATCTCGGAACAGCGAACACGCTGGTCCATGTCATTCGCGAAGGGATCGTAATCGAGGAGCCATCCGTGGTGGCAATTGACCGATCCGGTCATCGCCGCAACCGGGTGCGTGCCATCGGGCGCGAGGCGCGCGAGATGGTGGGGCGCACGCCGGCCCACATCATGGCGGTGCGGCCGTTGCAGGACGGGGTCATCTCGGACTTCGATGTCACAGAGAAGATGATCCACCACTTCATCGGCAAGGTGCATGGCAATCGCATCCTCGGCGGCGCGAGACCGCGGGTGGTCATCGGAATTCCCTCCGGTGTCACGGAGGTGGAGACCCGGGCTGTCAGGGAGGCCGTGCTGCGCGCGGGGGCCAGGGAGGTGCAACTGGTGGAGGAGCCGTTGGCGGCGGCCATCGGCGCCGGTTTGCCGGTGGCCGAGTCGATCGGATCCATGATAGTGGACATCGGGGGCGGCACCACCGAAGTCGCAGTGATCTCCCTGGGCGGCATCGTCGTCTCCCGGTCCATCCGGGTGGCCGGCGACGAAATGAACGAGGACATCATCAACTTTGCCCGGCAGAAGTACAACCTGTTGATTGGTGAACGGATGGCGGAGCGTTGCAAGGTGGAGATTGGGTCCGCGTATCCCATGGAACAGGAGCGGACGGTGTTTTTGCGCGGCCGCAATCTGATCACGGGCCTGCCGGAAGCGACGGAGGTCAGTTCCATCGAGGTCAGGGAGGCACTTTCCAGCTCGCTGGAGGTCATTGTGGAGGCGGTGCGCGGAACCTTGGACGAAACCCCGCCCGAACTGATGGCCGACCTGATGGAGTACGGAATTGTGCTGGCCGGCGGGGGCGCACTGTTGCAGGGACTGGCCCAGCGCATCCAGGACGAGTCGCACATCAACGTCTACGTGGCGGAGAACCCGCTTACCTCGGTGGCTGTGGGGACCGGCATGGTCCTGGAACGGCCGGACTACTACCGGGACACCCTGACCGGGATCCAGCGGCGAGGTTTGCGCTGACCACCCTCTCCCGAGTGCCATGAGAGACACAACGCGTCCGGGGATTTTCGGCGACTTGGGGGTGCGCCTGCTGATCCTGGTGCTGGCTTCGCTTCTGTTGTTCGCCATGCAGCGGTCGGGTCAGTTTCAGGGCATCCGCGCGATGCTGGCGCGGGTTGCGTCGCCGGTGCAGTGGCGGATGATGGTGGAGACCAGCCGCTTCGCGGACTCGCTGGGCGAAGCACGACGGAACCGGACCGCACTCGCCGAAGCAGGGACGCTGGCGGCGGCCAATGAGATCCTGTCCGCCGAGAACGCCGTTCTCCGGGAGGCGCTGGCGGAGAACGAGCGTCTGCGCGAACAACTGGCGTACGGCACGGCGAATCCTCGATTCACCTTCCAGGGTGCGCATGTCATAGGGCGGGGGCTCGGGTTCGATCCGCAGGATTTGCAGGAGAGCCTGGTCATTGACGCCGGCCGCAATCGGGGGCTTGCCGTTGGCATGCCGGTCATTACGCCGGTGGGCCTGGTGGGGCGCGTGAGCGCCGTAACCGACCGCACCGCCCGGGTCCTGTTGTTGTTGGACCAGAGGAGTTCGGTCAGTGCCCTGCTGCAAAACAGCCGGGTGAGCGGACAGATCGAAGGGGTGGCCGGCGGAGGCTTGGAGATGGTCTTTATTACGGCGGCCGATCCCATTATCCCGGGCGAATTGGCTGTAACATCCCGTTTGGGCGGAACGTTGCCCCAAGGCATTCCGATCGGAGTTGTCCAGGAGCTTGTGCCGGCCAGCGGAACCTCTGCGGTGCGTGCGGCCATCGAACCGGTTGTTGACTTCCAACGGTTGGAGTCCGTGATGGTTCTGACCGGTTTCGAGTTGGAGGGCAACGGCGCGAACGGAGGCTCCGGGGACAACGGTTCGGATCGGCCCTGACCGGCCGGGGCGCGCTGCATGCAACAGCAACGCACGAATACTTTCCTGGTTCTGTTGGCTGTCCCGGTGCTGGCCTTGCTGGTCATGTTGCAGGCCACGGTGGGTGCCCGCGTGGCCCTGTTCGGCATCAAGCCGAACCTGGTACTCCTAGTGGTTCTGCTCTGGACCCTGCTGCGGGGACGGCGGGAAGCCCTGCTTGTCGCGTTCACGGGGGGATTCTGGCTGGATTTCCTGGCGCTCACCACCTTGGGAATTTCCAGCCTGGCTCTGGTCCTGTCCTCCTTCATCACCGGCATTGGCAGGCGCGCCGTGCAACCCACACAGATACTGGTTCCCGTAGGGGTGGGCATCCTGGGCACCCTGATCTACGCCGCCGTGTACTGGGTGGGACAGGCCGTGGCCACCGGATCGCTGCGGACGCTGACCAGCCTGCCGGACTACTGGGGTATCCAGCCGCTGTACCAGGTTGCGGCCATGCTTTTCCTGACCCCCTGGCTGTACGGGCGCCTGTCCCGCACGCCGGACCTGGGGACCGAAGGCGGTGTTTAGTTCCTCGCCGGCCGTACACCCCGACGGGTCCGGCCGGTATGTGCGGCTCGGCGTCCGGTTGACCCTGATCGTCCTGTTGGGACTGCTGATTGGGCGCCTGTACCAGCTTCAGGTGCGGAAGCACGACGCCTATGCAGCCGAAGCGGATGCCAACCGGCTGAGAACGATCGAGATTCCGGCCGCGCGCGGTCTCATCTTCGATCGGAACGGTGAACTGCTGGCGCGCAACCGTCCCAGCTACCAGCTGGCCATCGTGCCTGAGGAACTGCCGGACAACGACTTGGACACGGAGGCCGATGAAGAGTACGAGGCGATTCTGCAAATCCTCGAGTCCCTGGGCCCCAACCTTGATCGGAACGCCGTGCTCGACATGCAGCGCAACTTGCATCGGAGTCTGGGGTGGCGGGACTACAGGCAGATCCTGGTCCACAACAAAGTGACCTTCTCCGTATTCGAGATTCCCTATAGCGAGTTTGTCGACTTGCTGATCCAGATTGGTGTTGGCGACGCGGCTGCGGTCGAGAGTGTTCCGATCGAGGAGGATGCGGCCGCCGCGAACATGGTCAGCATGCCCGATCTGAACCAGCCGCTTCCGATCGAGGGTCTGGCCTTCCTGATCCAGAATTTGGCCCAGACCCGCCAACAAGGCAATTCCTCCGAGCCGTTTCCGATCCTGACCGGCCTCAGCCGGGAAGCCGCCTTCACGATTTCGGAGCAGTCGTTCCGGTATCCGGGTAGCCGCATTCTGGACGTGTCCGTACGGGAGTATGTTTACGGGGAACTGGCCAGCCACATTCTTGGCTTTATGGGTCCGATTCCCTCATCGCTGGCGGAAGACTATCGCCAGCGGGGATTTTCACCGGAGGAACGGATCGGCCTGTCGGGGGTTGAGGCCGAATATCAGGAGATCCTCCGTGGCACGCCGGGCCAGCGCACGGTCGAGGCGGACATCTTCGGGCGCGTGGGGCGCACCATCGACGAGGTGGCACCGCAACCCGGCCGGGACATCATTCTTACGGTGGACATCCAGTTGCAGCGGGTTATGTACAAGGCGTTGCAGGAAATGCTGACGGTCCAGGACGCCATCAGTGGTGTCGCCATTGCGGTTGATCCGCGCTCGGGCCAGCTCCTGGGCATGGTCAGTCTGCCGTCCTTTGACAACAACATCTTCTCGGAGGGCCTGGGCGAGACCTACACGCGCATCATCGAGGATGAGCGCAAGCCGCTGATCAACTACGCGATCGGCGGGCTTTATCCGCCGGGTTCGACCTTCAAGATTGTGACGGCCTCGGCCGGCATGGCGGAAGGCGTCATCACGCCCCGCACCGTTATCGTGGACGAGGGGCCGATATATCTGCCGAACAGGTTCTTTCCGGATGATCCGTCGCAGGCCCAGGAGTTCGTCTCCTGGAACCACCATCAGGACTTCAACCACGGTCCCTTGACGCTGCGCGAGGCGATTGCGGTGTCCAACGACATCTACTTCTACTACGTGGGTGGTGGTTATCCACAGACGTTCCTCGGTCTGACGCAGGAGGAACTGGCGCAGTGGGCCCGCGTCTTCGGCTACGGTTCGGCCACCGGCATCGACCTGCCCGGGGAGGTTAGTTTTTCGGTCCCCGACGACCAGTGGAAGCGTGTCAACTGGGCGTCCAGTTGGGTACAGGGTGACAGCTACAACATGGCCATCGGCCAGGGCTATTTGCTCGCGACCCCCTTGCAGGTGCTGCAGAGCCTGGTTCCGATTGCCAATGGCGGCATGCTGTACCAGCCGCAGGTGGCACTTCAGATCACGGATCCATCCACCGGACGCACGCAGGAGTTCGAGTCCAGGCCCATCCGCGATGTGGGCTTGGACCGCGTTACCCTGGACACGATCCGGCTGGGCATGCGCGATGCTGTCAACGCGGTGGAAGGCACGGCAACTCGAGGCCAGATCGAGGGTGTGATCGTGGCCGGCAAGACGGGCACGGCGGAGTTCTGCGAATATGAACCCGTGCTGGAGGACTGCCGCCGGGATGAAGAGGGCAATCTGCCGACCCACGCCTCCTACCTGGCCTTTGCTCCGTTCAACAATCCCGAGATCGCCGTGATGGTGTTTGTCTACGACGGGGGCGAGGGCTCGACGGCCGCCGTGCCCGTGGGCACCGCCATCCTGGACGCGTGGTTCACCATCAAGGGTCTGGGCAGTCTGGAGGCGGGCACTGGATAGCGCCATGCTGTTCACGAGTGCATCCCGAACCGCAGGCGTGTCCCGGCGCGGACTGGCGCTGGTTCACTTCGACTGGTGGCTGTTGGCCGCGTGCCTGGCCTTGGCCATCTTCGGCGTTGCCATGATTTTCAGCGCCACCCGCGGCGTCGCCGACCCGGTGATCCAGAACCGCTGGACGGCGCAAATCGTCTTTCTTGTGATTGGCATCGTTGCGTTCTTCATGGGCGCGCTGCTCGACTATCGGCTCCTGCGGCTGGCCGGATGGCCCGGCTACTGCTTTTTGCTGGGCGTGCTCGTGTTGGTGGAGCTGTTCGGGACTGAGCAGAACTTCGCGGTGCGATGGTTAAAGGTGGGCACTACGGTGGTCCAGCCAACGGAGGCTGGCAAATTCGTTTTGATTGTGGTGGTTGCCTGGTACCTAAGTCGCTACTACTCCGAGGATAAGCGCCTCAGTATCCTGCTCCTGGCACTGGTGGCGTTGTGTCCGCCTCTGCTGCTGATCTATTGGCAGCCTGATCTGGGCATGGTTGTGACCATGCTGTTCATCATTGGCGCCATGATTCTGATCTCCGGAGTCACGGCCGCCCACTTCCTGTTTTTGTCCGGCCTGGCCTTGGCGGTTCTGTTCCTGGCCTACGGAACCCTGCAGGATTACATGATCGACCGCATCGACATGTTTTTGAATCCGGCGGACAACCTGGATGACGTCTTCAATGTCGACCAGGCCCTCATCAGCGTGGGTAACGGCGGCTGGTTCGGCAGGGGCTGGCTGGAGGGAACCCAGAGCCAACTGTTCTATCTGCGGGTGCGCCACACGGATTTCATCTTTAGCGTGGTGGCGGAGGAATTCGGGTTTGTCGGCAGCTGCGCCCTGCTGTTGGTGTTCGGGTTCCTGCTGTGGCGACTGGTGCGCGCCATGGAGTTGGCTGAGGATGCATTCGGGCGGTTGCTGGTAGGGGGTGTGGCGGCGCTGATTCTATTCCAGATATTCGTCAATGTAGGCATGAATATCCGGCTTATGCCCGTCACCGGCATGACCTTGCCGCTGGTGAGTTCCGGGGGCAGCAGCCTAGTCTCAACCCTATTTGCCATCGGCCTGACGCAAAGTGTCAACCTGCGGCGCAGCGTGCGGGTTGACACGTTCTGACGAACGCAACCAAGACGGTCCGGCAGCCGGCAAGCATGTCTGGCAACCCTGGAAGAAGCCAGTTGTCTCCGGTCTCGGATGGAAGGTCATGATCACGGAAGGTGCCGCGCGTACCGCCCGGCACCCAGCAACCTTTGCTGATGCCCGACGCACGGCACTGTTTCACTTTCGTTGAAAACAGTTTAGTTGGACATGAACGGCTCCTT
>VXMJ01000067.1 GCA_009841145.1 Caldilineaceae bacterium SB0661_bin_34 | reverse complement strand
CGCCCCCCGCCCCCCCCCCCCCCCCCCCCCCCCCCCCCCCCCCCCCCCCCGCCCCGGCGCCGGCGCCCCGGCCCCGCCCCCCCCCCCCCCCCCCCCCCCGCCCCCCCCCCCCCCCCCCCCCCGGCCGCGGGGCGAGATCAGAACAGTTCCTCGGGGACGCCCGAATTCCAGTCGTCCTCCTCGGTCAATACGGGCTCCTCGCCTTCGTGTTCCAGGAAGATGTCAAACACCTGCTCCATTTCGTCACCCTCGCCCATGGCGGGTTCGACGTCAACCACGAAGCGGCTGCCGGGCGGCATTTCTTCTACCTGCAGGAGCTGGTCGCTGATCGGGTCCTGCAGTTGTTCCTGGATAATGCGCCGCAGGGGCCGGGCTCCGTACTCCCGGCTGTAGCCGCGCCGGGACAGTTCCTGAATGGCCTCTGGCGTCACTGCCAGCTCCAGTTCCAGCTCGCCCAGCTGTTCGCGCAGTTCGGTCAGCTCGAGATCCACTACCTTGTAGATTTCGTCCCGACTCAGGGCCCGGAAGACCTGGGTGCCGTCCAGGCGGTTGACGAACTCCGGCCGGAACACCTTCTTCACCTGCTCCATGACCTGGGCGCGCATGCGCTCGTATTCCTGCGCGTGGAGTTCATCTTCGTCGCCGGCCAGTTCGAAACCGAGTCGGTTGTCGCCGGTGATCAGGTTGGCGGCAATGTTGCCGGTCATGATGATGACGGCATTGCGGAAGGTGACGTTGCGCCCTTTGGCGTCGGTGAGGGTGCCATCCTCCATGATTTGGAGGAGCACGTTGAAGACCTCGTAGTGGGCCTTCTCGATCTCGTCCATCAGGATTACGCTGAACGGTTTGCGGCGGATCGCCTCGGTCAGCTGACCACCCTCGCCGTAGCCCACGTAGCCGGGCGGGGAACCGATCAGCCGGCTGACGGTGTGGCGCTCCATGTACTCGCTCATGTCGAGCCGGATCAGGTGGTCCTCCGAGCCAAACATGTACTCAGCCAGCTTCTTGGCCATGTAGGTCTTGCCCACACCGGTGGGACCCAAGAACAAAAAGCTGCCGATCGGCCGCTTGGCGCTCTTGAGGCCGGTGCGCGCCCGGCGAATGGCGCGGCAGATGAAGTCGATGGGGCCGTCCTGGCCGATGATAATGCTTTTCAGGTGCTGGTCCATCTCCAGCAGCCGGGCCTTTTCCTCGCCGGCGATGCGGCTGGCCGGAATGCCAGTGGTCATGGACACCACTTCGGCGATGTCGGCGGCGGTGACCTCGGGCAGGTTCGACTTCTCGGTGTGGGCCTCCTTCTTGGCCTGCAGTTCCGACTTGAGCTCGTTTTCCCGGTACTGGAGCTGCATGGCCTCGTCGAAGCGATTGTTGTCCAAGGCTTCCTGGCGGCTCTTCTCCACCTCCTTGAGGTTGCGGTAGGTTTCCTGCAGCGAACTGATGGGCGACTTGTACATGCGCACCCGGCTGCTGGCCTCGTCAATCAGGTCGATGGCCTTGTCCGGCATAAAGCGGTCGTGCAGGAATCGGACTGCCATCTGGGCGGCCGCGTCGATGGCCTCGTCGGAAATCACCAGCCGGTGGTGGTCCTCATAGCGGGACTTGAGGCCCTGCAGAATGTCGATCGTCTCGTCCAGGGTCGGCTCCTGCACGCGAATCGGCTGGAAGCGCCGATCGAGGGCGGCATCCTCCTCGATGAACTTGCGGTACTCGTCCGAGGTAGTGGCACCGATGACCTGCAGTTGGCCGCGCGCGAGGGCCGGCTTCAGGATGTTGGCGGCGTCCACGCTGCCGCCGGCGGCGCCGGCGCCGACCATCATGTGCATCTCGTCAATGAACAGGATGGCTCCGGAATCGGTGAGTTCCTTCAGGAGCTTCTTGAGCCGTTCCTCGAACTGGCCCCGGTACATGGTGCCGGCCACCAGGCCGCCCACGTCCAGGTTGATCACGCGCTTGTCCATCAGGGTTTCGGGCACGTTGCCCTCGACCACACGCTGGGCCAGGCTCTCCACGATAGCGGTCTTGCCCACCCCGGGCTCGCCGACCAGGGCCGGATTATTCTTGTTCCGGCGGTTCAGGATCTGAATCATCCGCTCGACTTCGACCTGGCGGCCGATGACCGGGTCCAGCTTGCCCGCGGCCGCCGCGGCCGTCAGGTCGTATCCCAGCTGGTCCGCGATTGGGGTTGCGCTTTCGGAATCCTTGCCGCCCTTGCGCCGGGAGGTCTGGGGACGGGCCAGAATGGCTTGCGTCTGGGATCGGATTTCCTCGATTTTGACCCCTAGGCCTTCGAGGATCAGCATTGCCGTGCTGTCCGGTTGGTTCAGGAGACCCAGCAGGAGGTGCGCGACCTGGATGCGCTTGTGGTTGAGCCGGTTGGCCTGGGAGAAAGCGTACTCGATGATGTTCTTGACCCGGGGTGCTAGCCGGGGCTGGGACTTGGACGGGCGGTCGCCGCGTCCGGTCTTGTGCTCGATGGCCCGGATGACCTGCTTGGGTTCCACGCCGGCCTTGCGCAGGATCAGAACCGCCGATCCCTTCTCCACCCGCACCAGGCCCAGCAGGAAGTGCTCCGTGCCGACGTAGGAGTGGTTCAGCCGTACGGCCTCTTCGTGGGCCACCGACATGACCCGCCGTGCATTGCTGGTGAAATACTGGAAGGGATCCTTCTTCTTCTCCGGCATGGGGCTGTTCCTGTGTGACGGCGCCGGCGTTGAAAAGCCGGCCGCGGGTCTACTGCTCCAGGTTCATCCAGAAAGGGTCGCTGCGCATGCCCGAGGGTACGGGAAGGACGCGTTCAATGGATGCGGCATGGGGAGACACGCATTGAATCCGGGTGATTCTACGCCCGGCTGCGAACCGGGTGTGCAGAAGAGGCAGGGTGGTGGGTGGCGGCGAGCACCGACAGCACTCTGTAATGGACAGATCCTGAGGAAACTGGCGCATCGCACAACTCCGTCACCCTGGATACCTCAATGCTACTAACCCCGTTTGGCTCTGTCAAACAGCTCGGATCCTTCCACTCGGAGGGGTTCTCAGGGGCTCTGTCCCCGGCCATTCCCCTGTCGACAGGGGATCTGCTGCGGATTCGGGACGCATTATTCATATGAAGTTCATACACAACCCTGGGTACCAGCAGGGACTTGGCCACCGGCATCCGGCCGGGGATCGGCCGCCGGGAACCATGGTCGCGTCGGGTGCGCGGGCCACTTGCTGTTTGAATGCCATTCGGCGCATAACCTATACTCACAGGCGGGCAGGCAGGTTACCCTGCCGGGGTGCATGCGTGCCGGCGGAAATCGAACATGTCCACACTCGGCGCACGGTCCACCGATCCCCGTCCAAAACGACCAGGAGGCCTGGTTGGCTGAAGCCCGCGGTTTCGCACAAGGAGAATCCATGACAAGAGTTAGCTGGCTCCTCTTGCCCATCCTGTTGATGCTCATGCTGTCGGGTTGCGCACCGCGCATCTTCGGCGGCGATACGGCCGCGACCGCCGAGACCGGCGGCATGGTGCTGGACCTGCCGTCCATCGTTCTGGACGTCGACAGCACCGGTGCGGTCTCCTCCGAACAAATACCGCTGGACCTGATTCCCGGTCTCGGTGGCATTACCCTGCCCGAAGACATCGTGGCGGCATTCGTCAGCAACGGCAACCAGTACCTGCAGATTGAGACCCATCCGAACGGTCTGGTCCTGTTCCTGGACGGCAAGCCCTTCTTCGGTTCCGTGTTCTACGACGACGACGTGCTGAACGATCTGGGTCCGGTGCTGGAAGTCCTGACGGCCAGTCCCGACGATGCCGGGGACGAGGAAGCGGCCGCCGAGGAGGAGTCCGAGGAACCGGATCTGGTGGCGACGATGCTGCCGGTCCTGCGCAACGTCGGGATGGGTGTCACCCTCCGTTTCCCCGTGGCTGAAGGGACTGCCCGGCGCGACATGCCCAGCATTCGGGGCTACCAGAGAAAGACAGCCGCCGACATGGCCAGGATCAAGCGGGAAGAACAATCCCTCCGCGTCAACGAGGTGCCCATCCAGGTGGCACCGGACGGGAGCCTGAGCACTTCCAACTTCCTGGTCAGCATCATGCTGTCCCAGCTGCCACCCGGCGTGGGCCTACCCGAATCGGCCCTGGAGGGTCTGAACGAGCGAGGCATCACTTCATTGACCCTGGCCACGCGCCCCGTGGGCCTGACGGTTGGCATCAATGGCAATCAGTTGCCCACCATGTTGTGGGACAGCGGTGAACTGGACAACGTCCTGGCCTGGGGGTCGGATTCCGGGTACTTGGCCGAAAAGGTTCCCGAATTGTCGCCTCAGGTGTTGGGGATCGTTGTGCCTTTCCTGACGGGCAGTCCGTTCAACATCGAGTTGATCCTGCCCGGTGGCTGATTCGGCCCGCACAGTCACGCAACTGAAACAAGAAGGGCCGCCGTAAGGCGGCCCTCGTCATTGAGGAACTGCATGGGCTGCGTGGCGGCCCGGCCGCCGCTTCCAGGTGCCCGGGTGGGCACGGGCAGGATGCGGTCGAGTGGATCGGACAGGACTCGAACCTGTAACCCAGGAGTTATGAGCACCTTGCTCTGCCATTGAGCTACCGATCCGCAGAGCGGGTAGCGGGAATCGAACCCGCATATTCTGCTTGGAAGGCAGACGCTCTACCATTGAGCTATACCCGCACGACCCGGCCGGGAGAAGCCGGACTTCAGGTCGGGGAGAGAGGATTTGAACCTCCGACCCCAGCGTCCCAAACGCTGTGCGCTAACCGGGCTGCGCTACTCCCCGACGAGAGGACGCCGATTCTACACTACCACCGTCGAACCGGGAGATTGCGGGTCGGCGGGTCCTGTTCCAGTTTCGCTGATTTTGGTCCGTGTGGCCGACGGCGCGCCAGGCGTGAATGGACCTCTGTCTTGATGTTGGATTGTGGCGGTTGCCACCCGGTGCAGGCAGTCGAGTTCCGCTTCCGACCTGACCAAACTGCCTGCCGACTGCGCAGGGGTTTGGGAAGCCCGGTACGCGGTCTCCACAACCGTCCGCACACGGTTCCGGGGCTGTGGGCTGTACCATTTCAATTGCCTCGCGCCATCCTTGGACTGTCAGGACCCGGCTCTGATCCCAACCGACATGAACGACCACACGCTCCGGTTGCTGGAATTCGACCACGTGCGCCGACAGTTGGCCGACCTGTGCCACTACAGCGGCGGCATTGAACTGGCCCGCAACCTGCAGCCAGGCCGTCGCCTGGCGTCCATTCAGGGGCAGTTGGATCTCACCTGTGAGGCCTACGCCTTTCTGGCAGAACAACCCGCGCCTCCGTTTGGCGGCGTCACGGACGTGGCGGAGCTGTTGTCCAGGGCCACGCGTCGGTCGATCCTGTTGGGTGCCGAGTTGCGGGACATCCGGATTCTGCTGGAAAGGACCGCCGCGCTGCAAAAGGTGTTTGGCAGTCAGGCGGAGGAGTACCCCGGCCTGGCTGAACTGGCCGCGCGCCTGCAGCCGTGTTCGCGGCTGGGCGCCGCGATTGCGGAGGCCGTGGACGAGCAGGGATCAATTCAGTCCGGTGCCTCGCCACTGTTGTCCTCCCTGCGCAACCGCATCCGGATTGCCCAGGGCCGGCTGTCCCGGACCTTGGAGGGGGTGGCGGCCAACGCTCGGCTGGCTCCCTATCTCCAGGAAGCCATCGTCACCCAGCGGCAGGGCCGCTATGTCGTCCCGGTGAAGGCCGAATACCGCGGCAAGGTGCGGGGCATTGTTCACGACCAGTCGGCCAGCGGCGCCACGGTGTTCGTGGAACCCTTTCAGGTCGTGGAACAGAACAACGAACTGCGCGTACTGCTGGCCGAGGAGGAGGCGGAGATCAGGCGCATCCTGACGGTGCTAACAGCCCAGGTGGCCGAAGCGACCGCGGACATCGGCCACAACAACAGTGTGCTGGCCGAGCTTGATTTCACTCTGGCCAAGGGACGGCATGCCTGGGATCTGGAATGCACTGCGCCGGAACTGCTGGCGCCGCCTGAATTCACGGTGCCCTATGCCGATCGGGTGGACGGGGACGAACCGGGAGTTCCGCCCCTGGGCCATCCCGGAACCTGTATCTGGCTGCGCAAGGCCCGCCATCCGCTGTTGCCGCGGGACGAAGCGGTGCCCTTGGACTTCGAACTGGGGCCGGAAACGACTCCGGCCGGCTACCGTCCTGCCCATGTCGTGGTGATCACGGGCCCTAACACCGGGGGCAAGACCGTGGCCCTCAAGACGGTGGGCCTGTTGCAGCTGATGGCCCAGGCCGGCCTCATGATTCCGGCCGGCTCGGGCAGCCGCCTGACGATCCTGCAATCCGTCTGGGCGGACATCGGCGACGAGCAAAGCATTGAGCAAAACCTCAGCACCTTCTCCAGCCACTTGACGAACATTGTCGGCATCCTTGAGGCTGCTGCTCCGGACAGTCTGGTGATCCTGGACGAGATCGGAGCCGGTACCGATCCGGAGGAAGGCTCGGCCCTGGCCCTGGCCCTGCTGGACCACCTGCGGCGCCGGTCCGTCACCACCCTGGCCTCCACCCACTTCAGCGAAATCAAGCTGTATGCCCACAACACGCGCGGCGTCTCGAACGCGGCCATGGAGTTCGATGTGGAGTCCCTGCGCCCGACCTACCGGCTCACCATGGGTTTGCCTGGGAAGTCCAACGCCCTGACGATTGCCCGGCGGCTGGGGCTGGACCAGGATGTGGTCGCCAAGGCGGAAGGTCACGTGCAGGCCGATGCCGCCAGTGCCAACTCCATGTTGGAGGACATCCGCAAGGCACGGCAGCAGGCCGTCGAGTCCCGGGCCGAGGCCGCGCGGGAAAGGGATCTGGCGGAACTGGCGCGCAAGGAACTGATACTGCGCCTCAGCTCGGTCGAGGAGGATCGACAAGCCGTCCTGGCCGAAACCAAGGCTGAAATGGAGGGTCTGCTGGCGGAAACCCGGCGCGAAATGTCCCGGCTGCGCAGGACGGCCCGCAACCAAATGCGGCCGGACGAGTTGGGAAAACGAACCGGATCCCGATCCATGCCTTCATCCGGGACCGAGAAGGACCTGGCTGCCCTGGCAGCCAAGGTGCCCGCGGCCACACCGGTGGGCATGCGGTCGACGCCTCTGAGAGTGCCCGGGCAAATCGCCGTGGGTGATACGGTATGGGTGGGCCGTCTGCAAACCACTGCCAAGGTGACGGCCCTGCTGCCGGACGGCAAGCGGGCTGAGGTTCACGCCGGCGGCATGCGCTTCAAGGCCAAACTGCCGGAACTGGAACTGCGCAGCCGCGCACAGGAGGAGGAGCCGAAGCCGGCAGCCGTGATGACAACGACCAGGACGGCGGTCCGCGACGTGGCGACTGAACTGGATATCCGGGGCGCGCGGGTCGAGGCCGGGGTGGAGACGGTGAACCAGTACCTGCACGATGCCTGGGAGTGTCAGTTGCCCTGGGTGCGGGTCATTCACGGGAAGGGAACCGGACAACTGCGATCGGCAATTCGGGACCTGATGCGGCGGCATCCCCACGTGGCCGGCATACGGTCCGGCGAGGCTGGCGAAGGCGGTGAAGGTGTAACCGTGGCGACCATCGGCAAGGACTAGGGGGTGGGTCCGTGTGGCGACACTTTTTCGGCGACCTGATTCTGCTTCTGGCCATCCTCCTGGCCATCTATGTAGGCGTGGTCCTGCAGTTCTTTGGCTAGCCGGCCGGCGGCGCCTGTGATGGATATGCAAGGCCTGCCGCTCGATGCGGAGGAGGTGCGTCCGTTCTATGCCGACGCCGATCCGATCCACGATTTCGACCATGTGATGCGGGTGGCCGCTCTCGGCTGGCACCTGGCCCGGGCGGAGGGGGCCGATCCCGAAATCGTGCGCACGGCCGCCCTCTTGCACGATGTCCCCGTCGCCGGCACGGCGAGGGAGGAGCACCATATGGCCGCCGCGGAACAGGCGTCGGACTTTCTGGTCCGGCGGGGCGTGCCGGCCGCCGCGGTCGATTTGGTGGTGGACTGCATCAAGGGACATCGTTTCCGCAACCGAGGCGCTGCCCGGAACAGCCTTGAAGCCAAGTGCCTGTACGATGCCGACAAGATCGATGTGCTGGGCGCGATTGGCATTGTCCGTGCCTTTGCCTATGCCGGACTCCACGGCCATTCGCTGTGGCACTGCGCCACCTTTGTCGCTTCGGAACAGGACCTCGCCGCAGGGACATTGCCGTCCACGCCGGCCCTTGAGTGGCGAACCAAGCTGGACCGGCTGGTCGCTTCAATGCATACGGCCAGCGGCCGCGCGCTGGCCGCGCGACGGCACGCCGTTGCCCTGCGGTTTTGCGAATCCCTGCAGGCCGAGTACCTGCAGGCGTTGTCGCCCAATCCATTGAACCCACAAGAATAGGATCAACCATGTCATCGGTTAGCGAGCACAGGGCCCGGGCCGAAGGTCTGGGCGCGGTTTCCGTGGGTGTCCTGACGGTGAGCGACACGCGCGATCTGGCGACCGACAGGAGCGGCCAACTGATCCTCGATTTGGTGGCCGAAGCCGGACACAACGCGGCGGAGCGCCGGCTAGTGCGGGATGAACCGGACCAGATCCGGGATGCCGTCTTGGATCTGTGCAGGGCGGGTTTGGACGCCGTGCTGTCCAGCGGCGGCACCGGCATCGGCACGCGCGACCAGACCTGCGACGTGGTCCGGCCCCTGCTGGAGAAGGAACTGCCCGGCTACGGCGAACTGTTCCGGATGCTGAGCTGGGAGGAGGTGGGTTCGGCGGCGATGCTGTCGCGCGCCGTGGCCGGGACCGTGGGCCGGACACTAGTGTTCTGCATGCCCGGTTCGTCCAACGCCGTGCGCCTGGCCATGACCCGGCTCATTCTTCCCGAACTCCGCCATCTGGTGCACGAACTTCATCGTTGAGCACCAGGCGCGCCGCGGAGCCATGTGCGGGCCCGTCCACGCCCCAGGTGCGCCGCACGATGTACAGGGGGCGTCCCTTGACTTCGTCGTAGATGCGGCCCAGGTAGGCGCCGATGATGCCGAGGAAGATAAGCTGGACCCCACCCAGCAACAGGACGCTGACCAGGGTCGTGGCCTGGCCGCCCAGGGCGTTGATGCCGCTCACACGCAGGACGATGACGGCCAGAATGCCGGCCAAGGCCAGCAGGGCCAGCAGGAATCCCAGATAGGAGGCCATGTAGAGAGGCTGGTAGCTGAAGCCGGTGACGGCGTCCAGCATGATGCGCAGCATGGATCGCAGCGGGTACTTGGTTTCCCCGGCGTAGCGTTCGGCGCGGTCGAACCGGACCCCCGTCTGCCGAAAGCCCACCCAGCTGCTGAGACCGCGCATGAACCGGTGCCGTTCGCCCATGCCGCAGAGCACGTCCACCACCTGCCGATCCAGCAGGCGGAAGTCGCCGGTGTCCAGCGGCAGGTCCACCCGCATCAGGGAACGCATGAGGCGGTAGAAGAGACTGGACGTGGCCTTCTTGAAGAACGATTCCCCCTCGCGGCTGCGCCGGGCGGCATAGACCACGTGGTACCCCTCCCGCCACTTGGCGATCAGGTCCCGGAGGACCTCCGGCGGATCCTGGAGGTCCGCATCCATGATGATGACCGCATCGCCGCGTGCGAAGTCCAAGCCGGCCGAAATGGCGATCTGTTGGTTGAAATTGCGGCTCAGGTCCACCACCTTGATCCTGGGGTCGCGCTGTCGCATGGAGACCAGGATGTCCAAGGTGCGGTCACGGCTGCCGTCGTTGACGCAAATCAGTTCCCATTCGAGGTTGGGATCCTGATCCCCGCTGTCCCAGGTGGCGATCAGTGTGTCACAGAATGTGCGGGCGACCGGTTCCTCGTCGTAGAACGGCACCACAACCGAGATCAGCATGGAAGGGCGGGGAGGTGGCAAGGCAGGGGAATTCGGCAACGGAAAGCTGCGGCGAGCGGTGCTAACATGGGGGCCATTATCCCAAACCGGTTGGATCCTGCATCCTCCCTTTCGGCCCACAGTACTGTCCCGTCCCGGGACGCGCCACGGCGACAAGCCACAATGGCGGCCGCCGTCCCTGCATCGACGTTTCATCCCCCATGTCTCTCTCTCGCAGCCTGCTGCGCCTGGCGGGTTTCGCGGGCGGAGCCCTGCTGGGCCTGCGCCTGCACTGGTTCCGACAGCCGCGGCCGTGGCCGCGGCAACTGGCGTCCTGGCTGGACAGCGACCTGCGTCGCCGCTGGCTGGATCCGGCTTCCCTGCTGGACCCGATTGGGGTCCAGCCCGGCATGCATGTGCTGGAGGTGGGGTGCGGCACCGGGGTCGTGACCGAGGAGTTGGCGCGCCGCGTAGGCGAGCAGGGCACTGTGACCGCGCTCGACATCCAGATGGCATTGATTCAACGTGCTCGGACGCGCCTTCGGGAGGCCGGGCTGGCGGACCGGGTGCGGTTTCTGTTCACCGACACGGACGGCGCTCCGCTTGATCCGCAGTCCGCGGACCTGATCGTGCTGGGTTCCGTGCTGGGGGAGATTCCCGATCCCCATCCCATGCTGACGACCCTGTTCGGCGTGGCCAAACCCGGGAGTCGGCTTGCCATCTACGAGGAACCGCTCATGCCGGGCGCGCTGCCCCCCGCCATGGCCCAGATGCATCTGCATGCCGCGGGGTTTCGGCGCGGCGGACATATTCGGCAGCTGACTCACTGGCTGGGGGTGTACTACCGCGACGGGGACGAGTGGGACCCGGACCTCAAGCCGGGGACAATCCTGTGAGTGAGGAAGTCCGGCCGCGGCGCCTGGAGGAAAGTGTCGAGTCCCTGACCGGGACCGACCTGCCCTTTCGTACCCCGGACCTGCCCGGCATCGGTGGTCGCATTCGGGTCCTGCCGGAGGATTTCCGGGTAACGGAGATCCCGGCTTACGAACCGGTCGGCCGCGGACCCCACCTGTACGTATCGGTGACCCGGACCGGCCATACCACGCCAGAGGTGGCGGACCTCCTGGCGCAGGCCCTCAACGCGGACAAGGGTGCTGTGGGCTATGCCGGCCTCAAGGACAAGCGGGCCTGTACCACACAGACGTTCAGTGTGCTGGCGTCCAACGGCTTTGTCCCGGACGAGGAGTGGGTGGCCCGCCGCCTGGCCGCCGAGACCTCCTTGCAGGTCAATTGGATGCGGTGCCATGGCAACAAGCTGCGGACTGGGCATCTGCGCGGCAATCGCTTCGACATCCTGGTTCGGTATCCCGATGCACCGCCGGAGGAGGCGGTCGCCCGTGCGCAGGCCATCGCGGATGCCCTGGGGCGGGACGGCCTGCCCAACTGGTTTGGTCCCCAGCGCTTCGGCCATGAGGGTCGGAACGTGATCAAGGGCTGGCGCATCGTGCACCGCGGTTGGCGCGCGCACCGTCGCTGGCTACACAAACTCCTGCTGTCCGCCTACCAGTCCTGGCTGTGCAACCGCTACCTGTCCCTGCGCATGCATGAAGGCCTGCTGGATTGCTGTCTGGCCGGCGATGTGGCGCGCAAACATGAAACGGGCGGCATGTTCCTGGTGGAGGATGCGGAAGCGGACTCCCGGCGGCAGGTTGCCGGCGAGATTTCCTTCACGGCCCCGATGTACGGCCACAAGATGTGGGCGGCCGAAGGCATTGCCGGCGAACTGGAGGAACGGATCCTGGCCGAACAGGAACTGATTGGCTTCAATTGGCGACAGGGTAAAGTAACAGGTACTCGACGCACCGGCCGGCTGGTGCCCTCGGACCTGTCGGTGTGGGGGGAGACGGACGGCATCCGGCTGTCCTTCTCGCTGCCGAAGGGTGGCTACGCAACGGCTGTGCTGCGGGAAGTCATGAAGGTGGGCAATCCGGACCTGGCCGAGGATTAAGCGAGCGTCATGCAAATTCCGCTCTTTCCGCTCAACACGGTGCTGTTTCCCGGCATGGTGCTGCCGTTGCAGATCTTTGAGCCTCGGTATCTGAAGATGGTGGCCCGGTGCCTGTCGGACGAGGGCTGCTTCGGCGTGGTGCTCATCCGCGAGGGTGGTGAGGTCGGACCGACGGCCGAGCCGTACGGGGTGGGCACACTGGCCCGGATCCAGTCTGTGGACAAGGAACCCGGCGGAACCCTGCACATCGTGGCGGTGGGTGTCCGGCGGTTCCAGATCAACGAGATGCTGGAGGATCAACCCTGGCCGAGTGCCGACATTACGGAGTGGCCGATCGACCCGGGCGAGCCATCCATCGTGGAACGGCTGAGCGATCGGGTCCGGGCGTTGTTCGGGGAGTACCGGACCCATCTCAGCGAGGCGACCAACCTGAAGCTGAAGATCAACAGCATCCCGGACGAGCCCGAGGCGCTGGCCTCGCTGGTGGCGATTGCGATGCAAATCGAGTTGCGGGACAAGCAGAAGGTGATCGAGGCCGAGACCCTGCCCGCCATGCTGGAGGCCGAGGTGGGACTGCTGACCCGCGAAAAGATGATCCTGGAATACGTCAAGGACTCCCAGGAGCGGCAGCAGCGGTTGCGCTTGGGTCCCACCGGCCAGATGTTCATGAACTGACGAGCGTGCTAGACTAGTCGGCCCACGGGGGATTAGCTCAGTTGGCTAGAGCGCTACCTTGACATGGTAGAGGTCACTGGTTCAAGTCCAGTATCTCCCACTTTCGGCCCTGAGATTCCGATGCGGCGGAATCCCTTGGCGTCTGGATCCTATGCCGCCTGCTCAGGGCAATCGTGTGCCAACACTACAGCAGGAGCAGGAAGTCAGGATGGGTGTTCCGTCCGGCGTTGCCGTTGAGATCGAGAGCGCGTCAGGGCAAGGCAGCAGGTTCATCATCCGCCTACCGCTCGGGGAGTGGATGCCTCCTCTGCCGAATTCGGCTCTTCGCGATCCAAAACACAATGCCGGCCAAGGGGAGCGTCAGTGCAGCCAGTCCCCACAGTGCGGGATTCGGGCCATCGCTACTCATTCCGTTAGCCTCCACCGGAGAGGATTCCCCTTCATCGTAGGCTTGACGTAACAAAGTCACCGGATTTTGCTCTCCCAAGCGTTGAACCGGGACCGTCAACCACAGACTTAGTGCATCCCCTTGATCACTACTGCGTGCTACCGCAACAAAAGCGGACAGGGCCGTCTGCTCTCGGGGACAGCGTTCATCGCCGCCCTGCATTGACCCAGCCTCAAGAGCGGTTACCAGCCCATCGGCCAGGGACGAGTCAGGCAGTCTTGCCGTCTGTTGAAACGCTTCCAACCCCTTGGCAACGACCTCCGGTCCGACCAGGATGTTCCCTTGCACCGAGGCGAATTGGTCACTGGCTGCCCCTGACCAGGCATCGGTCTCGCTCCCGGTGAAACTTGCTGCCTCGTGAAGCAGCGCTGCCACGCCATACTGCCTCGCTTGAAAGAAGGGGTCACCCGAAGTGGCTGAGGCAATCACATCTTGAGCAGAGGCGCCTTCCAACAAGCTTGCCGCGGCCCTGTCGATCCGTTCAGTGTTCTCCGGGTCCACCACCGCCTGGGCGACGATTACGCCATGGCCCGGCAGCAGCCGCGCCAATTCGATCTGGCCGTCATCGTCCCACACGCGATACAACATTCGCTCTGTGTCGTCGAGTGACCCGCCGACGGACGAAGCCTGCATGGAAAAGCCCACATCGACGCAACTTGCGAGCGCAACGCCCACCTCGCCGGCATCGACGTCCACGGCAACGATGGACCAAGTGCCTGACGAGACATCGTTTGAAGATGTTGCAGCTCCTGCGCCAAAGGCAATGGTCAACAGGAGTGCAGCCACAGCACCCAATGTCAACCCCATCTTCTTAATATTCGCCATATTCACTCAAGCTTCTTTCAGGGGCAAGCCCGCCTCTGAAAGCTGGTAACCCGCACTCCAAGTCATCAGCTTCCGGCCATGATGACACACCTAATCGTTTGGGGTTTATGCCGAGGGATCGACACTCGGTACGGAGGCGGGGCCGTCGGGGTCCCTGACGGGAACGTCCCTCACCGTTCGGTCCAGGGACACCCCCTTGGCCAACCCGTTTCGCCGGCCTCCGTGGCCACCTTCAGCATCGAGAAGCCCGTGGCGGTCCCCGAGACCCCCTGTACGCACATCTCCAGCCCGGGCGCAATGTGGCCCGAGGAATCGGCCCGTTGACTGTAGACGGATGCCCGTATCAACAAGAATGAAACAGTTACCCAATAGCATGCGATTGTCTGGTTACCTCCCTGCTACAATCCGTGCCCAGTTCGGGGTCGGGCCGCAGGGTTTGACCCTCAAAGCGTGGATCGGGCCATGTCCGGCAGATCCCGACCGGATACAGAGAGCCCCCGCCTTGGCTGCAAGCGGGAGACCGGATCGCCGTCGGATACCACCCGGGAGCGGGACGGGACGTCCGGCGCGGCCGGATTCAACCGTCCCCGGCAGGCTCCGTTACCGGCCGCATGAGCGGCGCCCGTGGGGCGCAAGCCAGGTGGAACCGCGAGGCAGTGCATCGTCCCGGCGACAACGCACTGCCGTTTTGATTCTGCGGACTGTCGGCCGACAGTCCCGAACATGGATCAGGAGCAATCGCGGTGAGCAAGCAGCAAGGCACGCAGGAAGACAGGCTGTATCGGATTCGGCACAGTGCCGCCCATGTCATGGCCCAGGCCGTGCGCGAACTGTATCCGGACGCCCGACTGGCCATCGGGCCGCCGATTCAGGATGGTTTCTACTACGACTTCGATCTGGGCATGGATGGGGACCGGCCCCGCACCTTCCTGCCGGAGGACCTGGAGGAGATTGAACGGCGCATGCGCCGCATTATCGGCGGCCAGCATCCTTTCGCGTACCGGGAGGTCGATGCCGAAGAAGCCCGCGTCCTGTTTGCCGACGAGCCCTACAAGCTGGAGCTGATCGAGGGCCTGGTCGAAGGCACGGTGGACGAGTACGGCGAGGAAACCGAAGGCAGCCAGGTCATCTCGACCTACACCCAGGACACCTTCGAGGACCTGTGCCGCGGTCCCCACGTGGAGCATACGGGCCAGATTCCGATTGAGGGCGTCAAGCTGATGAGCGTGGCCGGCGCCTACTGGCGCGGCGACGAGCGCAGGCCCATGCTGCAGCGGATTTACGGCACCGCCTGGACGAACGGCAAGCAGCTGAAGCGCCATCTCAAGATGCTGGAGGAGGCCCGCCAGCGGGATCACCGCAAGCTGGGCCGCGAACTGTCGCTGTTTGTCTTCGACGAGGAGGTGGGGCCCGGTCTGCCCCTGTGGCTGCCCAACGGCGAGATCATCATCAACGAACTGGAACAACTGGCCCGCGAGATGGAGACGGCGGCCGGCTACCGCCATGTCCGAACCCCGCACCTGACCAAGGAAAGCCTGTTCCAGCGCAGCGGCCATCTGCCGTACTACGCGGATTCCATGTATCCGCCCATGGAGATGGAAGGGGTGCGCTACTACATCAAGCCGATGAACTGCCCCATGCACCACAAGATCTACGGCAGCGAGCCCCGCAGCTACCGGGATCTGCCGTTGCGCCTGGCCGAATACGGCACCTGCTACCGGTACGAGAAGAGCGGCGAGCTGATGGGGCTCATGCGCGTGCGGTCGATGCAGATGAACGATGCCCACATCTACTGCTCGGAGGAACAGTTCGCGGCCGAGTTCATGGGCGTGATCAATCTCTACCTGCACTACTTCCGGCTGTTCGGCATCGAGCAGTACGAGATGCGGCTGAGCACCCACCATCCCAGGGGCCTGGGCAAGAAGTATGTGGACAATGCGCGGCTGTGGGCGCGCACCGAGGACCTGGTCCGGCGCACCATGCAGGAGGGGGAGGTTCCGTACGTCGAGGTGGCGGATGAGGCCGCTTTCTACGGACCCAAAATCGACGTGCAGGTTTGGAGTGCCATCGGCCGTGAGTTCACGCTGGCAACCAACCAGGTCGACTTTGCCGTCCCGACCCGCTTCGATTTGGTGTTTGTCAACTCGGACGGCGTGGAGGAGACGCCGCTTTGCATTCACCGGGCCCCGCTCAGCACGCACGAGCGCATGATTGGGTTCCTGACCGAGCACTATGGCGGCAACTTCCCCTTGTGGCTGGCTCCCGAACAGGTGCGTATTGTCCCCATCACCGACGACCATGTGGCGTCCGCCGAGGCCTTCCGGGCGGCCTGCGAGGCCCGCGGCCTGCGAGCGGGAGTCGATGCCTCGTCCGCGCGCATGAATGCCAAGATTCGCCAGGCGCAGCTTCTGCGCATCCCGGTGATGGCGGTGATTGGAGACCGGGAGGTGGCCGACGATACCGTGTCCCTGCGGTTGCGCAGCGGTCAGCGGCGGCAGGGCATGCCCCGCGCCGCCTGTCTGGCGCGCGCAGCCGACCTAGTGGCTGAACGCAGCGCGGATCTGCCGGAACTGCTGGCCGCGTGACCGTCCAGGACGGAGCGGGGCGGAAGGCAAGTTTGAAGTTCAGTCGGTCGGAGTGCTAGAGTATGCTTTGGATTCCGGGCAACGGAGTCCAAGCAGTGTTGGCCGGAAGCCATGCCTGACAGGGAGTAGCGAGCCATAAGAAGAGGGAGACGCAACAACAACCGACGTCCGCAGATCGTCCTGCCGGACATCCGCGTGAACGAGCAGATCACCGCGCCCCAGGTGCGGGTGATTGACGATGCCGGCGAACAGATTGGGGTGATCGCCTTGGAAGAGGCGCGCGCCATGGCAGCGGGACGCCAGTTGGATCTGGTGGAAGTTGCCCGCAACGCCAATCCTCCGGTCTGCCGCATCATGGACCACGGCAAGTACATGTTCGACCGCCAGAAGCGGGAACGTGACAAGCGCAAGGTCCAGTCGCGGGTGGAAGTCAAGGAGATCCGTCTCAGTCCGCGCACCGGCGAGCACGACGTGGCCATTGCGGTGGGCAAGATTCAACGGTTCATCGCGGATGGTTCGCGGGTCAAGGTACGGGTACGTTTCCGCGGCCGCGAGCGCTTCAATCAGGAAGTGGGTCGTCAGATGTTGCGCAAGGTGGCCCAGGAAGTCGCGGACTTCGCCACGGTCGAGTCCGAACCCTCCTCCGAAGGCAATACGCTGATCATGGTTTTGCTGCCGGCAACCCAGAAGAGCAGTGCGCCGGCCCGCCAGCGGGTGCCGGCCGCATAGGGACGAGTGCCATGCCCAAGATGAAGACCCACAAAGCCACCGCCAGCCGCTTCCGGATTACACGGAATGGCAAGGTCATCCGCCGCACCCAGGGTGGCGGTCATCTGCGACGCAACAAGCATTCCCGCATGCGGCGGATCTACAAGAAGAACGTCGTGGGCGATGTGAAGAGCATGCGCAAGATGGTTCGGCGCATGGCTCCGGTTGTGGACAGCAGCTGACGCGTACGGCTTGCGTCGGTTGCAGGCCGGACTAGCACCAGGAAACAAAGAGACATGCCCCGTTCCCGCCCCAAGGTATACGCGCGCAATCGGCACAAGAAGGTGCTCAAGAGCACCAAGGGCCAGTTTGGCGGACGTTCGCGTCTGTTCCGCACCGCCAACGAGGCGCGGCTGCATTCGTTGCACTACGCCTACCGTGACCGGCGCACCCGGAAGCGCGATTTCCGTCGCCTGTGGATCACGCGCATCAATGCCGCGACCCGCATGCACGACATGAACTACGGCCAGTTCATCCATGGCCTGAAGCTGGCCGAGGTCGAGATCGATCGCAAGGTCCTGGCGGACATGGCCGTCCATGACGAAGCCGGGTTTGCCGCCCTGGTCGACGTGGCGAGGGCCCAGTTGGCCTGATCGACCGAGCCTCTCGCCGGGGCGTCCCAGCCGGGAGTATCCCGGTTCCGAATCCGAATCCGGCCACGGCCCTCCACGCGAGGGCCGTTGTCTTGCGTGTTGAAACCCGGCGTAGCCGGTCCGACGCCCGAGCCGGGCATGCAACGGCGCGAACTTCGAACTTGAAACCGGTACGCAGCCGGGTGAAGTTCGGTCGTGCACGATTGGCTCTGCGGTTTCTTCCATTCGTTGCCGGTGTGGGTGTTTCCGTGTTTGTACCAGAAGCCTGAACGTGCAACCATGGGACAAAATCGGCTCCATGTTTGCACCGCGCGCAAACAAGTGACCCGTTGTTTGCAAATGGAGAGGTGAAATCCAAACAAGGAATCATTGGTGTGTTGTCGTGGCCTGTTGTGCAAACAACAGGCCCATGAAATTCCATGTTGGTGGCGGATGCGAACAGCTCCTCACCTTTCCGCGCCAAAAGTCCAAGCGCCGGACCGTGGACGGCTTCACCACCCCAGGATGTGCGCATGGATGGCACCCGCCTGCACATCCCGAAGATGGGATGGGTCCGATTGAGCGACGGCCACCAGCACCTCGGTTGCCAGGCCAGACAGGTGCAGGTGGTGGAGGCAGGTCCCGGCACCCAACTTCAGTTGTAAATCCGAAACCTCAGCGTAAATCCCGTCTCGGATTGGAGACGATGCCCTACCGGTGGTAGTCCAATTTGGCTTCCCATCCGTTGGCACCGTTTGCCAACAGGTCGAAGAGGTGCCAGACCCCGCAGTACATGTCGCCCGGCCCGAAAAAGTCCCTGGAGATGCGCACAACCGAGCCGTCCGAGTTCCGACGAAACGCCGAGACACCGGGCATGGAACTGGAGTTGAAGTTCGTGTCGCTGGACTCGAAGCCCATATCCCTGACGAAACTGGTGCCTTTCGCCGAATACATGTCAAATCCCCACCCTCGCTGCTCCCGCATTGCTTGTTGCACCGCGACGCTATCGGGAGACACGACAACGAAGGCGGTCCGATCCTCGAGGTGGTCCAGCACCCCGTTGAAGCCGTCCGCCCACATCGTGCAGTAGGGACATTCCGATCCCATGTTGTGTACAAGGATCAGATCCTCCTTGTCGCCAAACATCTGTGACAGCCGGACGGTACCGTCCGGCCCCTGAAGTTCGTAGTCCGCCACCGGTTCCGGCGGCAGTTCCTTGCGCAGGTCGGCCAGACGTTGGACCGCGGCCTGAAGTTGCGCCCAAGCTTCTGCCATGTCCTGTTCCAGCTGCGCGTTGGATGTCATGTCACGTGTCTCCTGACCGGTTGTTGCCATGGAACTGGTTCAGTGTGCCTTGTTTTCATAATATAGAAATATTATATCATTTTTTGCAGATGCGATTCACCTTGGTGGGGCTGTAACCGATCCGGCGGATGCCATGGCTCGGCATTACACTGGGATCCGTTCCTCTGCCTTCTGCCAGGGCTATTGAGAGCTCCGAGGGGAATGCTTCAGGACATCGCTGTCGCCGACTGACACGAATTGAGAAAGACTCCCGATGGACGGCATATCGATAGGGAATGAACATCTGCGCGTGGATGTCAGGCAGGCCGAGGGCCTGCAATGGCTGGCGTTTCGGGTCAGGGATGAAGGCGGCAATTGGATGGACGTGGCCGTGACCGGCGCGCGGGCTCCGGTGTCCATTTGGCAGGCGGAGCGTCGGGCCGTCAGCGAAAGCCCGGAGGTGATCTGGGCTCCAGAAGGCAGTGCCGATTTCCAACGCGATGCTGGCGGTTGGGACAGCGCAGAGGCGGAAGGGGACGAGCTTGTCCTGACCCGCCGGGTGGCGGCACCGGCCGACACCGGTCCTCTAATCGAGACCCGGGTCTGCCTGGACGAGGAGTGCGGGGCCCATGTTCGGACCCGGATCCGCATTGCGGCTGCGATCAGGCTGGCCCGGTGCATGCACCATGTCTGGTTGGCGCCGGGAGGCCGGTTGGAACGGTTCTGCGAGCCCCTGGACTTCGCCTGGTTGCCGAACCTGCACCAGAGCGAGGATCACATTTGTGCCGATCACTTCTTCCGCGCACCAGCGGTTGTTGCGGTGGCCCGGGGCTGCCACTCGGCCCTGCTCCCAGACCTTGCCCTCATGGAAGCGGATGCCCCCGTGCCTTTGGCTCTGGACCTGCGGATCGAAGGTACCGGCCTGGAAGCACCGCGCCTCTCCTTCGGCTTCTGTGCCTCGGAGCCGGAAGGGCACGTGTACTTCCGCAGTGGCCCGGACCTTGCACCGGTACTGGAGAACCGGGTCCTGACCTGCGGCTTTCGCCTGTGGTTCGGACAGGAGGAGACCCCCGGACAGGTCGTCGATCGAATCGTGCGGTGGCAGTGGAGGACGTGCGGACATCCCCTGCTTAAGGAGCCGGAACCCCAGGTTCTCCCCTTCCGTCAGTACGGCACGCGCTATGTCTTCCGGCACGAGTTGCCGGCGAGTATTCGCAAGGTTGAACGCCGGGGCTTGGAATGCGCTGGCATCGACAACGCTTACCGCCGCGGTGCCCAATTCCATGCCTGGGAAAACGATCTGCACGTCGGGTATGGCCTCAGGCACTACGCGGAAAAGCTGGACGACACGATGCTGCAGGAGACAAGCCAGGGGATCCTCAACCTGTTCTCCGATACTCCGCGTACCGAAGGCGCCTTCCCCTGCGTCTTCAACTTCAACGAGGGTGTCTGGGAGGGGTCCCTGTTTTGGACGGCGCGCAGCGCGGACTGGCGCCGCGGGTTCGACACGGCGGCCATGTCCGTGTCGGCCTGGTGGCTGCTGCAGTGGGTGCAGGACTTCCCCGACTTGGACCGAGAGCCGCTGCTGGAGCTTCTCACCGCCTACTGCGACTTTCTGGTTGGCAATCAGCTTGAGTCGGGCGCTATTCCCACCTACTTCGATTCGGACCTTAATCCCCTGCCGCCACTCAAGGAGAGCGCCACCACGGCCATAGCGGGAGCCGTCCTGGCCTCGGCAGCCAACCTGCTGCTGAATCCGCTCTACACCCGGGCCGCCATGCGGGCCGGCTACTTCATTGCCGAGCATGCCATTCCGCGCCTCCGGTTCGACGACTTCGAGGTCTTTTTTTCCTGCAGTCCCAAGCCTGTGGGTGCCGTGGACTACTGGTCGGGTCTCCCGCCTCACAACAACCTCTCCATCCAATGGTCCTGCGACATGTACCTGGAACTGTGGAAGCGCACACGGGAGGAACTATGGCTGGAGCACGGAACCCACCTGCTGAACATTCTCTCCCTGTACCAGCAGGTTTGGAATCCCGTGCATCTGCCGGGCCATTTGTTTGGTGGGTTTGGCGTGATGAACACGGACGGCGAGTGGAACGACGGGCGTCAGGCCCGGTTTGTGTCCACATACGGTGCCTGGTACCTGGCCACGGGGCGCACCGAGTACCTGGAACGGGCCGTGGCCGCCTGCCGTGCCTCGTTTGCCTTGATGGACATCCAGGAGAACCACCTGAACGGCATTAATGCGGTGGAGATGCCGGACCACGGCCTGCACCAGGGCTACGCACCCGAAAACATCCACCACAACGGACGCGACACCGGCTATGGGTGGTCCGGCATGAACTGGAGTGCCGCCGGCGGCCTGGCTGCCAGTGCGTGGCTGGAACGGCATCTGGGTTCCGTCTTCCTCGATGTCTCGCGCCGCATCGCCCATGGTATTGACGGGATGCGTGCGAAGGTCCTGTCATGGACTGAAGGGCGCGTGGAGTTGGAGTTGGCATCGTCCCTGCGCGATCTGAAGCACGCCCACGACGGTCCCAGGGACATTGTGCTCATGGCCGGAGGCTGGCAGTGGATGGACGAGGATCCGGACGACCTGGAGTTGGTGGTCAACGGCGAGGCGTTGGGCGTTGTTGAAGCCGAGCTGCTGCAGGCCGGGGTGGGATTGACTCTGGATGCGTGAGGCGGAAGTCGTGCCCGAACCGTTGTGCCTTGATCCGGCAGGGTGCAGGGTGCAATCCATGGTCTGGCTTCCGGTCTTGGCGGCCGGGACCGCGGGCAGTGTTTTCGGGCAGGCACGGTCTGCAACTTGAGGAAGGGGCCATCAACCACATGTCGCACGAGGAGGCCAAATGACCAGATTGGTATTTCTTGGCGGGTTTCTGGGTGCCGGGAAGACGACGCTCCTGTTGCGCGCGGCCTCGATGTTGCAGGGCCGCGGCCTGCAGGTCGGCTTTGTGACCAACGATCAGGGTGGCGATCTGGTGGACACCGCGCGGGGTGTGGCGGCGGATCTGCCGGTTGCGGAAGTGGCGGGAGGCTGCTTCTGCTGCCGCTGGTCGGAACTGGCAGGTGCCCTGGAAACATTGGCGGACCGAAGGCCCGACATCATTCTGGCGGAACCGGTGGGCAGTTGCACCGATTTGGCTGCCACGGTCCTGCGTCCCCTGCTGGTGCAGGGACCGGCGAACCTGGACCTGGCCCCACTCTCGGTCCTGGTGTCAACGAACAGTCCCTCGGCCCGCCGGTCGGCCAAGGTCGAATGGCTGCAGGATCAGCAGGTAAGGGAATGCCACTGGCTGCTGCTCGGCAAGGCGGACCGCCTGTCGCCGGCGGACCGGGAGGCGCAGCGCACGGAGTTGGCGGCTCTCTATCCGGGGGTGTCGCGCATCCTGCCGGTGTCCGGACGCACCGGGGAGGGCGTGGACGACTGGCTTGATCTGGTTCTGGGCAGGCCGGTGGACGATGTCGAAGTCCTGGACATTGACTACCGGACGTATGCGGAAGCCGAGGCGGAGCTCGGTTGGCTGAATGCCGCGTGCGAGCTGCGCAGTTCGCAGTCGCACAACCCGTCCCAAATCGCCGAGACAGTGGAGGGTCGCATGGCGGATCGGCTGGCGGCCGAAGGCGTGGAACTGGCCCACTTCAAATTACTGGTCAGGACGTCGACAGGCGCGCGCGCCGGCAGCCGGGTTTCCCATGCCGAGTCCTGGGAGTGGGATCCGGATTCCCCGCTCCTGTCCGATTCCGGTGCAATGGAACTGGTGGTCAACCTCCGGGCCTTGGGCGCGCCCGACGTGCTGCGGGATGCCTTGGTGGAGGCCCTCTCCAATCTGCAGGCGGAGTACGGCATCCGGTGGTACATGACCCGGTGCGAGGCCTTCCGGCCCCTCGCACCCAAGCCGGAGATCCGGATCGCCTGATCTCCGGCCTGCCGGCCCGACGGGGGTGTCATCGAGGAGCATCTTACTAGCACGACATATCGATACTGAAGGGCATTCTGTGGTATTCTGTGGATATGAAGATCCATCGGGCCGCCGCGTTCGCGGCCAAGATTGGGGTCCACAAGAACACGGTCAAGGCTTGGAGCCTGAAGGGCAAGCTGCCGGATCGCCGCACTCCGTCCGGCCACCGCTACTACACGGAGGCGGACGTGGAGCGGTACTTCGGCGTGGAGCG
>VXMJ01000023.1 GCA_009841145.1 Caldilineaceae bacterium SB0661_bin_34 | reverse complement strand
CAACCGAGAGCGAATCACCCGAACCGGTACCGGAATGTACCAGGTAAAGGAACAGTTCTTCCAGACAGACGGGGAGACCGGGAGAACCCAAGGCATTGTGGCCATGGACTTGGGAGACCTCGCATGATCAAGAACGAACGGCAGTATCGGATCACGAAGAATCAGGTGGATCGCTTCTCGCGGACCCTTGCCAACCTCAGGCGCCAGCCCGCGGAGGCCAAAGACGTGCATCCCCTCATCGCCAAAGCGCAGGAGGACGCGCTCCAGAGCCAGTTGGCGGACCTCGAGGAGCAGTTGCAGGAATACGAAGCCCTGAAGGCCGGCCACTTTGATCTGGACGCACTGAATGCGGTTGCCGAACTGCCCACCGTTCTAATCAAGGCGCGCATCGCGCAGGGTCTGAGGCAGAAGGACTTGGCCGAGCGGCTCGGCCTGAAGGAACAACAGATACAGCGGTACGAGGCGACCGACTACTCAACCGCGAGCCTGACAAGAATCAAGGAAGTTGCAAACGCCCTGGGTGGGGAGGCGGACACATCTGTTCAGGCCACAGGTTTCCACCAATCACGCAGCGGGACTACCTGACGGCAGGCGCCATGGGCAGTGACTGTTCCCGGAACAATTCAGAAGCCATTCGTGAGGAAAGCGGATTCAGGCGTTACCCCAAGACGCAGAGTTGGCCGGGCCGTCGTCGCGACCAGCGTACCTCCTTGACTTGAGGCTTTCCGATCAACCCGTCTGGCATCGACAATGCCCCATGCAACTACGCACAGCCTCCACCTTGTCTGGCAGTGCCGAATGACCTCGTTTTTCTCGCGGGGACGACCGACCACTCCACCGGGTCACTGATTGTGAACCGGGATACCGAGCGTGACAAACGCCACCTGACACGGACCGACAACCCCAACGGTCGGCATGACGAATGCGGTAGAAATCGAGACAGCCCTCCGGAGCGGCGACGCGCAGTTGCACTCGGCCAAGTTCACCCAATCCGATCCCCGGCCGATGATGCCTCTGCAATGGCATAGAATCGCAGCGGAAGGTTGTCCGTCATGTCAGAAGCCCAGGCCCTGATCCGCGAAGGGCGCGAGCCGTCCGCAGCTGCGACCGCGCGGGATGCGCCAAAGCACTGGAGCCTGGCTCCGTCGGCCTGGCCAGGAACACAGACCACCGTGCCCTATCCGGCCCGTGCGTGGCGCGCACAGGCGCGCCTGCAGGTGCTGCGGACATGGCAGGAACACCTGCAACGGCTTTCGCACTACGACCCCGGACACGAGTACGAGGCGGATTGGACCACGGATGCGGACTACCAGGAGGATGGCGTTCGCCTCTACCGATACAGCGACGAAGGGGTGCTCGTCATGCCTCACGGCAGCTTCCACAGTTGGCTTGTCCACCTGATGGTGCGCACGCTCTGCCTGGTGCTGGGGCACAGGGTGTGCCGCGAACCGGACCTGCACTGTCCGGATGGGGTGAGCGAAGCGTTGGAGCAACTAACCGCAAGCGGGGAACCGCGCACGCGGAGAGCCTCCGACGTGGCGGTGATGCCGGAGTCCTGGACCCTTCGCGAAGCGCGGGAGCGCACCGTTGCGGAACGCATCATTCGCCTGGACAGGGGAGACTCCGCCCCCGAACTCGTGATCGAAGTCCTGTCCCGCACCAATGACAGCAAGGACTTCCACGACAACCTGGAGCTGTACGCAGCCTTGGGAATCCCCGAGTACATCATTGTTGACTCGGGCGAATTCAGCGATGCACCGTGCATGTGGCTGTTCCGCCTGGACGACAAGGAATCCGTATACCGCATGGTGAACCGGGGGACCACTCTTACCGCCTGTGGCATCTCCATGCGCATCATCGATGCCCCGGTGGACGGCGATGTGCCCGTGTTCCAGTGCCGGAACACAAACGGCAACTGGCAGGATCATGAAGGCCAACTGCGCATGGCTACGGTGTTGGACATGCTCGAACTGCTGCTCCCGCAGGACATGCGCAGGGATGTGGTGGCTAGCCTTGGCGAGTACTGGGAGCAGACCGGCATGCCCGAAGATGCCAAGGAAATAGCGGCCGCCATCGTCCGTGACCCGCAATCCTGGCGCTCCTTGCTCGTCGAGCCAGAGGGACGCGCATCCGATGCCGACCGTTCGCCGCCCCTGCGCGACACCTCACCATCGTGAGGTAGTTGGTAAGACCTTTGAACCCCATGCGCGCCTCGGAGGAATCCACGGAACAGTTACCGGGGGGTTGCCAGTCGTGCAAGAGTTGGATATGGGAATCTTCAGGCGTTTGCAGCAGATGGGGACTCAACAGGGATGTCATGGTCGGTGTTTCCAGTTGCATATGGATACAGAGTGAATGTGTCCCGGCAGTATGTCCGAACCCACAAGCCCTGTCTATACCCGCCGTGTACCCGTGACGTACCCACGACGTACCCTCCTACATATCGACAACATTCCCTGTTTCCAGTCGGAAGCCGGAGGCTGTGCATACTGCCTCTCTATGGTCCCGGAGCTGGAACCAACAGGGAAGCAAACCTGTCCGGACCTTCAGGAAGCTTCGGATATCAGTGAGCCTGTGCCAATTGCTTGCTACGGCCCTCACAGGGGGCCGTTGGGGACGGCTGCTTGGCAAAGGAGCAAAAATGCGGTGACAGTAGCCGGTGGAGTCAGCGAGCCTCCGATCCTAAAACTCTACGCAGGACCCAACGAGTCCAGACGTAATCCTCCTGTACGCCCCGTTCCTCCCGTGGTGGCTTTCCCGTCACCAGGAACGACATGTTCTCCGGCCTTCCACAGACGATTGCGCCCGGGTAGGCAGAAGAGGCGCTTACGGGTTGTCAGAGCCGGAACGCTGTGCTTTCCACCCCTGACCTATCCTGCCCGCGATGACACCCAGGCGGCTCGCCGATTGCCTGACCGTCCCTCTCACTGGGGCCGGGGCCGGAATTCGATATCGGAGCCCAACCACACCTCCCTCAGGTAGGGAGACCGCACCAGCAGGTCCTCCCACATCACTTCCTGAAACGGGGTTATCAACAATAGCGTCCGCAACTGTGGAGCCTGGGCCAGAAAGTCCCGTGAAGGACGCTCCAGGGAGTCGCTTTGCAGGGTCAACTGGCGCAAGGACGGCAGGTCGGTCAGCAAACCAGCTGGCAAGGAAACCTGATGCAGATTAAGGACCAGATTCTGCAACCCGGGTACCGGCTGCAGGAGACGGGTCGGCAGGACCGTATGTCCCACACCCAATTCCAGGTGGCGCAACCCGGACACCGGGACCAACAGGGTCTCGGGCAGGGCCCTGCCCGCCAGACCCAGCTTCAGGGTCCTCAGGGCGGGTACTGGCGCCAGCCAGGTGGACGGGAGGGAAGACAGGTGGACCCAGCGCTGCGACGGCAATTCTGCGGGGTAAGGACCCCGTAGGGTTCCGAGCCTATTGTCAAGAATTCGTGGCCTTTGGTCATAGATCGGATAGCTGTATCTGAGGGCCGCAATGTTGTAATCACCGTAATAATCTTCGAAGGGCCGCCACCAGGGATGAGGGTCTCCCAGTTGCAGGGACTCCAAGCCGGGCGTGTGCCCCAGGAAGTCAACCGGCAACTCCAGCCGGGGCCCAGGAGTGTTCCCATTCGATTCCACTGGTCTCTGAACCGCCAGACTGAATTCCTGCAATCCGGGCACCGGGGCCAGTAGTCCGGCCGGTAGCGAACCAAACCGGAGCGGGTACAGATGCAGGGCTTGGAGCCGGGGTACGGGCGATAGCCAATCCGGAGGCAAGTCCTCCAATCGGAACGGATACGACAGATCCAGGTGTCGGAGTTCCGGCGTGTAGGTCAACAGGTCCCCGGGCAAGGCCCAAGGTTCCCGGGCCCGATAACCGTTCTGAAATTCCAGGCCCTGCAGATGGGGGACGGCAGACAGGAAAGCCGGCGGCAGGGCTTTGGGCCCCTTCAGCGTCAGATACTTCAGACGCGGAGTGGTCTGCAGGCTGTGGGAACTGAAGGGTTGAAGATAGTCATTTGGATCGAAGAATTGCAGTTCGGTGAGCTGTCCCTTGTCCACCAGCCACTCTTCCAGATAGCGGCCCTCCCCCGGCTGGAGCAATTCGTGATCCTTGCCCGGGTGACTGGTAACCAGTTGCTGCAGGAAGGACAAGGGAGCTAGGACAATGGGGGGAGTTCCCAATGCGTTGAAGCTTTGCAGGTAGGGCATCTCCTCCGCCTTCACCGCGATGTCCTGCCACACTGTTGCCGACCTCGACGGCCAGGGGAAGTTGTACGCCACCCTTTCCAGATGGTGCAGGTTCTCCAAATCCCCCAACAGCAGCAGTCTCAGGGTCACCCCGCCCAGATAGCGGAGACGAGGGGTATAGGCCAACAGATCGGGCCAGACCCCGAAATGTCCTACCAGCGTCAACGACTCCAAGTTGGGTACCGGTGCCAGCAGACCTTTCGGCAATGTCACCTCAAAAAAATAGTTCCGTTCAAAATAGCCCCCCACGTGCAGGTGAAGCGAACGGAGCTGGGGAACGGGTGTCAGCAAGGTGGATGGAAGGGAGGACGTACCCTTCAGAAAGGGGCTGCGGAGGGTCAGGTGCTCCAGTTGAGGCACAGGAGCCAGCAGCTTAGGGGGCACGGACCGCATTGCTCCGTCAAGGATCAGGCGGCGCAACCGCGGTGTCGGATTCAGAAAATCCGAGTTGGCCGCGGTCAGGTACAGGCCCCCGAACGTCAACTGCTCCAAGTGGGGAACCGGGGTCAGCAGGGCGGAATCCCAACGGCTCCACTCGGCCTGGATCGCTTGGTGCTGCGACCAATCTGCTCTCATCCACCAATCTGGTCCCATCCGGGCCTGCTCCTGCTGCCAGTGGTCCAGCACCGGCCCCAGGTGGGGCACGGGCTGCAGCAAGGCCGCGGGGAGTCTGGGGCTGTACAAGTCTATTTCCAGGGTCCGCAGTCGTGGCAGATCCGCCAACAGGTCCCGCCCCCACCAGAAACGCTGGAACTCCGGCGCCGACAGGGTCAGTTGTGTCAACATGGACAGCCCCGCCAGATCCCGTTTCATTAGCACCGGATGCCCCGGTCCCACCTCCAGGTGCAGGCTCGGCAAGGCCGCCAGTTCCGCCCACGTCACGGAGGCACAGTCACGGCCACCCCCCAGCGCTCCCAGCAGCGCGTCCTGCACCGCTGGGTTGCGCGTGCACAGATCCGCGCCGTCCGGGGGGGAAGGCACCGCAGTCCATAGCGGCGCGTCTCCTGTCTCCCATTGACCCGTAGCCGTATAGGCCAGATACCCCACCTCATCCACGCCCGCATCATCCACATAGCGTACCGCCCCCTCCGGCATTACCTGCACCCGAAAGACCTCGGTCACCGGGGGCTCATCCAGCGGCCCGCCGTCCACATCCACCGGCCGCAGCGCCGTCACCTCCAGGATTACGGTCTCGGTCGGCCGATAACCCTCCGGCACGGTGAACAGGTCCGCAGGTGCCTGACGCGCAAAGTGCTGCACCGGGGAGCGAACCGTACTCAGGTGCAGCGTGACCGCCTGCCCCGTGCGCTGCAGAGCAAAGTTGCCGTCATGGTGCGCCTCCTGATCCCGGTACCGGCCCGTCGTCCCGTTCGTACGCCAACTTAGCATCAGCGTATAGGCCAGGTGGCCCACTTCATCCAGCTCCGGCCCGTCCAGATAGCGCACTTCCCCGTTGGAAGCCACCTCCACCCGGAAACGGATCGGGATCTGGACCTCGAACAGGCGCTGGCCTGCCTCCACCGGCCATCCTTCTGCTTCCCGGATCTCACTTTCTACAGGCCGATACCCCACCGGTACCGTAAACAGTGCCTGCGGTTGCTGCCGCGTCACATACTGCACGGCCGACCCCACACTGCTAAAGGTGGCCGTTACTTGTGTTCCTACCCGCCGCAGGTGATACCGGCCCTCGGCATGCACCTCCAGGTTGTCGTACTCATCCTGGTGCACGGCCCACGACACGGGATCCGGGGCCCCCGGCGCCTGGGCCCACGCAGGAGCGAACAGCAGCAGCCCCCAGAACCCCGGCACCATGCTCAGGACACACAGGGCGCGGAGGCAAGCCATATTGAGGGCAGGGCTCCACATACAACGACACTCCTGACACTCATACTCACGACCCCATGATATCCGGCGGCCAACTGCAAGCCAAAGGCCAGAGAGGGCTGTCCCTGGGCGCGCGAGCCCCCGCCTGCTTGGTCCCTTGGGACCATCAAAATGGTCCAGCCAAGTCGCTGATTCCGGGAGATTATCATCCAACCGGCAAGGTACAGACCCCTGAATTGTGGCCTCCCGGAGCCTTGGAGGGCATTACTTTAACCACGATCGGAGAGGTCGGCCCAATAACGGATTTTGGTGGGGTTTTCAATTCCTGATGTGGATCAGTGCTGTGTGTCCATATGGACGCTGCGCCACAGGCACATGTCGCCACTTCCGGAAGCCCATACCCTTGAAGGCTGAACATGGCAGCAATCCCGGTTGAATGGTCGGGGGAGTCGTTCCGGTGCCTACGGCCACTGCGGCTACCGGGACTGCAGGTTCAGACCACAGGACAGACCATTCCGCGCCCCAGTAGTCGCGGCTGGACCAGACCCATCTGTCTGGTCCAGCCTCAGCAAAGCAGCATGGTATGTCTACAGGACAAGGGTTCAATTCAGCATGCGGACAGTGACCTACGAATCGACTCTGGACCAAAAAGCCTGGACCAATCCCGCGGTTCACGAGATCTGGTGCCCGCCTCGATGTCGCCCATGTCCAGCCAAAGCACTGGATGCGCATCATTGTCCTTGGGATCGCGCTCGCCCCAGGCAGTGCCCTCAAACAGTGTGCAAAGCTAAATCCGCTCGAAATAGCGCTTTCTCTCCCAATCGGTTACAGCCTTCCGGTGTGCTTGCACCTCGGTTTTGAAGAAGTGCACATAATGTGCGACAACGTCCGCGCCGAAAGCGGCACGCACCATTTCACTGTTCTCGAAACTCTTGACTGCCTCCTCAAGGCTCCCCGGCAGCATCTTCTCTTCGGATGCTGCATAAACATCTCCGATGAACGCCGGTGGCGGTTCAATCCGGTGTTCAATTCCGGTCAATCCTGAGGCGATAACCGCTGCGTATGCCAGGTATGGGTTTGCATCAGCACCGGGGATGCGGCATTCAATCCGAAGGCTCGATCCTGTACCTACCACACGGAAACCGGCAGTTCGATTGTCGGGTGACCATGCCATCGCTGTTGGCGCCCAGCTCCCGGGCTCGAATCTCTTGTATGAATTGACGGTAGGCGCGTAGAACACCATCACATCCGGTACAAATCGTATCCACCCGCCCAAGAACCAACGGAATACGTCAGAACAGGCGATGCCTTTGAGGTTGCCGCTGCCAGGAAACGCGTTAGTCATCTCAACGTTGTTGGGTGTCCATAGACTCACATGGAGATGGGAACTCGAACCGGCCTGGTCAGCGTCCGGCTTGGCCATGAAGGTGACACTGCATCCGAGTTGGTCTGAGATCTCCTTCACCGCCTGCTTCAGAACCAAATGGCGATCGGCCATCTCCAGCATTGGGGCATAGCGAATGTTTAGTTCATGCTGTCCTCTGCCGAACTCGCCCTTGGTCGATTCGACGGGGACCCCGGATGCAGCGAGATGCCTCCTAAAGGCTCCGTTGAGGTCTTCAGTCCTCGATCCTTGTAACAAGTTGTAGTCTTCCAGGTACCATCCAGCCGAAGTCAGCCCACGATACCCCTTCTGGGCGGCATCGGCGTAGGAAGTCCGGTACTGGTAATACTCCAGTTCCGACCCTGCCATTGCTTCATATCCCTGGGAACGTAGCCGGTCAAGTTGGCAACGCAGTATTGAACGGGGTGCAACCGCTACAGGTTCGTGACCGGGTTCCAACTGTGCATCGCAGAGCACCAGGGCAGTCCGATCGAGCCATGACAACTTGCGAAGAGTTCCAAGGTCCGGTGACAAATGCGCATCACCATACCCAAGTTCCCAGTTTGAAAACGCGTAACCGGAGACTGGTTCCATCTCCATGTCTACCGTAAAGAGATAGTCACAGACGTGAGTTCCCCCAGCCACGTCGGTTAGGAAGAAACTGGCGTCCAACCGTTTCCCCATCAGCCGACCATACAAGTCGGGAAACCCGAGGATGACCGTGTCGATTGAGCCATCTTCGACGGCTGAGTGCAGTGCATCAACGCTCAACATCCCTGGGATTGTGTATTGCACTGGTGGCATGTGACTTGTCTCTGGCGACTATAAGGCCGCACGATCCGCGAAAGAATCCTCCGCAGTGTACCGCTTATGGCTTGACCTCGGTTTGGCTGCGTGCTCGCACCATTGAGCACACTAAGCACTCCAGCACCCTTGTCGCAGGCATGGGCACCACCAAGCTTGACAACTACAGCAAGAGAAGATCTTGGGCGGACTGGCTCTGATCAACACCAACGAATCCGAGACAGGGTCAATGGCGAAGGATGGTGTTGAGCACTTCAACCCAACCAACCAAAGAACCTCCTTCAAGATTCTTGATACTTCATTACTGGCTTCGCCGATCAAGCTTGGTTTGCGGAACGGGCTTCCCTCTTGATGTGCTCGCGGAGTGCTCCATTGATGTCCGTCTGGTAGCCGCGACCATTGCAGGCATGAGCCTTGAACCAGGCAATGATGTCCGCGTCGATCCTCAGTGTAATCTGCTGCTTCACAGGCCGGTGGAAGACTCCGCGCCTGGCATCGAACCAATCAAGAATCTCCGGGGCATCGGTCGTGTCGATTTGGTCGTCGGACAGAGCCTCCAACGACTGAATTTGCGCCTGAGTGTCCGCTGGCAACTCAGCCATGTCCCTCTGCATGGGCCTTCCTCTCATGTGTCGTCGCCTTGGGTGCCGAAATGATGTGCCCGATCCCCGCACCGCAATCAGGCCAAGTGTGGACCACCACCACAACCTGAGTTCCCACCATGCCGATGGTTCGCCACCGTTGCTGTTGTCCCGCCTTCTTGCCAACCGCGCTTCTCGCCTAACCATCGACCCGGTGCTGACCGGTTAGCCTCTGTCCTTGATCGTCACCGCGGTCGGGGGCTTCATACGCCTCCGTTTCGATACCCGGGCCGGGCTGTGTGGCACTTCCATGTTCAACCGGGCCACACAGTCCCTTCAGGTAGCGGGTTTCCCTCAGCCAGAAGGGACACCCACTGCTCCTTGGTGGGATCCCTATCCGCATGCAACTCCTTGCATGCAGCCGCGATATGCAGCGATCCTGCCTCATTCTCCCGCCAGAGGTACAACGCAAGGCGTGTGACACACTCGTGGCTGGACACCAATCCGCGCCTATAGTCCCGCGCATCGGCTTGTTGGTGTGCCGCTCCTGCGCGCGCATGGTCCACGCCATACTTCATCTCGAACACGCAGGCGTGACCTGGAATCAGAATGGCGAAGTCCGGACGACCTCCTCTCTCGTGCAACTCGGCGGTGTAATACCAATCCAGTATGATCAAGGCGTTTCAGAGGTCGCGGGCAGGTTGGTCAGGGCCTTGCGGATCCAGTCCCAGCCGCACAGTTTCTTCACTCGCTGGGGGTCCGCCTGCCAGGCTTGCAGGATGGGCTCCAGGGCCGCCTGCTTGGCCTGCAGGTCCGGATAGACGCGTCCCTCGACCGCCCGGCGCAACTCCCGGAAGAAGCGCTCGACCGGGTTCAGTTCGGGGGCATAGGGCGGCTGCACCACCCGGGGCGCGTCCACGGCCTGCATCGCCTTGCCCGTGTGGCCCCCGGCCCCGTCCCAGACCCAGCCGTCAATGGCCGGCTCCTCTGCCCAGACACCCCAGATGCGGGCCATCTCCTCGCCCTTCATGTTCTTCTGCCAGGCCCACCACAGCCGCCCCGTCAGCGGATCGAGGGCGACCGCCACATAGGTGTACTTCCAGCCGATCGGCACGGCCTGGGTCACCGCCACGCCGCGCGGGGCCCAGACCCTGCGCACCTGGCCGCGCAGCCCCAGCTTCATCTCGTCGCCCCACACAATCCCCTGCCCCGCTTGCAGTCCGACCGCCTTCAGGCTTTGCTCGAGCCCCCCTTTTGCCAGGCTGCTTGGGCCTGGGGGTCGGCCTGCGGATGGCGGGGCCGGGGCACCTTCAACCGGATGCCCAGCCGCGGCAGCAAGGTGTACATGCTGCCCACGCTGTAGACCACTCCGAACTGCGCCTCGATCCAGTCCCGCACGGCCTGCGCCGTCGCAAACACCCCCTGGGCCGCGGCCGCCACCACCTGCTCCGCCTGCTCCGGCGTCAGGTAGGAGGGCTTGCCCGGACCGCCCTTGCGCCGTCCGCACACGGCCGCCAGGCCCCCTTCCCGGTACCACTGCAGCCACCGGTGCACACTGCGCAGCCCCACGCCCACGGCGGCCGCCACCGCCGCCGGGGGCTCGCCCCGGCGCAGCAGCCACAGGGCATGCAGCCGCGTGCGCACTTCGATCACGGCTTCGGCCCGGTACCGCGCATGCAGGGCCGCCTCGCTATCCTCGGCGGCCCACGCGACCGCGATCTTGCGGGCCATGGCCCCCTCCCTCCAAGTGGCATCCTTTCAATGCCACTACTATACTAGATTGGTATAATTTAGGCCCAGAAAACTGCAGAGGGCCTGAAACAGAAGATGCAGGCTTGTCTCGTTGCGTAGCTTCTCGCTCGGGAATTCGTGAAACCATGTGACCAAGGGCTCCTTGTGCCCTTGGAAGTCCATGGAGACCATGGCCTGCTTGAGGCGTCGGAAGGCAACGGGATGCCCGGCTTCCCCATACTCTCCTCTCCAACTCCTGTAGAAAGGCCTGCTCCACCTCTCGGTTGGGATAGGTCGCGTACGGCGGCTCTCTCCCACCTGCAGGCTTGACGGTCAGGTAACCGGTTTGCAACAGCAGATGGCCAAGCTCCGTCTCATCGCTAATGGCATCGCGGCTCAGCCGACGTTCCCGTTCCAGAACGCCCACCAGTGAATCGGGATTCCTGCGCAGGTTTGTGGCCAGTCGACGGGCCGAGCCGGATTCGACCCAGGGACTGGGCCATCCAACTTCCCTGACATCCTCGGTACCTGTTTCGGTCTCCAGCAGTTTCAGCGCCGTGACCAGGGACCAGGGGTTGTAGACGGCCGGACCGCGCCCCCGCAAGTCAAAGTGATAGCCGTTGTAGTGCTCCCGCAACTGTCGGCGCAGTTCGGCCTCGGATATCCCCAGCGAGCGAGCGCCCGCCGCCACGTGGCGTCCCAATCCACGCTCCCGGCTCTCGAGATCCAAGTCACTAAAGCCACACACCAACGCGAAACCGGGATCCCACGTCAGATCCTCTGCGTTGTTGAGGCCGGACAGAAGGTGGTTGTAGGCCTTGCGGGTGATGCCAGTCATAATCACCTTGTGCAGGCTGCCGGATTCACTCTTGAAGCGACGCAGGAAACCGCGCAAGGGCCCCAGATTGACATCGGTCAACGTCCCGGCGTCGCGCAGGGCCATCAGCGGGGTGTCGAACTCGTCCATCAGGATCAACGGCGCTGATTTCGAGCTCTCGTTCAGGGCTGCAATCAGTCGGCTCAGCAGACCGCCGGGACTTTCGGGACATTCCGCTTCCCCGTCAAGCCAGGCGTGCGGCATCCCTGTAGGCTTGCCCCGAGCACGCCAAAGTCTCGCCTGTTCCAATACCATGCCCACCAGTTGCATGGTCAACTCGTTCCGATTGGCCGCCTCGATGTCGCCCATGTCCAGCCGAAGCACCGGATGCCAATCATTGTCCTTGGGATCGCGCTCGCCCCAGGCAGTGCCCTCAAACAACACGTCGTAATCCACCTGCGCATGACCTGGTGCCGGCAGATGTCCCTGATACATACACTCGATAGTCGACAGCATGAGGGTCTTGCCGAACCGACGGGGACGGCCCACAAAGAGGTAGCGTGCCGGGTGGGCAAGCAGGCGCGCAATCTCGGCTGTCTTGTCAACATAGGCCTCCCCTTGACTCCGCAACTGCACGAATTCCGAAGTCCCTGTCGCCAGCGCAGGCAAGGCTCCGTTGCGCGAACCCGATTCTGGTTGGAACTGACTCGCCACTGTCTCACACTTCCCGATCATCGGCATCGTCGTTGGCTATTGTAGAAGGCAGCACAGTACTGGAATCTGGACCGTGGGCTCTCACCCTGGAAGCGACCATCGTGCAATCACCGGGGGCGTCCCCGCCAAACCCAATCGTGCAATTGCACAACGAGCCGTCCACGGATGCCGGTCCTGCAACATTCCTTGACCTTGAGGGAGTCGCTCTCCGCGGACAACCGGTCACCCAGACCTTGGCCATGGCGCTCCTCGTCACTGTCGGTATAGGCTTCGGTGTAGTCCCTGTCCACATCCACCACGGCTTGACCGCAGGGATACTCTGAACTCATCCACACCATGGTGGATTTCCACCTAGCCGTTGTCCTGCAGGATGATGCGAAGAATGCCGACAGGCAGAGGTGTGTCCTTGAGCGGAGTGGCAATGCTCCGTCCGCGTTCGAGACATTGCGACTGGAGTCGGAAAGTTCATCAGCATCACGTGCCTTTTTTGCGGGTACAGGCACCTGCACCACCTGCCGCATACCTTGGCAGGCCCTTGTCGTCATGAATTCTGTCCTGGCATGGATTCCGCGTTCCACTCGTCTCAGGTTATGTTCCTGCCTCTGGCTCTTGAACACACCGCAAAAACAGCGTATAGGCGCCGATCACCGACAAGCCAATCGGACACTGGGCATGCTCACACGCGTATGCTCAGATGAGGCAAGTCGTTGTTGAACAGGGCAATGACCGCGTTCGTGTCCAGCGGAAACCGCATCAGTCAAACAGGGCTTCCAGTCCCTCCCGTTCCTGATGGTCGGGTTGTTGGCGGTCGGCCAGGAAATCCTCGGTAAAGGTACCTTGAATGGCATCCAACCAAGCCCAGTCCTGGTTCACCGGTTCCAGGATGACCACAGTACCCACCCGGCGAATGTGAACCTCCTCACCCTTGAATTGAAACTCCTTGGGCAAGCGCACGGCTTGGGACCGTCCGTTCCAAAAAAGTTCCGCCTTCATCCGGGTATCCACATCACCGCTCATGAGCGCCCCTTGTCCAATCAGAGCATGGACTCTTGATCTATTTCGCAAGTATGGCTCAAGCAGGACGGTAATCGCATCACAGGCTTCCGTCGCACCGAGAGTGCCACATTGCCAACCAGCGATTGCAAAACCTGTACACGACCACCTTCTCCGCCAGTTCTTCAGGTCTCTGCCACGCGCGCTGGCGGACATTGCGCGCATTGACGGTGCCAACGAACTCGGTATCTACTGGCGCATCATCATGCCGCTGGCCAAACCTGCCCTGGCCTCGGTGGCGGTGTTCACCTTCATCAACAGTTGGACCGGCTTCATCGGTCCCCTCCTGTACCCGTGGCGGGATCCGACCAAGTACACGGTGGCTTTGGGACCGGCCCTGCTCCGGCAGGCCTTCATAGGGCGTACCCACTGGAACCTGGTCATGGCGGGTACCACACTCATGATCCTCCAGGTGATTCTGGTGTTGTTCATGGCATAGGCACTTCCTCATCCAGGGCATCGCCGTGTCCGGCATCAAGGGCTGAATGCCGCAGCCGGGACATGACGACCATGCACGCCGGAACGGGTGCCATGACACTGGTCCGGCGAATGACATTCACGCTCGCAGACTGAACCCGACCCGGAACCGGCATGCCGGGCACAACCGGGGAAATTTGCTCAAGACCCTGTCCCTCAATCGGATGCGATGGCCTCGGCGGGAGGAATCCGGTTGATATCCGCCCGCCAACAGCCTGTCCCAAGGTTTACCATTGTCCTTCGAACGCACAGAGATAGGAAGAAGACCGCGATGGCAACACAGCATTCCCTTTTGCCATCAGCCGCCGAGCAGGTCGAACGGACTCTGGACGGACCGGTTTCGGGGATCCGGGTGGAAGAGAAGGAACACGAATCCCACATCCCCCTGCGTATGGATCCGCAGGCATGGTGGGCACATGTCCGGACCCTGGGACATTACGATCCCAACTACCCTTACCACCTCGATTACGAGTATGGGCCCGACTGGACCGATGATCCCCAGTATGTTGCCGATGGGGTGCGCCGCCTATTGGATCCACAGCACTGGTCCGCCACCTTCTCCTTCTGGGCCACGCTCAAGCCCGAGTGGGACGATCTTGTGCAGACGGAACGCAAGATCTTGATCCCACAGGACATCCGCGACGGACTGAGTGCCGACAACCTCTATCGGATCAAGATGGAGGGGGTCATTCCCGACGGACTCATCGCGGCCCGTTCCCTGCCGAAGGATCGGCGATCCCTAACCGTGCGCCGACACGATCCGGAACATCCCGACCAGCTGTATCTGGAAGTGGTGTCCAAGACCGAAAGAGATGTACAGCGGGATACCCGGCACAAAATGGAGGCCTATCAGGCACTGGGCATACGAGAGTATCTGCTGTACGACCCGTTCCGACGCCTGGGTGACCGGCCGCAGTTGTATGTCTATCGACTGAGTGGCAACGGCAGCCCTGCGTACACCAAAGTTGATCCGACACGGTGGGCGGATCGACATCCGGTTTACCGAAGCGAGGTTCTTGACCAGGAGATTCGCATGCTTCCGGCCAATGACCGGGGTGGGTCACTGGAGCCATTGGACAACGAACATCGACTGCAGCTGTGGGAGCCGACCCAGGGAGTCTGGTTGGACCCGGAAGTTGAAATGCAACTGAAGCTGGCAGCAAGTCATGCCGAAGGTCTGCGCCAAGGCCTGCTCCAAGGTCAAATCAACGACCGCCTCGATCTGCTGGCGGATGCGCCTTTGGAGTCAAGCGAGTCGGTTACGGAGGTTCGCAACACACTCGAGCAGAATTGGCGTCGGACTGGAACAGTACCTTCCATGGCCCAAACCCTCGAAGTGGTCACTGGCCGACACCCTTGGCGTACGCTGCTGACAGAGTAGCGGTGCCCTGAATCAGGGATGTTCCCGCATCTGGATTTCCGAAGTTCCGGGATGGGTGAACGCGGGGCATGGACATGGTCCGCCGGGCTATGCAGGACCAAGGGACGGACAGGATTCGTTCCGTGTAGGCGGCTGGCTTGTTGCGGGTCCGTCCTTGTAATCGTCCGGCAACAGCGTTCGCTAGGCCGAGGATATTTTCAGAACGACGTGGATGGCCTGGAGATGGTCTTCGGGAGGCCCGTTGCGGTGCCAAGCATTCTCGATGTGGTCTAGAACCGCAGGTGACAACACATCCCCTGGGAACAATTGCATGACGGTGACGGCTTCCGCTGTCCGTTCCCGCTCGACCACCGCCGGCGAGGAGAAGTAGTCCAGAGGCAGGGATGTCCATCCGGCCAGAGGATCTTATCCTCCATCCAATTGAAATATCCGATGTCACGCGGCGTCTTGTCCACCCCTGCTGTGATGTGGCCACAGGAGCGGGAGCTGCGCCCTTCTTCGCCCACGGCATGGTGGACTTCCACCCGTCCGTTGCCCTGCAGGATGATGCGGAGAGTGCCGGCCGGCAGATGCGTGCCCCTGTGCGGCATGGCGGTGCGTTGGCCGCGGCCTTGTTCTGCCGCAAAGGATGGTCTTGAGAAGTTGACTCATTCCTCCAGGTCCATGATGGCCAGCATGCTTCGCTGTTGAGCGTATGGTCCTGTACCGGCAGGGCGTCGACGCCAAGCGGTAGACTTGCGGCAGGCGATTCGCAGGAAGTCGAGCACATGGATTGTCAGCTGATACATGTCGAGGCCCGGCCCCATTTCCACCTTTATCTGGAATACGGGGATGGCACGCGCGGCGAAGTGGATCTGACCCCATTCGCTGGTTTGCCCGCGTTCAGGGCTTGGGATACACCCGGCGTATTCGAGAAAGTGCATGTCTCGGACTGGGGAAGCGTTGCCTGGGACATCGAGGGCAACCTTGAACTGTGCCCGGATTCCTTGTATCTGAAACTGACTCAGGGCTGATATCCGCCACTAGAACCAGCCAAGTTGTCTACCGCCTTCGTGGCTTCATGACCAACCATCTGCCGGTTTGACGGCATTGTCATCCGCATGTACTTTGTTGAACACGGCAATCCCCACTTCCACGCCTTCAAGGCGGAACACAGCGCCAAGAATTTCTGATGCAGGGACGAATGGATTGGAGCCTTGCCCAAGGCTGATGAACACAAAGTGAAATCCTGAGCCGGCAATCGCCAAGAAGAACTGGAAGAAGTATGGAATGCCCTGCGTAGTGGACGCTCCACCATACCCAAGGTGGCTCCACCGGGCATAATGTCGTCGTGATATCGTTTGCTCGATTGTATAGCAGTGGCCACAGGGACAGTTGTTCGGGCAACTGCCAGCGTAGACCCTTCGCCAAGATCGGCCCATCTCAAAGCATCGCTTGGGCCCCGCGCTGGAAATCGGACTTGCCGACCGTCCAGGGATCGAAGCCGGCTTGCGCGGCGCAGAGACTGAACAAGGTTCCCATATCCTGTCGTACACGGGAACAGGTGCTGTGACACCGGTTCGACAATTGACACTCACGCTTGCAGACTGAACCCATCCCGGAACCGAACAGGCCTGTTCGGCGGGGTACAATCGGCCCCGGTACAGGCAGGGGAAGAAACGATGAACACGGTTGTGCAGGAACGGACGCGGACGCTGCCCAACGGGCACATTCCGGAACTGCGCCCCGATGCCGAGCCGACCATGACACGCGCGGCCCGGAAGGAGCGAATCGCTTGGCGGCGGGAACACTTGGCCGAATGGCGGCGCGGCCTTGAGAACTTGGGCCATTTCGATCCCGAGTTCATCTACGACTTCGCCCACGAATACGACTATGAGTGGACCACCGACCCCGACTACGGTGCCGAGGGCGTACGCCTGCTTGAATTCGACGAGGACGGCGTTGTGAGTCCCCTCGAAAAACGGGCGTGGAAAATCCAGGAGCGCATGGCCGACGCGGCCGCCGATGCACTAACCGACACGGACCTTGAGGCGGACTACGAACTGGAAGTCCGCTTCCGTCCGGAGACGATCGCATACGCCAACCAGGCAACCGGCGAAAGCCACCCTGTTCGGAAAGGCGTACGGGCAGACTTGCTGGTGCGGGCGGCGGTGTCGGTGCAGGAACGGGAACGCTTCATGCCGGAGGGCATCCTGCGCCTCGACTTGGGGGCACCCGTCCCGCCGCTGGTACTGGAGGTGTTGTCCCGGGGCTGGGCCGGACGGGACCTGAGCTACAAGAAGGTTCTGTATGAGGCAGCGAGGGTTGTTGAATACCTGGTCTACGACCTCGGAGGCAAACGCTCGACAGGTTCTCCCCGTGAACTGCTGATGTACCGGCTGGTGGATGGGGCATATCACCGGGTTGAGCCCGAGCCGCAGCGGTCCACAGCCAACGCGGATGTGTTCTGGAGTGACGTGTTCGACACCTACATCCGTTTCCTGCCGGATATAAGGGACATTTCTGCGGAGATGCAGCGTCGGCCCGAGGAAAACAGGCCGCCGCCCCGCTTCCAGTGGTGGGATGCCCGGCAGGACCGCTGGCGCGACCGGGAGACCGACCGCGAGCATGCGCGCGAAGCCGAACGGCAGCGACACGACCGGGAGCTGAAGGAAACCCGGGCGGCAAGCCTGCGGGAAGGGGAGGCACGCGGCGAGGCAAAGTCGGCTGTAGCCGCATTGCACGCATTCCTGGACGAAGTGTTGGCTCCGGCAGACCTTGAACGGATCGAAACAGCTTGGCACCGGAACGGACCACCGACGGATGTCCTGCAGCGCGTCCGTGATGTGTTGCGAACACCCTCCGAGTGGCGGTCCCTACTGCTGCCGGGTGAACTTGATGACAACGACCCGAATCACGCCCCAACCCCTCCCGAGCCGGAGCCGCCGAAGGGCCGGTAGACTGCTGCGTTTCGGGACGGCTGGAACGACGCTAATCCGAACACGCCACCGCATCCCGAATTCTCGGCTGGAGGGCGCGTACGCGGGCGACTGCCGCGGCATGCATGGCCTCAAGAGCCTGGACCTGACCCTGCTTACCAGGTCTGGTGCCTGCCTCGACTGGACCGTCACCGTCTGCAATCGCACGGACGAATCAGTGGAGATCGACGTTCCCGGCAGTCCTCGGAACTGTCTCGAAGTCCCAAGGGTGAGACATCACTCCCGCGTTTGGGCCTGAGGCAGGGAGGTTCCCGCATCTGGCTTTCCGAAGCTCCGGCCTGGCTGAACGGGGGCGTGGCCATGCGCCGGCCGCATTCGAGACTTTGCAGGTACAGCCATGCCCATCCGTGCCAGACCTGCGCGGTGTTGGACCCTGCGTCAGCGCCGATCCGGTTCGTCACGCGGGAGCGGCTGCCGCGCCAGTACTTGCGCATCCGCCGGTGCAGAAACAGGGCCTCGGTCCAGCGGTTCCACATGAGTAGGGAGTACGGATGCTCGCGTTCGGCGCCGTCCCCTTGGATGCGGTACCGCAGGGCGCGCTTGAACGGTACCTTGGCCGCCTTCCGCACCACCACCATCTTCGGAAAACAATGAGGTGGAGGCACAAGACAAACAGGTTTACACTTTATTCAACGACAAGACCAGCATACGAGGAACTCGTCATGCCAAAGTTTCTGTATCAGGCAAACTACACGACAACGGGAATACAAGGCCTGCTGCAAGAAGGCGGAACGTCGCGACGACAAGTCTTCGAAGAGATGGGCCGAGAGCAGGGCGGCAAGCTGGAGGCCTTCTACTACGCCTTTGGCGGTGCAGACCTGTACATGATCTATGACCTGCCCGATGCAGTGACGGCCGCCGCGCTTTCCCTGTCCATCACGGCAAGAGGCGCGCTCAGTATCAGTACGGTGCAGCTAATCACACCGGAGGAAATCGATGAGGCCACCCGGAAGACGGTGACCTACCGACCTCCGGGAGAGTAGATGCTACGGCAGTGCCGGAACCCTCTGAATTCACAGGGACGCATGCCTATAGGAGTGCCCGTCCAGTTTCGGAAGCGTTCACCCGCGAGGTCAACAAGCCTGGTCCTGAAGACCGGAGGGAGGATTCAGGCGGAATACACTCCACCATGACGGTCGACCCGTTGCGGAACAGGGTGCCGAACCGATGAACCAAGCCCAGTTGCTCCCGGCAACCAGCGAAGCGCGCACATGGGCGACTGTCAGGGTCATGCCACTATGGATGGCGAGAGTGCGGTTGCCAAGTTGGCTTTCGGAACAAGGAACATGCCACCACTTCCGGAAGCCCATGCCCTGGAAAGCTGGACATGGCAGCAGTCCCGGTTGAACGGTCGGGCAGTAGTCCCGGTGCCTACGGCCACTGAAGCTGCCGGGACTGCATGTTCAGGACGCAGGGCAGGCCCCACATGGCCTGCCCCCGTGTTGTGGACGATCCGGTCTTCAGCCTCTATGCCCATGGTGACACCCTCAAGAATTTGCCCGACGGCATCCAGGTCCGGCCCAGCTACGGTCTCAACTTCCGGTTCTTCAACCCAACCGACCGTTGTGAACTCATCGGCGACGGGCCAAGGGGACAACCGAACGAATTTTGGAACCTGCAACACCTGACCTGAGGGAACCGGCCTGGAAGCGATCATCCAGATGGCAGGGCGGGGTTGACCGGGTGCGGAGGCCGCGTGCCTTGACCTCAACGCAACTGAAACAGTGTCCCCCGGCCACATCGGGGTCAGAAGTCGAGATGGGGTCTGCCAACAAGGGCTGAGAAATGGCGGCTATGAGGTCGGATGAAGGCATCCGCTATGAACCGGACGAGCGGAGTCCCTGGCCTGTATCGGCCGTAGTCGGATTTCAGGGTGTGATGCTCATCCTGCCGCAATCGGTGTTGTACATGTCCATTGTTGCCCTGAGTGCAGGGCAAGACGACACGTACCTTACATGGGCCGTATTTGCGGCACTGGCACTCAATGGGGTCGGCACCGCGCTGCAGGCCGCGCGAATCGGAAGGCTGGGCACTGGCCACGTGCTCATTACAGGCACCGCAACCCCGCTCATCGCCATCACCATCATTGCTCTGTCGGAAGGCGGACCGGCCATGCTGGCGAGTCTGGTCCTGGTTTCGTCGCTGCTGCAGTTCATGCTGGCGGCATGGATGCCTTTGCTGCGTCGGGTGATAACACCGCTGGTATCCGGAACCGTACTCATGCTGGTGGCCGTCACGATCGTACCGATTGCAATCGAGAGGTTGACGGATGTGCCCGAGGGCATCCCGGTGGCGGCGGGACCCACTGCGGCCGCCGCCACGCTGATCGTCACGATTGGGCTGGGACTGCGTGCTTCGGGTGCCATGCGCCTGTGGACACCGCTGGCCGGGATTGTGGCTGGCTGCGCCGTTGCCGGGTTGTTGGGGCTGTATGACGCTCAACCTTTCTTCGATGCGCCCTGGGCGGGCGCTCCGGCATTCGCCCTGCCCGAATTCGAGCTGCCTCCGAGCATGGAGTTTTGGTCGCTGCTGCCCGCCTTCCTGGTGATGACCCTGGTCATCGCCATCATGGCCATGGGCGGTGGGATCGCAATCCAGCAGGCGTCGTGGCGCACACCGCGCGTACCGGATTTTCGACTGGTTCAGGGCGCGGTCCGTGCCAACGGCGTCGCCTCGTTGCTGGCGGGCCTGGCGGGCATCATGCCCACCATGGTCCACTCCGCCAACAGTGTGTCGCTCACCAGCTTCACCGGCGTGGCCTCGCGGCGGGTGGGGTTCGCCTTCGGCATCATATTGATAGGGTTGGCCCTGCTGCCCAAGCTAACCGCCCTTCTGCTCACGGTTCCCGCTGCGGTCGCAGGGGCCTTTGTCCTGATCATCATGGGGCATCTCATGGTCGAAGGCATCCGGATGGTCGCGCGAGACGGCCTGGATTACCGGAAAGCACTGGTGGTAGGGGTGTCGTTTTCGCTTGGCTCGGGGCTGCAAAGTCAGGATATCTTTGGGGAATTGTTTGGCAGTGCCTGGGGCCTGATGTTGAACAACGGAGTGCTAACAGGTGGATTGGCAGCGATTTTGATTACTTCCTTCATGGAACTAATCCAGCCGCGACGCAGACGGTTGAAGGCGGATCTGGACGTTTCGGCGCTGCCCGGGATTGACGAATTTCTGCGCGGGCTTGCCGCTGACTGTGGTTGGAACGACACTTCAACAAATCGGCTGTGCCTCGTCGCAGAGGAAGTACTGCTGAGTCTGCTTGGGGAAACCGAGGTTGATGGGGCAGACAGCGAGCGAAGCCTGACCATCTATGCGCGCCCGGATGGCAAGGCAGTGGATTTGGAATTCCTGGCGACTCCGCAGGATGAGAATATCGAAGACCGCATCGCATATCTGAGTGAACAGGCGGAATCTCCGGAAGAACATGAGATGTCGTTCCGCCTGTTGAAGCAATTGGCTTCGACAGTGCGCCATCGAAAGTATCACGGCATGGATATCGTTTCAGTGCAGGTGAGCAGGGCTCGGTAGGATCGCGGTGGCATGCACAAGGAGGCGTGTTGCAACTGCAACCTCCCATCTCCTTTTTGGGCTGGGGGCGGCGCTGACCTGTTCATGCCACAGGGTGGGCCAAGGAGCGCCGACCAGGCTCCGACATGGCCAAAGTTGAAGACGGAAGTTGTGTGCTGGCCAGCCGGAACCCGACGTGTCCGGCAGCCATCAAGGCTACCGTGGCAGATGTTGCAGTTGGCGTTGCCGGCGACGGTTCCTGCTACGGGTGACAAGCGTGCCAGTGGGATCAGGGCCCAGGATGCGCGCCGGCACCTGCAGCACCAGCCATCACAGCAGGCACCGGATCTCCGGCAGGCTCAACCCCCGGCCAAGCCCCGTGACCGCTTAAAGGCCGCCAGCTTGGCGATCCCGGACTCTTCTTGGGAGGCCGGGAGGGCGGCGGAGGCGAACATCGGGGCTCCGAAACGGCGGAGCGGCAACACCTTCAGTGTTCCAATGCAGGCACAACCATTGCATTGGGCCGATTGGTCAGAGCAGGCCAGACGAGTGCAGGTGTGGATGGGTAACGCCGCGGGAGCATTTCCGGCCCCTGGCAATGCCATGGGGCACTGCCAGAGGTGTAGCGATAAACCTTCAATTTTGTATTGTATGTTCTATTGTAAGATACCATGTTAAGCATGGACAGGATCCATCGCATCTCGCAGTTTGGCGCCCGCGTGGGGCGTTCGGCGCACCCGTTGCGCGTCCTGGATCGCAACGGCACGTTCCCGGCCCGCGGGACTGCGACCGGGAGGCGGTACTACACCGAGGCGGATGCACGGCGGTTCCCGGTCGGGGGCGACGTTGCCCCGCAGGGATCGACCGTGGTCTGCTGCCGGGTGTCCAGTCGGGGACAGAGGGACGATCTGAAACGTCCGGTTTCCGCGATGGAGGCGTACGGCCTGGGTGCAGGTGTGGCCGTGGACGAGTGGCTGTCGGAAGTCGGGGGCGGCCTTCATTGCAAGCGCAAGGGGTTGCTGTCGTTGAGGGAGCGCATCGAGAAGCGGGAGATCGCCCACCTGCCGGTGGCCCACAGGGACCGTCCGACCCGTTTCGGCTTCGACCGGTTCGAGTATTTCGCCCAGCAGCACGGCTGCACCATCACGGTCGTCAACCAGGAGAGCCTGTCGCCGCAGGAGGCGATGGTGTTGGACCCGATGTCCATCGTGCCAGCGTTCTCCTGTCGTCTGTACGGACTGCGCGCCTACCGCAAGCAGATCCGGGATGCCGTCAACCATGGCTAGGCCGGCCAAGGTCACGCGCATCCTGCACAGCCGGGATCTGAACCGGGCCAAGTACGACCGCCTGGTTGAAATCGCCGCCCTGTGTGGACGCGTGCGGGGTGATGCCTGGCAGCGTTGCAGCGGGTGGTCCACGGCACAGCAGTCGCCCCGCGAGATCCGCGACGACTGGATGGCCGAAGGGTACGACTGGCACGGATTGCCGGCCCGTCTGGGGCGCGCCACGCTGCTGGACGCACTGGGCGACATCCATGCCTGCCGGGAAGCGGCCAAGGTGCCGGTCAAGAAGGCCGTTTGGCGCCGCACGGAAGGCGACGAAGAGGAACGCCACCGCCTGTATTCACTGCTGAAGCAAAACCGCTGGACCGAGGACTCGTTCCTGCACCGGCACATGCGGAAGCGGTGGAAGGGCGGCACCTCGCGCGTGACGAACCAGATTGTGCTGGAACCGGGGGCCTACACCGCGCAGGTCCGGCACGGGCGCGCCTGGGTCCACATGCAGGGCATGGAGCGCGGCCGGCGCATCGCCATTCCGCTCAAGGAAAAGCACACGCCCTCCGGCCAGCTCCGCATCATCCTGCAGGACGACGGGCAG
>VXMJ01000052.1 GCA_009841145.1 Caldilineaceae bacterium SB0661_bin_34 | reverse complement strand
ACAGCCTCTATCAACCGCGATCCATAGTTGACAACATTACACAGTTGCTGTTCACACTATTGATTGATCATGCCAAGTGCTACTGGCTGTCGGCTCGATTAAAGAACCGTCAATGAACCGCCGCGGACATTCCGAATTCATTCACCCGCTTGAGAGAGGCTGTTCCGGTTAATCCTCGCTGCCTTGATGCGCGGACAAGCCCTTCGTGTCGTCCCATCGGCAGACCGTGTCCTCTGATACCTGTCGGTAGGGTAGCCATGTCTCGACCCCAAACCCTGCAGAAGTCCCCCGCTGCCAGCCCCGTTTGGTGCAGGTTGGCCGTTCCCTAGACTTGGGTAGAATCCAGTCCCGCTCGGCTGCCCACTGCGAGATGTGCCTTGCTTTTGGTCAACTGGGCTCTGTCCGTGGTTCGCCGCCAAACTGGAGAGAATGACATGAGCAAAGGCAAATTTACGCGTCGTACGTTTCTGCAGATGGCAGGGCTGGGTGTGTCCACCGGCCTGCTCGCGGCCTGTGTACCGGTCGCGGCACCGTCCACAGAAGAGGCGGCCATGCCCGAACCCGTCACCGTAACCTTCATGGTGCCCGGAAGCACCAATGAAGACGCCGACTTCGCACCGGTATTTGAGGAATTCAACAACCGGTATCCCGAGATTGACGGCCAGTACACGCCGGCAGGAACAGGCTACGGCCAGGCCTACAACGACAAGTTGTTGACCATGCTGTCCGGCGGCACTGCTCCAGACACCTTCAAGACCCTGTTTGGATATTTCGGTTCGCTGGCAGAAAAGGATGTCTACGTCCCGTTGGACGACTACGTGGCGCAGCATCCAGACGAGACCGTCTTCGACGATTTCTTCGATGCCCATGTCAACGCCTGCGTCATCAAGGGACAGCTCCTGGCCCTACCCAACGATGGAGCGCCGGAAGGCATTTGGTACAACGCCGACCTGTATGACGCCGCCGGGTTGCCCTACCCCGACTGGGACACCACCTGGTCCGACATGTCGGCCGCGGGAACCGCATTGACCCAGGTCGACGGATCCATTACCACCCACTACGGCGTCGGCCATCCCAATTGGCTGGGCACCATCTGGAGCAACGGGGGCGAAATCCTCAACGAGGACGGTACGCAGTGCCTGCTGGACAGCGACGAAGCCATTGAGGCCCTGGAATGGATGCAGGGCCTGGTGGTCGACGACGGCAGCGCTCCCGGACCCGAAGCCCTGAGCGAGCTCGGCATGTTCGATCGCTTCACGTCCGGAACGCTCGGTTCCTTCTGGTGTGTGCGCGGCTGTCTGGGTGGCCTGCGCTCCATCGAGGATTTCCAGTTTGACGCTGCCCCGCTGCCCCTCAGCAACAACGGCAGTCGCCTGACCCGCCTGCTGATCGGTTGGACTTCAATCTGGTCCGGTTCCGAGGTGCCCGACGAAGCCTATCTCCTGGCCGCTTGGATTTGCAGCCCCGAAGGGCAGCGCCTGCGCATCAGCCGGGGGTACGCCCATCCGTCCCGCAAGTCGCTGGTGGAGCAGGACTGGTACAAGAACTACGAGTGCGAACGGTGCAACAGCCACGCCGTCAACAATGTCTTCCCCGAGATGCTGCTCCGGGGGGAGGGCCGTGCCTGGCCGGCGCATCCCAATGAATCCGAAATCGTGCAGGCGATTACCACCGGCCTGGATTCCCTGTGGGACGGCTCCAAGCCCGCCGCCCAACTGGCCGCCGACCTGACTGCGGAAATCAACGGGATCATCGGCTGAGTCCGACCACCCGTAACCGGAATGGAAGGAGTGGCCGCACAGTCATTGTGCGGCCACTCTCCGCCTTGCATAACCCACATACATGACCTCGCCATCCAGCCCGATGAGGCGACGCGAGGAGCGGGATGGCTGGCTTTTCGCGTCGCCCTGGCTCTTGGGATTCCTGCTCTTCACAGTAGGGCCCATGATCGCATCCGCCTTCTTTGCCTTCACGGAATACGATGTGCTCACCCAGCCCAAGTGGGTGGGCTGGGCCAACTTCGACAAGGCCCTGACCGACGATCCCAAGGTGGGACAGGCCCTCAAGGTCACCTCCATTTATGCGGGGGTCAGCGTACCGCTACAGATTTTGCTGGGTCTGTGCGTGGCGTTGCTGCTCAACACCCGGATCCGGGGGCTCCAGTTCTACCGCACCGTGTACTACCTGCCGTCGGTGCTGTCCGGTGTGGCGGTGGCGTTGCTGTGGCGCTGGATCTACGCCCCGAACTTCGGCCTCATCAACTCCTTTCTCGCCCGTTTCGACATTGTGGGCCCCGGCTGGCTGGGCGACAAGGACTGGGCTCTCCCGTCAATGATCGGCATGTCCCTCTGGCATGTGGGGGGCGGCATTGTCATCTACCTGGCGGGCCTGCAGGGGGTGCCGTCCGAACTGTATGAAGCGGTGCGCGTGGACGGGGCGGGACGCGGGGCCGCCTTCTGGCACATCACACTGCCCATGATTACGCCGGTGCTGTTCTACAACCTGGTCATCGGCATCATCACGGCCCTGCAAATCTTTACCCAAGCCCTCATCATGACGAACGGGGGGCCCCACGAAGCCACGTTGTTCATCGTGCTGTACCTTTACCGAAACGCCTTCCAATTCTTCAAGATGGGCTATGCCTCCGTGCTGGCCTGGATTCTGTTTGGCTACATCCTGGTCCTGACCCTGCTGGTATACCGCTCCTCGGGCTTCTGGGTGTTCTACGCCGGTGAACTGAAGTCGCGCTGAAGCCCCGCGATGACCGTTTCGGCACATGACAACCGGCCGCGGCTTCCCACATGGGAGACCGCGCTGTCGCACCTCGTACTGGTGGCCGGAGGATTTTTCCTCATGATCCCGCTGGCCTGGATGCTGTCCACCTCGCTCAAGAGCCTGGGGACCGTCATGTCCCTGCCCCCGGAATGGATTCCCCGGACGTTCCACTGGGAGAACTATGCCGACATCTTCCGACTGGTGCCCTTTGGCCGGTACGTGTGGAACACGGTGGTCATCACCCTGCTGGATGTCGTGGGCAAAATCGTGTCCTGTTCGCTGGTGGCCTTTGCCTTTGCCCGCCTGCGGTGGCGCGGCCGGGAAGTCCTGTTCCTGATCATGCTGGCCACCATGATGCTGCCGCCCCAGGTGACGATGATTCCCCAGTTCGTGGTCTTCAAGCACATGGAGCTGATCGACACCATTGTGCCGCTGGTGCTGCCCAACTGGCTGGGGGGACCGTTCCTGACCTTTCTGCTGCGCCAGTTCTTTATGTCGATCCCGCTGGATCTGGACGATGCCGCCCGCATCGACGGGGCATCCAACTTCGGAATCTACTGGCGCGTCGTGCTACCCCTGTCCAAACCGGCCTTGGCTGCGGTGGCAATCTTCATGTTCAACGGATCCTGGAACGACTTCTTCGGCCCGTTGATTTACCTGCACTCCCGCGACAAATACACCATTGCCCTGGGCCTGCGCTCGTTTCAGGATCAGAACTACACGGAGTGGCACCTGCTGATGGCGGCATCGCTGGTGGCGATGCTGCCGGTGGTACTCATCTTCTTCTTTGCCCAGAAGTACTTTATTCAAGGCATTGTATTTACAGGGGTTAAAGGCTGAGCGCGGCACCGGCCCGATCCACCATCGGTTGAATCGGACACGGGAGCTCATACATATCCGCTTGGGCGATCCTCCCTTAAGGGAAGCCTCCTTGGCCGCAGTTCGAGAAGCCGCGGAGACCAGTTCCGCCGCGTTGACCGCTGCCATGGGCATCGATGGACATCGGGCAATGGATCACATGGGAAGTGTTGCTGCCTGCCGCATCGCATGCATCCTGCGACTGTCAGCACAGTTGTCTGCCCTCTGCAGGGTCTTCATCCCATGGTTGCGGCATCTTCAATCGTCCTCACGGCCAATCCCGGCGGAGTGGGGGATAGTCGGCTTGCAATGGCTCGGCAGCAACCATCTCGGTGAAAACACCTATTGGTCCGTGATCCGTTCAGCCGCGGAATCCCAAGCACGGCAGGAGTTGCTGCTCCCGGATGCCGATTGCCACCTAAAGTAAAGCGATTGGCCGATACGGATATACTCCCGTCAGGCACGTGGCGCAGATCACGCCACTTCAACCCATTCAAAACAGGAGTGTCGTATGCATGACACGCGATTGACCCGAAGGTCCTTCCTGCGCCTTGGCGCAGGTATGGCTGCCACTGCCGCTGTTGCCGCGTGTGCTCCTGCCGGCCAAGCCGACAGCGACATGCCGTCCGACATGGGTCCTGTGGTGGAAATCGGCACAATCGAGGTCCCCGACAACGTCTTCGATCTGTCCAATGCCGCCACCGGTATTCCCTATGTCCAGAAGGACAGTATCAACAACGGGGAACCAATCACGCTCGAGTACTGGGAGTGGGCCCTCGACCGGTACGAGTACGAACTGGGCTGGGCCGAGGAATACATGAAGCTGTATCCCAACGTCACCATCAACGTGTCCAACCAGTCCTGGGGCGAGTACTGGACCAAGCTCACGGTCAACGTGCCCGCGGGCCAGGGACCGGCCCTCTGGCACATGCACACGTCGCAGCTGACGGAGTTCTGCGACGGCGGTTTGATGGACCCGATGCCCGAGCACGTGGCCAACCGCAAGTTCCTGGACGACAACTGGGTCGCGTTCTCCGAAGGCGCCATGGACTGCCCCACCGGCACACCGGGCAGCCGTCACTTCCTCCCAATGGGCACCATGATGCCCGTCATGTACATCAACACGCGCCTGTGGGAGGAGGAGGGCTTCTCGGTGGACGAACCACCCAAGTCGTGGTCCGACCTGCGCACGGTCGCCAAGGCGCTGACCAGGTACGACAACCAGGACCGAATCGTGCGGGCCGGGTTCCAGGCCGACTGGCCCACCTTCCACAAAAACGGCTGCTACCAGCAGGGCCGCTACCTGTTCACACAGGACGGCAAGCGAACCCAAATCAACAACCAGGAGAGCCGCAACGCCCTGCAGTTCATCAAGGATCTGCACGAGGTGGACCGGGTCGTGGATCCGGAAATGCCCAGCCGACTGGATTCCTTCACGTCGGAGACCGCGGCCATCATCGCCGATTTCTCCTGGGTCACGTCGGTCCTGCGCCGCAACAACCCCGATCTGGAATGGTTCGCCGCGCCCATCCCGACGTTCGACGGCACCTTCCAACCCGCCTACGGCAACATCCGGTTTGCGGTGGAAGCCGTCGTGAATCCCTACGCGCCCGAAGCCGAGAAGGCCGTGGCCTGGGACTTCTGGCACTTTCTGTACAGCAGCGACCATCGGGTCGCCCATACCGTGGCCCTGCGCAACGGCTTCATTCCGCCCTACAACAAGCTAATCGATCTGCCCGAAGTCCAGGAGGACCAGGTGGCCAACGTGATTTCGGGAGCTGTGGAGTGGGGGATCGTGAACGACACCCCGGCGGTCTACAACGTCGGCATCAACGATGCCCTGATTGGCCCAATTCTTGTGGGCGGCACGGAAATCGACGATGCCATGGCTCAGGCGGAGCAGTTCATCGACGCCGAGCTGGCCCAGCGGGAGGACTGGAACATCATCGAACGCAACTACAAGCACGCCAACCTGATGATTCCGGACCAGCCGTAATTTGCACATAGGTACGGAAAGGCAGCCTCCCGGTTGCCTTTCCGTCCAGAAACCGCAAGAAATCCAATGGCCTTCCTTTCACGCCTGCTGCGGCCTGAGGCCGCAAGCCCCCATCGCATTCGGCTGGCAGGCCAGAACGCCATGATTGCCGGTGCCATTGTGCTGGCCGCCGCCTATTTCCTGATCTGGACCGTATTTCCCTTCATCTACACCTTCATCTACAGCTTCTTCGACTGGCAGCCGTTGCGTCCGACCCAGGAATTCCTGGGCCTGGACAACTATGCCGAGGCTTTGTTCAAGGACCAGCGCTTCTGGCTGGCCATGGGCAACTCGTTCGAGTTCGCCTTCGGCAATGTGGTCCTGGGCACCGTCATTTGTCTCCTGGTCGCCGTCATGATCAACTCGGTCAAGCGGTTCCAGGCCTTCTTGCGGGCCAGCTACTTCATGCCCACGGTCACCGGCATGGTGGCCGTGGCCCTGGTGTGGGAGTTCATCTACCAGCCCCGGTTCGGGATCCTGAATACCTCCATCTTCGCAACGGCGGACTTCCTGAACCTGCCCCCGCCGCCGGAGATCGGCTGGCTCACGCGCCCCCAGCACGCCATGAACAGCCTGATTCTGTTCGGCTTCTGGAAGTTCCTGGGGGTGCGCATGATCATCCTGCTGGCGGGCCTGCAGAACATTCCGCAAACCTACTACGAGGCGGCCCAAATCGACGGGGCCGGGGCGCGGGCCAGCTTCTTCCGCATCACCCTGCCGCTGTTGATGCCGGCCCTCTCCTTCGTGGTGGTGGTCGGGGTGATCAACAGCCTGCAGGTGTTCGTGCCCATGTATGTGATGACCGCGGGCGGCCCTCTCTTCTCCACCACGACGGTGGTGCTGCTCCTGTACGAGAAGACCTTCCAGCTGTTCCGGTTCGGCTACGGCGCGGCCATCTCCTTCATCCTGTTCGGCATCATCATGTTGATGACCTTCGTGCAGTTGCGCTTCCTGCGCAGTTCATGGGATATCGGAGCCTGACCGGACCATGACTACCGCCACTGCCCGGCGCATCCGCCTGCGCATCGATCCCGGGGCGGTGCTCCTGTACCTGCTCCTGTTCATCGGGGCCTTCGCCATGCTCTTCCCCGTCCTCTGGATGGGGATGTCCACCTTCAAGGCGGAGGCGGAAATCAGCCAGTACCCGCCCTCCTTCCTGCCCAAGACCTTCACGCTGGAACCCCTGATTGCAGCCTGGACGAAGATCAAGTTCGGCCGCTACTTCATGAACAGCCTGCTGGTCACCGGCGTGGCCACGCCGCTCAGCGTGCTCACCTCCGCCTACCTGGGCTTCGTTTGGAACAAGTACGACTTCCGCTTCAAGGAACCGATGTTCTACGTGATCATCGCCACCATGATGATTCCGGGACCCATGCTGCTGATTCCCCACTACCAGGTGGTGCTCTGGGCCAATCTGCTCAACACCTACGCCTCCATCATCGTGCCGGCCGTGGTGACCCCCTACGGAATTTTCCTGATGCGCCAGTTCATGCACAGCGTGCCCAACGAGTTGTTGGATGCCGGACGCATCGACGGCGCCAGCGAGCCGCGCCTGTTCGTGTTCGTCGCGCTGCCGCTGGTGCCGTCGTCGCTGGCGGCCCTGGGCATCATCCAGTTCCTGGCCAACTGGGACAACCTGCTCTGGCCCCTGGTGGTCCTGACCAACACCGCCAAGTACACGCTGGCGGTCGGCCTGGCCACGTTCGCGGCGGAGTACGAGCGCAACTTCGCCGTCCAGAACGCCGGCGCCTTCATCGCGGTCTTTCCGGTGGTGGTCGCCTTCCTGTTGTTCCAGCGGCAGATCATCCGCGGCATTGCCCTTACCGGCTTAAAGGGATAGCGAGTCCGATGCAGCCCAACTTCCTTGTCGTCATCGTCGACCAGATGAACAGTTTCAGTCTGGGCTGGAACGGCAACGACGAAGTCCGGACGCCCAATCTGGACAGGCTGGCCGCGGAGGGAGTCAATTTCGATCGGGCCTACCCCTCCAACCCGGTCTGCCAACCTTCGCGGGCGACCCTGCATACCGGCCTAACCCCGCGCCAGCACGGCCTGACCACCAATGGCTGCAACCTGGACGAAAACATTCCCACCGTAACCGGTGTGCTGGCTGCGAACGGCTATCGGACCCACTGTGTGGGCAAGATTCACCTGCAACCCTTCAGCACGGATGCGCGGGACGACAACGGCCAGCCGGCCACTTGGGAAAGCCGTGACCTGTGGAACGACGGCACCATCAAGGAACTGCCGCTGCCGTTCTACGGCTACGAAAGCGTGGACTATGTGGGCGGGCACGTGAACTATGTCAACGGGGACTACGTAAACGACGTGGAGGCCAAACGGCCCGGCACCAAGGCCGAGCTGAGCCGCGAGAAGGCCTATTTCTCCGCAGGACCGCAGACCTGGCGCATGCCCATCCCGCCCGAATGGCACTACAACGACTGGATCACCGAGCGCAGCATCGACTTCCTGCGCAGACAGGAAGACCAGCCTTTCTTTCTTGTGACCTCCTTCCCGGACCCGCACCATCCCTTCTGCGCCGCCAAACCCTACAGCGAGATGTACGACCCCGCAGCCGTCTCGCTGCCCGACAACTGGAACCACCGCGAGGATCCGTGCGGCTACCTGGAGCGGTTTGACATGGGTGACCGAAACATGCACCGCAACTGGGACGAGGCTGTCTTGAGGGAATCAATTGCCCAGACCTACGGCATGATCACCCACATCGACGACTGTGTCGGGCGGTTGCTCGGAGCAATGGACGACCTTGGTTTGACCGAGAACACCACCGTCGTGTTCCTCTCCGACCACGGCGACTACCTGGGCTCGCACCACCTGTTGTTCAAGGGGCCCTGGCCGTACGAACCCGTTGTGCGCGTGCCCTTGATCTGGCGCGCGCCCGGAGGACAGCAGGGCAAGCGGGTATCACAGCCGGTCAGCCATTTGGACTTCGTGCCGACAGTCCTCGACTATGCAGGCCTGGACCAGCAGGATTTCGACCTGCGGGGAGGCCAACAGGCACAACGCGCGATTCTGCCCGGCGAATCACTGAGGCCCGTCATCGACACGGGAGCCCGGCCGCAGCAGGACGGCAAGCTAATGGAGTTCGACGAGGACGGCGTGTCGCAGGAGATGTGCCGCTACCGCATGCTGATCACGGAACGCTGGAAGATCTGCATCTACGGAGGGTTCGGGGAAGGGGTTCTCTACGACCTGGAAAACGATCCGTTGGAGATGCAGAACCTCTGGGACGATCCCGGACACCTCCAGGTGAAGGCCGAGATACTGGCGAAACTAGGTGATCGTCTTGCCCTGACCGACAGGATGGACAACTACCGCTACTGCGGTGCTTGAGAGGCCTGTTTGGAGACGCTGCGAACCGCCACCACTTCCAAAGCAGCGCACGGGTCACTGGGAACGACACGGGTGGGAAGCGGCCGTTTTTCTTGCGGCCGACCATGAGGATCCGGTTTTCCGACCCTGTTGGCGTTCCACCAACCTCCACCAATCCCAGGATCGGCGAACAACGCGAAGTTGCCAACGTCGGCATCGACAGCCGATGGAGCACAAGTCCCGGAACCTCAAAGACGCGTACGAACATGCCATCACCGTCCTTTTTCGACTGCCGCTTTTCGCCTGCGCCGAGGACCACAAACGACTCTCCCGCAAGACCAACGGATGACACCGGGTCACCCCCGCCAGCGATTCTCGTCGTCGGTTTGAATATCACAAGGAACATCAACGGCGTTTTGATGCACACTCGACCTCCCATTGGCATGCCATTCGCACGCTGCGGCAGGCAGTTGACAACGGGAGCGTTGAATTTGGGGAGCCGGCCTGCAACTCTGACAGAGCCAAGGGCAATACGGCAATCCAACCAATCAACTTGACAGCCAGAGTACAGGTCTTCCGGGTGGACTGCGACCAAGAGACAAGCGTTGCCCTTGGCAACGTCAGGGTATCAAATGCCACTGAAGGAACAAGAGCCTTTGTGTTCCCTTATCGTTCTCTCTGCGTAATATACAGATCGTAGGGAGAACCCTTCCAGCTGTCTTCTGAACCTATGTCGTCTCGAGTGCGGTTCAGCCAAGCAACCAGACGATCCTTCATGCGCCGGAGCACATGCTTATATCCGAGGTCTTCAGCCAAATTGCGCAATTCACCCGGATCACTGGCCACATCATACAGTTCGTCCTTGGCACCCGGATTGTATATGTACTTCCAGTTCCGGGTGCGTACCATACGCTGGGTGAACAGGGCGGACTCATACCCATGGAATTCCGCATACACATCATCGGGCCAATCCGCCGGAGTCGCACCGCGCAGCAGAGGAACCAGGGAACGACCATCCAACTCGGCGGGTTCCTCTGCGCCTCCCCACTCCAGCAACGTAGGCATCAGATCGACCAGATTGACAAAGGCATCGCAGTGTGATCCGCCTTCAGTCACTCCCGGCCAATGAATAATCAACGGGATGCGGTACGTCTCATCATACATATACATACCTTTGTTGAACAGCCGGTGACTGCCCAACATATCGCCGTGGTCACTGGCGAAAACCACGATGGTATTCGAAGCCAGTTCCAGTGCCTCCAGTCGCTCCAGCACGCTTTGGATCTGAGCATCGATAAACGTACAATAGCCCCAGTAATGGGCGATCACCCGCTGCCAGTCAGCCCAGGTCAAGTGACTGGCGTTCCAGCGCAACATCTCCTTTTGCTGAATGAGCGGCTTGCCAGCGAAAGTTTCCTCGAAATTGCCCCAGCGTCCCACTGAATCCGGATCATACATGGTGTCGTAGGGGGCGGGCACACTGTAGGGGAAATGGGGGCCGAAGAAGGAGGTGCAGATCATGAACGGCTGATCCCGGGTTGCCTGCTCTTCCAGCAAGGCAATGGTCCTGTCCGCTGCCCACGCCTCCTGCAATTGCTCGGCTGGAAGTTGGGAACGACCACAGAACGGTGCCGAGCCACCCCATTCCAGCCGTTGCACTTCCTTGGCCCGATCCGCTTCCAGCCCCAGATTCCTTTTTTCCGCAGCGTAGTGCGAGTCCGATGCAAAGGACCGAAACCCCCAATGGATCGGGTTGTCATCGGCAGGCAGGTGCCACTTGCCCACATGGTGCACATCGTAGTCGTTGCGTCCCAGCAACTGGGGGTAACCCACGTGGTCCAACAGCTGCCGATCGAAGACCCCATTGAAATTGCCCATGTTGGCCAGCAAGCCGTGATTATGGGCGTAGAGTCCTGTCAATAGGGAAGCTCGGGCAGGCGAACAGAGAGAAGTGGGGGTAAAGGCATGCGAGAACCGCATGCCGCGCGCTGCCAGATCGTTGAGGCCAGGAGTTTGTACCACAGCCGCGTTGTTCGGGCCGAGTGCATCATGGCGGTACTGATCTGCGAAGAAGAAAAGAATATTGGGTCGGGTGTCATTCATATTGACGAAAGCCTCCAGTGAATCGTGGACAAGACTCGGCGACTGGTGCAGGAGGGAGGTCGGGACACACGATAACTGGAAAAGGCAATGTTGGCGCCTGTGGTCAGCCTTTGATCCCCGTGAAGACAATGCCTTGGATGAACCGTTTCTGGGCCACCGTGAACAACACCAGCAGGGGTACCATACTCAGGAAAGAGGCGGCCATCAGCAGATGCAGCTGAGGCAACACACCTTCCGAACCCTGAAAAAACTGGAGCGCCAGCGCCAGCGTTCTTTTGGACGGCGAATTCAAGAAGATCAGCGGTTCCAGGAAATCATTCCAACGCCCCCGGAATTCAAAGATGGCAACTATGGCCAGTGCCGGCATCGAGAGAGGCAGAATCACGCGGTAGAAGACTTGCAGCGAATTGCACCCGTCCATGCGCGCCGCGTCTTCCAGTTCAAAGGAGATGGTCATAAAGAACTGACGCAGCAGGAAAACGTAGAATGGCCCTAAGAAGAACGCCGGTACCACCAACGGCTTGAACGTGTCAATCCAACGCAGCTTGCTGAACAGGATGAACTGGGGAATCAGCGTCACCTGACTGGGCAGCATCATGGTACTGAGCAGAATGACAAAAATGACATCCCGGCCGCGCGCCCGCAAACGGGCGAACCCATAGGCCGCCAGCGAACTGGCAATCAGCTTGCCGACGATCGAACCCACACTGACAAAGACACTGTTGCCGACATAGGTCCAAAAGGGCCAGAAGGTCATGACCTGTCGATAGTTGTCCCACTGCACCGGCTCGGGGATCCATTGGGGGGGAAAGAGGTAGACATCCATCTGCTGCTTCAGGGAGGTGGATATCATCCAGAAGAACGGGATACAGATAACCACTCCCCCGGTGGCCAGCAACAAGTAGGTTAAGAAATGTTCAAGGCGCCGCGCCGTAGTCCTGCTCGTGCCCTGGGCTACAGACACAGCTATTCCTTCTGTCGTTCCTGATAGAACACCCACATGGGCGAGGACTTGAATACCAGCAGCGTCAGGATCAGCACAATCACCAACAGGACCCAGGCCATGGCGGAGGCATAGCCCATGTACAGGTACTCGAACGCGTTCTCGTACAGATAATAGTTGTAGAACAAGGTGGAGAAATTCGGCCCTCCGCTGGTCATGACATAGGCCGGCGTAAACTCCTGGAAGGACGCGATGAGGCCCATCACCAGGTTGAACAGGATCACGGTACTCAACAGCGGTAGCGTAATGAACCAGAACCGGCGCCAGCGAGACGCACCGTCGATCTCCGCAGCCTCGTACAGTTCGCTGGGAATGCCCTGCAGGCCCGCCAAGTAGATCAGCATGCTGCCGCCCACACCCCACAAACTCATGAGGGCAATCGCCGGCAGGGACCAGTGCTCATCAAAGAGCCATGCCGGTCCCTGGATGTTGACCAAGGCCAGCAGCGTGTTGAGAATACCAAATTCGGGATTGAAAATCCACATCCACAGCAGTGCCACGGCCACACCGGACACGACTGACGGCAGGTAATAGACAGTACGGAAAAATATGATGCCACGCACTTTCTGGTTCATGAGCAGGGCGATGCCCAACGCCAGCACCAGGCTTAGCGGCAGGTGCATGACCACATACAGGCTTGTTACCTTAAGGGACTGCCAAAACAGTTCATCCTGTATCAGGTCATGAAACTTTCCCAGACCCACCCACTTCGGTGCCCGGATAATGTTGTATTCCGTGAAACTGAAATAGAGGGAAGCCAATATGGGACCAATGGTAAAAGCCAGAAGTCCGACACATACCGGGGAAATAAACAGATAGCACTCGAGGGCTTCCCGCCGGGTAAGATTCCGGCCCCGGGAAGCCAAAAGACGTCCAATCACAAGTCGGTTTCCCTGCCTTCAGGTAGTCTGGCGGCAGTTGCCCGGTCCGGAGTCGAGACCGGGCAACTGCCGCCCGAAGTTCCCTTCTGTCTTGGCTGTCTGCCAGGAAATTCCAGACGGAAGTGTGTTGATTCTGGGTACCGTGTGTTAACCGTCCAGAATCTCCTGGGCCTTTTGGGCCATGTTGCGAGCGGTGTCTTCCGGTGTCTGCTCACCTGTCATCAGCTTGTCCATTTCTGGATTGAAGGCCTTGTTGCGAACTTCCGTCCACTGGGCAAAGTAGAAGTCCCGGTTACGCGAATACGACATGGCGTCCACGCGAATCTTGTGGCGAGGAGGGGCCCCTTCCAGTTCCAGGAAGGTGGGAGAGTTGGACCACTTCAGCATGATGGGCGCGTTCAGGCCATCCATGGCGTACATCTCCTGGGCCCGGTCCTTGATGTGATAGGCCGCGTGCGACCAGGCCGCATCCGGATTCCGGGCGGTTTTCGGGATTACGATGCCGCCTGCCAGATGTGACGTGGCCTGGTGCATGTCTTGGGGGAGGTGCGCCAGATCCCAGTTGAACGCGTCAATCTTGCGGCGGGCGTTCACGGCCCACGTGCCGGTGACTTCCATACCGATGCGTCCCGAATTCCACCCGCCTTCAAAACCCGCCGCCTCGCCGGCGGTGGGGGCTACCTTGTGGGTGTGCACCAGATCCTGATGCCAGCGGCAAGTGGCCACCATGGCTTCACTGTCAAGCGTACAGGTCGTTGGGTCGTATACCTGATCAAAGAGATCGCCGCCTCTGGCCCAAAGCTGCACCTGCCACACCATCCACCAGTAGGCATTGGTGGATCCGAATGTCCGATCAATGCCCTCACCACCCGTCATGGCCTGGGCCATGGCAACCCAGTCGTCATAGGTCCAGGTTTCCGCGGGATATTCCAGTCCGGCCGCTTCCAGCATATCCATGTTCAGATAGGCTGCCATCACGTTGGGACCGATGACGGTTGCAAACATGTCGTCATCCATGGTGTAGATGTCGAACAACTCCGTCATGTAATGGCTGTCATCCAGGAAGTTCTCCTCGACATTGAAGTATTCGGTCAACGGCAACAACACGTCGTCGGCCCACAGCGTTGGGAAGAACTGCGTACCCGTGCGCAGATTTTCCGGCGGATCCCCGGAGGCAATCCAAGCAAACAGCTTCTGGGCGTAATCGGAGAAAGGGAACCCCAGGTTTTCAATCTCGATGCCCGGGTCCTCTTCCCTATGAGCGGCGGCGATATTCTCATAGAGAGTCAATTCCTCGGTATTGCCCCATCCGGCAAAGCGGATGCGAACGGGCTCAGCCGCCGCACCTTCATCCATGCCTGCCGGAGTAGGCATTGGGGCGATACAGGCGGCCACCAAGGTGCCTGCACTCAACCAAGACACACCTTGCAAGAACCGGCGCCGGGAAAGTTGCATACGGACCATGTCCAGCCTCCACTGTGTTGTGCTCGCGACCTGAATTCTAGCAAACGACAATATTCCCGGAAATCAGACCGGATTCCGGGAACGAACTCACCGGATTCCGCACCTCAAGAAACCTGCCCTGCAACTCATTGCAGGGCAGGCCAATCACACATCCTGCATGTGGGATGTCAGGCGTCGAGGATTTCCTGAGCCTTCTGTGCCATGTTGAAGGCCGTGTCTTCTGGCGTTTGTTCTCCGGTCATCAGCTTATCCATCTCGGGATTGAACGCCTTGTTGCGCACCTCGGTCCACTGAGCAAAGTAGAAGTCCCTGTTTCGGGAGTAAGCCATGGCATCCACGCGGGCTGAGTGATGCGGGGGAGCCCCCTCCAGTTCCAGGAACGCCGGAGACGTAGCCCACTTCAGCATAATGGGTGCATTCAGTCCATCGCGTGCGTACATTTCCTGGGCGCGATCTCCCTGATGGTACGCAGCGTGTGACCAGGCTGCGTCGGGATGTGCGGCTGTATTGGGAATCACGATGCCTCCGGCTGCATGGGCCGACGCTTGGTGCTTTTCCCGTGGCAGGTGAGCCAGATCCCAGGCAAAGGCATCAATCTTACGCCGGGCGTTTACCGCCCAGGTACCGGTTATCTCCATGCCGATGCGTCCCGAATTCCAGCCGCCTTCAAAGCCGGCCGCCTCACCGGCGGTCGGAGCTGCCCCATGGGTGTGTACCATGTCCTGGAACCACCGACAGGTCTCGATCATCTCCTCGCTGTCCAGCAGGCAGCGAGTCGGATTGTAAATGGCATCGAAGAGATCCCCGCCCCGGGCCCACAGCTGGCTCTCCCACACCATCCACCAGTAGGCGTTGCTGGAACCAAAGGTCTTTTCCATACCTTCACCGCCGGTCATGGCCACGGCCATGGCGGCGTAATCGTCATAGGTCCAATCTGCGCCCGGGTATTCAAGACCAGCCTCCGACAGCATATCCATGTTCAGGTAGGCCGCCATGACATTGGGACCGATAACGGTGGCGAACATTTCATTGTCCAACGTGTAGATGTCATACAGTACCGTCATGTATTGGGCGTCATCCAGCAGATCCGGCGTGCTATTGAAGTACTCCGTCAGGGGCAGCAAGACACCGTCTGCCCACAGCGTGGGGAAGTACTGGGTACCGGTACGGAGGTTCTCCGGCGGATCCCCAGAGGCTATCCAAGAAAAAAGTTTTTGGGCATAGTCCGAGCCCGGGAATCCCAGATTCTCTATCTCAATGCCCGAGTCCTCCTCCATGTGGGCGGCGGCAATGTTCTCATAAAGAGTCAGCTCCTCCGTATTGCCCCATCCTGCAAAGCGAATGTGGATGGTTTCGGCGGCGGGAACTCCCTCCTCGGTCACCGTGGGTGCTGGCATGGGTGTGCAGGCAGCGACCACCGAGCCAACTCCCACCCAAGACAGACCTTGAACAAACCTGCGGCGGGAAATACGAGATGCAGTCATGCTCTTCCTCCGTTATCCGGTTTTGAGATTCGCATTGTAACAAGACATGCAATGGTCAAAATTTGTTTGAGAAGACAAAGCACGCACAACTTTCCGTGCGCAGACAAACATCCCTAGAGTCAGTATAGCCTTCTTGGTCCGCCCGCAGGCGCATGACGGTTTCGAATTCTATCTTCAGGGCCGAGACGCTACGCGGCTACACGGCTCAATCAATCTGCATCTGTTCTTTTCCTACCTGACGCGGTTTCGCTCTGGTAGAACGTGTTCCCAGGACTTTGGCGAAGGCAATTGCCGAATGCGCCTTCTGCATCCGCGTGGGTGATCATTCACAGTCCCCGTTCCGCTTTGTGGCAATGCGGCGGCCCTGCTTCAGCCAGCCGATGGACCGTGCCACAAGGTTGCGCTCCCGGTACAACACCCGGTCGTAGTCAATCGGTACCGTGCGATGGCGCCGCCCTGAAATCACTGGTTCGGCCCCCTGCGCCACGATGTACCGTCGCAGCTCCGTCCGCCAGCACGTAGTCGGGGCAGCAGACCAGCAGGCCGCCCTTGGCATCGACCAGGACATGCAGCTTGGTGCCGAAGCCACCCCGGCTGCGGCCCTGGACCTGCGCATCCTGGCCGCCCTGGTCACGTCGGGCACCGGCGGAGACCGGGTGGGCGCGCACGTGGGTGGTGGCCAAGTGCACGCGACACGGTTGTCCCCGTTCGGCGGCACAGGCCGCCACCAGCCATTCCCAGACCCCGGCTTGACACCAGCGCCGGTCGCGGCGAAAAAGGCCGTGTCCGTGTCCGAAGCAGCGGAGCAGGTCCCGCCACGGGATCCCCTCACGCAGGAGGTAGTGGACCCCGTGCAGAAAGCGGCGGAGATCCCGGTGCGAACCCACACGCACTGCCGGGTCCTGTGACAGCAGACGGAGCAGGACCTTGAATTCGTGGGTGCGCAATGCGTGACGGGCCATGGCAGAGGGGCTGTGAAGGGGAATGCGACGTGGGCAGGATGATAGCCTCGCAACCAACGACTTCATTCAGGCCTTATGTCCGCCCTAGCACCCTTACAGTGAGCCGTTGGTCTCCGCGTGCGCCGACTACCGACGAAGGTGCGGGGCAGTACGAACCCTCATTGCAACAACTCCCAAAGTACCCTTCCACCGCGACTTTGCGTTTACTCTGACGTGGGCGAAGCCCCGTGGTTCTGTGTGACCACCGTCTGCCTGTCATGCGAGTTGGAACGAAAAACAATGAGTCGATGTCAGATAGCCTGGAAGCTGTGTCTCCTGCTCGTCGGTTTCTTGGCCGCCTGCGTGGCCCCTCCCCCCGTGTCTTCCGAAGAGGCGCCACCGGCAAAAGTGTCCATCCTTTTTTGGGATCAGTTCATGGATGTGTCGGATCGCATGGATGCCATCGTGGCGGATTTCAACGCCAGCCAGGATCGGATTGAGGTGGTACGCGAGCCCTATACCGTCACCGCCATGCGCGACATCGTGCGTACGGCACTCACATCCGGCACGGGACCCGACATCATCTACTATGACTTGGGTCCCGGCATCTCCGGGGTACTGGCCGACGCCGGACTGCTGATGCCGTTGGATGACATTTATGTCGAACGGGGGTGGGACCAGCGCATCTACCCGTGGACCTTGGATCGCAGCACGTTCAACGGCCATGTCTACGGCGTGGCCAACGAGCTGGAGTTCATCGGCTTCTACTACAACCAACGGCTCTTTGCGGAGCACGACTGGCGCGTGCCCGAAACCTGGGACGAGCTGATTGCCCTGTGCCCCGCCATCCGGGAAGCCGGTCTGGTCCCCATCGCGTTCACCAACGGACCCAGTTGGCCTGCCTTTCACATGTTCAGCATCATGATGAACAACCGGGTGGGCCGTGAGCGTCTGGCCCGGATGATTTCGGGGGAGGAATCCTGGGACCATCCCGACACTGTTGATGCCATCCGAAAGTTCTTTGTGGACATGCCGGCCGCGGGTTGCTTCCCGCAGGATTTCCATGCCATCAGCTATGAGGACGGCTTGGCGATGATGCAGACGGGGCAGGCGGTCATGCACCCCAGCGGCACCTGGAACGTGGCACTATTCGCGGACTCTGCCCTGACACCCGATCCGATCGGGTTCTTTTTCCTGCCTTCCCTGGATGGCGGCCCGGTTGTGGTGCCGGGCGGCATTGGCTCCGGCTGGGTCGTGAATGCCCATACTCCCCACCTGGAGGCGGTTCTGGAGTTCATTGACTACCTGATCAGCGAAGAGACCGGCAAGCGCTGGATCATGGAAATCAACGTGGTTCCCGCCTTTCCCGTGGACACCACGGACTTGGTGATTCCAGAGCTTCTGGAGCAGGCCCTCGCCATCATCGGGGAACAGGCGGACACCATGGGCTACAACATCGACGTGGTTGTGCCCGCCAGATTCAATCAGGTGCAGTGGGATGGCTTTGCCGCCATTTTCCAGGGGCAGAAGACCCCGGCGGACATAGCCGCTGAACTGCAGGCCGCCATGGAAGAGGCGAAAGCGGCCGGGGAAGTTGTCAATCTCACCGAGTAACCGAACCGGCTGTTCGACATCTGTGCTTGACCGGGACCCGGGAGACAGTAGTCCTCCGTTTCCATCAACACGGTTGGCAAGGCCATGGCCGTCCGTCTCCGGCACGTCCGCGCGCGCTGGCGCCGGCATGCCCTGCCGCTCCTGTTCATCCTGCCTGCCTTCCTGATGTACGGGATCTTTATCCTGTGGCCCTTCGGCAACGCCATCTACTACAGCCTGACGGACTGGGGCGGAGCCCAGCCCGTCAAGAACTTCATCGGCGCGGCCAACTAGCGGGAAATGTTCCCCGATCCCCTGATGTGGCTGGTCTTGCACCATAACTACAAGGCACATGCAAGGTGTGCAGAAGAACTGGAGGTAGTGCCTGGAAAGTCCCAAGCACAATCCGATGTCCCCATTTTCAGCAGCCTTGCGTGATTTCACCACTTCAGACCAGAGATCCGTGGAGTCAGACATGAATCTGTTTTGGCAGTTTGCCCAGAATCAACATTGCCCGTACGATGGACCGTGTAACTTGGGGGTTGCCTGCTTGCAGTTGAACTTCACGAACCCGTTATGGCATTCCACTTGAAGCCAACCCCAAAATACAGGACAACCTTTGGTGTTACGGAGTCTTTGCCTTTATGACATCCAACCCTGAATTTGAACTTGCAGACTTGGCTCCACAATCCAAGGGGTTTGCCCAAGTCACCGTTGGCCCCCGTCCGGGAGGAGGCTCATGGCAACTTCCCATTCTGTATGCAACCGGTGAGGTGCGGAGTCCAATCCTGGTGGTAACTGCCGGTGTACACGGCAATGAAATGGAAGGGATACAAGCCATCCCTCGTGTTTTCCAACAGTTGGATCCCCACCACATGCGCGGCACACTCATCATGGTGCCAGTAAGCAATGTACCGGCTTTTGAGACCCATACCCGCAACAGTCCTGTGGATGAACGCAATCTGGCTCGGGTTTTTCCAGGTTCCACCACGGGTACATTAACTGAACGCATAGCGGACGTAATGTACCGGCAGTTGATCCGCCACGCGGATTTCTATATTGATTTACATAGTGGCGGTCCGCAGTCCGATATCCCTACCCTGGTGGGTTACATCCACGAGGATACCCCTGCAGGCCAGCAGAGCCTGGAGGGGGCAAAGGCGTTTGGAACATCCGTCATCTGGGGACATCCCCCACCGGTACCTCCAGGCCGGACCATTTCCGTAGCTCATGCGGCAGGCATTCCCTGCCTGTATACAGAAACACCGGGCGGCGGCAGAGCCGGACGTGAAACCATCACTGTCTATGCACAGGGCATTCTCAACATCATGTCCATGTTACAGATGAGACCAGTACCCTGTCCCGTCAAGCAACCTACCCACCATCTATGGGGTGATGGCAACCTGGATTACCTTATCGCGGCCCAGTCCGCCGGACTGTTTGAAAGCGAGACGGAGCTATTGGCTGATGTCCAGGCCGGTCAGCGCCTTGGCTGTGTACGGGATGTGTACGGGCGTGAGCAGAGCGAAGTGGTCAGCCCCCGCGACGGTGTTCTCCTACTTCTCCGACATACACCTACGGTGATGGTGGGCGAGGGACTGGCATTTGTCACCGGTCGTTTTGTCGCTACTTGAATCCCCGTTCCAACAGGCTGGCGGGAAATGAACACGTGGCAGTTGCAGGATGCCAACAACTGCTTCAGCACAGTGATGGATGCCGCCTTGACGGGGGAGCCCCAACAAGTGACGCGCAGGGGCAAACCCGCCGTTGTGGTGCTGACCGTGGAAGAGTACAAACGGCTGTGCCAAGACCAACCGGATCATACGCCCAACTTTGTGGACCACTTGCACGACATCCCCCGGGGCACCCGACAGCGACGCCTTCGAGTTGCTGTCCCGAACCAGAGACTACACCGGGGACATCGATCGCTGATGTACCTGTCGGTCACCGCCATCATCTCAGCCGTGCGGCGGCTCATCGGTTCATCCGTGCTGTTTGTGGAATAATTGGCTAGACAGTCTAGACAGGAGAGTCGCATGACCACATGGCAATTGCAGGATGCCAAGAACCGCTTCAGCGCAGTGGTGGATGCCGCCTTGGCGGGGGAGCCCCAACAAGTGACGCGCAGGGGCAAGCCCGCCGTTGTGGTGCTGGCCGTGTCAGAGTACGAGCGGCTGTGTCGGGACCAACCGAATGCACCCAACTTTGTGGACCACCTGCTGGCCATTCCCAAGGCACCCGACGACGATGCCTTTGAGTTGCCGCCCCGAACCAGAGACTACAGTCCCAGGAAAATCGATTTCTGATGTACTTGTTGGACACCGACGTCGTCTCAGCCTTGCGGCGGCCCGAGCGGAATGTGGTTGTGTCGGAGTGGTTGCGCAAACAGACGTCCAGCAGTCTGCACATCAGTGTCATCACAGTGGGCGAAATCCTGCATGGTATCGCCCGGCAACGCAGATCCCAACCCGAGTTCGCAGCACAGTTGGAGCGCTGGTTGGAGTCGGTGATGACATTGTTCGGGAATCGCGTGCTCGTGTTCGATGAGGCGGCCGCCAGGCACTGGGGGCTTTTGCACGCGGAACTCGGCTTCACCAACTCGGATCTGCTGATTGCGGCAATCGCCTGGATCCAGGGTTTCACGGTAGTCACCCGGAATGTACGCGATTTCGACCGTACCGGCGTGCCAGTGCTGAATCCGTTCACTCCGGACAGCGGTGCATGAAACACGCCTACCCCGCGATTCGTCCAACCCCGGCTGTATGCCCCTTACTTGACCACCTGCAACCACAGCGAGTTCCCGATGCTCCCCAATTTCCTCGTCATCATCGTCGACCAGATGAACAGTTTCTGCCTGGGTTGGAACGGCAACAACGAAGTCCGCACGCCGAACCTGGATCGGCTGGCCACCGACGGTGTCAACTTCAACCGGGCCTACCCGACCAATCCGGTGTGTTCGCCCACGCGGGCCTCGCTGCACACCGGCCTGACCCCGCGCCAGCACGGCCTGACGACCAACGGCTGCAACCTAGACGGGAACATTCCCACAATCACCGGCCTCTTGGCCGAACACGGGTATCGAACCCATTGCGCCGGCAAAATCCACCTGCAGCCCTTCAACACGGAGGCGCGGAACGAGGATGGCCAGCCGGCTTCGTGGGAAAGCCAGGAACTGTGGAACGGCCACGACATCACGGAACTGCCGCTGCCTTATTACGGCTACCAGAGCGTCGACTACGTGGGGGGCCACGTCAACTATGTCTTTGGCGACTATGTCAACGATGTCGAGGCCAGGCGATCGGGAACCAAGGCCGAACTGAGCCGGGAGAAAGCCTATGCCTCGGCCGGTCCCCAGACTTGGCGCATGCCCGTTCCGTCCGAATGGCACTACAACGACTGGATCACGGAGCGCAGCATCGAATTCCTGCGCCGACAGGGAGACCGGCCCTTCTTTCTGGTCACCTCGTTCCCCGATCCGCACGCTCCCTTTTGCGCGGCGCGGCCGTACAGCGAAATGTACGATCCGGAATCCGTCTCACTGCCCGGCAACTGGGACTGCAGCGAGGACCCCTGTGGCTACCTGGAACGGTTCGACCGCCCCACGCACCGGGGTTGGAACGAGGGCATCCTAAGGGAGGCGATTGCCCAAACCTACGGCATGATCACCCACATTGACGACTGTGTGGGCCGGCTGCGCGATGCCCTGACGGAACTCGGCCTGGCCGACGACACGATTGTGGTGTTCCTCTCCGACCATGGCGAGTACCTGGGATCGCACAACCTCCTGCTCAAGGGACCCTGGCCGTACGAACCAGTGGTGCGCGTGCCGCTGATCTGGCACACGCCGGATGGCCGGAAGGGAGCTCGGGTTTCGCAACCGGTCAGCCACTTGGACTTTGTCCCCACGGTCCTGGACTACGCCGGCCTGGGCCAGGAGGCGTTCGATCTGCGCGGCGGCCATCGCTCCCGCCGCGCTATTCTCCCCGGCGAATCCCTGCGGCCGGTAATCGAGGACGGGGCGCGGCCGCAGCAGGAAGGCAAACTAATCGAATACGACGAGGACGGCATCTCCACGGAGATGTGCCGCTATCGCATGCTGATCACGGAACGCTGGAAGGTCTGCGTCTACGGTGGTTTCGGCGACGGTGTCCTTTACGACTTGGAAAACGATCCACTGGAAATGCGGAACCTTTGGGACGACCCCGCACACTTGTCGGTCAAGGCCGACATGATGGCCAGGCTGACCGACCGGCTGGCTCTCACCGACCGCATGGACACCTATCGGCACTGTTTACACTGATATGGGCGCGGATCCGCTGGGATCCGAAGCTGTTCCTTTACCCGGTCCATTTCGGTACCGGTTCGGGTGATTCGCTCTCGGTTGATGGGGGCTCCGTTGCACGCCCCCGCAACTCGAGTCCGGGTGGAGCAGTCCCCACCGCTGTCCTGGTTCGTTCGGCGAGCAGGGCGCGCACGTCCCTGTAGGGCATGTACAACGTGATCTCCTCGTCGTACAGCCTCGCCAGAATGTTGCAGGCGGCATTGACGTCCGCGTCCAGCACAACCCCGTCGAGACAGTAAAACCGGTCCCAGCGACGACGGCCCTGCAACAGGCCCGTGCGGGAGTCGACTTGCGATGTGTAGGCCGGATTGACCAATGCCAACGCAGAACCTCTGCGCCGAGATATCGAGGTGAGGGTGTCCGCCATCACGCCCTTGACCCAGCCGCTCAAACGGCGGTTGGTGTCCCTGTGGCGGTACGGAGCGGACTTCATGTGTGCGGACAGGTCCTCGCAGGCAATGGTGCCGGCCTTGTCCACGACGGTGTGGGCGGCGTGGCAGAGGTGGTCGCGCACCTGCTTGTGGTGCAGCGTCCGCCGCCGGTCCCACTTCTGGTTGCCGAGGTTGTTCTTCCGGATGGTGTCGGCCTTGCGATGGTTGCCCTTGGCCCGGTGCTTCTGCTCGGTGTCCCGGAGGTGATTGCGCCGTGTTCCCTTGACCTTGCGCCGGTCGCTCTCGGCGGACAACAGGTCGCCCAGACCCTCGCCGTGGCGCGTCCCGTCGCTGTCCGTGTAGGCTTCGGTGTAGCCCTTGTCCACCCCGACCGTGGCCTCCCCGCAGGGACGCGTGCTGCACACCCGGGTCTCGTCCACCGCGTAGTGGACTTCCACCTGGCCGTGGTCCCGCAGGAGGATGCGGAGGGTGCCGGAGGGTAGGTGCGTGCCCTTGAGCGGAATGGCAATGCGTTGGCCGCGTTCCAGACCCTGGAGGTACACCCAGGCCCGGTCGTGCCAGACCTGGGTGGTGTAGGAGCCCGCATCGGCCACAATCTGGTTGGTCACATGGGACCGGCCGCCGCGCCACTGCTTCCGCATCTGCCGGTGCAGGAACGGGTCCTCGGTCCAGCGGTTCCGCTTGAGCAGGCTGTACAGACGCTCGCGTTCGGCGCTGTTCCCCCGCGTGCGGTG
>VXMJ01000001.1 GCA_009841145.1 Caldilineaceae bacterium SB0661_bin_34 | reverse complement strand
ATCCTCCTTGGTGTTGGTGACAAACACCATTGTAGGAACCCTCGCCGTTTGCGCGACCGCCACCAATATCAACGAGATTGAAACAGTGCCCCGCCCGCCCGCAGCCACTGTTGGTTCGCCGGTACCGTTCGCCGGTCCCTTCCAGTGATAAGATCGGCTCGAGTCCGTCCACTGCGGATGTCCGATGAGTCAGGGAGGAATTGCGGTGGCCACTTCCCCATTTGCCGGTGTGCTCCGAACGTTCAGCACTTCCCGGGGCGATTGTGCCTACTACCAGATCCACGACTTGGAAAAGCAGGGTCTGGGTGCCGTCAACCGACTTCCGTGGTCGTTGAAGATCCTGCTCGAATCGGCTGTGCGCCAGTATGACGGCTTCAGCGTCACCGAAGAACATGTGGAGCTGATCGCCAACTGGAATCCGGACACTGCCGGCAAGGTTGAAATCTCGTTCAAGCCGGGACGAGTCGTCCTGCAGGACTTCACGGGTGTACCCAGTGCCGTGGATCTGGCGGCCATGCGCAGTGCCATGCAGCGCATGGGCGGAGATCCCGCCCGGGTTAATCCGGTGGTTCCGGTGGACTTGGTCATTGACCACAGTCTCCAGGTCGACCAGTTCGGCAGCCGCTTTGCCCATCTGTTCAACGCCGAGCGCGAGTTCGAGCGCAACGGGGAGCGCTACGAGTTCCTCAAGTGGAGCCAAAGCGCCTTTGAACACTTCCGTGTGGTCCCGCCGGCCACTGGCATCGTCCATCAGGTCAATCTCGAGTTCCTGGCCCAGTGCGTCATGGCCGGCCAAGACGGCAATGTACGGATCGCCTATCCGGACAGCGTTGTGGGTGCGGACAGCCACACCACCATGATCAACGGCCTGGGAGTGCTGGGCTGGGGTGTGGGCGGCATCGAAGCGGAGGCGGTGATGCTGGGGCAGCCGATCTACATGCTGCTTCCCGAGGTCGTCGGAGTGCGACTGGAAGGAGCGCTGCCGGAAGGCACCACCGCCACCGATCTGGTCCTTACGATTACGGAATCACTGCGCGCCCAAGGGGTGGTTGGCAAGTTCGTCGAGTTCTTCGGTCCGGGCCTGCCGCTCCTGTCGCTGCCGGACCGTGCCACTATCGGCAACATGGCACCCGAGTATGGCGCCACCATCGGCTTCTTCCCGGTGGACGCGGAAACACTGCGCTACCTGGAACTCTCGGGTCGGGCACCGGAACAAGTGGAGCTGGTGGAGGCTTACACCAAGGCAGCCGGCCTGTTCCACACCCCCGACAGCCCCGAGCCGGAGTTTTCCGACGTGGTGTCGGTGGACATGTCCTTGATCAAGCCCAGCATTGCCGGCCCCAAGAGACCCCAGGATCGGATCGAACTGACGGACCTGAAGTCCCAGTGGCCGAGTCTTCTGTCCGCGCCCATCGGCTCCGGCGGTTTCGCGGTGGAGCAGGATCAGATGGATGCGGTTGTCCAGGTGGAACACGAAGGCGACACCTTCGAGTTGACCCACGGCAATCTGGTATTGGCCGCCATTACGTCGTGCACCAACACCAGCAACCCTTCCGTCATGATTGCGGCCGGCTTGTTGGCCAAGGCCGCGGTCGAACGGGGCCTGCGGACCAAGCCCTGGGTCAAGACCAGTATGGCGCCGGGCAGCAAGGTGGTGACCAGCTACCTGGAGGCCGCCGGCCTGGACCACTATCTTGAGGAACTCAACTTCCACACGGTGGGCTATGGCTGCACCACCTGCATTGGCAACAGCGGGCCCCTGCCGGACTACACCATCAAGGCGATCGCCGATGGGGACCTGACGGTGTCCAGCGTTTTGAGCGGCAACCGCAACTTTGAGGGGCGCATCAATCCGGACGTCAAGGCCAACTTCCTGGCATCGCCTCCCCTAGTGGTGGCCTTTGCCTTGGCCGGAACCGTCGACATCGACCTGTCATGCGATCCCATCGGAACCGATTCGGAGGGGAATCCCGTCCTGCTTGAGGACATCTGGCCATCACAACAGGAAATCCGCGACACCATTGCCGGGGCACTCACACCGGAGATGTTCCGCACGCAGTACGGCAATGTCTTCTCCGGAAACCAGGCCTGGAACGACATCCCAAGTGCAGAGAGCGACATCTACCACTGGGATCCCACCAGCACCTATGTGCACGAGCCTCCCTTCTTCATGGGCCTGTCGCCCGATCCTGAACCCATGGAGGCCATCCACAACGCCAACGTCCTGGCCATCATGCCGGACTCGACCACAACCGACCACATCTCGCCGGCCGGGTCGATTGCCACGGTGTCACCGGCGGCGGACTACCTGAGGGGCCTGGGCCTCGAACGGCGCGAATGGAACACCTACGGCACGCGCCGGGGCAACCACGAAGTGATGATGCGGGGAACGTTTGCCAACGTCCGGATCAAGAACCAGATGCTCGACGGCCGCGAAGGCGGCTACACCATCCATGTGCCCACGAAGGAGGAAGTGACGATCTACGACGCGGCCATGCGCTACCGCGACGACAACACGCCACTCGTAATCCTGGCTGGCAAGGAATACGGAACCGGGTCCAGCCGCGACTGGGCGGCCAAGGGCACGCACCTGTTGGGTGTCAAAGCGGTCATTGCCGAAAGCTACGAACGAATCCATCGCAGCAATCTGGTCGGGATGGGAGTCCTGCCGCTGCAGTTCAAGGACGGCGCAAGTGCCGACTCCCTGGGATTGACCGGGCTCGAGACCGTCAGCATCGACGGCATCGACGACGACATGGAACCGGGACAGACACTGGTCGCCCGGGCGCATTCAGCCAACGGAACGGTAACCGAGTTTCCGGTCGACAGTCGCATCGACACCCCGGTCGAGCTCGAGTACTATCGGCACGGCGGCATTCTGAACACCGTACTGCGCTCCATGCTCAAGAACGGTGCGGCAACCTGATACTTCTGTTCCGGCACACGGAACTACCCAGCCCCCGACAAAACCGGGGGCTGCTGTTTGCGGCAGGGGCAGATACAGCAAAGTCCCACCTGGCAACGCGGATGGGCACGCGATCGGACATGCCCGGCCGGGGTTTGACAACCAGCGTCGGTCCCCGCCCACAATCGAAGGCCGGATTTCGCCCCGTCCCCCCGCTGAATGGCTCAGCCACAGCAGGCCAATCACGGATCCGATTTTGTCGGTGCCTAATCCAACAAGGTGTCGGTCCAATGTGGCCGAGCCAGACCGACCTTAGCCAGACCGTTCCGCCTCCGGAATGGAGATCGGGATCATCAAGGCAGGTTCCTCGGGTTTGGTATCCCATGGTCCCGCTTCCGTCACCGGAGCCTTATCCAGGGTTTCCGGGTCATAGAGCAGTACCTGAAGCCTGAAGCTACTGTCTTCGGCCAGTTTCGGTGGCGCTTCGACGTGACTGTACGCCAACTCCACCAAGCCGACGCGGGCAGGGTCAAGGCTGAAGGTTCCATGCTGTTCCGAATGCGGCAGCTTCAACCACCGACCGTCCGTCGTGTGCTCTTCCAGCCACACGATGAACCGCCAGGGCCTGTCCGGCACCTGCAGGTACTCCCAGTACAGCGTCAGGGGTACCTGTCCGCCGGCCCATAGCCGCGGTTCGACCTGAACATGGCGCAGCCTCAGTTCACCGTTGAAGTCCGCATCAACGATCACTCCATCATCGGGAAGTACGGCAACGGGACTTGGGGTCTCGGACAGAAACAAAAACAGTGCCAGACTGGAATTGGGGTGGTAGAAACCCCACTCGCCCTGTGTATGCATCTCGGCGCGCATCCAGGTCAGAACTTGATGTTCCGGATCCTCGTACGGCAGTGTCCTGTCCTCGACCAGCCAGACCCGGTCATACCCCCCGACAATATCGCGCAGCCGGTCGCCAACGGGCGTGGCCCAGCCCATGCCCGGCACCATGACCGGAGGCACCGCGCGCCAATGGATGCTGGCGCCGGCATCCCGCGCTCCGTCGATTTCGTCCATGGGGAAGAAACGTCGAAACAGGCGCCAACTGTTGGGACCCTTGAACAGCACGATGTCCCCATCCCGGATGCCATCCTCCAGGATGGAACCCACCAGGGCATAGTCGGGCGCCTTGCCGTAAATCGGTTCCCGGAAGTAGCGCCAGCTGCTGAATCCGGTTCCGACAACTACCAGGACTGCCACCGCAAGGGCCGCCAACGGCATCCGTCGCTGCCAAGCGGCCAATCCGGCCGCGGCCATCAGCAGGTACGGCCCGAGCAGTTGGGCGTGGTGTCGCACAGCCATGTAGTTCGGTTGAATCAGCGAGGCAACGAACAGGAGAAGGATCGGTGCCGCAAGCACCGCAGGCAGCAGCCAGCCGTGCCTGGACCGGTTGTATTCCGTGCCTGACAAGGTCCATGCGCCTGTAACCGCAGCGGCCAACAGGATGCTGTCCAACGGAACAGTCCATCCAGCCGGAACGCTGATTCCCATGCCAAAGCCATGGACGGCCTCCCACAGGACGCGATGGAGGCCAATCGGCGCGTAATTCGAGCCGGCTCCTGGCTGACCCGTAATCATCTGGAAAACGGCAACCGCGATGGCTGTCGTCAACACCCCCATGAACGCCAACGCCTCCACCGCCAGCTTGCGGTCAATGCGGAGCAGGCCGACGAAAATCAGAATTGCCTGGACAGGCACCAATAACAGGGCATAGAAGTGGGTGGCCAGGGTGGCCAACGTAACCAACAACCATGCCACGGCCCACCGTTTGCCATGGGAGAACCTGCGGTGCTGCCACTGCCAGGTTGCGATCCACTCCGACAACGTCCACAGGGACAGGAGCGACAACAACATCCACATCGTGTAGGGGCGCGCTTCCTGCCCGTACCACAGGACCAACGGGTTGAGCGCCACCAGGGCTACCGCCCATAATCGGGTACGGTCCGGTGCCAGACCGGTCCGTTCCAGGAATCCGCCAAACCCCCAGACGGCGGGCACCAGAAGCGTGGCGGCACAAACCGACATGATGCGCAGAACCAGGACGCTGTCGCCGGCAAGCCTGATTAAGATCCCGAGCAGGACATAGAACGCGAAGGGGTGCTGGTCCCAGGTAATCCGTTCGGACACACCATCCTTCAAGACCAGTTTTCCCAGCAGAAGGTCGCTCCAACCCTGTTCCGACCGTTGCAGGCTCAGGCTTTCATCCCACCAGAGGGTCTTGGCATCCAGGTCGAATGTGGTCTTGCCAAAGACCAATAACGTGCAGGCAAGCACTAGGACCGGTTGCCACTGCACGCGACGCAACCACAGTCGGAGGGGCTCGGGAATGGAATTGAGCATCGTTTCACCCAAACACACGAAGAACGGGGCCGGGCACCCAAAAGACCGGGTGGGTAGCAATCCGTGAAAGGCCCTGTGTTGGGAGCAATGCCAACGACACCGTCACGGTGCCATACCCAACGCATCGGATCCTGTGGCTTGGCACGGCCGGGGACGCGGCTGCAGCTCTTGAATGGGCCCGAATCCGCCGGATCCGGTCCGCGATCGATCGCGGACGGCTAGCGGCCGGTCAGTCCGGTAACCATCACGCCCTGAATGATGTGGCGCTGGAAGATGCCATAGAGGATCAGAACGGGAACCGTGGTGAGGGCCGCGGCCGCCATCCCCAGCCCCTGCATGGTATAGCCCTCGTGCTGCAGAATGGACAGGCCCACCGGTAACGTGCGCATCTCGTTCGAGTTCAGGGCAATCAACGGCCAGAACAGGTCGTTCCAGCTGCCCAGGAAGGTGAAAATGCCCAGGGCAATCAGGGCCGACCGCGACAGGGGCAGAACGATGCGCCAGTAGGTTCCAAACTTCCCGCATCCATCAATGATGGCAGCGTCCTCCAGTTCCCTGGGAATGGACTGGAAAAACTGACGCAACAGAAAAATGCCGAACACACCGGCGCCGGCCGGCCAGATGAGCGCGTTGTAGGTGTCCAGCCACTCAAGCCGCCGCATGATCACGAACGTCGGAATCAGGGTTACCTCACCCGGTATCATCAACGTGGTCAACACAAAGATGAAGAGGAAGTCCCTGCCCGGAAACTCAAGGCGGCCAAAGGCATAGGCGGTCAGGCTGTTGATCGTCAAAACCAGCGCAGTGACCGAGGTGCTCACAATGAAGCTGTTGAGCATCCAGCGCATGATTGGAAGGTTGGGCCAGGTGACCAGCAACTGGAACGAAGCGAGCGTCGGTTCCCGCGGAATGTATTCGACCGGCCAGTTCCTCACCTGATCCTCAGGGGTAAAAGCTTGGGAGAACATGTACACCAGCGGCAGGATGGTGGCAATCGCGACGGGAATCAACAGAATCAGGATCACCGCCATGTCGATCCGGTGCAGCACGGTCTTGCGCTTCCAGAACGGCAAGCTGTAGTCGACGGTCGGCTCGTGGGTCCGGGTTTCGATGGCCATGGTGGAAACCCTAGTACTCGACCCGCCCGCCCAGGAAGCGGAAATTGATCAGCGTGACCACCAGAATGATGGCCGCGAGCCCGAACGCCAGCGACGAGGCATATCCCATCCGAAAGAACCGCCATCCAACATCGTACAGGTACATGACAACGGAGTAGGAGGAGTTGCCCGGCCCTCCCAGCGTCATAATCCACATCTGACCGAACACCTTGAAGTGGGCAATGAACTGGGTCACCACGATGAACAGCGTCACCGGCTTGAGGAGCGGCAGCGTGATGTGGGTGAAGGACTGCAACCGGTTCACGCCGTCGATGCGCGCCGCCTCGTAAATCGGTTCGGGAATGTTCAACAGGCCGGCCAGGAACACCAGGAAGGGAAAGCCAAACGTCCACCAGACGGTGGATAGGGACAGGATGGGAATGACAAATCTCTGCTCGCCCAGCCACTTCTGGGTGGGCAGACCCACCATGTCCACGTAGTAGTTGAGCAGCCCGAATTCCGTATTGAAAACCCTCGCCAGAATGACCCCCATCACCGCCACGGACAGGACCACCGGCGTGTAGAAGAGAAAGCGCAGGATTTGATGGCCCGGGGGCCGCTGCTTGACCAGAACACTGGCGAACAAACCAAGCAGGACGTTGCCGCCCACGGTCAGGGCGGCAAACAGCACGGTGTTTCTAAGGGACAGCCACCAAAGTTTGTCCAGCCACAATTCCTGGTAGTTGCCAAAGCCCAGGAATGGCTTGTTCGGCAACAGAATGTCCCAGTTGAACAGGCTGATGTAAAACCCGTAGACATTGGGTCCGGCCAGGAATAGAAGGAAGAAGACGAAGTAGGGAACCAGGAACAGATAGTTGGGCAACAACTTCCGCCATCTGGGCATCGGTTTGCCGACCCGCCTCTGCTCGTGTGAAGTTGCGGCCATGGCAGTCACACTGAAAATTCAGTTGCCGCGAGCAGGCACCGGTCTTGGAGCCGATGCCTGCCCGTCTCAGGTTGGAAAAACCCGGTACGTTACGCGTCCCGATCCAGAACCTCCTGCACGCGCAGTTGCGCCTCCGCAATGCCCTCGGACACCGTCTTCACATTGGTGATGACGGCCTCGAATTCCTGCTGGTAGGCATTCTGGATTTCGGTGATGTTGGCGTGCTGTTGTTCCGTACGTCCGATGGCCTGGAACTGCGAACCAAAGTTGCCCGTGTGCCAATGGTCCTGGAGCACCTGATCGTTCTGCAGCGAGATCCGGGCAGGCGGCTGACCGGAACGGGCCCAGTCAAGACCGTGGTTCGACAGCCAAACGATCAGATCGGAAGCCCCCATCGTTCCTTCCTCGTCCGTGCCGGTGGGGATGCCCATGACATGGGCACTCATCCAGGCAACCGGCTCAACCAGGCCGTATTGGGGAACCCGCCAGAAGGTCGTGGTATCCACCAGGTTCGAGTCCTGAATGAAGTTGCGCCACCAGGACCCGGCAATGGCCAGACCCAAGGTGTTGTTCTGGTAGGAGTCGGTCATGCTATAGCCAACCGGCACGGCATGGAGATGGTGCTCGTGCACCATCGTGTGCCAGAAGGCCAGAGCCTCCGTCACCTCCTCCGAGTCGATGGTCGCCTGTGTACCATCCTCGTTGATGGTGTTGCCGCCGTTCTGCCACATGCCTTCGAGCATGGCCCAGCGCCGCCAGAAGTGGGAGTGGAAGGCGTACTGAACGATGTCTTCGGGATCGAAGCCGGCATCCGTCGGATTGCGCCCCTGCGAATCCAGCGTCAGCAGCGACATTTGCTCGACGAACTCGGTGCGGTTGGTAGGCGGGGCTGCCGGATCGAGGCCGGCAGCCTCCACCAAGGCCACATTCAGGTAACCGCCAGAGCCGTGGGTGTCAAGCAGCACGCCAAGGGGGGAGCCTTCGTAGTGGATGTTCTCGAACACGGCGGGAATGAAGTCGTCCCGCGGCACGCCCATCGAGTCGTAGAAATCATCAGCGGCACTCAGGACGCGGCGGGGACCCCACTGTCCGATTGCCCACTCGTGCGTGATGATCATGTCAGGCGGATTGCCGGCAATCACCGACGAGGGCACCTTCTGATAGAAGATGTCCCACGTCAACAGTTCCTCGTTGACCGTCACATGGTCGTTTTCCTCCATGTATTGGCCGACGAGCTCGGTGAAAGTCTTGCCGTCCGCCCCTCCGAGCCCATGCCACAGGTCGACCTCGAGGGCCTCCGGCATGGCCGGCGCCGCGGCTTCCTGGGCCGTGTCGCCGGCAGGCACGGGTGCGACACACGCCGCCAGTGCGAGCGTGACTACACCACCTGAGCCCAACAGGAACTTGCGACGGCTGAGGCCGTGAACAGTGTTCATCGCATGAATCTCCGTATTCGATTTTGCTGGATGCGGCCCGTATTCTACAACGATGCCTCAGGGCCGTTGGTCGGACCATCAGACCGGCAACCCTGAGGCACCAGGCCGCCGGCGGACCCGACGCACGGTCTGTTTCACATGGCCAGGGTGGTTGTGTGGCCGCGACAAGCTTGACCGACCCAACCGGGAGACCGCTCAAGGCAGCCCCGTCCGACCAGCCCCTGAACCCAAAATACCGGACCCCGCTCAGCCCACCTTGCGAAACACCTGCCGGACATTGGGCAACCGCTCGATTTGGGAGACCACGCGCGACAACTGTGGAATGTCGCGGATCTCCATCTCCACGTGAATGGTTGCGATGCTGTCCCGGGAGTCCACGGTGGCGTCGGCATGCAACATGTTGATCTTGGCGTCCGCAACCACGCCCGTCACGTCGCGCAGGAGGCCGGCACGGTCATAGGCCTTCACTTCAATCTGCACATTGTAGAAGCTGTCGCTCCGCTCCTCGTTCCATTGAATCGGCACGATGCGAGCCGCCTCTCCCGGCACCTCGCGGCGCGCCGCCAGATTGGAGCACTCCGCCTTGTGCACCGTAATGCCCTTGCCCTTGGTGATGTATCCAAGCACGTCATCTCCTGGCAGCGGCTTGCAGCATCCGGCCGGCTGCGCCAACAGGCCACCCTCGCCTTGGATCATCACGCCTGTAATGTTCTGATTGCCGGACGCCCTGCGTCTTTCCGAGGCAATCAGGCTGTTCAGTTCCTCCTCCTCCTTCTCCTGTCGCTCCCGGTCAAGAATTTTCTTGACCAGACTGGGAACCGTGATGTCGGCGTAGCCGACGGCGGCCAGGAAGTCGTCCACGCTGTCGTAGTTGAACATCCCTGCGATTTCATCAAAGCCGTACTTGACCGAGTAGCGCTTCAACTCGCGGTCCACCACGAGCCGACCGTGTGAAATCGACGACTCCCGCGCCTGCTTGCGGAAGTACGACATGATCTTCTGACGGGCCCGTTGCGACCGGACGTAGCCGGCCTCGGCATTGAGCCAGTCGCGGCTGGGACCGCCCCGCTTGGCGGAGATGATGATGACCTGATCCCCGTTCTGCAGCTGGTAGTTGAGCTGCACGATCATCCCGTTGACCTTGGCACCGCGGCACCGCTCCCCGAGTTCCGTGTGGATGTGATAGGCGAAATCGATCGGGGTGGATCCGGCGGGCAGGTCGATGACCTCGCCCACGGGGGTAAACACGTACACCCGGTCCTTGAAGATGTCGGACTGGATGCGATTCACGTACTCCTCGGCATCCGCCTCATCCTGATTCCACTCCATGAGCGCCCGCAGGAGGGCCACCTTGTGCGTGAGTTCCTTGTTGGGGGGACCGCCGGCCCGAATCTGTTCCTTGTACTGCCAATGGGACGCCACACCCAATTCGGCCACCGTATGCATTTCTTGGGTACGGATCTGAACCTCCATCGAGTTCCCACCGGGACCGATGACCGCCGTGTGCAACGACTGGTACATGTTCTCCTTGGGATTGGCGATGTAGTCGTCAAACTCGCCGGGGATGGGACGCCACAGGCCGTGAATGAGGCCCAGTGCGGCATAACAGTCGGACACCTTGGAGGTGACGACGCGGAATCCCTGGATGTCATAGATCTCACTGAACGGGATTCCCTTGCGCTCCATCTTCTTGTAGATGCTGTAAATGTGCTTGGGCCGCCCCGTCACCTCGGCCTTGATGCCCATGTTGTCCAGCTCTTCCTGAATCAGGTCCCGGGTCGATTTCGCCCAACGTTCCCTGACCACCCGCGTTTGCGCCATGGCCTGTGAAATCTCGTCGTACGCCTCCCGATCCAGATGGCGGAAACTCAGGTCTTCCAGCTCCCACTTGAACTGGCCGATGCCAAGCCGATTGGCCAGGGGGGCATAGATCTCAAGCGTTTCCGAGGCGATGGTCTTCCTCTTCAACGGAGTCTGACCATCCAGCGTCTGCATGTTGTGGATGCGGTCCGCAAGCTTGATGATGACCACCCTGATGTCGTCGACCATGGCCACGAACATCTTGCGCAGCGATTCGGCCTTGCGTTGCGACGGTTCGCGATCCTGGTCCTGCATCGAGCTCGACAGGACGTTTATGCGCTGCAATTTCGTAACGCCGTTGACCATTTCGGCGACGGCGGGAGAAAAGCACCGCTTGATCTCTTCCAAGGGGAACCCGGCATCCTCAACCACGTCGTGCAACAGGGCCGCACTCAGGCAGTCAGCATCCATGTCCAAGGTGCGGAGGCGGTCGGCAACAGCCAGCGGATGTAGGACGTATGGTTCACCGGTCTTGCGCCTTACACCGTCGTGGAGGATATACGCCAGCACAAACGCCTTGGCCACGCGGCCGCGTCGCGGCGGCGGCATGGTCTCCATGAGATTCAGCATGAACCGGTTGAATGCGTCCAAGACATCCCGGTCGAACTCCACCTCAAACTCAGACGAGTCGGCGTATGCAGGCAAGGGAACCGGATGCGCAGCCCTGAACCACTGCCGCATCGCAGGGGTGAACATCCGTTCGCTGCGGTAGACAATCGGGGTCGACTTCAGGTCCGGCGAATCACCGGATTCGGAAACCCTAAACTCGTAACCGGATTCCGTCACACGCAGTTCGTGTTCCGAACCCGTTGCGACTGCTGTTGCCAAGGCGCCGGTCATGTCCAAGCCGCCGCCGTGCCATCGGGCACGCCGGCCTCCGAAGAAATCAAGCGGTCAACGGTGATCAACTCCAACGTGAAGACCGCAGCCACGGCCGGCGGCTTGCCGCCACCCGATTGCCGCAACCGGACCCGAGATCCGGCTGAGGCCAGTATAAAACAGGGGCCACAGCGCAAAATCGGAGGTTCGCGGATGGTGGGAACCAATCGGAGCAACCGGGACCAAGAAGAAGAAACGGCAACGAAGAGGCCAAGGGGCCTTGTTTGAGATCAAAAAATCCAAGCGGTCAGGCCATGCCTTGTGTCTCCGATGGCCGATCGGCCGCAAAGTCGGTGCATATGTCCCGCGCAATACAGTCCAACCCGACTAGGGAAGTGTCGTACCACCTGATGCCCTCCATGCGGCGGAACCAAGTGTACTGATGACGCACATACTTGTGGGTCGAGGTCTTGATGGCGTCCACTGCCTCGGCCAGTGATCCGCAGCCCTGCCTGAAATTGATGAGTTGCCGGTAACCCAACGCCGACAACGCCGGCAGATCCGGATCGTAACCGGCTGCCAACAGGTCGTCGGTTTCGGTCAGCAGGCCGGAATCCATCATGGCTTCAACCCGAGCATCGATGCGGGCATGGAGAGTCGAGCGGGGACTGGTCAGTCCGATTTGCAGCAACCGCCACAGCGGCGGCCTACGACCTTCAAGCGAAACCTTCGACTGCCCGGTGGCAACGAAGATTTCCAACGCCCTGATGATCCTTCGCCCGTTGGACGGATCGGTGGCGCGGGCGGTGTCCGGATCCAGCGACTGCAAACGGTCGTACAACGGTGTCGGTCCCCACCGCACCAGCTTCGCTTCAAGCTCCTTGCGCAACGCCGGCATGGGCTCCACTTCCGGGATGCGCAGGTTCTCGGTGACTGAACGCAAATACAACGGCGTACCGCCGGCCAGAACTGGCACCTTCCGCCGTTCCATGATGTCGTGGATGCAGGCCACTGCCAGAGCCTGAAACCCGGCCAAGGTCAATGGCTCATCAGGCTCGCGGACGGCAAACAGGTGATGGGGACACACGGTCTGGTCCTGCGGCGTGGGCATGGCTGTGCCGATGTCCATGCGCCGATATACCTGCCGGCTGTCCGCGTTGACCACTTCGATCGGAAGCAGCGAGCCGATGTGCCGTGTCAGAGCCGTTTTCCCGATGCCGGTGGGTCCGGCAATCACGAGCACCTGCGGCGCCGACGGTTCCGCCTGCCGCCGAGTCATTCCTCAATCGACGACAGCAGCGGCTGTTCATCCGCCAGGGGCTTGAACGACATGCGATGTTCAGTGCACGGACCCTGTGCCGCCAACTCCGCCGCATGCGTAGCCGTGAGGTATCCCCGATTGCGGCCGAATCCGAATGCCGGGAAACGGTCATGCAACCGGTCCATCAACGCATCGCGGTGAACCTTGGCCAGGATGGACGCGGCGGCAATCGAGACGTGTCGTGCATCGCCTTTCTTGATCCGGTGCTGTTCGGCCGCCGGTGCCGCATCCAGGTTCAGGGGCCATCGCCGAATCCAATCCGACAGCACCACGTCAAACGTCCCGGCACCCAAGTCCTGCAAGGCGCACTCCATGGCAAGTTGATTGGCGCGGTCAATGCCAATCCTGTCGATGGCACGGGGTGCGACGGTGGCGACGGACCACACAACGACATGGTGCCCAATCGCTTCGGCGAGCTGGCACCGAATGTCAGGCTTCAACCGTTTGCTGTCGTCAACCTGCTTCCACAGATTCGATTGGGCGGAAGCAGGGTTCAGGACCACCGCGGCGGCGACAATCGGACCCGCCACGGCACCCCGCCCGGCCTCGTCCACGCCGGCCACCCGCAGCCCTTGGGACCAGAACAGGCGTTCCCGCTCCAGCGTCGGCACAAACGCACCGAACTATGTCGGAGTTGGGTTACTTGCGCGAACCGATTCGTTCCTTGAGGCGGGCCGACTTGCCCTGGCGCGACCGCAGGTAGTAAAGCTGGGCCCGCCGCACCTTGGACTTGCGCCGTACTTCGACCTTCAAGACATTGGTGCTGTGCAGGGGATAGGTCCTCTCAACAGCCACGCCATGTGCCGCAATTCTGCGCACCGTGTAGGTCGCGCCGGCATCCATGCCTCCCCTGCGGGAGATTACGGTCCCCTCAAACACCTGCACCCGTTCCGATCGACCTTCCGTAATGCGCTGGTGAACGCGAACTGTGTCCCCGACTTCCACGCTGGGAGTGGATTCGGTCACTGCCGGTTGCAGCGAGTCCATAAGATGCTGGTTCATGGCACTGGCCAATCGAGTGGAATCCGGGTGCGCTCCTCAACAGCGCGGAAGGAAAATCCTAGCACAGTCAGGCGGAGGCGGACACAAACCCACCTCTCTGCAGCGCCCGCGTCCAGACGCTTTATCAGCCGCCCGAACGATCCTTGGTCTTGATGTCCAGGCCATGCAAGTCGTAGCCATGGCCGGTCAGGAAAGCAGCATCCTTCTCGTCGGGTGGATACTTGCGCAAGAGGTCCGGACGCCGTGCCGCCGTTCGCAGCAGGCTTTGCTCATGCCGCCAGCGATCAACCTCCGCATGGTTGCCGCTGGTCAGGACAGGCGGAATCGATTGCCCCCTGAATACCGCCGGACGGGTGTAGTGCGGTCCCTCCAACCAGCCCGACATGCCGGCCGAATGGCTGTCGTTCCTGTTACTGTCGTCAAACCCGAGCACGCCGGGGACCAGGCGGCTCACCGCCTCGATGACGACCATCGCCGCAACCTCGCCGCCGTTCAGGACGTAGTCGCCGATGCTGATTTCGTCCGTGGCAAGGCCGGTGCGGATGCGTTCGTCGAACCCCTCGTAACGCCCGCAAATCAGCGCCAATCGCCGATGGGTGCTCAAGTCCTCGACAATCTCCTGCGTAAGCACCCTCCCCTGAGGGGACAGCAGGACCACGGGAACATCCTTGCCAGCCACACCGGCGTCACCACCAAGCACATGCTCCACCGCCGCGTACACGGGTTCGGGTTTGAGCACCATCCCGCCACCGCCACCGTACGGGGTTGCATCGCAGGTTCGGTGCCGATCCGAGGCGTAGTCCCGGATATTGTGGAGGTTGATCGCGACCAGACCGCGGTCAATCGCCTTTTTGAGTATACTTTCGCGTAGGAAACTATTCAGCAAGGGCGGGAACAGGGTGAAAACCTCGAAACGGCACCCGCCACTGAACTCAGCCATTTCGACCCTACTCCGGATTCCACTGTCCTGCTAAACCGTCTTGCCCTGACGGAGGCAGCAGGCGCGGAATCGGTTCAGGTCAAGGACGCCTCGCCAGTCCTGCATGTCCAGACTGCATTTGCTGCTGGCACCCGTCCGCGCATTGCTGATACAGGGATCGGTTCCGGGCTTTTATATCACGCTGGGCGCCAGCGGGGCTTGTGCACTGGCCTTGGTCGTGTATCTGTTCCTGACTTCGGTCGGGAGCCCTCAGGTAGACGCCTCCGTAGCAGAGGACATCCAAGTAGTCGGGGTAGTCGATCCCACCACTGCCAGGGCCACACCGGAAGTCGCACCCTTGCCGCTCTTTGTCCAAACCGAACCACAGACCAATCCGCTGTTTGCGCCAACCGAGACGCCGACCCTTACGCCCACGCCCACGCCCACGCCGACTCTTACGCCCACGCCCACGTTCACCCCGACACCCACGCACACACCCACGCCCACGGTCACCCCTACTCCCACGCCGACGCCCACGCCCACGCAGACACCCACTCCAACCCCGATTGTTTACCCCCATGAAAGTGAGCCGTGGCCCGACCTGATCCCTCAAGAGGGCGACCACTTCCCCATTGACAGCAGGCTGATTCCATCCAGCCAAAGGTTCGCGTACGGCCGCACCTTTCCCTATGGCATGGATTTGGGCGGAGACTACATCCACCACCATGGCGTCGATCTGGGAGGCTCAACAGGAGACCAAATCCGTGCCGGCACTGTTGGCGAAGTGGTTTTCGCCGGGTGGGACGAACATGCGGGCCTAGCCTATCCGTTCTACGGTCCGTTCTATGGAAACGTGGTAATTGTGCGACTCGCGGAACCGCTGATCACCGAAACGGGGCCCCAAGATGTGTATGTTTTGTACGGCCACCTGCACAGGGTGCTTGTGAGAACCGGATACCACGTGGCACCCGACACCATTGTGGGCACGTTGGGTCAAACCGGGGTTGCGAACGGCCCGCATCTCCACCTCGAGGTGCGGATTGGTGACAACCAGTACGCCAACACGGTGAACCCGCTGTTGTGGATCGAGCCTCCCGCCGGAACCGGGAGCGTAGCGGTGCGCCTGGTGTCGGCTGTCAATCGGATCTGGGAAGCGGCCCACATCAATCTGGTCGCAAACGACGGCTCGGTGCGCTACCACACCGTGAACTACCGGCTGGAGCCGGGGATCCAACACGATCCCTGGTGGGGCGAAACCGCAGCCTTCGGAGCCGTCCGGGTGGGCGCGTACACGGTCTTCGCCACCATCCGAGGCGAACGGGTATCGGCTCCCGTGCTGGTAACGGAAGGCCGAACCACCTTCGTGGAACTGAAGACCGCCCGAACCCGGTTCGAACCAAATCAGTGAAGGAAGTGCCTCCGGCCGGTCATCATCATGACCAGGCCCAGATCATCGGCGGCCTTCACCACCTGGTTGTCCCTGAGTGAACCGCCCGGCTGCACAACCGCGGTGACACCGGCCGCAGCCGCAGCCTCAAGGCCGTCGGGAAACGGAAAATAAGCGTCCGAAGCCAACACGCTGCCGCGTGATCGGTCTCCCGCCTTGCGGCAGGCCAGCCAAACCGAGTCGAGTCGACTCATCTGGCCCGCACCGATGCCCACGGTGGCGGTGCCGGCCGCCAACACTATCGCATTGCTCTTGACAAACCGCGCTACGTGCCAAGCAAACCCAAGCGATACCAATTGGGCTTCGGTAGGTTGTTGGACAGTTGCACACTCCCAGTTGGCAGGGATCAGGTCGTCCGCACTTCTGTCGCTCTCCTGAACCAAGTATCCGCCGACGGCCGAGGAAACCTGCCAGTCGGATTGCAAGCCCGTCTGGGCCTGCAGGAGCCGAACGTTGCGCTTGCGCTGCAGGCGCTTCAAGGCGTCCGGTTCCCAGTCGGGTGCCACGACAACGTCGACAAACATAGAGCCAATTCGATCGGCTGTGGCCAAGTCCATCGACCTGTTGGCTGCCACAACGCATCCGAAGGCACTAATGGGATCCGAAGCCAGCGCCTGCTCCCATGCGGTTTCAAGCGATGACGCGGTTGCCAGACCGCACGGATTCCCATGCTTGATAACGGCCATCGCCGGTTGGCTGAAGGCACTTGCACACTGCCACGCCGCGTCCAGATCCTGCCAGTTGTTGAAGCTCATCGCCTTGCCGTGCAGTTGGACAAACGGCAGGTCTGTTCCCGGACTGCCATAGTACCCGCCAGCCTGATGCGGGTTTTCTCCGTACCGACACTCCTGAAGCAGTTCCAGATGAAGGTCCATGGTTTGTGGCAGCCCCGTGTCGTCCCCGGGTCCATTCCCGGCCAACCAGTCTGCGATGGTCCGGTCGTAAGCCGTGGTGCGGCGAAACGCGTCCACGGCCAGGGACCGGCGCAGGGGAGCATCGACTCCACCTTCCAGGATGCCGGCGGCAACCCGCGGATAGTCGGCCGGATCGGAGACCACCGTGACATGTTCATGATTCTTGGCGGCCGCCCTGAGCAGTGCCACGCCCCCGATGTCGATCTGCTCGATCGCCTCCTCAGGGGTAACTTGACCTCGCGCCACGGTCTGCTCAAAGGGATACAGGCTGACCACCACCACATCGATGGCGCGAATGTTGTTGGCTTCCAGTTCCGCCAGGTGTGCCGCATCCCGCCGAGCGAGAATTCCGCCGTGAATCTGCGGCTGCAGCGTCTTCACGCGCCCGTCCAGCATTTCGGCATGGGCACCCAGATCCTCGATGGATGTAACCGGCAACCCGGCGCTTCGCAGCACGGCTCCGGTGCCGCCGCTGGCAATGTACTCCCCGACCATGGGTTCCACTGCCCGGCAAAACTCGACAATGCCCTCCTTGTCTGCCACTGAAACGAGCACCCTCAGCTTGTTCATGTTGCCGCGCCTGATGTCCGCTGATCCAAGACTCCGAATTGTGCACCCGAACCAAGGGGATCACTCAATCCGGCTTTTGTTGACAGGCCGGCAGGACGGCCGCATACTTGGGTCATTGACCACGACGAAGACAGGTTCGCGTGGCCGGCGCTTCAGAGAATCCGGTGGGTGGTGTGAACCGGTGTCGCTCGGCCGATGCGAACATCCCTTTCGAGTCGCGGACCGAACCAGCCTGGGCTGCAGTAGGCTCCGCCGGCGTTGTGCCCGTTAGCCGCACAGTCTGATCCGGCCATGCGGCCGGGGACAGGCGCTTGAGGTGTCCGGGGTGAGCCTGGGAACTGGAGTGGTACCGCGGCCTGGCCGTCTCCTGCAGGGAGACGGTTTTTTTTGGCCTTGACAGGGGAGGCAGCATGAGCAAATCGGACGTGAAGGCAGTGTTTGCGCCGGTGTCCGCCGGAATTGACTATGCCGCCATGGAGGAGGACATCCTGAAACGCTGGCGCGAACTGTCCCTCCTCGAGCGCATCCAGGAAGAACGCGCGGACGGGGAAGACTTCACATTCTTCGAAGGTCCGCCGACGGCCAACGGTCCGCCGGGCATCCACCATGTACTGGCCCGGGCCTTCAAGGACATGTTTCCCCGCTACCGAACCATGCAGGGCTGGCGCGTGCTGCGCAAGGGCGGCTGGGACACCCACGGGCTGCCGGTTGAAATCGAAGTGGAGAAGGCCCTTGGCCTGGGCGGGAAAAAGGCCATTGAAGACTTTGGCATTGCCGAATTCAACCGCCTCTGCCGGGAGTCGGTGTCGGAATACATTGGCGATTGGGAGGCCATGACCGACCGCATGGCATTCATGGTCGACATGAACGATCCGTACGTTACGTTCAAGAACGAATACGTCGAATCCCTGTGGTGGATTTGCAAGCAACTGTGGGACAAGGATCTGCTCTTCCAGGGCTTCAAGTCCGTGCCGTACTGCCCGCGCTGCGGCACTCCGCTGTCAAGTCACGAACTGTCCCTTGGCTACAAGGACGATACGGAGGATCCTTCCGTATATGTGAAGTTCAAACTGGCGGACGAAGAGGCAACGTACTTCCTGGCCTGGACCACCACGCCGTGGACTCTGCCGGGCAACGCGGCACTGGCGGTGGGACCCGACCTTGACTACGTGCAGGTACGCACGGAATCGGGCGAGTGCTACTGGCTGGCAGCCGAACGGCTGGCAGCGGTCCTGCCGGCAGGTTTCGAGGAAACAGCGCGTTGCAAGGGATCGGATCTGGTAGGACGGAGATATGAACCGCTGTACTCCTTCCTGCCGGTGTCGGCGAACCATGCCTACGTGGCCGAAGCCGACTTCGTAACGACCGGCGACGGCACCGGCATCGTACACGTGGCACCGGCCTTCGGTGCCGACGACCTGGCGCTGGGTCAGGAACTAGGGTTGCCGGTAATCCAGACCGTGCTGCCGGATGGAACCTTCCGGGCCGCAGTCAAGCCTTGGGCTGGACAGTTCGTGAAAGACGCGGACCCGGGCATCATCAAGGACCTGGATGCGCGCGGTTTGTTGCTCAAGGCCGAGACCTACCTGCACACCTATCCATTCTGCTGGCGTTGCGATGCACCGCTGCTGTACTATGCGAAAGAGACTTGGTACATCCGCACCAGCGCCTTGCGGGAACGACTGGTGGAACTCAATCGGGAAGTCAACTGGTATCCCGATCACATCAAGAATGGACGCTTCGGGCGCTGGCTTGAGAACAACGTGGACTGGGCCCTTGGACGGGATCGCTATTGGGGCACGCCGCTGCCCATCTGGCGCAGCGACTCACCTGGAAGCACGCACGCCGTATGCATCGGCAGCGTGGCCGAGTTGGCGGAGTTGAGCGGCCGGGACCTGACCGATCTGGACCTGCACCGGCCCTTTGTGGACGAAATCACCTGGCCTGCTCCGGATGGCGGCACCATGCGCCGGGTGACCGAAGTGGCCGACTGCTGGTTCGACAGCGGTGCCATGCCGGTAGCCCAATGGCACCATCCATTTGCCAATCGGGAACAGTGGGAAACCCACCGGCAGGCAGACTTCATCTGCGAGGCAATCGACCAAACCCGCGGCTGGTTCTACACCCTGCATGCGATTAGTTCCCTGCTGTTCGACCAACCGGCCTATCGCAATGTCATCTGTCTAGGCCATATCTTGGACGCCGAGGGCCGCAAGATGAGCAAGTCCCTCGGCAACGTCGTAAACCCTTGGGACGTAATGAACCAGTATGGCGCGGATGCCACGCGCTGGACCCTATACAGTTCGGCGCCGCCGGGCAACAGCCGGCGCTTCAGCCTGGATCTGGTGGCCGAAACGGTCAACAAGTTCCTCAACAGACTGTGGAATAGCTACAGTTTCCAGGTCACGTACGCCAACCTGGCCGGATGGGCGCCCGAAGCCGCATCCGAACCCAGCAAACATCCCCTGGATCGGTGGCTGCTGGCCGAGTTGCAGAGCCTGGTTCGGCGCGTGACCGACAGCTACGACACCTACGATGTGCTCGGATGCACGCGGCCCGTGGTGCGTTTTGTCGAGCGCATGTCCAACTGGTACGTGCGACTGAACAGGCGCCGGTTCTGGGACGGCGACGCGGCAGCCCTGCAAACACTTCACACCACGCTCGTGACCCTGTCGCGGCTGATCGCACCCGCAGCGCCATTTGTAGCAGAGGCCATCCACGAAAACCTGGCGACGAAAACGGAGAGGGACGCACCAATCTCGGTCCATCTCTGCCGCTGGCCGGAGGTCGACGAGAGCCTTGAGAACCAAGACCTGACCGCTGCCATGTCCGTAGTCCAGGAAGTGGCCAGACTCGGATTGGCGGCCCGCCAGAGTGCAGGCATCAAGGTGAGGACGCCGTTGGCACAGGCGGTGGTCCAGTTGGCGTCACCCGAGGAGCGCGTGGCCGTAGCCGATTTCAGCCAACTCCTGTGCGATGAGCTGAACGTGAAGAGGATCAATCTCGAGTCCACGGACAACCTGCAGGAAACGGTTGTGTTTCCGCTCCCCCGCCAGCTGGGGCAGAAGTATGGTGCAGGCTATCCGCGCATTCGCGACGCCATGGCCGCCATGGATCAGGAAGAACTGGCACGCGCGTTTACCGGAGGTCGGTCCCTTGCCCTGGACATCGACTCCGACACATTTGAGATTGCAGCGGAGGAGGTTGAAGTACGCAAGACCCCAAAGGCCGGGTTCGCCGTGGCCGACAGGCCTGGCAGACTTGTGGCGGTTGCCACGGACCTGACACCGGAACTCAAACGGGAAGGGCTAGCCAGGGAGTTGGTCCGCCATGTCCAGCAGAGGCGCAAGGAGTTGGATCTTGCCATTTCCGACCGGATCCACCTGGAGCTGCGTTCGGACGACCCGGAACTGGCCCGGATCATCGACGAACACGGAACATGGCTGCGGGCAGAAACCCTTTGCACCGATTTGCAGTTGGCTGATACTAAGCCAGCCGGTGAGGGCAAAGTCCCACAGGTAACCTTGACCAACGGAACGGTCGCGATCCACGTCCGCAAGGTGGAGCAGATCAAAGGAGCATAGAGATACATGGCGAAGGACACAATCACACTGGGCGGCGGCTGCTTCTGGTGCCTGGAGGCGGTGTACCTGATTATGGAAGGGGTGGAACACGTCGAATCGGGCTATACCGGCGGAACGGTTGCGAACCCCTCCTATGAGCAGGTATGCACCGGTCGCACAGGTCACGCCGAAGTCGTCCAGGTAACGTACAACACCGATGTGACATCCCTGGACGAGATCCTGGCAGTCTTCTTCACAATCCATGATCCGACTTCCCTGAATCGACAGGGAGCGGATGTCGGCACGCAGTACCGTTCGGCGATTTTCCATCACTCGGAAGCGCAACGGAACGCGGCCCAGGAAACCATGGACCGGATCACCGCCGAAGGGATTTGGGCGAAGCCGTTGGTAACCGAACTCGTGCCGCTGGGTGACTACTACAAGGCGGAGGACTACCATCAGGACTACTACGCGAACCATCCCTACCAGGGATATTGCAGGGCAGTGGTCGAACCCAAGGTTGCCAAGTTCCGCAAGCAGTTTGCCCACAAGCTCGCAGCTGTCAGTGCCGCCTGAACCGTTGCCCACCAACCGACACCGGTGCACAAGCTGCCGAATAACGATGTCGTGATGGACCTGCCGGTTTCCGCACCGGACCGGGTTGAGGCCAGCCACGTCCTGTTGTTGGGGACACCGGGCTCCTACCGGCTCCGACCGTTCCTGGACGCCGCCGCACAGTTGGGAGTCCGCGCATCGACAGCCGTCGACATGCCGTGGGAACTGGCGGGCGACGGTAGACACGGCCATGGGTTTCCATTCGCCGAGGTCGAAGCCTGTGTGGATCTCATTGACGGCCTACACCGAACACTCCCCTTGAACGCCATCCTGGCAGTGGACGACAGCGGTTCCCTGTTGGCTGCGGCGGCATCCTTGGAACTGGGCCTGCCACACAACTCCCCCGAGGCGGCACTAGCAGCCAGCGACAAGCACCGCATGCGGCAGGTCCTAGCCGAAAGTGGATTGAACTGTCCACGGTTCCAGCTTGTGACAGCGGACATGGATCCGCTGGATGCGGCCGCCGACGTGGGATTCCCGCTGATCATCAAACCGCTCGGGGCCAACGGTTCCCAGGGGGTGATGCGCATCGACAACCCGGAGGAACTGCCGAAGGCCGTGGTTCGGCTCGCTGCAATCATCGGCGGTGACCCCGGCCAACGTCGTTCCGATTTCCTGATGGAGAGCTACATTCCGGGTGTTGAAGTGGCCGTAGAGGCGCTGGCCCACGGATCTGCATTGACTGTTCTGGCCATCTTCGACAAACCCGATCCCTTGGAGGGCCCCTTCTTCGAGGAAACCATTTATGTAACGCCATCCCGACTGGCTGCCGACACACAGGAGTCAGTGCGCCGATCCACCCAACGGGCTGCTGCGGCATTGGGATTGGGATTTGGGCCGATCCACGCCGAAATGCGTATCAACGATGACGGGGTTTGGATTTTGGAACTGGCCGGTAGGTCCATCGGCGGACTCTGCTCGCGCACGCTGCGCTTTGATACAGGGGTGTCACTTGAGGCGTTGATATTGCAACAGGCCTGCGGCCTGTCGCTGTCACTGCACCGGAATCGCGACACCGCCCAGGGGGTCATGATGATCCCCATCCCCGAATCCGGGATTCTGTGTGCGGTAGACGGGGTCTGCAATGCCGAAGCCGTCGACATGGTGAACGACGTGGAAATCAGCGCCCTGCCGGGTACCAGCCTGCAGGCTCTGCCGGAGGGCAACAGCTATCTGGGCTTTATCTTCGCCAACGGTCCGCACCCAGAATCCGTGGAGCAGGCCCTGCGCGACGCCCATGCATGTCTGGACATTCGCATCGAACCGGAGATCCCACTGGTAGCAGGTTAAGCCGCGGGTTCGGCGGTCCGGACGAATCGAGCGCCGACGACTTCGCGAGCAGGGGTTGGGAACAGTGTCTGCTGTCCGGCCACCGCGTGAATTGGAACGCGGCGCGGCCGCCTCTTGCCAGCCCAGTTCCCGGCTGGGGGAGCCCGGCAGACTGACTTCGACTAGAAAGGCGATCCCTTGGTCTGCTGTGGAATGCCCGAACCAGGCACGCCCTCGGGTGTCCAACCTTCCGGCATCGGAGCATCCGGACCGAAGAAGAAGTCCTCCATCTGCAACATCAGAAAGTCATGCGCCTTGGGGTCGCCAAGGCTCAGCCCGTAGTGGTTGATCAGGATCACCGACTGGGTCATCCACATTTGCCAGGCATCCTTCGAGATCTCGTTGTAGATGCGCGTGCCGATCTCCGACTTGTAGGGTGGTTTGTCCAACCCCTCTAACTCGCGGTTGAGCTTGACGCAATGCACCATGCGGGCCATGGACCACTTCCCTGGATTAACGAACAACCTGTTACTGCCAAGACGAAAAAAGCCGCTGATCGGGCTCGAACCGATGACCTACGCTTTACGAGAGCGTCGCTCTACCAACTGAGCTACAGCGGCGAAGTGATCGCCTGTTCGGCGATTATACCCGGGTCACGTACCGTCCGTCGCGGGTGTCCACCCGAATGGTGTCGCCTTCCTTGACGAACATGGGAACCTGGAGCCTCAGTCCCGACTCCAGTTCCACGGCCTTGGTCGGGTTGTTGGCGGTGTCGCCTGCGACCGCCATTTCGGCCCATGTGACCTGCAAGTCCACAGTGGTCGGGAGAGTCACCCCCAAAGCCTCCTCGCCGTAGAATTCGACTTCCAGAGTCTGGTTGTCGGACAGGTAGTCTAAGGCCTCACCCAGGATCTCCTGTGTCAGGGACACTTGGTCGTAGGTGTTGGTGTCCATGAACACGTACTGGTCGCCTTCGGGATAGAGGTACTCCATGGTGCGGCCTTCCAGCCGCACGTCCTCGACCCTGGCGCCATTGTTGAATGTCTTTTCGACCAGGGAGCCGGTCCGCACGTTGCGAACCTTCAGCCGGATGGTGGCACCACCCCGAGCCATCTTGATGTGATGGAACTCCGTCACGCGCCAGAGGACATCGCCCTCCACGAAGATGTTGCCCTTGCGCAGGCTGGTTACGTCCGCCATATTGGTCCCGTCAATGCTGACTTGCTTCCTCACGCAATCCTATGTCCGGGTACCGCGCGCTGTCAAAATCGCTGCGCCCATGTGATCAAGAAGGAAACGTCGGGGCACGTGTTGGCGGGAGTGCGGGATTGATTTACGGCAGGGCTGCTTGGAGCAAGCAGCCCCTCCATGTGATAGGTGAACAACCACACCACAGGGTCGGTCAGGGACATCCCGTCGTCGTATTCGTCGATGAACCTTCCCTCACGCGCAGTCGAGGGTGTTGGTCCAGTCAGATGCGTGCTCGCGGGCGGCATCGTAGGGCTACTCGGCCCGATCGTGGTGAAGGGGCACTGTTTCACTTTCGTTGAAAATAGTTCAGATGGACATGAACGGCTCCTTTGGCACGGTTCTGGTGGGCCGGCTGGCTTCAAGCCAGATTGCCGGCCAGCAAGTGCAGGAAGGCTTGTGCGCCCTGCGGCGTCTTCAGGCCGCGGGCCAGCCGCGCCCGGGGCTTGAAGCGTCCCA
>VXMJ01000077.1:22528-24845 GCA_009841145.1 Caldilineaceae bacterium SB0661_bin_34 | reverse complement strand
TCCCTGCCCAACCATCCACATGTCAAGTAACGAAAGTATAATGGATTGGTATTAGTTTCGTTGATTTTGGTCCAGGGGCCACAGGCAGCACGGGCACGCTGTGCCGAATGTTGTCCATACAGTCGGTACCGGACGCGATGGGGCGCAGGGAGCCAACCCGCCTGCAGTGGGTGGATTATCCGTATCAACGAGATTGAAACAGTGCCAAACGTGGACCCGGTCGGTTCAAGGATCAAGTCGTGTGCCAAAGCGGATGATGGTCCAAGCGGGATGCCGCGCCCAACGGTGGGGATGCGATGCCCCCTACACCGCGGATGGAGCCCATCCCCGGACCCGATGAAGCTGCTCGGCTTCATGCTCCGACGGGATTACCGCGCCAAGCCAAAAAGCCCGGGACCCGTTTCGTCATGCGCTTGTCCTTGATCGCCTTGTTGCTTGCGTGCCTGTGGATGTCGGCCTGTGCCGCTCCCATGCAGGACCGTGCCCTCCAGGAGACGCACGCGGCCCCGGTCCTCGCGGGACACGGCACAGTCGCCGACAGCCCGGACATGCGGATTGCGTCGCCCGATCCGTCCATCCCCGATGGGCTCCGGCCTTGGCATCGCACACCGCCCGTTGCGGAACTGTCGGACAGACGAGACGTACTCCGGTCCCGCGGACCGGGACCGGTTCCCGACTACCCAAACCCCCTGTCTTGGGACCCTGCCTTCGGACAGCGCGTCTGGGAATGGGCGGGAAACGGTTGTGACGCAGTCTCCACCGGGGATGATGGCTACGCGGGTTGGGATATGTTCCGGAGCCTCTGCCTGTTTGCCGACAACACGGTTTCCCCGATCCCTGCCGGGGGTGCTTCCGGATTTGGCCACGCCGGTCCTCAAGAGATCGGACTTCGGAACCGCATCGCCGACTGTGTCGGATTCGGCTGCCCGGAGTCCACCCATCTGAATGGCAAGCAAGGGAAACCATTGGTTTGGACCATGACCTTGCCAACAGGGATTTCGAGAGCAGTCGGCTTGCAGGCCAGAACGCGGTTCGTTTCGGTCGGAGCCGGGTGGCACCACACCTGCGGCGTGTGGTCCGACAATACAGTCCAGTGCTGGGGGTGGGACTACTACGGCCAAGCGGCATCGCCGGTTGAAAGATTCACCGCCGTCAGTACCGGAGGCGAACACACCTGCGGCGTGCGGATCGACAACACCGTCCAGTGCTGGGGACGGAACGATGATGGCCAGGCAACACCGCCGGGCGGACGGTTTGTCACCGTCAGTACCGGGGAAGCCCACACCTGCGGCGTGCGGATCGACAACACCGTCCAGTGCTGGGGACGGAATAATGATGGTCAGGCGACACTGCCGGGCGGACGGTTCGTCGCCGTCAGTGCCGGGGCATTCCACACCTGCGGCGTGCGGATCGACGGCACCGCCCAGTGCTGGGGACGGAACAGCTACGGCCAGGCAAGGCCGCCGGCAGGAAGGTTCGTTGCCGTCAGTGCCGGAGGTGAGCATACCTGCGGCGTACAGACCGAAGGCGCGCTCCTGTGTTGGGGTGCGAACGGGGCCGGCTGGATGAGACCGCCGGTAGGAAGGTTTGTCTCTGTCAGCGCCGGATACCGCCACGCCTGTGGCGTGCGAAGTGACAATACCGTCCAATGCTGGGGCAGGAACGATGATGGTCAGGCGGCACCGCCGGGCGGCGAGTTCACGACTGTCAACACCGGGCATTACCACACCTGTGGTGTGCGGGTCGATGGCACGATCCAGTGCTGGGGTTGGAATGGGGCCGGCCAGGCGACGCCACCGAATATTCCGACAATATCCGTATCGCCGGGTACCCCCCTCGCGTCCTTGCACGCGGCGGCAGGGAACGGGAACACGCTGACCGTTGAGCGCCTGCTTGCGGACGGCGCGGATCCCAACATGGTGGACGGCAACGGTGAAACGGCGCTGCACAACGCGGCGCGACACGGGCACGTCCTGGTGGCCGATCAGCTGCTCAAACATGGCGCCAACCCGGACGTGATCAATGTCCGGCGAAGCACGCCGCTGCACCTTGCTGCATGGTTCGGCCATGAGCAGGTTGTGTCGCTGTTGCTGGCCCATGGCGCGGTGTCGGACCTGGTGGACAGTTGGGGAGACACACCCTTGGCCAACGCCGTCATACAGGGCCACACCCGGGTGGCGAGGCTGATCGAGCTGGCTGCGGATCCAGCCCTGCCGAACCAGAGGTACGTCTCCGTCAGCGCCGGAGGCAGTCATACCTGCGGCGTGCGAACCGACGACACCGTCCTGTGCTGGGGGTGGAACGAGCATGGCCAGGC
>VXMJ01000077.1:0-22428 GCA_009841145.1 Caldilineaceae bacterium SB0661_bin_34 | reverse complement strand
GTGCTGGGGGTGGAACGAGCATGGCCAGGCAGCGGCACCGGGCGGCAAGTTCAAAACCGTCAGCGCCGGAGGCAGCCACACCTGCAGCATGCGGACCGATAACACCGTCCTATGTTGGGGGTGGAACAAGTTCGGCCAAGCAGCACCGCCGGGCGGCAAGTTCAAGACCATCAGTGCGGGAGCTGCCCACACCTGCGGCGTGCGAACCGACGACACGGTTCAGTGCTGGGGTCATAACAGGCATGACCAGGCCACGCCACTGGGCGGCAAGTTCAAAACCGTCAGCGCCGGAAGTAGACACACCTGCGGGATACGGACCGACAATACACTCCAGTGCTGGGGCGCAAACGAGTATGGGCAAGCGACACCGCCGGCCGGCAGGTTCACGACCGTCAGTATCGAATACGAACACACCTGCGGGGTACGGACCGACAACACCGTCCAGTGCTGGGGGTTGGATGTGTTGTCACCGAGACCAGACTTCACGACCATCAGTTCCGGGAGCCGCCACACCTGCGGGGTACGGACCGACAATACTGTCCAGTGCTGGGGTGGGAACCAGTACGGCCAGGCAGCACCGCCGGGCGGACGGTTCGTCGCCGTCAGTTCCGGGAACCGCCACGCCTGCGGCGTGCGGACCGACAACACTGTCCAGTGCTGGGGTTCCAATTCGGGCCCTTATTGGCACGATTCCAGGCTGGTACTACCTCCGGGCGGACAGTTCAGCGTTGTCAGTGCTGGGAGCAGCCATACCTGTGGGGTACGGCGGGCCGATGGCACGATCCAATGCTGGGGTTGGAACGAATTTGGCCAAGCTGCGCCACCTGGCAGCGAGTTCAAGACTGTCAGTGCCGGACACACCCACACCTGCGGGATGCGGATCGACGGTACGATCCAATGCTGGGGTTGGAACGGATCTGGCCAATCGGCACCACCGGACGGCAAGTTCACGACCATCAGCGCCGGGGGCAGCCACACCTGCGGGGTACGGATCGACAACACCCTGGCCTGCTGGGGTGACAACGGGGCCGGGTCCGGTCAGGCAACGCCGCCAATCGGACTGTTCGTCGCCGTCAGTGCAGGGGGCAGCCACACCTGCGGCATACGGATTGACGGCACCCTGACCTGCTGGGGGTGGAACGGATTTGGCCTGGCTACACCGCCGACCGGCCGGTTCGTCGCCGTCAGCGCCGGGAGCAGCCACACCTGCGCCGTACGGATCGACGGCGCCCTGGCCTGCTGGGGTGAGAACGATCAGGGCCAGGCAACGCCACCGGCCGGCCAGTTCACGACCGTGAGTGCAGGGCATAGCTACACCTGTGGTGTACGGCCTGACAATACCGTTGAATGCTGGGGGGCGGATGGGCGAGCCAAGGCATCGCAGCCGAATGCCGCAACTGGTCCTGGGTCTTCGGGAAATCGGTTCGCGTCCCGTCGTATAGCAGTAGCAAACGGGGATACGCAGATGACCGCACGCCTGCTTGAGGACGACCGCATCCCGACGCGGTTGCCGGCAACCGTGGAGCAGAACCCCGACCTCAAAGCTATGGCATTCTGTTTCGACGGACCCGCGAGATTGAGGCTCGGCCCGTTCGCATACTGCCCGATGCTCCGGCCGACGTGTTTTCCCAGTGCAGCGACGAGTTGCAGGCGCCCGGCACAACAATCGTCCGCACCCGTGATGCCCCCCAAACGTGAATGCGATTGCCTTGACCTCGCCCTTGTCACACGGCAGGCCACCCGATTCACTGTGCTAACATTTCCAGCCGAATTCACCTGGCTTCAATCGCACATCAGAACCCCATGATCCGGACACCCGGGAGGTGTTGAGTTGCACGCTTTCGACTACGCTGCCCCAACCAGTCTCAATGAGGCCGTCGCCGTGCTTGCCTCGCAGAACGGCAATGCCTCAATCCTGAGCGGCGGCACCGATTTGCTGGCCGCCATGAAGGACGGGAAGGGGGATCCTTCCGTCGTCGTCGATGTCAAGAAGATTGACGAGCTCAACGTCCTCAACCTGGACGACTCCGGCCTCACCATCGGCGCGGCCGTGCCCTGCCACATCCTGAACTCCAGCGAGCTGGTCCGGGACAACTACCCGGCCCTTCACGACTCCTCCTCGCTGATCGGCGGCACCCAGATCCAGGGACGGGCCACCTTCGGCGGCAACCTGTGCAACGCCTCCCCGGCCGCCGATGCGATCCCCAACCTGATTGCCCACAAGGCCGTCGCCAACATCTTCGGCCCCAACGGCAACCGCTCGGTACCGGTCGAGGACTTCTGCACCGGTCCGGGCAGCACTGTCCTGGAAGTCGGCGAATTGCTGGTCAGCATGTCGTTGCCGACGCCGCCGGCCGGTTTCGGCGCCGGCTACCTGCGGTTCATTCCGCGCAACGAAATGGACATCGCCGTGGTCGGAGCCGGCGTATCGGTGGTCCTGGACGGCGACACGGTTGTCGAGGGACGCGTCTCCCTGGGCGCCGTGGCCCCGACACCCCTGTTTGTACAGGAGTGCAGCGACGCCCTGGCCGGCCAGGCACTGTCGGAAGCCCTCATTACCGAGATCGGACGCCTTGCCGAACAGGCCGCCCGGCCCATCAGCGACATGCGGGGCACCATCGCCCAGCGCAAGCACCTGTCCAACGTGCTCACCCGACGCGCCATGCAGATCGCCGTCGACCGAGCCCGCAGCTAATCCCCAGGAACCACTGCCTTAGCCCAACCGGCCCGTGTCCGGGCCTCGGAGGAGAACTGATTTCGTGAGCAAGAAGACCGTCGTCAACACCACCATCAACGGGGAGCCGAAGGCGTTCCTGTGCGAACCCCGGCAGACCGCTCTGGAAGTCCTGCGGGACACGCTCGAGCTGACCGGCGCCAAGGAAGGCTGCGGCAACGGCAACTGCGGCGCCTGCAACATCATCCTGGACGGCGTGCTCGTCAATTCCTGCCTGGTGCTGGCCGTGGAACTCGAGGGGCGCGATGTCCTGACCATCGAGGGCGTGGCGGACACCTGGCCCGGCGAAGGCCTGCACCCCATCCAGGAAAAGTACCTCGAACACGCCGCCTTGCAGTGCGGCATTTGCACACCGGGCTTCATCGTCTCCTCGAAGGCCCTGTTGGATGAAAACCCGAACCCGTCCGAACACGAAATCCGCCTGTGGCTGGCCGGCAACCTCTGTCGCTGCACCGGCTACGACAAGATCGTCCGGGCGGTTCAGGACTCGGCTAACGTTCTCTCCGCCTAAAACCAGGAGCAAACACCATGGCCAGTGAAGGGCAATTCAAGGTAATCGGATCGCGTCCGCTGCGCCCCGACGGCGTAGACAAGGTCACGGGCCGGGCGGTCTACGGCAACGACACACAGATGTCGGGCATGCTCTACGGCGTGGTGCTGCGCAGCCCGCACGGCCACGCGCGCATCCGGAGCATCGACACATCCAAGGCCAAGGCCCTCCCGGGCGTGCGCGCAGTGGTGACCGGAGCCGACCTGCCGCAGCTGGGCGACGTGATCGAGGAACTGGGCGAGGGCGGCAGCGCCAACATGCGCTACGCCTCCAACAACGTATTGGCCGGCGACAAGGCCCTCTACGACGGCCACGCCGTGGCGGCGGTGGCCGCCGTGGACCTCGGCACCGCGGAAGATGCGGCCGCCCTGATTGAAGTGGACTACGAGGTCCTGCCGGCCGTCCGCACCGTCCAGGAGGCCATGGCCGACGGCGCGCCCATCCTGCACTCCGAACTGCGCACCGACGGCCTGGGCGAACAGGCCGATGCCGAAACCAACGTCGCCGCCCACTTCCGGCACCAGCTGGGAGACATCGAACAGGGCTTCGCGGAAGCGGACGTGGTCATCGAGCGGGAATTCGACACCGCCACCGTGCACCAGGGCTACATCGAGCCCCACGCGTCCACGGCGCAGTGGAACCAGGACGGACAACTGACAGTCTGGACCAGCACCCAGGGTGCCTTCGCAGCCCGCGGCCAGCTGGCCAGCATTCTAGACAAGCCGGTCTCGGAAATCACGGTCGTGCCGACCGAGATCGGTGGCGGCTTCGGCGGCAAGATCCCGGTCTATGTCGAGCCGGTGGCTGCCATCCTGTCCCGCGAGGCCGGCCACAAGCCGGTCAAGGTCTGCATGTCGCGCACTGATGTCATCAAGGCCACGGGGCCAACGTCCGGCTCCCACATCAAGGTCAAGATGGGTGCCACCAAGGACGGACACATCACCGCGGCCGAGGTTTCCATGGCCTACGAGGCGGGCGGTTATCCGGGTTCCCCGGTCCCGTCCGGTTCGCTCGTAATCCTGGCCCCCTACAAGATTCCCCACGTCACGCTGGACGGCTACGACGTGCTCGTCAACAAGCCCAAGGCCTCCCCCTACCGGGCTCCTGGCGGCACCAACGCGGCCTTCGCCTCCGAGACCGTCGTGGACGAACTGGCGCGGGCCGTCGACATGTGTCCGCTGGAGTTCCGCATGCTCAACGCGGTGGAGGAGGGCGACCGACAGGTCAACGGCCTGCCCCACGGCCGCGTGGGCCTGAAGGAAACCCTGGAGATGGCCATCGACCATCCGCACTTCGCCACACCGCTGGAAGGCGCCAACCGGGGCCGCGGGGTCGCGGCCGGGTACTGGATGAACTGGGGCGGCAAGTCCAGCGCCTCGGCCCACGTCAACGGCGACGGCTCCGTCAACCTGATGGAAGGCTCGACCGACATTGGCGGCACGCGCGCCTCCATCGCCATGCAGTTGGCCGAAACCCTGGAGATTCCCTACGAGCAGATCAACACCCGCGTGGCCGATACCGGAGCGGTGGGCTACACCGACCTGACCGGCGGCAGCCGCACTACCGCCGTCACCGGCATGGCCGTCCACGAACTGGGCGTGGTGCTCAAGGAGGAAATGACGCGCCGCGCCGCGGACCTGATGGAAGTGGACGCCTCCGAAGTGTCCTACCGCGACGGCGTCTTCTCCCACAACGGCACGTCGATGCCCTTCAACGAGGTGGCCCAAAAGGCCGACGCCGCCGGCGAGCCGATTGTCGGCACGGCATCCGTGGCCCCGCCCGAGTGGGGCGCCGCTTTCGGCGTCCACATTGTGGACATTGAGGTGGACCCCGATACGGGCAAGGTGGACATCCTGCGTTACACGGCCCTGCAGAACGTGGGCAAGGCCATCCATCCCAGCTACGTCGAAGGCCAGATCCAAGGCGGAGTCGCCCAGGGCATCGGCTGGGCACTCAATGAGGAGTACATCTACTCGGAAGACGGGCGGCTGCTCAACGCCAGCCTGCTGGACTACCGCATGCCCACGGCACTTGACCTGCCGATGATTGAAACGGTGCTGGTGGAGGTTCCCTGGCCGGACCACCCCTACGGCGTGCGCGGTTGCGGCGAAACCCCGATTGTCCCGCCGGCCGGCGCGTTGGCCGCGGCCCTGCACGATGCGCTCGGCATCCGGCCCACCGAACTGCCGATGTCACCGGGCAAGGTCCTGGAACTCCAGAACGGCGGCGCCTGAACCAACCTTCCTCACCGGACCGGCTTCGTGCAGGGGCCGGTCCGGCACCGGGGACGCCACCCATGCCCAGCGTCTGGATTCCGCCCCTGATGCGCTCCCTGAGCGGGGGCCGGGAGAACCTGGACATCCCCGGTACGACAATCCGCGAGGTCCTCGACAACCTCGAGGCGGAGTGCCCCGGCATCCGCGCGCGTCTGTTCGACGGAGACCGCGTGCGGCCGGGCATCGCCATCGCCGTAGACGGGATCATCAAGACCAAAAAACTGGGCAGTGAGGTCTCGTCGGACAGCGAAATTCACTTCGTTCCGGCCATCAGCGGCGGTAGCCCCGGTTGATGCCGCTCGCGGGTTCGCGCCGCGCCGGTTGCACCGTCCCGGGTTTCAGCCGGAGCTCCATTGGTATAATCCCGCTTTCCAGCCCTCGTAGCTCAGCTGGATAGAGCACCGGCCTCCGGAGCCGGGAGCACAGGTTCGAGTCCTGTCGAGGGTATTGCCGCCTGCGGAGTCCCCGTGGCTTGGCCGCACGGCCAAGACGGATTGTCTGTCCTCGGGCAGGTTCCCTCTTTCCACAAGTTGTCAGCCAAGGAGCCGAGCAACGCCATGTCCGAACGTATGCAGAACCGATTGAGCCGACGCAGTTTTCTGCGCATGACCGCGGTGGCCGGTGGCCTCGGATTGGCCGCGGCCTGTGCCGCACCGGGCGCCCCAGCGGCCGACACCGGCGATGGTGCCGCGCCGTCCGCCGAGATGGTGGACCTGCGCCTGTCCGCCTGGGCCGATGTGCAGGATGCCGTGGTCTACGACAACATGGTCAACGCCTTCATGGCGGCCAACGACGACCTCAACGTGACCGTGGAGCAGTACCCCGGCGGCTACTACCAGAAAATCCAGGCCAACTTCGCCGGCAACACCTCTGCGGACATCCTCTACTACCAGGGCTGGCAGTTCCAGTCCTATGCCGAAAACGGCGTCCTGGCAGCCCTGGACGACTTCATTGCCGCCACGGATTCCGGTGCCCAGTTCCCGCGCAACGAAAACTACGACAGCATGACTCAATGGGACGGGTCCACCTACATGACCCCGACCGATACGGGACCGCTGGTTATCTACTACAACAAGGACATCTTCGATGCCAAGGGCGTGGCCTACCCGGCCGCCGGCTGGACATGGGAGGAGTTCAAGTCCACCATTGAGACATTGTCGTTCGAAGAGGGCGACTCCAAGACCTACGGCTGGGCTCAGGCGGCCGGCTGGAACGGCAGCTACGGCCGCTGTGCCAACTTCATGCGCCGCAACGGCCACGTGGAGTGGGACACAATCGTCGAACCCACGGAGGCCAGATGGGATCATGAGGACGTGATCTCGGGTCTGCAGTTCGTGGTCTACGACACCATCGCCAACGGCTGGTCACCGGGACCGGACGTGATCGCCGGCGGCGGCGTCGGCGTGGACACAGGACGCGTGGCCATGGTGCTTGAGGGTCCCTGGTTCATGCCTCGCCTGTTTGGCGAACTGGCCACCACCGAGGAAGGCATCAACTTCGATGTTGCTCTGGCTCCGGTCGGCGTGGACGATACCAACTACACCTTCGGCCATGTACACGGCCACTGCATCACAACCCCGTCCGAACACAAGGACGAGGCCTGGCGCGTGGTCGACTTCATTCTGAGCGACGAAGGACAGGCCATCATCGCCAACGGCGGCCGCCTGTGTGGCACACCGCGCAACATCGAGAACCTGTGGGCTCCGATCGCCAGCGAGAAGTACAACTTCGAAAACACCGGCGCCTTTGTGAATTCCATGGCGGAAGGGGCTACCCCGGTAGTCTTCGGCGAAGGCTCCGAACTGCACGCCTACGGCGGCGCGGCAATCACCTCGTTGTGGGACAAGCTTCTGGGTTTGCAGGAAACTGCAGACACGGCCGTGAAGACGGCCAACGAGGAAATCCAGGGGGCTCTGGATCGGTATCACGCCGAACGCGCCTAAGCAACGCGAACTTCAGGGCCGTGCACCCGCGGGTGCACGGCCCAACCGGTCCCGGTACGTGTGCCAGGGACCGAGGTATCCAGCATTTCTCAGCGGATACCGGCCAGACCCAATCCGCCTGCCTGCGACTGCCTTCGCAACATGACGGCTTCCCAACGCCGCGACCTGCGGGACGGCATCCTCTTCACGCTGCCGTTCGTACTGGGCGCCCTGCTCCTGTGGGTGGGGCCGATGCTCTATTCCCTGGTTTTGGTCGTGCTGGACTGGAACCTGATCACCCGGCCCGACTATGTCGGCATGAAGAACCTGGCCAAGCTGGTGGACGGCCGGGATCCCCTGTTCTACAAATCGCTCTACAACACCTTCTACTTCACCTTCTTCAGCGTGCCCCTGCAGCTGCTGGCCGCCTTCGGCCTGGCCCTGCTGCTGAACCAGCCCATGAAGGGCCTGGGCATCTACCGCACCATTTTCTACATCCCCTCCATCACGCCGGCGGTGGCCTTCGCCGTAGTCTGGATCCAGATCCTCAACCCGGAGTGGGGCATTCTCAACCAAATCCTGGGATGGTTCGGGGTGGAGCCCATCAAGTGGCTCTTCGATCCCGCCTTCACGCGTCCGGCCTTCGTCCTGATGAGCCTGTGGTTGGTCGGACCGCAGATGATCATCTTCCTGGCCGGTCTGCAAAGCGTGTCCCCGGAACTGAAGGACGCGGCCCAGATCGACGGCGCCAACACCTGGCAAAGCTTCCTGCACGTGACCATCCCGGCCATTTCGCCGATCTTCTTCTTCAACCTGGTGATCGGCGTCATCGGCAGCTTCCAGGTCTTCACCAATGCCTTCATCATGACCAGGGGCGGTCCCCAGGACTCCACCCTGTTCATGGTGCTGCACATCTATCGCAACGCGTTCGAGTGGTTTGACATGGGCTACGCGGCCACGCTGGCCTGGGTCCTGTTCATCATCATCATGATCTTTACCGTGATCCAGTTCCGCTTCGCCCGCACCTGGGTCTACTACGAAAGCGAACAGAGCAGCTGACACCCTCATCCCTCATGCGCACCGCCCGTTTCGCCAACCTGCCCTGGCACATCATCTGCTGGGTGCTGGGGATCTCCTTCCTGCTGCCGCTGGTCTGGATGTTTTCGACGGCCCTCAAGCCGCCCGGACTGGTCTTCGAGACTCCGATCCGGTGGATCCCGGAAAATCCGCGTTGGTACAACTATCCTCAGGTGTTCGAGAAGCTGCCCCTCTTCTCCCGGTTCTTTGTTAACACCTTTTATGTAACCCTGATGGGCGCCTCCGGTTGCGTGCTGAGTTCGCTGCTGGTCGGGTTCGGCCTGTCGCGCATCAACTGGCCGGGACGCAACGCCGTGTTCGGGATGCTGATTGCCACCCTCATGTTGCCGGGGGTCGTCACCATCATTCCGCTATATATCATCTTCCGTTATGCACAGCTGGTCGGCACGTTCTATCCCCTGTGGATACCCGCCTGGTTCGGGTACGCCTTCTACATCTTCCTGATGCGGCAGTACATGATGACGCTGCCGCGGGAACTGGACGAGGCGGCCCGCATGGACGGGGCCGCCAACTTCCGCATCCTCTGGCAGATCATCACACCCCTGTGCAGCCCGGCGATTGCCACGATCGCGATCTTCGCCTTCCTGCAGCACTACAATGACTTCCTCGGCCCCCTGCTGTACATCTCGGCCAACGAAATGTTCACCCTGCAGCTGGGCCTGCTTTGGTTCCAGGGCCGCTTCGGCAACTTCTGGCACCTGGTCATGGCGGCTTCGGTCATGACCATCGTGCCGGTGCTGGTACTATTCTTCACGGCCCAGAAACGCTTCGTGCAGGGCATTCAGCTGACCGGCCTGGCCGGACGGTGAAGGTCGGCACTCGCGCCGTTATATGATTCCTGTCCCTCGCCAACCCCTTGAGTAAGGATTGCCAACATGGCTGTTGCACCCATGGTCGAAACGGATGTCCGCCTGCTGTCGGACGAGCAAGTCGCCTTCTATCACGAGAACGGATACCTGGTGGTCGAGGATGTTCTTGCGGCCGAAGAATTGCAGGCCCTACGCGACGAGACGGCCCGGATCTGCCGCGGCGAGCGCGGCCTGGTGCAGGGTCTGCCCGATTTTGATCCGTCCGAGAGCGATGAGGACATCATCGCCCGCACCATTTGCGTCCACTTTCCCCACAAGATTTCCGACGTCATGCTGGACGCGGTCGGCCAGCCCGGGATTGTCGAAGTCCTGACACAACTGATTGGCCCCAACGTCAAGTGCATGCAATCCATGCTCTTCATCAAGAGTGCCGGCAAGCCTGGCCAGGCTTGGCACCAGGATGAGGCCTTCATTCCCACCCGCGACTGTTCGCTGACGGCAGCCTGGATGGCCTTGGAGGATGCCACGCCGGAAAACGGCTGCCTGTGGGCCATTCCGGGTTCCCACCGACTGCGCACCCTCTGGCCATTCCGGGATCACGACGACGACCGCTACGACTGTGCACAGGAGTCCTTCGACTTCCCGTTCACGGACGATGACGGAGTCATGGTGCCGGCCAAGGCCGGCTCAGTCGTTTTCTTCAACGGCTATCTCCTGCACCGGTCCCTGCCAAACTACGCGGAGTCGGGGTTCCGCCGGGCCCTGGTCAACCACTACATGAGCGCGGAATCGCTGCTGCCCTGGCACCTGCCCGAACCCGGCACCAGCATGGCCATGGCGGACATCCGGGACATCGTCATGGTGGCCGGAACCGATCCGTATGCCTACAAAGGCATTCAGACCGATGGGTTTGCCCATATCCGTCCGGACAAGGAAGGCGGCTGCCAGTGGCCTACCAAGGCCGAAGCTGAAGCGGACCAGTGAGCGATGCCATGGGGGCAGAGGTAGGTGGAGGAGTCATGAGCAGTTCAGCGCCTGCCATGGGATGATTTCAAACGAATGCCTCGGGACCTCGATCTCAGCATCGGGTTCCTTCTTCATCTACCCCCTTGGTTCTTGCCAGCACGGACATCACAATGACATGCCGCGCCCCCGCGGATCTTCAGACCCAAGACGTCGTGTGGTCAACCCTGACGATCTGACACCCGAGATTAGGGACCGTTTGGACCAAGCTCGATACCGCGGCAGTGCGCACCACAAACGTCGCCCGGCAGATTACGGTTTCAATCCGCCAGTAGCCCCGCGCCCCAAAAAAGCGTGTGCGATCCGAAGGGAAATCCTCCCATCACATGGAAGGAAGCCTGTGGCTTGTTCAAATCCGGCATCAGACGGGGTATGGTAAGCCGTAGGATGAACGACAAGGGACTACCTGTATTCGTGTGGGCAGTCGACGAGAACAAGCAGGTGTACGAAGCCAAGCCGGGCGAAGACGGACGCATATATCACGGATACATGCTGTCCAAAGACGATCCCCAAGCGCGCTACATCCTACGCGAGTGGAGACTCCGGGAGGGAGTTTCCGATGAGTGACATGCACATCAAGATTTCACAGGCCAACTTCGATGACGGTCCTGCACTGGAACGTGCTGCATTCGGTCGGCTGGAAGTGTCAGTGGGAGACAAGCTATTGACGCTGTTACGCGACCGGGATGAGGACAGTCCCAATACCAAACTGTCCACGGGGCCGTTCGTCTCGGGCTACCACTTGGCAGAATGGTTTGCAACTCATTGGTGGCGCCTCCGCTGGGAACCAGGTGGCAGATATGTGAACAGTTCAACCTATACTTGGGATCTTTCGCACAGAATGTCGAGTGTCGGTGAGGGATACATTTGGCCCAACATTACATTTAACTGCGACGGGCACTTGTGCGAAGTGTCATCATCCACAACCGAAGACCCACATACACCGATCGAATACTTGGGCTCGGATACAACTCATGTGTCTGCCAATGTCTGGGAAGACTCTGTTGATTGTTTTGTGACAAACGTGTTGTCACGTCTGGAAGAAGCCAACTTGCACAATACTGAACTGCATGCGATTTGGCACGAGTTGAGCGACGAGAGAAGCGATGCAACACTATCGGCATTTCGGCAAACCGAGGCGCTGCTTGGGTTTGATGTCGACGAAGGCGACGAAGCGCACATTGAAGCCGTTCTCGGTGATGCCGAGGTCCTGGGCACCGATGCCGTCAACGAACTTGCTACCGGTGCAGGCGGAAATCGAACATCTGCGTCGGACGTTCGGAACGTATCCGAAACAGCGGGTTTTGTGGCAAACCCCGAGGATGGTGTCTTGTTCTCGCCGAGTGACCTTCCGGATGTCTCGCAGTGGGGTCAGATCACCGCGGGGCGCATGGGGAAATTGTTTGCTCGTTTCGTACGACACCAAGTTGGATTATCCGATGAACCCGTAAACAATCAAGAGTTGGCAGGCCTTGCCGGTACGTCTCCCTGCGCGCTTGAGAATCGGGAAACCTCAGGTCCAATCGCGTGGGTCTTCGCCCCCGGAGACCGGCAGGCTCGGATCGTGTTGCGGAGCAGATGGCCCACAAGTCGTCGGTTTGACATGGCGAGGATCGTTGGTGATCGCGTGTTCAGCATGGCCAACTGCGTATCGGCCGAACCGCTGTCGCCTGCCACTTCCTCCTACAGCTACCGACAGAAGGCGCAGAGGTCGTTCGCGGCCGAATTCCTGTGTCCGTGGCACGCGATCGAAGACGATTTCGAAGAAGGTTTCGACGATACAGACATCGAGCGTGTCGCAGCACAGTTTCAAGTATCTGAAAGAGTGGTGGAAAACGTACTGGACAACAACCAGACGTATGGTTGACGCTGCGCTGGCCCCATGCGCATCCCTTGGCGGAACAGTATCAGTCATGACACTGAATCGCAGACACCACTCCAGGTGCTTGACGAGGACCTGATTGCAGGTAATCCGAAAATAGCTCTTTGACGTACTCAACAGACCAACAACGGGTGTGGCGTTTTCCCCTTGGCAAACTTGAATCCTCTGTCCGGGCCCAGCGCGTTTGAACTGCGCACACCATCGCAAGCTCAACCACCACAATAGCAAGGCAGCAGATGCAGATGCCAATCCACCGTTGGCACGACGCTGCCTCGATTCACACTGCGACAGACTGAGTCCCTTCACACCGAAGGAGCGAGAATTCCTGTGCGGATCCAGGATCAGTGAAGATTCTTGAGCGGCTTCTTCACCTGCCATGGCCCCCTGTATGTGCGCGACTGCTTCCCCAAGCCGACCCTGAGAACACTCTCCTTGACCGGCACATCACGGGCTAACTGCAGGAACAATTTCAGAAACATAGTATTCAACGAGCAATCGTTGCGCCATGTCCCTAATGCCGTCCATCGAAACATTCTCCAGTTTTGTCAAGAAATCTCCATCGACGTCAAAATCGATGCCGTACAGAACATCCAGACCTTGGTGAAACGCCCTGTCTCCAATCCACTCCCGATAACGCAAATGGGTGCCCACTTCACGGGCAATCGCCGCTTCCAGTTCTTCCGGCGGAATTCCCTCGGTCACAATTGCATGGACTTCAGCAACTGCAGTGTTCACAAACTGATCAATATCGCCAGGCAACACCTGTGCATAGAGGGTCATGAAGCTTCCGTGTTTGAGCCATGTGACAAAAGAACCCAAGTCATACGCGTATCCATCCTGCTCCCTGAAGTGCGCAAACAATCGGCTGGACGATCCTCTACCCAACACACTATTCAATACCAGGAAAGTTGCAAAGTCATCGTCGGCAATGCCGGGTCCAGGGAACCCCATCAGGATCCAGGCAAGCTGAATACCCTCCCAATCCGTTGTCGTTCTAGCCACTGCCTGCGGTGACGCTTCAGCCAGCTCAGATCCGGCCGGAACCCTGAAGGGATCCGGCAGATTCCCGGCCTTGGATTCCGCGGCCACGAGTTCATGCCCGGAAAGGCCAACAGCAGGGTTCAGCTTACTCAGCGTATGGGCCAGCGTAGCCGCCATCAACTTGGGTTCAAAATTGCCTGCGGCCACTACAACCATGTTTTCGGGGACAAAGAACTTTCCATGGAACCTGATCATGTCTTTGATCGAAAAGGAGGAAACCGTTTCAATCGTCCCGGTTCTGGGGTTAGCGTACCCACCTTCACCAAACAGGGCTGTGCGCAGCTGCAATCGAGCCGCCTCAAAGGGAATTTCGTCACGAGCGCGAATCTTCTGGACAACATCTGACCGGTGGCCCTCCATTTGCCATCCGATCCACTCGGGCTCCAAAATGTACTTCAAAAACAGTGGTAGGGCCGCGGGCCAGCTGGTCTCGGTGGCCAGCAATGTCAAACTGGTTGAATCAAAACCAGCTTCAGTAGTAGATGAGGCATCCAGTCGCCTGAAGTGATCATCGTCGAGCCAATACAGCAGAAAGTCATTCGTAAACCTTGAAATACCCGCTTCATCGGCTGTCTCCATCCCTATACCTGTTCCCACCAGAACGTGGACTTCCACAAAGTTGGTGGCTGAATCGGGCAGCAGCAAAATCCGCATTCCATTGTCCAGGATCAGGACATCCTCCTCTTCAAGCAGATTGCCCTTGGCCAAGAACATGCTCCATTGCATGGACCGGATCCAGGCAACCAGCTTCATGGTCCTGACCGAGAGCTGACTGCCAACGTTTGACACGACAAAGCGCATGTCGTCCAGCATGCGGTGAAATGACAGTGCCCACGTCTCCTCCCAGGGTCCGGAATGCAAATCGGCAGCCACAAATTCCCCGGCTTCATCATCCTTGTCCACCAAACGGAGCTCCAGACGGCTCTCCACTGGCACAAGCTCTCTGGCCATGGCCAGCAATTGCCTCTTGCCAACACGTTGAATGAGATCGATGTACGCCAGAGCATCCAAGGGGTCTCCGGTAGTGATGGCAAACCGTCCAAGCTGGTCCGCAAAATCAACACTGGTCTTGCGTCTGGATACCAGATCGTCTATCAACCACTTCTTGGCCAGTGCCATGTGCTCTCGGTACACATGACCACTCAGCACATACGCCAAATCCGTCAGGACATCGTCTCGAACCGCGCCTGAATCAATGTAGTTGGGAAACTCGAACTCCAACATTAGGAGTCCGGGGGAAAGTGTCAGGTTGTAGTCGACATTCGTTGTTCCATGCTCATGGTCCAACTCCCATGAAAGCAGGTATGCCAGAACCTCCTTGGTCGCCAAATCCTCCAAGTCTTGGAGGGCTGGCACTGCCCAGGCCAACACCAACCGTTCCAACTCTCCCGCATGCTCCAAGGTATGCTGCCGGTAGTCTCCCGAGGTTGCCATAGCCGGTATGGCCACGGTCGGCAACGGCCCGGGTTCGATTGCTCCGAAGCTCGACTTGACCTGTTCCAACAGGCTGGCGCGGTCGCCATCGCCCACAACGACAACGGTCATGTTGCCCGGAACGTAGAACCTCTCCGCCCACTGTGCCAGGTCTGTTCGAGTAATGGATTGGATGGATTCCACTGTCCCGACGATAGGGAAGCCAGAGGAATTGGAACCGAAAAGCAGGAGGCCGCTGTTGTCCCAGAGATTCGTTGAGGGATCGTCTTCCCGCCTGTCCCTTTCCCGAAGCACGACGCTGCGTTCCGTCTCCATGTCTGGATGGGAGAAATTCCTACTGGTAACGAGATCGGCCATGAGATCAATGGCAAGGTGAGTATGTTCCGACGGAATGACGACGTGATATTCCGTATAGTCGGAGTAGGTATAGGCATTGATGTAGCCACCTCTGCTTTCAACCCAGTTACGAGCCTGGTTTGGGGACTGCTCCGGACCCTTTAGGACCATGTGTTCGAGGTAATGGGCGAGTCCCTGGCGGTCGGGGGGATCTTGTGCCGCCCCTGCCTTGATCCAGACATTCACGGTGGATAGACCGGAGCCAACGGCAGGTGCCAGTACTACCTGAACCCCGTTGTCCAACACCGAGACTTGAACACGGTTTTGCCACTCGTTGTCGGCCGAACCAATCTTGACGTTAGAAGCGTAAATCGCCAAGCCAAGCAGGATGACCAAACATACCGGGAGAACCGCCTTGGGTGCAGTAAACCGCTTGTGCAGACCGGCTCTTGGCATCTTGAAGCTCATATCATGGCCAATCGGTCGCATGCCAATGGACCGATTGAAGCCCAATCAATCAAAAAGGGCACTCTTCGGCACGGGCACCGCGTAAAGTGTAAGGTTCTCCTTGCACGCGTCCAAACGGACCCCGGTCTTGGCTGGGCGAACGCCTCGGACTGTCGATTGCAGACACCCAGCACCAAGTTCGTTATTCACCTGCAACAGGACCACGGGCGTACGGCAATCGCCTGCACCCTTTGTTGTTCATGCCTGCACGGCTCGATCGTGGACGCCACAGGCATCCCGTGCTGTTCGCGAAATGGCAATCAGCGCCGATTCCCGTAGGCATGTCGCGCAAAAACGCCGCGGAACGCCAACCGCGGGCGTTCGTTCTGGTTCTCAGCTACGCTCCGCCATGCCCAGCCGGTCCCAAGCTTGGCTGACAAGCTCCGACAGTGGCATGTCGAAGGCATCGGCGAATTTCACGGCCGCCCCTATCGTGATGTTTTGCTTGCCCTGCTCGACCGCGCTCACGTAGGTACGATCGAGACCTGCCCGGACTGCAAGTTGCTGCTGGCTCCAAGCATGTTCCTTCCTTAGCGCCTGGACTCGCCTCCCGAGTGCGCTCAGGTAGTCTTCAAGAGTCGAACGTTCTTGCTTAAGACCGAAGATCTCGCCGGCCACTCGAATCGCGTCCAAGGGGGCCGAAGTTATGAGATCCGCCGGCATGCCCTTGCCTGCATGGCGCGATGACACCCCCGCCCCGCCAACAAAAACCACTGGAGTATCGTCAAGGGACTTCAGGAGAGTCACGGCCCTGCTGGCAACCGGTATTCTGTCCGGGAGCGCCAAGGAGAGCATGACCAAGTTGGGTTTTCTAACCCTTACCAACTCCACCAAGTCATCGGTTGGGGTGTCTTGTCCCAGGACCGAAACGTCCCACCCCTCCATCTGAAAGAGACTGGCAATCACCGAGGTGCCCACCGAGTGCATCTCACCCTCCACGCATGCCACGACAGCTGTGACGCTGAGCTCCGGCTTGCGCTTACGGGCATCACGGACATATGTGATTTGCTGGAGGGTGATACTCGTCGCAAGGTGCCCATTCGCTATGTTCAGTTCTCCACCGACCCAGGCGTTGCCAACCTCTTCCATAGCGGGACGAAATACCTCAACGTAGATCGCCACCGGCTCGATCCCTCGATCCAAAGCATCCTTGACCACGCGGGAAGCCTCCCTATGGTCTCCGGTTAGCAGAGCCACGGTGTAGCGGTCTCTCAGAAGAGCGACCTGGTTACTCTGTTCCATGGATTGATGCGTCCACAAGGAAGATCCAGAAGCCTTTTGGGGCACCGTTTCAGTTTCGTTGGTTGCTCGGAACCAGGAAAGGAGAAGGGGGTCTCGACACTTGGTTTCATCTCGCCAACAACAGGAGCCATCGCCCGCGAACCTGATCCTAGCCCCTGCCCATCTTGACAGCCAACATGCGAACCGCGGCTCCTCCGTTTCCTGCCCTCACTTGCGGAAACCGAGTCCGGGCGTGCAAGGACACATCTTCCCGCTTCCTGATCGTCCTTGGAAGCCTCAGGAGCCGGCACTACCAGATCCGACAGCGTATTGGCTCCCCTGCACGGCGCGTGCCAACACATGCCATCCCGGCATCAGCCCCCGGAAAATGCCTCCTGTACGGACCCTTACCCCACAGTCTGGAGCCGAGCGCCCTGTGGCAGGCGGTAGACCGGGAGTGTGCACTTGCGAGCCGCGAGCCAGACACCTCCGCCCTGCAGCCCGGTGGCCGCAACCTGGCTTCCGGCCAAAGTTGGAATGCGATTTGTGGCCGGTGTACTGAACAGGGCGGACAGTACAGCTTTGACATCCATGTTTGGATCCGAAAGGGCTGTCCAACCTGGAACAGTACGGCATGGCAGGTGTGTTGACCAATGACAACCGTGCCATTCAACTGCCTCTTCGCCCTCGTACTGGACTTGATGGAATCCCTGCCTGCTTGTGACGCCACCTGTTCTCCTTGGGGATGGTCCTGGTCGGCGGCGAACAATCAGTTGAAGGACTGTAACCGGTTCCAGCCGCAGGTTTACCCAGCCCGAGTGCGCTCAACCTTCTCCACCTGTTGACGCCCACCCAGGGTGGGCGCAGGCAAACAGGACCGTCCCCACCCCGGCGCAGGGACGCGAATGAGGGACCTGAACCGACCTTAACAAAAACGTAACAGTCATGTTTGTAGATTATAGACATCTCTATGTAGATTATATTGCATATTCTAGTTCTCGGCGATGGGTATGCACTGCATCTGTTGGACCAGCGACAGGCATGTGCCACAACCCTGTCGAGAACATGTCAAGAGCCCAGGAGGCAAGATGTTGGGAAATTGGACTGAAACCATCAGCCGAAGGCTGGTTCAATGGGGAAGACGGCCCTTGAAGTTCGGAAGCCTCGCGTTGCTTCCGATCGTGCTTGTGGCCCTCGCTGCCTGTGGGAACAACGCCGATGCTGATCCAACGCCGGTGACGGCACCGACCACAGCACCCGAGTCGGAGGCGGCCACCATCGTTGAGATCGCCGTTGACGACGGGCGCTTCGAGACCCTGGTGGCCGCCCTGCAGGCGGCGGACCTGGTCGAAACCCTGGAGGGACCGGGACCGTTCACCGTCTTCGCACCGACGGACGATGCCTTTGCCAAGCTGCCGGAAGGCACGGTTGAGGCGCTGCTGGAAGACATCCCCGCCCTCACCGCCATCCTGCTCTACCACGTGGTGCCGGGCAACGTGATGGCAGCCGATGTCGTCGCCCTCGACTCGGCCACCACCGTACAGGGCGGAACAGTCGCCATCTCCGTCGAAGGCGACACCGTGAGCATCAACGATGCCCAGGTCGTGATCGCCGACATCGAGGCGGCCAACGGAACCATCCACATCATTGATACGGTACTCATTCCGCCAGTGGAAGAGGAAGAGGCCGCACCCGAACCGCAGGCGGCCACGATCGTTGAGATCGCCGTCAGCGACGGGCGCTTCGAGACCCTGGTGGCTGCCCTGCAGGCGGCGGACCTGGTCGAAACCCTGGAGGGACCGGGACCGTTCACCGTCTTCGCACCGACGGACGATGCCTTTGCCAAGCTGCCGGAAGGCACGGTTGAGGCGCTGCTGGAAGACATCCCCGCCCTCACCGCCATCCTGCTCTACCACGTGGTGCCGGGCAACGTGATGGCAGCCGATGTCGTCGCCCTCGACTCGGCCACCACCGTACAGGGCGGAACAGTCGCCATCTCCGTCGAAGGCGACACCGTGAGCATCAACGATGCCCAGGTCGTGATCGCCGACATCGAGGCGGCCAACGGAACCATCCACGTCATTGATACGGTATTGATACCCGAATAGTCTGGAAACCGGTCACATGCGTATACGTGACCGGCTTGACTGGTGGTGCCCGTCCAAAAATGGACGGGCACCGTTGGTCTGCGGAAGAAATCACCCCTGCAGCACCTGTCTCCACCCTCTGGTTGCCCCTGGAAGTCTCAAGTCCACCACCGATGGTCCAGGGTTTATCACCCCCTTGTCCCCGACCGCTCGTGACATGCCCGGTTCGGATTGTTGCCTGAACACCCTGGCGATGTTCAGGGCCACTCGTTGGCAGCCGGCAAATGCACCTTCACAAGGCACATAGAGCCTCCGGAATGGTGGTGGCAATAGGCCGAACAGTGGTCGAAAGAGTTGACTGGCAACGGTCCATGAACCCGGGTTCGCCAGACGACAAACCGGTATGGGGCCAATGGTGTGAACGGCTTTTGAGACATCGGTAACCGGAAGTCGTTGGCCTGGACGGCGCAGCCGGGATGGCGAATGCCGGGATGGGAGCCGCAACAATGGAACCCGGACAGCTCCGAGGCACGGTTGGCGGCGGAGCGCGGTTTCAACCGAGGCCGGGAGCAAAGCGTTGACGCAGGGGGACACACGGTCACGGTGTGGCCACAGACTTGGACAGCAATGGCGATGGATAACCACCGTACGGGTGCCACCGCCCTCATTCCCGCGCTTACTGAATCAGTGCCGGTTCGGTTGGCCATGCCGATCCTGTTACCATTGCGCGGGATCTGAACCGTTTGGGCCTACAGGCAAACATCGAATCACCTTGACATCGGCCTCTCGGTTCGGGCCACCCGGCAAGACACCCACCAGGAATCCGGCTCAATCCCAAGCGGACCGCATGACTACGGCGGACGCGGCCCCGCGGTGCAGGCGGCGCCAGTACGGAAGTGCCCGAAACCACTCGTGCATGGCCAACTGGCGTGAACGTGGAACCGGCCTGCAAACTGTGCCCAAGCCACTCAAGCCACTGTCACGCAACAACTGTTCTTCATCAAGGCTGCCACAGGCACACCGACACGCAACGATCGGTTCCCGGTTCCCGCCCACTTCGGCCCAATATCGCCCCACAACTGCATGTACAGCGACAGCCAACTGATTGAGATGGCCGGACAGCAGCCGGCTCCGTTCCTGTGGTTGCTGGACCAGTTCCATCGGCGGGACGACCGCCTGACTCCCGACGCCATGCGGGCCATTGCGTCCGGTTTGCGCATGCCATTGGCGGATGTCTACGGAACCGCCACCTTCTATCACCACCTGACCCTGGGCAACGGCAGCCGATCTCATCCCCGGGTGTGCACCGGCCCGGTGTGTCGCCTGCGGGGCAGCGAGCAGTGGCTAGGCAACCGCACCGATGCACAGCCCATGGCTTGTGCGGGCCGGTGCGATGTGCCGGTTCCGGTGCTCCAGGGAGATGCCACCCATCAACTGACAGGAAGCTCCCTGGAACCGGCGGCCAAGGGCCCCTTGCCGGTACCCAATCCAGGCGGATTGCCGGAGTGCATCTTTGAACACATTCGCCAGCCATGTCAGGCGACCCATGACGGGTATGTCTCCCGCGATGGCTTCCAGGCCCTGGAAGAGGCTTTGAACACCGGACCCGACCGGTTGCTGCAAACCTTGGACGACAGCGGTTTGGCCGGTAGGGGTGGCGCCGGCTTCCCCACGGGCCGGAAATGGCGGTCCGTGCGGGAGGCACCGGGCACTCCCAAAACCATTGTCTGCAACGCCGACGAAGGCGAACCGGGATGCTTCAAGGACCGGGCCATCCTCGAATACGATCCCTACGCGGTGTGGGAGGGCATGATCCTGGCCGCCTTCGCTACCGGCGCCGAGCTGGGCTTCATCTACCTGCGGTACGAGTATCCGGAACTCCAGACACAACTGGAGGAGACCTTGGCAGCCTGCCGCACTGCCGGCTTGCTGGGCCCGGCAAACAAGATCGGTTCGGACTTCGACATCCACATCCGCCGGGGTGCCGGCGCCTATGTCTGTGGTGAGGAAGGCTCCCTGTTGAACAGCCTGGAAGGGAAGCATCCGTTTCCCCGCAACCGTCCCCCGTTCCCGGTGACGCACGGCTATTTGCAGAAACCCACCGTCGTCAACAACGTCGAAACCTTGGCGGCTGTGCCCCACATCCTGCGGCATGGGGCCGAATGGTATCGGGACCTGGGCCGCGGGGACCTGGCCGGCACCAAGGTGATCAGCGTCTCGGGCGATGTGCAGCGACCCGGAAACTATGAAGTGCCCTTTGGCTTTCCCTTGTCCGAACTCCTATACGAATGGGCAGGCGGCCCGCCGTCTGAAAGCAATTTCCAGGCGGCGAGCATGGCCGGGCTATCAGGCGGTTTTCTGTCGGCAAGCGACTTTGACATTACGTTGGACGAACCTTCGCTGCGGAGCCGCAATTCGATGCTGGGGGCTGCCGGCATCATTGTGTACGACGACACGCGCGACATGGTGGACGAGACCCGCGTCGCCATTGAGTTCTTTGCCGAAGAGTCCTGCGGCAAGTGTTTCCCCTGCCGCATCGGCTCCCGGCGCCTCCGCGAACGGCTGGATGCCGTCGGCCCAGACACCGACCGCGGCGAATGGCTGGACGAAGTCAACGACCTGGGTCTCGTGATGCGCAACCTGAGCGCCTGCGGCTTGGGTGTGGCCGCGTCGTTTGTCAGCGATTCCCTGGTGCGAAACTTCCCGGACCAGTTGGAACAAAGATTCGAGGCTCCCGAATGACCTCATCCCCCGCGGCCGGCACGTTTATGTTGGATGGTCGACAGATTGAGTTCCGCGAGGGCGAATCGGTGCTGGCGGCCGCCAGGCGGCACGGCATCGACATCCCGTCCCTGTGCTACGACGATCGCCTGCAAGCATTCGGCGGCTGCCGTCTGTGTGCGGTCTCCGTCAAGGGCGTCAACGGCTTTCCGGCCTCCTGCACCACCCAGGCCCAGCCCGACATGGAGGTCGAGACCCGTACACCTAAACTCGACGGCCTGCGGCGAACCCTGCTCGCCATGGTAGTGTCCGAAAACGGCAGCGAACGCTTGGCGGTCGACCCGTTGCGGGGGCTGGCCTCACAGGAGCTGCACGAGGCAGTCGTCGAGCTGCAACCGGACCTGGACCGATTCAAGGGTGCCACATCGGGAAGCTCGCGTCCCGACGACGAGAATCCCTTTATCCTGCGGGACTATGATCTGTGCATCTCCTGCTACCGGTGCGTCAGGGTCTGTGCCGAACAGGAAGGCGACTATGCCATCACCGTGGCCGGCCGCGGCTTCGGCACAAACATCTCAGTGGAGTTCAACGGGCATCTGCGCGATTCCAGCTGTACCTTCTGCGGCCAGTGCGTGCAGACCTGCCCGACCGGTGCCTTGGCGGACCGCAAGGCGATGAGATTTGCCCAAATCGAGGATCCCGTAGAATCGCCCAGAAAAAAGAGAAAACGGTGGCAGTGAGTAGATGCAGGCTTTGGTATACTGTCCTGTCGGATCAAGAGCGGACG
>VXMJ01000007.1 GCA_009841145.1 Caldilineaceae bacterium SB0661_bin_34 | reverse complement strand
GCCGCCTGACGGCCGAGAGCGAATTACCCCAAACCTTATGGGTTTGGGGAACTGCCTACTCGTTCTCCGGGAAAGGAACGAATGCCAGAATCGTGGTGGGGAAGCGGTCGGTAACCACAAGCACCCCCTCGTCGGCCCAGCGAACGATTCCTTCCCAGTTGCGGGCTACAACTTCGTCCAGAAGAACCAGTTCGACCGGTGGACGGTCCACCAGTGCGATGCGGCCGTCGCGGATCTCCATTTCCAATAGCCGCTCAACGATCGCGACGTCCTTGTGGGAAGCGCCTTCCCCCCACCGTTCCCGAATGGCATCGGCCTGGGTGGGCAACTGTTTTTCCCCTGGCCAGTGGAAATTGACGGCCCAAAACCTGTTGTACCGGTCCAACCTCGTTGCATCCGTGATGCGGAATTCCACTTCCGGTACATTCAGAGTGCCCACCATCTCCAACTCCGCCGAAAGCAACAGGGCGTGCCGCTCCGGATTGGTCTCCTTGCCTGCCAGTTCATGGATGGCGACAACCTGCGAGCCCTGAATCAGCAAGGATTCGTAGGCCTTGTTCATCAGGGACGTCTGCGGCGGCAAAAGCAAGGCATTTGCAAGGTCCAGTTCCAGGCCGTCCAGGTTGCCCAGAACCTTCCCGGGGATCAGGTAGCCCAGCATCCTGCCCTTGGAGCGTCCCTCCACTGCCAGGTAGAACCGGGATCCGGTGAACACGATGGCCTCAAGGCCTTCATAGCCTTCGAGGCTGCGCAGCTCGGATCCGTTGACCAGCGGTATGGGGAACGGTTCGATTGGGGTTTTCCCAGGGTCCGACAACGCCGCGGCCAGGGCTTGACGCGGCAACCCAAACAGGTTGTGGTCGTACCGGTCCGGGTATTGGGGCAGCAGTACCAGCACATCCCCGAACCAGTCCAGACCCGAGATTTCCGCCTCGGGTTCAGCTGCCGGACCCGCCAGGGGGACTGTCTGAACCGTCTGTTCCGGATACCCGGTGCGCATCTGCACAGGGGTTGCGGTTGCCGTCACCGGTTCGAGGTCGGGTCGTGCCTCCGGATCCGCGGACGGGATTTGGCACGCGGACAGTACCGCCGCGGCGGCCACTGCCATCCAACAGCCAAGCCGGAACCGGGACAGGCCGGTGCAACCCTGAGCCCACATCTCAACCATTCCGGGTGCGATCGGCAAGCCAAGCCTTCACCGAGTCTCGCCAGGCAGGCATGGGCGGAAGGCCGGCGCCCGTCAACCGCGTGTCCTTGAGCACGGCGTGGCGTGGTGGTGTGGCAGCCCTGGGCCAATCCCCGCTGCCGATGGCATCGACCGGTATGTCACCCAGGCCGGCGTGCCGCAGGAGGAACACGGCCCAATCGTATCGGCTGGCCACTCCGGCACCCGTCATGTGCCACACACCGCGGCAGTCGATGCGGCTCAGCAGTTCCACACGCTTGGCCACCTCGGCGGTCCAGGTGGGAGAGCCGAATTCATCGTCCACAACGCGCAACCGTCCCAGCCGGCGGGCTGCACCCATGATTTTGCCCGGGAAATCGGCCTCGCCCGATCCGTACAGCCAGCTCACCCTGACCACGGCATGGCGGCTTTGGTTGGCGAGCACCGCCACCTCGCCGGCCCGTTTGCTGCGTCCGTAGGTGTTGCCGGGTCCGGTCTGATCGATCTCCGCATAGAACCTGCCCGGAACGCCGGCGAACACCTCGTTGGTGCTGAAGTGAATTAATTTGGCTCCGGCCTGGTCGCAGGCGGTGCGAACATTGGTCGGTCCCTGTCGGTTGGTGGCCCAGACCGCAGGTTCGTTGGCCGGATTCTCCGCTCCGTCCACATCCGTCCAGGCAGCTGCGTTCAGCACAATGTCTGCGTTGGTTCTGCGAATGGTTCGAAGGCACCGGTAGTCGGAGATGTCACACTCCGCCCGTCCCCAGGAGACGAGATCGTGCTGGCGAAATGCTTCCCGCAGTGCCTGGCCCAACAGGCCGTCGGCTCCCAGAATCAACACGCGCATGGCATGGGCCGGATCATTGGGTCTGCAGCAAGGTGCAAGGTCTGGGTGCCGGACCCCAAGGTCCGGATATCGTTGGAGCACATGCGGGCAACATTGTGGAACTACGCAACCGGTTTGACACAATCCATGCACTGCATTGCATCGGTGAAGTGTCCATGGCACAACCCGCTACAGTATCCACCCGTGTTGGGATTCCCAACACCCCCGCTGCCCGCAACATTCGGGTCCAGCTGGGTCGGATCCTACCGTTGCTGAAGGAGATCGGACTGTCGCCTACCGCTGTGCGGTTGGTTGGCGGGTTGCCGCGGGCTCTGCTCACGACCCGGGATGTCGGATATCGAGTCCCGCGCCATGAGGGCTTGGATGTGGACCTGGTCATGGAATCCGACGCCATCATCGTTGGCATGCGCCTGCAGGAAATCCATGGCGGTGCATTGACTGCACACAAGCAGTTTGCAAACGCGACCTGGCACCCGCCCAAACACTTGTCGGCATCTTCCGTTGACCTCATCTCCGCACGGTCCGAGAGTTACCCGCAGCCCGGGCAACTGCCCGAATGGGTACCCGGATCCTTCGTAGACGATTGCTACCGGCGCGACTTCACGGTCAACACGCTGGCATTGGACTTGGAGACAGCGGCGGATTTGTGCGCGGGTGCCGGTCAATGCCTCGTTCACCACCATCCGTTGGCCCTGGAGGACCTGAGGCAGGGCATCATACGGGTCTTGCATGCGGGGAGTTTCGTGGACGATCCCACCCGTCTGTTCCGCGCCGTTCGCTATGAACAACGCCTGGGTTTCCGCCTGTCCGGGCAGACGATGGATCTGTTCAGTAGCGCCGTGGCCGGAAACTGCCCGGCCACGGTATCCGGCACCAGAATCCGCCACGAAGTGGAGCTTGCCTTCCTGGAATCCCGTGTCGCGGCGGTTCTGAACCGACTTGTCCACCTGGGGCTGTTGGCGGGGATGGGGCTGACCGGCGCCCGCGCCGAGGAAGGTAGAGAAGCCTGCGGGCGCATGTCTGAAGCCGATGTCAACCGCATCGACATGGGCTGGTTGCTGATGTTGGGTGCGGCAGAGGCCGAGCCCAGCACCGCCGGGCAGGAATTGGGCCTGCCGCCGAAGATGCAGGTCCGGGCGGAAGTGTTCCGGTCGTTGCTTCAGGATCCGGTATGGGCCAAAGGCACCTTGTCCGATCTGACCCTGGCCCGCCGGCTGGGATCCGTTTCCCGGGACAGCCTCGTCCTGCGAAGTTTGCAGGTGTACTTTCCCCATTTGCACCCCCGCATCGATTGGTTGATGGCCCGGGCCGCCGATCCCGGGCCCCGACTTGACGGCAGGGATCTGATCCAACTCGGATACACACCGGGCAGGACCCTGGGCCGGATTCTGGAGGAGCTGCGGGTTCTGCGTCTGGCCGGAATGCTCCGGTCCATTGAGGACGAGAGGGCTTGGGTCAGGGATCACGGGCCGGAAATGCAGGCTGCCCCGGAGTAGAGGTTGTATGCCGCTTTCGGCGTGATGCGTAGTGCGCTGCCACGGGCACAGCGGCTAAAGCAGTACCACTATCAGGGACAACAACAGCAGCCCGGCCAGCAGAACAGGCTGGTGAAGCAGATAGATTGCCAGGGAGTGCTGGCCCAGTGTTTCAAGCCACTGTACCGGCATCGCCTGTGCCACCCGGGATCGAACCTGAGGCGGCGTGCGGCCCTGGTATCGCAGGATGCCCAGAAACGACCCCAACAGGAACAGGCCGAAGTAGAACAGGAACGGCACGTAGTCCAGGGCGGCGTAGCCGGCCGGCTGGAAACCCAGCCAAAAGCCGAAATCCGCCAGCCACCCGTCCCAGGTTTGACGGGACAGCCACAGACCGGCGGTGCCACTGAGCGCGCCGGTTGCCAACACAAGCCAACGGTTGCCGAGCAACGGCGCGCAGGCCATGAGACCCAGCCCAATCATGTGCAGGACCCCGAACTGGATGTAGGCTCCCCCGCGGAACACAAGCCAGGTGATAAGAGTCAGGACCATGCCCCAGCAAAAAACGATCAGTCCCCGTTTGTATTGCCGCGCCCGTCGTTGTGCCGGAGGTCGGGTTCTGCCGGCAGCGGAGTGGTAGGCCACCGCGGACGAGACACCGGCCAACGTGACGAATGTGTAGGCCGTGGCTTTTTGAAACAGGTCCCAAAAGGGGTGGTATATGTCCAGGAAGGGGTGTTCGATGGCGGCGGTGAACGGAATTAGCCGATCCAGGTCGAACAGCAGGTGATAGGTCACCATCATGACGATGGCGATGCCGCGCAACGCGTCCAGTTCCCAAAAAGCAGCCGCATTTGGAGTGCGCCGGCGCGTCAGCCGCAGGGTTCCCGCCAGCTCGCGCAGGAAGTTGCCCATCGCAGGGAATCCCGGGTGGTCCGCGGTCAGGCCGTGCGGGGCCGATGTGGCAGGGGGCGCGACCGCGTCCTGTCTTCCAACGCACAACCTCGCTGTCGGAAGGAGGGGCAGGACCTTGCCCATGCTCCGCCGCGCGCGGTCGCATGCGGCCTGGACCCAACGTTCAAGTCCCCACAGGTCTTGGGCGATCGCATCGGGAGGTCCCCGAACCTGCTATTCGCCATACAGGCTCTCCATGAGCAGGTTCTTGGACACCGCCATGCGCCGGGTGTCCGGGTCCGCCTGTTGCAGGCTCCTCCAGGCACCGTAGTTGCGCGCCGCCAGATCGACAACGAAGCGGGGGTAGTGGAACCAGACGAATGGCGAGCCGGCATTGAGGGCGTATTCCTTGGCCAGCCGGGCGCGATTCGGCAACATGGCGGCAGCCAGATCCCGCAGCTTCCCGCGGCGGCTGCCGCGGGACCACATGCGGGCCATGTTGCGGGGCAGTGTGATCGCATCGGACGTGATGTTCCACAGCAGGTAGCGCGCGGCACCCACGGCTTCCTCGGGAATGTCCGGGCGCAATGCCTCCAGCACACGGTTTGGGATCCGGGTGCCCAGGGTGGTGCGCGCCAGGTTCAGCATCAGGTACACGCCGGACTGCCATCCCCAGCCCAGGGCCCGGTTCGACAACGCATCCCAGTCGAGCGCTTCGCGGTGACGGGCAATCGTGGCGCTGATGTCGCACACCGGGCGCAATCCCGTATAGAACAGGTGCTGGTAGGAGGCATGGATGCACAGATGCAGGATCAGGTCTTCCGGACACAGGCCCAGCACTTGGCCGCGCGCACTCTCGATTGGCGTAGCCCGGTCCCAGAGGCTGTCCAGGTCCGACAGGGCGTACCGGTCCTTGGGCCACGTGATGTTCCAGTGTAGTTCCAAGACAGTATTGTTGTTGTTGAACATGCGCGGCAGGTGATGTACATCTGCCGACCAAGCCTCCACGTCCATCGGTTCCCGGGTGATGTATCCCAGTTCCCCGGTCACCTGCACCGCTTCTGCGAGCCATTCCCTGGGTACCAGCAGGTCGATGTCGTCCATCTGGCGCGTGCCGATTTCCGGATAGACATCATGGGCCAGGTGCATGCCCTTGAGGGCCAGACAGGGGATGTTCCTGGCTTGCAGGGCCTGGGCCAGTTCCGCCAGTTCTGTTGCAAGGAACAGATTGCGCAGGACGCTTTGCCGATATGTGTCCGCCAGACTCTGGCAAACCAGGTCCGGCGGTCGGCCGCATGTCTCCGGCACCTGTTGCAGGCAGTAGTGGAGCAGTGCACCCACCCGTTGGGTGTTGGCAGTCTGCTCCAGGTCGGACCATTCACTGCCGGACAGATCGTCCCATGGTTCCTGGACATGGGGCGCGGATTGCAGTGCCAGGATACGTAGGAGCGCGGCTTGGACGGGCGAGTCGGTCATGACGGTTCCGGCCGTTGGCGTGTGGAGTTGACGGTGGATCGGGTACGAGCCTTATAAGTTAGTTCGCGCATGCCTCTGTCTCGGCGTTCGCGGTCAATAGGGCCGCAATCTTATGGTCAATGCGCGACAGGGCAAAGTCGCCTATCTCCCCCGCCGGCACCCACTGTCCCTCTTCCCAGCGCGGAGTTGCGGGATCCACATCATGGCAGACCGCCAGGTAGGTGTCCTGTAAGCGCCGAAAGTGGCTGTAGTCCTGGATCTGTCGGCCAAGGTGTCGGACTTGGCCAACGGCTACACGCAGTTGGTCCTGGGCAATCCATGCTGCCGCGGATACGTCGTCTGCGGGCAGCTCTTCAACCGGCAGCGCCGGAAATCCCCACAGTCCCCCAAGCATGCCGCCGCGCCGATTGCGGACCAGGAAAATCCGCTGTTGGCCCCCTTGCACGGTAAGCAGCACATACCCGACATGGTGTCTGACAGAGAGTGACTTGACAGGGTTGCGGCCCGGCGACGGCGCAGGCCGGACCGATGAATCCGACAAATAGGTAGTGCAATGCTCCCGCACGGGGCAATTCGGGCAGTCGGGGTTGACCGGCTTGCATATCTTGCTGCCCAACGCCATCAAGCCTTCCGCAATCAGGCCTGGCGAAACAGCGGGATTGGCGGCCAACAACCCCCGAATGTGAGTGTCGATTGTGTCCAGGTTCGCCTTGCGCTGTGCTGTGTACGGGGTTTTGTGAAGGCGCGAATACAGGCGCACGACGTTCCCGTCGATGGCCGGTTCAGGTTGGTTGAACGCGAGGCTCAGGATGCCGCCCGCGGTGTAGCGGCCGATGCCGGGAAGTGCCAGCAGTTCCTCTTTGGTGCCAGGCACCTGTCCCCGGTGGCGCTGCACCATCTGCTTGGCCGCCCGATGAATGTTCAGGGCCCTTTGGTAGTAGCCAAGGCCCTCCCAGAGTTTGAGCACCCGATCCTCGTCCGCCTGTGCCACAGCCCGCGGGGAGGGCAGGGCCGCTATCCAGCGATTGAAGTAGGGAACAACGGTCGCCAGCCGAGTTTGCTGTGCCATTACCTCGGCGATCCAGACCCGGTAGGGATCCCGGAAGCCGTGGGGCGCGGAACGCCAGGGAAATGGTTCGGCGTTGGCCAATTGCCAGTCCGCAACCTTGTCAATCAAATTCCGGGAGCGGATCCTTGCCGCGGAGATTCAAGTGCAACGCCGTCGATCAACCGCCCAATAGGTTCGCCTGGTTGCACTGGGACACGAGGAACGAACCGATGAACATGGCTGCGAACACGACCCAGCCCCAAACCGGAAGTCCGAGATAGGTGCGCGGTGGCTTGGGCGGTGGTGGCGGCGGCGGGATTGCCGCCTGACACTTCCAGCAAATGCGCTTGTCGTCAGGGTTGTGCTGACCGCAGGATGGACAGTCCACAAGCAGTCTCGAACAGAAAACTGGGCCAAATCGGCAATCCGAATCGTAACACGGGCACCCGATCAGAATGGCACGAGCCCCTCGGATGGCTTTCAATCTCGTAGACATTGGTTCCGGGCCAGCCTTGGGCAATGACAACCTGGGCGCAGGTGACGCAGGCTCGAATGGCGTCCGGGTCCGGCCCTGGGTTTCCAATCAGCAATTCCTTCGTAGTGGCTTCCCTCCAACAACGGCGGGACGGGCCGTGATACCACCAAGGCGCGACCAGTGGACTCGCGTGTCGACTACCTCGCAAGATACAAGGTGCGATGCCGGAAACAGGATACGGAAGCTACGCTGCGCGCGCCGCTCAGCCAGTCCGCTGTGCAGGTTTGGGTACCGGTTGGTCCGAAACCCGGTCCTCCAACCCTGGAGCAATCGTCAACAAGGTTGCGGTTTGCCAGTCCCGCGGTGGCAGTTGAGGCTCGAACCGACGCTGCACCAGCACCTGGCCCAGTAGCGCGACCGCGACACCGATGTAGATGAAGCTGCCGGTGACCCAGATGATGCCGCCGCTGATCATCTGGTCCTGCACTGCGGTCAGTTGTTCAAGGGAGTTCGCGGTTAGGTAGTAGTTGTAAGTGGCTTCCTGGCGAAAGGCCAGTGTGACCCCGGTAATCATGTTGGCTACTTCGCCTCCGACGATCAGGTACAGGAAGCGAAGCCAAACCGGCAGCGGCCTGTGTAAGTGGGGCATCGCAGCCATGGCGTGCCACCAGAACATCATGTAGGTCGCCCAGTACGGCATCAGGGCGGCGTTGGCCCATCGCGGCCGTTCCATCAGCCAATTGACCGTTGCGCTGTCGTGCCACAAGGCAAAGACGCTCACTGTCAAGAGCCAGACCGGGCCTGCGCCGGTAACCCAATGGAGAACTGTGGACCATGGAGACGTCCCTTGCCACCATAGATTCAGATTGTGTTGGCGGTCGCCGGGTACCAGATTCCACAGCATGGCCAGCATGCGTCCGTGCAACAGCAATGGCGGGGCCATGATGCCGACCAGGGCCTGCTGTACCGTTCGGGCATACAGGTAGCTGAACTTGAGTTCCGCCAGAGGCGACACGAACGCGACCCAAAGGCACACAAACCCGAGGCCAAACACGGCTACCGTGTACCGTGCAGGCCGGTCCTGTGTTGCCAGACGGGATCGACCCGCGAAATAGGCGGCCAACAGGATTATCAGAAGCACGGCCGCGACCGGATGTCGGGTCCAGCCGTCTACGTGGCGAAGCCCTAGATCCACGGTTGGGTGTCTGTGAAGGGTTGGTCAACTGTTGTGTTCTGCAGGCAGTATCGCACGGGCCGATGCTTCTCGCGGGGTGGCGTTAACCGACCAGGTTGCAGGATATTGCTCAGACCACATCTGTTTGCTATGGCTGGTGGGTCGCATGTCGTCCATCTCCAACGGTGGAACCAATCCGGCCCGGCTTGTATCCAAACCCGCTCCGTCAGGATAGTATTAGTCCTGATGACGGTAGGCATGCCCTGCCGTCCTTGTCCCGTTCAAATCCAACCCTAACTGCAATTGATTTCCCGAAAGGCCATGCCCATCATTGCTTCCCGCCGCACGTTCCTAAAGGTGTCGTTGGCCGCGACCGGACTGTTGCTGTCCGCCTGCGAACCCTCCGCCATTGCTCCGGCAGCCACGGCCGCCGGAAGTACCGAGGTGGATGCACTTCTGTACGTCGGCTACCCCTTGGATGAGACGCGCATTGAGGCGTTCGGGTTGTTCAAGCTAATTGCTCCCGACTTAGACATCGAGGCAATTGAAATCGATTCCGCCTGGGACGACATGCAGGTTCAGGTCGGATCGGTCCTCGCCTCGGGCAATCGCATCGATCTCCTGCCGATCGCCACTCACGGTTTGCCCAGACTCTGGGCAAGTTCGGGCCAGTTACTGGATTTGCACCCCTGGCTAGCGGATGCGTTGCCGTCCGCGGCCAATGGATTCCCCTCCGCGCTGTTGCAGGCCTATGCATGGGGAGAGGCCCAGTACGGCCTGCCCCTTGAGTTTGTGTCCCATGCCGTGCTCCTGAACCGGACGGTATTTGCAGACGCAGGCCAGCCCCTGCCTGGAGTGACCTGGACCTGGCAGGATTGCCTCGAGTTGTCCTATGCCTTGACCCGCCGGGGAGGCAACGACGCAACCTGGGGATGGGGTACGGAACTTGATGTGGCGGGAGCGGAACACTGGTTGTGGGCGAACGGCGGTCCCGGCCTGTTCGACCGGTCGGTGGCGGACTTTGCCAACCCGACCGCCTCGCACGAGGCCAATCATTCGGCTTTGGCATGGCTCTCCCAAATGTGGTTGGTGCACAAGGTGGCTCCCGGTCCCGAGCAATTGCGAAGTCGCAGTCCGGCATCCCTGAAGTTGTCAGGCAAACTCGCGATGTGGATGGCCTCGTCACTGGATGTGCGGCTTTTGGAAGACCAACGCGATCGAGTGGATTGGGAAGCGGTCCCAGCGCCAAGGGCACATGCGGACGGTCCCAGTGCCACCATGGTCTGGAGCACCGGCTTGGCCGTCGCCAGCGGCACACGGTTCCCCGAAGAGTCGGCCAAGCTGTTGGCACACATGACCACCGGGGAAGGGGCGGCGCACATGGCGCGGGACAGCGCGCATCCTGTAGCCGGACGGCCGGATCTGTGGTTGACTGACGAGCGTCGTGCCCGAGGCGGTTCCGTGTTCGTGGATTTGCCGCGCATGGCGGACAGGGTCGGCGACAACTCTTTGGGCTCCAACCACCGGGAGTTGCTGGAGACGGTGGTCGAACCCAATTGGCAAGCCGTGTTTGCAGGGGCAGTCCTGCCGGAAACCGCTCTGGCAACGATGGATGATCAACTGACCGCCAGTATCCGCAATGCCCGGCTGCCCCAGGTCTGAACCGTGATCAGCCAACCTGAAGTACGGCCACCCGGACGTTGACCATGACCCGCGAACTGGTGCTTCCCTTCTCGCTGCAACTGCAAATCATCGATCAGTCGCTCGCGGGGAAACCCGAGGAGATCTGCGGCATCGTCAGGGGCCGGGATCGACAGGCAACAGCGCTGGTGCCGTCACGGAACGTGGCGGAAGAACGGACCATCAACTATCTCGTGGAACCATCGGTGCTGATGCAGCAGTTCGCCTTCGAAGACGCGGGCGACTCCATGGTGGCCATCTACCACTCGCATCCCGAGTCTGCGGCCTATCCCTCGGCCACCGATGCTTGGACGGCCGCCTATCCGGAGTCCGTTTACCTGATCTGCTCCTTGGAGGTATTGCAGCCCGTGATTCGGGGCTTTGAACTGCTGGACATCGAAGCCGACTTCGACTTGACGGCATTTAAACAACAGACATCGTTCTACGAAACGCGGCCTGGCCTCTTTGCCTGGTATCGGGCTACCGGTACGCCCTTGCCCCAGGCACTTGATCGGGCGTGCTTTCCCGCCCGGGATCCGTTCTACGTGGTGTGGTTCCAACCGGATCCGGCCGACGAGCCCGAGGTGCGGGTGGTTTGCATTGGGGAATTCAGGATCAAATCGCATTGATCCCCTGCCGGTTCCCGCCGACAGCCTCCGGTCTCCAGAACCTATACCTGTCCGCCGTTGCCTGTCGGTATTGCGGATGGGTTGTCTGGCAGACGCTTCCCCGACCGTGCGCACCGGCCCCTCGTCCAGCAACAGCCCTCGCCGCCGATACAGTGCCCGGGCCAGCACCGCCAGGAGCTCCAGTCCCTGCGGGGAAAGCGCATGCACCTTCCGTCCGGTCCCAGCATTCCTCGTCCAGTTTCGGTATGTCGCTGGAAACGATGCTCTCGTTCTTCACGTCCGCGATCTGCTCGGGCAGGAGTGGACACTTCGCGGCACTATCGACCTGCGGGAATTGACATGCAAGTCCATGCTTGCATATAATTCGCCATGTGGACATTTATCGCGCGATCGCTGACCGAACCAGGCGGGCCATCCTGGATGAACTCGTCGATCGGTCGGGTCAATCGCTCTTCGAACTCTGTGGGCGCCTGATCATGAAACACGGCATCAGTTCCTCGCGGCAGGCGATCTCACAACACCTGGACGTCTTAGAAGCCGCCGGGCTCATTCGCACGAGGCGCGAGGGGAGGTCGAAGCTCCACTGGTTCGTGGGCACCCCGCTGAAGGCAATAGGCGAGCGGTGGCCGATCGCGACGGACGAGGACACTTCCAACCCAACAGAAGAGGGCATCGAAGAATGAGAATCAACCTGACCAGCGTCTCCGTGGACGATCAGGCGAAGGCACTTCGTTTCTACACGGAAACGCTCGGCTTTCGGCTGAAGCACAACATCCCTCTCGGAGAGTATGCGTGGATCACCGTGGTATCCGAGGAAGCCCCGGAGGGGACGGAGTTGTTGCTCGAACCTGCCGAACACCCCGCAGTCCGTCGATACAGGACGGCGCTTGTGGAGGACGGGATCCCCTTGGCCAGCTTCGCGGTCGATGATGTCGAAGCCGAGCACGAGCGTCTCGTGGCCGAGGGCGTGCGATTCGTGCAGCCACCGACGGATCTCGGGACCGTCATTACCGCGGTCTTCGACGATTCATGCGGCAACTTGATCCAGATCACGGAGGAGAAGGGTCAGCCGTGACGACTCAGTAGTGCAACGAAACTTCATATTGCCGGAACAGGTACTCGCAGTACCTCCTTGGGCGCTGGGATTGGCGCGGCGGGCGGCCGCGTTGGCGCCCGGCGGTAGTCCACGATGGCGATGGCGCGGTCGGTCGGGGAGCCGATGCGGGGCAAGGACGCATCCACCAGCAGACAGGTCTGGGGCACGGTCAGGCCGAAGTGTTTTTAAGCCTCAGCGTCTCCCGCACCACAAAGAAGTGGGCCAGCATGACGAGGGGGCAGGGCGGTGCCAGCCCTGCCAGCTGCGGGCCTCGTAGTCGCCCAGCCCGAAGAACTGCTTGCCGTTCCGGAAGCACTGCTCGATGGGCCGGCGCAGAGGATGGCTTGGGGACCCTTGGCACCCTCCCGCAGGACAAAGGGCCGCCGCCCCGCGCCCCTCTCACCCAACCCCACAGATTCCCCAATCTGCAGGTCGAATACAACATGCAAGTTGCTGTTGCGCCGCGAGACCATGGCCAAGGGTGCCATCACCGCCCAGTGCAAGCAGGCCGGCTGGAACAACGAGTACCTGCTCAAGGTCCTGTCAAATTAGAATGCAATTGCCCTGCCCCTAACGCATCTCCAATGATTGAACTTGGTTCCCGGTGCTAAGATATCGAGCGAAACGGGCAGACACCTGTCCGAGACTGGACTTCATTCATCAGAAAGCTGACATAACCAGCATGACCACTGTCTACATTCCCACTCCCCTGCGACGCCTGACGGCCGGTGCCTCCAAACTGGAGGTGGAAGGCAGTTCGGTGGGCGAACTCATCCAGGCCGTGGATGCGCAGCATCCGGGGGTGGCGGCCAAGATTCTGGATGCCGACGGAGAGGTCAAGCGCTTCATCAACGTGTTTTGCAATGATGATGAAATCCGCTCGCTTGAAGGATTGGATACCCCGGTCGGGGAACGGGATCGCATATCCATCGTCCCCGCGATGGCGGGCGGTGCGGCAACAGCCTGAAGCAGATTGGGAATCAGGAGAAACAGGACATGGCGCACTTGAACAGGGACCAGCTGGTGGAGTTGGCGAAGAGCGAGATAACGGAGATTACGGCGGATCAATTGAAGGCGCGCCTTGATCAGGGCGAGGATCTGACGGTAATTGACATCCGGGAACGGGACGAGTTTGTGCAGGGCCACGTGCCCAATGCCACCTTTGTTCCGCGGGGCCACCTGGAGCTTCAGGTGGAACAGCACCAGCCGGACCGGGACGAGCCGATTGTGCTCTATTGTGCGGGCGGGGTTCGTTCGGCCCTGGCGGCGCGCAATCTCAAGGAAATGGGTTACCGCAATCCCATTTCCCTGATCGGCGGCTTCAATGGCTGGAAGAACGCAGGCCTGGAGTTCAAGGTCCCGGTGGTGCTGAACGACGAGCAGCAGATCCGGTACAGTCGGCACACGATGCTGTCGGAGATCGGCGAGGCCGGCCAGATCCGTCTGCTGGAGAGCAGCGTCCTCTTGATTGGCGCCGGCGGTCTGGGCAGTCCGGCCGCGATGTATCTGGCAGCCGCCGGGGTGGGCAAGCTGGGCATCATCGACTTCGATACGGTCGACGTTTCGAATCTCCAGCGGCAGTTGTTGCATGGGCAGAAGGATGTGGGACGTCCCAAGATTGATTCGGCCCGCGACCGCATTCAGGACATCAACCCGGATGTCGAGGTGGTGGGCTACAACGTGCCGTTGAAGAGTTTCAACGCCATGGAGATCATCTCGGAGTACGACCTGGTCATCAACGGGTCGGACAACTTCCCGACCCGCTACCTGGTCAATGACGCCTGTCATCTGTTGGACAAGCCGCTGGTCGACGGCAGCATCTTCATGTTCGAGGGTCAGGTCACGGTCTACGACGGCACGGGGCCCTGCTACCGATGCCTGTATCCGGATCCCCCGCCTCCCGGCGAGGTGCCGAGCTGCGCCGAGGCTGGCGTCATGGGCGTGCTGCCGGGCATTGTGGGCTCGATGCAGGCCCTGGAGGCCATCAAGCTGCTGGTCGGGTTTGGCGAGTCGCTATCCGGTCGCCTGTTGATGATTGACACGGCCGACATGACCGTACGGACGCTGCGTGTGGACGCGGCCCTGGACTGCCCGTTGTGCGGTGGCCGACCGACGGTCACCGAACTGATCGACTACGAGGAGTTCTGCGGTCTTCCGAGCCTGGCGGATCAACCGGAAGCGGTGCCCGAACCGGCCTAAGACGGGTTGACGGCGGCCGTGGCGGCTCACAACACATCGGCCGCGGGAGGTTCGGGAGTCCGGTCGATCCTGGATCTTGTGGGAGGCACGCCGCTCCTGGACCTTTCGCCGTGGGCCTGGGGGGAAGGTGTGCCCCGCGCGGTCCGTGTACAGGCCAAGGCGGAGTGGTTCAACCCCGGCGGTTCGGTCAAGGCGCGGGCGGCCGCCTGGATTTTCCGGGAAGCCCTGCAATCGGGCGCGCTGGCGAAAGAGCGGTGCCTGATTGACAGCAGTTCGGGCAACACGGCCATCTCCTACGCCCAAATCGGGGCGGCGCTGGGCTACCGCGTCAAGTTGGTGATGCCGGCCAATGTGTCGATTGAACGCAAGACCATGGTGCAGGCCTACGGCGCCGAATTGATTGAGTCGGACCCTCTGGAAGGGTCCGATGGCGCAATCCGCGTGGTGCGCCGGCTGGTTGCCGAGGATCCGAGCCTGTTCCACGCCGACCAGTACGCCAACCCGGCCAACTGGAAGGCCCACTACGAAACCACCGGTCCCGAAATCTGGCAACAGACCGAGGGCCGCGTCACCCATTTCGTGTGCGGTTTGGGCACCACCGGAACGTTCGTTGGCGTTGGCCGCTACCTGCGCGAGCAAAACCCCGATATACAGCTGGTTTCCGTTCAGCCCTCCGATGAACTGTCTGTGATTGAGGGCCTCAAACATCTGCCAACGTCGATCGTGCCGCCCATCTACGATCCCGGTGTGGCAACGTCGGAGATGACCGTGGACCCCGAAGCCAGTTGGGATCTGGCGCGTCGCCTGGCCCGCGAACAGGGCATTTTCATGGGGCTGAGTGCGGGCGGGGCCGTGGCAGCCGCCTTGGATGTTGCCCGAGAGCTTGAGCACGGGGTGGTTGTCACAATCCTTCCGGATGACGGCAGCAAGTATGTGAGTCTGGGCGTCTTTGACTGAACGGCCGACCAGGACCCCAGGCAATCTGCATTCAGACAGCGGGGGCGAACATGTCCATGCAAATTGACCTTTCCGGCCGGACCGCGCTGGTAACCGGTGCATCGCGGGGCATCGGTCTGTGCATTGCCAGGACTTTCGCATTGGCTGGCGCACGGGTGGCGATGGTGGCGCGCAAGGAGGAGGTGTTGGCACAGGCGGCTCGAGAGATCGAATTGTCCGGTGGGTCAACGCTGACCGTGGCCGCCAGCGCCAGCCGGGATGAGGATGTTGCCAGAGTTCGCGACACCGTAGCGGATGCCTGGGGACACGTGGACATCCTGGTCAACAATGCTGCCACCAGTCCCCATTTCGGTCCGGTGCTTGAAGCGGATACAAAGGTTTTTCAGGCCACGCTGAACACGAATCTCCTGGGATATTTCCGGACTGCGCAGGCCTTCGCACCCGATATGATCGAAGCCGGTGGCGGTCGGATTCTCAACGTGTCGTCAATCGCGGGCCACAGGCCGGCCGCGGGATTGGGCCTGTATGCAGTCTCCAAGGCCGGGGTGGGCATGCTCACGGCCTGTCTGGCCAGGGAGTTGGGACCGCACAACATCCTGGTCAATGCCATTTCGCCCGGGCTCGTGCGCACGGATTTCAGTCGGGCTCTCTTCGACATGGACAAGGGGCCCGACCCGGAGGCCAACGACCTGTCGCACGCGTCCTATGTGAAGGCGACACCCCTGGGACGCGCCGGCGAGGCGCAGGAAGTGGCAAACCTGGCCTTGTTCCTCGCTTCAGGCATGGCTGCCTATGCCAACGGAGCCGATATCCCGCTGGATGGCGGGTACCTTGTCTGAACGCTCAGCCGGCCAACGCGATTTGCCCGCGGTGTTCTGCGTCCCCTGAGCTGGCGGCCGCGCCCATACGGTGTTGGCCTGCCCGCGGACAACCATCACCTGGTTCGGGTCCACGCAGCCTGTCGGGGCTTCCCAAGGACTGGAGTTGTCGCTGTCCGGTGTAGGATTGCCACAACGTCAGTCAACCAGTCTTGGAATCCGTATGCTCTCCGATCTCGACATATTGATGGTGGCACGCGGCCTGGACGGGCTGCTGGTCATGGGGGACAGCTCCGGCAATCCGGTCATGCAGTATCTGGTGGGCAATGTCCATTTCGAGCGCGCCCTCATCTACAAGCCGGTCGGTGGCGAAACCACACTAATTCACGGGTCCATGGAACGGGACAACGCCGCGGACACCGGATACCGGCTGGTCGATCGGGACCAGGTCTACAACGCGTACGAGTACCTTAAACGCCATGATGGCAACCAGCTGGATGCCTCAGTTCATATGCTCTTGGACGTCCTGCGTGACAGCGGCATGCAGGGCACGGTCGGGTTTTACGGCACCCAGGACGTGGGAGCCGGATGGACGCTGCTGAACAACCTGGCCGACCGGCTGGAGGGGATCGACATCAAGGGCGAGTTCGGCCAGACCCTGTTTGCGGAAGCGCGCGCAACCAAGGATAGTCGTGAACTGGCCGAATTGGCCGAACTTGGGCGCCGGACCTGCACGGTTGTACACGAGGTTGAGGATTTCCTGACCGGCCATGCCGTCGCCGGCGACCACGTGGTGAAGGAGGATGGCACTCCACTTACCATTGGCGATGTGAGGACGTTCCTCCGGGGCCGCCTACAACTGCAGGAACTGGCGGAAGACCATCAGACCATATTCGCCCAAGGCGCCGAAGCCGGCGTCCCGCACAACGCCGGCACCAACAGTGTTCGGTTGCGCACCGGTTCGCCCATTATCTTCGATATCTTTCCCAAGGGACGTTCGGGCTACTTTCATGACATGACCAGAACCTGGTGCCTTGGACATGCCCCGGATCACGTGGCCGAGGCCTGGTCCGCCACCAAGCAACTGTTCGACGAGGTGATGGCCAGGTTCAGGGTCGGAGAAGCCTGTGCCAGTTTTCAGGCACAGGCCTGCGACTTCTACGAGGGGTTGGGCCACCCCACGCCGCGCACTCATCCGGGAACCCATGAAGGCTACGTGCACAGCCTGGGGCACGGGATCGGGCTGGATGTTCACGAGGGGCCCAACCTGAGCCTGGCCCAAGGCAATACGGACGTGCTTCAGCCGGGCCATGTTATTACGGTGGAACCCGGCCTGTACTATCCGGACCAGGGATGGGGGGTACGACACGAAGATGCCGTGGCTCTCAACGAGGACGGCGAACTCGTTTGGCTGACCAACTATCCCGCCGAGTTGGTGTTGTCCATGCGTGGCTGATCCGCGTCGTTGCGGTTCCCGGCAGGGCGGCACCGGCTTTGCCGTTCAAACGTACAGGTTGCGCAGCTTAAGCGCCAGTTGCAGGCCGAATCGGGCATCAGCCTCTTCCAGGTCGATTTGGGTGATGGTGTGGATGCGGTTTAGCCGATAGGTGAGCGTGTTGCGGTGGACCTGCAGGTAGGCGGCTGTCTGGCTGATGTTGCCGTGGCAGGCAAAGAATGCATCCAGTGTCTGCATCAGGCCTGCCTTGTGGGAGTTGTCGTAGGCGATGAGATCCACGAGGGTTGACTGGTAGAAGTGTTCCGTTTCGGGAAAGGAACGAAGTGCCGTCAGATATCGGTAAAGGCCCAGATCTTCGAACTGGGTCACTGACGATGACCCCCAGCGTTTGTTGGCCCGCAGGCACTCCCAGGCCTGCTGCTGACTCTGCAGCCATGCCGAAAGCGAATGGACTGCATTGCCAATGCCGATGTGAATTTCGCTGTCGGAGACAACGCGCGTCAGATCCTCCACCAAGTCCTGGGCAAGCTGCTTGCCGGCGGCATTGGACTCGTCTCCTTCCGGATCCACGGGCAGGTAGAGGAGCAGGCTTTGGTCCCGGCTGCTGGACAGGACCTTGAAGTTTCTTCTGGCGAGCGCGGTGAACAGGACGTCGGGCCAGGGCTCGAGGCCTTGAGCCTCCACCATCCACGCGACATGGGGTTGGTCCAGCGCGTAGCCCAGCGAGCGGCCCCTGCGAATCCAAGCTTGTTCGTCCGCGATGTTGGAACCCAGGAGTTCGTCCAGAAACGACGCGCGCATGCGTTCCTCGGCGGCTCCCACCGCGTTGCGTGTGACCCAGTCCAGGGCCACAGCGGCAGCTCCTTGCACGATGGCCATTTCCTCGATGGGTGAAAGGTTCGGCGGATCCCCGGTGCGGCGCAAAAGCATGCAGTAGCCCTGGATTCTCTCTGCTGCCACCACGGCGCCAGTCGCCGCCCGGTTGCAGTCCCGCAGCGGAAAACGGTCCCCCAGTTCCCATGTCTCAACGCTGCTGGCCAACTCCTCCGTGGACTTGCCCACTGCCCAACTGCGCAACCGCATCACGTTGGGCAGGGCGGCTTGCAGGCTGGCGATGCCACCATGGGCGCGCTCCGCGCCGGCCGCCGTGACGATGTGCCCCGCATCGTCCAGGACCAGGAATGGCTGGTTGGTAACGTGATGAATCTGGGCCGCGATGGCCTTCTGGCCGCCTCCGTCCAATGTGATCTGGTTCAGGTCACGCTGAAGGTCCGACGCGCGCTGCAGGACGTAGGCGGAACGATCGACGATCAGACGGATGATGTCGCGCTCAACCTGCAAGAGGGACACACCGTCCGGAATCGCAAACAGCGGAACGGACTCCCGAACGGCGGTTTCGCGCGCGTTACGGGACACGCGGCCTTGGGCCGCGACCCCCGAGATGGCAGCTTCGCGCAACCGCGAGATGACGTTTCCCAAATCGCCGCTGGCCTCGAACACCCGCAGGTCTTCCATATTGATGAGCGCGAGTTCACCGCCTTCGAGGGTGGGGAATGCCGGCGGGCTGGGACGGCTGCTGCAGGCCCAGCTGACCGACACGCGCAGATTGGTGTCGGGGGTGAGCAGCTTCGTGCCCACCGGCAACACCAGATGGAAGATTTCTTCGAGAGTTGTGGCAGTCAAGTTCATGGTCTGCGCCGATGGTGCGGGTTCCTCAACCTGCAACAGGCCTGTGATTGGCCCGGATCATGGTAGGCAGACGCCCGCCCGCCTGATTATATGCAATCTGCATAACGACACAACCCCTTACTTACAAAAAGGGGTGTCGGAACATCGGTTAAACCGGCGATTCGTTTGGAATCAGCACCTCAATTGGTCATAGAGTACAAAACAATCTTGTGACAGTCCATATGGATTGTTGCCAGTGGCAGCACTGAAGATTGCTACCGTGCAATCTGCATAGAAAACGCACCGCTCATGAGCGGTGCGTTCCGGATCTGGTTGTACTTATGGGTCGGGGCCGGTGTCAACGTCCGACTGCAAGCCGACCGCACGGGACCGAAGAGTTCGAATCGATCACCGGCTCATGGGAAAGGCGATCGCGGCACTCCAAACAACCCCCCACAGGACAAAGGCGGTCTGCAACCAGTTGGGATCCTGTCCCAGAGGGCTGGCCAGCACCAGCACCAGCAGGGAGCCGATGATGCAACCCACGATGCTGAACAGGACCAAGCGGCCGAATGCAACCCCTTTGGCCGTTGCGCCGACCAACAGGCTCCAGAACAGTGAGGAGAGAACCAACAAGCCCAGGGCACTGCCGACGGCACCCAATATCGCCGGCACAATCCCCTCGCCAATGTTGCCGTTGCCCAACGCGCGGCCCAGCGCCGGCAGCGCGCCCATCACCAGCAGGGCGATGACAACGTTGACGACGGTGGCGGAGCTGATAAGGAACATGGCCACCACCACGCCAATCAAGCTGGCGACAAACGTGTACAGGCAGACTTTGTTTACAAGAGGCTGGCTGCCGCCGGACGCCCCGGCATCACCAGCCGCAACAGTCATCATGGAAAACACGTTGAAATCTCCTAACTGGGTGGACGCTCGGGACCGGGTCGCGGGCTTGCCAAGCAGAATTGTATCAGGATTGGGTTGTGTGCTGTCCCCGCCGGGGCGGATGATGGCCGGAAGCAGGGAATATGCGTCGGGTTCCATCCATCCCCGTTATCATGGGCGGATCGCCCGGCCACCGGGCGGGCGCAACGCGCGATCATGCCAGAGGCCCGGGCGGGTACCAGCATATTTCAACACTTGACCCAGTACAGCGACCTGCTTCGATACAACAGCAACGTCCGTTGGCTGTGGTTTTCCCACGTGTTGAGCCTGTTTGGCGACTGGTTCAACTTCATTGCATCGACGCAGTTGGTGGCCCAGTTGGCGCCCTCGCCTCTGGCGCTCTCGATTCTCATCGGCATTCGAACTGCGAGCCCGGTGTTCGGTGCGCCCCTGGTGCCGTACATTGTGCGGCGCATGCGCCGCCGTACGCTGCTGATTGGCGCCGATGTAATTCGATTCTTTTCGGTACTGGCGCTGTTGCTGATCCGCAGTCCGGAAGACCTGTGGATTCTCTACACCATGATTGGCCTGCAGGGGTTTCTAGCAGGAATGTTCATGCCGGTGCGCATGGCGATTCTGCCCAAGATTGTGGCCAACGAACATGAGCTGGGGACTGCCAACACCCTGTCGTCGTTGAGTTGGACGGCCATGATTGCGCTGGGCATGTCGCTGGGAGGCGTGGTAACGGCCAAGGCGGGGATCAACGTCTCCTTTGTGGTTGACTCCCTGACGTTCCTGGGTTCCGCAGGCTTGATCACGCTCATGCACTACGAGCGCAACGCAGGTCCGGATCAACCGCGGGGCACTGGCACGCCTGCGACGGACGAACGCGTTACGTATCCTGATCTTTTTCGGTTCCTGCGGGTCAACCTCGACTTCCTTTTCGTGGGTTCCATGAAGACCATCGTGACGGTCTTCAGCTTCGTGCCCACCCAGGTGTTGCAGGTCATGCTCAGCTACCGCTACGAACACATTGGGCCGAGCGCCATCGTGGTGGGGATCATCTTTGGCATCGGTGGCTTGGCGAGTTTCTTTGCACCCTTGGTGACAAGGGTATTTACCGGCAACGACCATATGAAGCTCCGGCACGCGGTGACCATGAGTTTCCTACTGACCGGTTTCGGCATGTGGCTTCAGGCTCCCATCCCGCCTTTTCCGGTTCTGTTGTTCGGCGTGGCGCTGCGCAATGTGGGGGCCGTGTTGATCTGGACCTTTTCTTCCCAGATTCTGCTCAGCCGGGTTCCCGCCGCGATGCGGGACCACGTCCTGTCAGCCGAGTTCCTCTTGTTGAACCTGGCCGGCGTCCTGGGAGTTGTACTGCCGGCCCTTACGTCCGGCAACCCGGATCGCGGGATCCCAATTGCCTTTTTCGCGCTGGGAATGTGCTTTGCCGTGGGGGCCGCCGGGTGGGCACTGTGGCTGATGCGGGGTCGTTACTCGTTGCCCGAGGTGGAACAGGAGTAACATCCGACTGTCGGGTTCCACCGAGGGGGCTGGCCCACTGTCAGTGTGGGGGGGCAACCACAGGCCGGACTGTCTACTGGCCGGGACCCGTGCGACCATTCTGCCGCAGACGGGGAAGCCGTCCTGCGGCTTGGTCCCGCATCAGGTCGGTGATCGTGGGGAATTGGTTGCGGTCCGCGTTGTCCAGTTGCCGCGCGAACCGTGCCGCCTCGTCATCGTTCCAGAATTCGGCTACGAACTGCACCAGAACTCTCTTTTCGCCCCGCGCCTCGCCTTCCTTTTCCTTGGCCGCAATGATGTTGCCGAACGTGTTCATTACCACCTCCGCCTCTTCAATGTAGATGATTCTACGCAACTCCCGGCGTAGTTCGGGTTGGTCCCGGAGCAGGTCATCGAACGCCGCCTTGAACCAGGCTCCGTAGGCCTCGCGCAGGCTTTCGGGCAACCGCAGAACCCTGGGGATGATCCAATCCCGCAACAGCGGCAGAATCTGCTCCGCGGCCTCGTTTCCGCCCCGCTGGATGGCAGCCTGGATGCGCGCCAGAGCGACGATGCTGGTCACCAGGCTCTCCGGGAGAAGCGGGTAGTCGGCGATCGGGAACACGGGCACTGCATAGTCGTGGATGTCGAGGAGGGCACCCTCCTCGAAGCGATAGCCATGCGAACCGGCCACGGACTGTACGGGCTGTCACCAAGCACCGAAGGGGCGGGGGCCGGTGTTGATCACCAGACCAAACACCTCCAGTTCCGGCCGGTGTCGGTTGAGGTCGTAGGCATAGCGGACCATGCGCATGGACATGCGGGATTCGCGGCGCGACTGGAACTCCAGGTGCAGGAGGACGCGGTCCCCGTCTTCGCCTTTGCGCGCCAAGGTCCAGACCATGTCCCGGTGCGTCTCTCTGTGATGCGGCGGTTTGACCGCGTCGGTGGCGACGGTGGAGGCACTCACCAGTTCCAAGGGTTCGAATCCTTTCAGATGGGGGAACAGCTCGGCGGCATGGAAGTCGAGCAGGTCCCGCACCACGTCCCTTTCGGTGAACAGGGACTTCAGCGTTTGGTCGTAGGAAAACCGTTTGTCTGTCGATTGGGGCGGGGACAATGAGAGCCTCCTGCCATGTGGCAACTGCTGTTCACACCAACCTGAACAAATTCGCGTTCAGTGATCAATCCATCTTGGGGTGGATACATCGCATGCCCCAACAACACCGTCCGTTGCTGCGACACTCAGAGGACGGACAGCCCCCGGGGCCTATTTGCTCGTCACGGACAGGTGTTCGGATTCACTGCTGGAGACAATCATCCCGGATGTCAACGTGATGGGTTGACTGTGTTCGACCCCCAACACCCGAACATGGCCAAATTGCACGGGCAGGGCCTGGTCCGTGTACAGATTGGGTCCGTTCATCAGATGGTAGTGCAGGTGCGGGCCGGGAGAGTGGCCGCTGTTGCCGACGTACCCCAGGAGGGTTCCCCGCCGGATGTGATCGCCCACCCTGACCTGCACGCTGCCCTGTTGGAGATGGGCCAGGTAGGAGAATTCGCCCCTGCGGTGACTGAGGGCAACAGCGTTGCCCAACACCCGTCGCGCGTCTCCCTGCATCATGGCCGGGTCGGGGACCTGGCCCGGCGCCATATCCGGCATGTCCCAAATCGTGAAGGCCACCCGCGCGGACGCGGGAGCATAAACGGGTTCCCCAAAACTGTAGTGATCCCCGAGATTGGCGCCGGTGTTGCCAAAAAAGCGGTTGTCGGAACCCAACTTGACAAAGTCGAGCGCAAAGGCTTGGCTGACTGGTTCCGTCTTGTGCAGGTCCCGCCAGTCGTTGCCCTGGATCACCCACCAGTTGCCCCGCAGCGGGAATCGGAGATCGGTGGACTGTTGCGGAAACGTCACCGGTATCCGGAGGGTCTCGTTCCAGGTTTCGCCGTTTGCGGAAGTCAACACGGCCGTGACCAGCACGCTGTCCGCGCGGACATAGGCCGGAGCGTTGAAGTACAGATGCTGGATGGCCAGACCCGTTCCTTCCTCGATCTCCAGGGACGGTAGGCCGGTGTGCGCCTGCAGCATCGGGGCCGTCCAGGCCTGTTCGGACAATATCTGGTGGTCCGCCAACAGATTCACCGCCAGCCCAAGGAGGACCATGTTGCCTCTGACGGCGGTGATGCCCAGTGTGAAGACCAGTTCCTGCCGCGGACCGGCGAAGTGGGGATGGGGCAGGTCAATGTACGCAGCTGCGAAAATGTGGGGAGGACTGGCTTGCAGCCTCACCAACTCGGGCCGTTCGAATTCGGGCATCGCGTTCGAAAGGGACCGGTCAGCGGCTTGTCTGTTCGTTGGCCAGCAGCGCAAACCTGGCGACAAGATCGGCAGGCGGTTCCTGACCTGCCAGGGCACGCTCGAACATGATCTGGGCCAGGTCCCAAATCACTTTGGCCCCGGGCCCCACATGCATCGGGACCGTTTGCTCGAGCAACGCCTTGAGTTCGCGGGCTGCGCGTGAATCGGCTTCGGCCTCTCGTTGGGCGGCCGGCAACCCGCGCGTGGTGTGTGGAGAATCTGCCGCCAGTTCAATTAGGGCAAGGGCCGCCATAACGCTGGCGTCCGTGTCCCGAGGCGACTGCCCGGCGATTACAAAGAACGACTCGGAATTCACAAAGGGGCGTGCCGGGCCGGCCGGGCCATCCGGGATGGACAGCACGCGCAGGCTGTCTCCCAAGGCCGGGACAAAGGAGGCGAGGGTCCATGACCCGTCGATGATCATGGGCAGTTCTCCGTGACGAAAGGCACGCTGGAGTTCGGCATAGTCCTGGGAGAACCAAATACCTCCGGATAGATTGGCTTCGCGCAGCCACGTTAGCCATGCCTCTGCACCCGGTTGCTGATCCAGCACCACGCGATAGCCGGCATCCAGCATGACCGCGCCGTAGGCGGGGAAACCCCAACCGAGGTGAAACGGGCTTATATACAGGCCCAGCAGCGGCGTGTCGGACAAGTTGGCCTGGACCAGCAGATCGTCCAGCGTCCGGGGAACTTCATTCGGCGCGATCAGGTCCGTGTTGACATACAGCGCGACAGTCTCCACCCATGCTGGCAGTGCAACCAGACTGGAGGCAATGGTGTTGCCGTACCAGGCGGAAGACAGCAAGTCGGCCTCCTGGACCAGGTCCATGTAGCCGTTGAGCGGTTGGACCAGATCCTCGGATGCCAGATCGGGATATCGGGAGATCGGCGCCAGCAACAGGCTGGGGCCGTTCCCAGCCAGGATGGCGTCCAGCAGGCGCTGCCGGACTTCGGACGGACCTACGTGGACCGCGTCCAGGTACAGGTCCGGATGATCGGACTGCAACCGGTCCAACATCGAACGGAGGATCTTGAGGTCTTCGCCACTCCAGGAGTGCCACAGGACAATGTCGCCTGCCAAACCAAGTTCGGGTTTGGGCGTCGAAGTGGGAGGCGGCAAGGGGGTAGCGGTTGCCGGTGCCGCCTGTGTTGGGGTGGGTTCCGGGG
>VXMJ01000008.1 GCA_009841145.1 Caldilineaceae bacterium SB0661_bin_34 | reverse complement strand
GCCTGCGCCCCGTCGCGGGGCGTTTCACTGGAGGTTATCGTATGCGGCCCATCATGGACGTAGCAGAGGACTTGGGACTCAGCCCCGACGCGATCATCCCCTACGGCCACCACAAGGCCAAGATACGCCTCGACGCTATCCGCGACGATGGACGGCGCGGCAAAATGGTCGTCGTGACCGGCATAACCCCCACACCTGCGGGCGAGGGCAAGACCACTACCACCGTCGGCCTCACCCAGGCGATGGGCAGGCTCGGCAAGAACGTCGTCGCCACTCTCAGGGAGCCTTCGCTTGGCCCCATCTTTGGCATAAAGGGCGGCGGTACCGGCGGCGGCCTCAGTCTGATAGAGCCGGAGGATGAAGTCAACATCCACTTCACCGGCGATGCCCATGCCGTCGGCTCTGCTCACAACCTGTTGGCTGCTCTGACGGACAACGTGGCCCAGCGCGGCCGGATAGACGGCTTCAGGCCGGAGGGTATCACCTGGAGACGCGTGACCGACGTCGAGGACCGCGCGCTACGCTCGATAATGACAGGCATTGGCGGCTCCAATAACGCTCCGGTGCGCGAGAGCGGGTTCGACATCGTAACCGCATCTGAGATAATGGCGATACTAGCGCTGTCGAGAGACCTCCAGGACCTGCGCGCGAGGCTCAGCCGTGTAGTGGTCGGCTACACAAACGAGACCAGGGTTGCAGATCGCACGCCAATCTCCGCCGAGGACGTCGGCGCCGTCGGCTCGATGATGTCCCTGCTCCGGTACGCGATCCAGCCCAACATCGTTCAGACCACGGAGGGACAGCCCGTCATCGTCCACGCCGGGCCGTTTGGCAATATAGCGCACGGCTGCTCCTCTGTTGTTGGGGACAGACTAGCTCTCGGTTATGCCGACTACGTTCTCTCAGAGGCCGGATTCGGCGCCGACCTCGGTTTCGAGAAGTTCATGCACATCAAGGCGCGATTCAACGGATTAGAGCCGCACGCGGCGGTCATCGTAGCCTCTGTCCGGGCCGTGAAGTACCACGGCGGGGTAAGAGTCCGCGACTTGGGCACTCCGAACGTCGAGGCCGTACAGAAGGGGATGGAAAACCTTACTCACCTCATTGGCATGATAAAATCCTTCAACCTGCCGGTCGTCGTCGCGCTCAACCACTTCCCGACCGACACGCCCGAAGAGACCGCCATCCTGAAGCAGGGATCAGAGGAAGCGGGCGCTTTCGCCGCCGTCGAAAGCAAGGTGTTCGCAGAGGGCGGCGCGGGCGGTATGGAACTGGCCGAGGCAGTCATAGCCGCGACCGAAGCCGACGACCATCCCGAAATTGACTACGCCTACGCCGTAGAAGACACCCTGCGCGAGAAGGTAGTCGCGCTGGCGAAGCGCGTGTATAACGCCGAGAACGTGCGCTGGGCGCTTCCCGCCGGTCGGACGCTCCGCCAGTTCCAGGAACGCGGGTGGGGCGACCTGCCCATTTGCATGGCAAAGACGCACCTGTCCATCTCACACCGGCCCGCGCTCAAGGGACGGCCCTCGGGCTACACATTCCAGCTATCCGACGTTCGCGCCTCCATCGGCGCCGGCTTCATATATCCCATAGCCGGGAACATCGTCACCATGCCCGGACTTCCCGGCTCTCCGCGCCAGCTCGACGTCGACGATGAGGGCAACATCCTTGGACTTTAGGGGAATTTGCTAAGAGACTTCCCTCTCTTGGCAGAGAGATAGTGAAGTGAGAATGTTCTGCCAGCAATGCGGGAGGATTAAGCTTTGCCCGAATTCTTCAACGTTCGTTCCCCATCCCAGGCATTCGATGACCTGCGTCCCCACATCTCCGCCATAACCGAGCGCGAGACCATACCTGCCACGTCCGCCCTGGGTCGCGTAATCGCCGACGAAATCCACTCTCCCGAAGACCTACCCACCTTCCCCAAGTCCACCATGGACGGCTTCTCCGTCCGGGCCCGCGACACCTTCGGCGCGTCCGAGACCCTCCCCGCCATGCTGGAAGTCGTCGCCGACATTCCCACCGGAACCGGCCCAGACGCAGCCCTGAACGTCGGAGAGGCCGCCGTCGCCTACACAGGCGGCGCGCTCGCCCATAACGCCGACGCCGTAGTCATGATAGAGCGCACCCAGCCCGCCGACGAAAGCTCCATCGAGGTACTGCGCCCAGTCGCGCCGGGAGAGAACGTCATACAGGTAGGCGAGGACGTTCACACAGGGGACGCTCTGTTTTCTCCAGGGCACACCATCCGCCCCCAGGACATCGGCGGCCTGCTCGCGCTAGGAATCACCGATGTTCCAGTCCTCAGAAAGCCCAGGGTCGCCATAGTCTCCACCGGCGACGAACTCGTCGCGCCCGATACATCGCCGCCCCCGGGCAAGATACGAGACATCAACACTTACACCATCGCCGCCCGTGTCGTCCAATGCGGAGCCGAGCCGGTAATCATCGGCCTCGCGCCCGACGAATACGAACCCCAACTCCAGGCCGCCCGCGACGGCATTCGCACAGCCGACGCCCTCATATTCTC
>VXMJ01000027.1 GCA_009841145.1 Caldilineaceae bacterium SB0661_bin_34 | reverse complement strand
CTCGCCCCCCACAACCCTCTTATTTGTCTAACACCGCGAGCCCACTTTTTTTTTTTATTACACGCCCGGCGCGCTCGGGGGGGGGGCCTACCCGGGCCCCCCCGGTCCCGGTTCCCCTTCAGGTTCAGATCCCGGTGTTCACCATGGAGATGCGCCCGCGCCTTGTCTGTTTCAGATGGTCGGTCCTGACCGTCCTGCTGGTCCTGGCGGTCGCGCTGGCCGGCTGCAACCGCGGCCGGGACAGGTCGGAACTGATGCCGGTTTTCCTTGAGGAAGGCACGGAGGTGGGCGGGACGCTCCGGTCCGATGACTGGGAAGTCGAGATTACCGGTCTGGCAGGCAAGGATGTCCTGCTCGGCGACGAGGGGGAGGACTCCGGCCTGGCCCAGGTTTCCCAGTACGAGACGTCCGCCCAGCCGGCCCAACGCGGCGAGTGGGTGATCGTGCCCGTCCGCCTTAAGAACCTGTCCGGCGAGGACAAGCTGCTGCTGGTCCGCACAATCCGGCTGCGCGACGATCAGGGCAACGAGTACGAACTGGGCAGGCGCAACGTACACCTGGCCTACATCTTCTATACCGATCCCGAGACGTACGGGGAGCAATCCAACCAGCATGTCCAAAATGTCTTCACAATCGACGAGGAGCGGCTGGGGCCGGCCATCTTCGACGTGCCGGTGGATGCCACGGGACTGGTGATGATCCTGGAGGGGGCCGAAGGGGAACTGGTCATAGGGTACTGACCCCCAACCCAAGGGCCGCGTTCGGCTGGACGCGGCGGCCAGCCGCCTGTACCGACCAACCCGGAACCATTGCCCATGCAGTACCGAATTGCCCATAGCGGAATCACGTGGGGCTACGATGCCTCCACCGCCGAAGCGGCCGTGCGCGACGTGGCCGCCTGCGGCTACAACGCCTACGAGACGATCGGCGGCGTGATCGAGGCCTATGAACAGGACGGTGCCGACTATGCCGCCCTGCTGGCCAAGTACGACATCCCCCTGATCGGCACCTATGTCGGAACCGGTTTCCGACACGACTCCTCGCCGGCCGAGGACATCAAGAACGCCCACAACTGGATACGGCGGGCCAGCGAGATGGGGGCCACAACCGTCCTGATTGCCGCCGGCAGCCGCAAGGACGGCATCTGCGACACGACCGCTGGCTGGCGGCACATCGCGGACGCCTTCGCCGAGATCGCCCGGATTGGCCTGGACCACGGCATGCAGTCCGCGGTGCATCCCCACACGGGTACGCTGCTGGAGACCCGGACGGACATCGACAACTTCTTTGATGTGGCCGACACGGACCTGTTGCCTTTCGCACCCGACACCGGCCAAATCGCGAAGGCCGGGGACGATGCCGTGGCCACGCTGGAGGACTACAAGTCCATCATTGCCCATGTCCACCTCAAGGACTACGGCGGCGGGCGCGAGACCGGCTACGTAGGCTATGAGCCGATCGGCTCCGGGGTGATCGACATGCCGGCCATCTTCGCCATCCTCGAGGACATTGACTACAGCGGTTGGGTCACGGTCGAACTGGACGGTACCCCCGAAGCGCCCCGCCTGCCGGGCGAGGCGGCCCGCATGAGCCGGGACTATCTCGCCGGGCTCCTGGGCGACCAGGTGACCTGGTCCGAGCGCGGCGGCTGATCGCCTCGTTGCCCCTTTCCCAGGAATCCCCGCCCATGAACATTCTGCTGCTGGTCGGCGGATCCCACCACGACAGCCCGGAAATCCGGACGGCCCTGCAGGCCATCTTCGAAAGCGACGGCGCCCACACGGTGTCCCAGAGCGAGGACATGGCGGTCCTCAGCCCGGACGGCCTGGAAGGCGTCGACGTGGTGGTCAATGCCACGACCGACCGCGAGCCGAAGCCTTCGGAGCACTATGCCCTGATCAACCACGTAGCCGGCGGCGCCGGTCTGGTGGTGGTGCACGGCGGCCTGGCCAGTTTCTGGAACTCCCAGGCCTACTTCGGGATGATCGGCTCCAAGTTCGCCGGCAAGTCGCTGGACGAACGGGGCTCAGGGGACTTCGTGGTTGAGTTTGGTCCCAACCGCCACACCCGGCAGCATCCCATCACGCTGGGCCTGGAGAACTACACCGTCAACGACGAGTTGTTCTTCCTGCAGGGGGATCAGACCCAGTGGCAGGTGCTGGCCCGCGCCCAGGGCCATCCGGTGATGTATGCCAAGACCTTCGGTCTGGGACGGGTCTTTGTCTCGGCCCTGGGCCACGACGAAACACGCTTCCTGGTACCCAACACCACGGAAGTCATGCGGCGCGGCGCCCTGTGGGCGGCCGGCCGTCTGTAGGAGCCGTCTGCCATGAAGATTCTGTTGCTGGCCGGAGGGGCCTGGTACCACGATCAGCCGGCCCACCGCCGGGCGCTGATGGCGTGTCTCGAACCCCATTTCGATGTGCACATGACCCACTATCCGGAACGGGCCCTCGACGAGGATCTGTCCGGCTTCGACGTCATCGCGGACTACACCAGCTGGTGGGAGCCTTCCGAGGCCCAGTGCCAGGCCCTGCTGGCCGCGGTGGCCAACGGCACCGGCTTTGCCTGCCTGCATCCGGCCACGGCCTCGTGGATGAACTCCCGCGAGTACCACGACATGGTGGGCGGCACCTTCGTTTTCCACGATCCCAACAAACTGCTGCGCGTGGTGACGGAACCGTCGCAGCATTACAAGACGCGGGAAGGCCTGCTGGAGAGTTCTGTCATCACCGAGGGCATCGAGGAGTTCGAAGTCCAGGACGAACTGTATGTGGTGGACGGCGACATGACCCGTTGGCGGATTCTGGCCCGTTCCCAGGGTCACCCCGTGGTGTGGACCAAGCCCTACGGCAAGGGCCGCGTCTTCAGCATTTCGCTGGGGCATGATGAACGTGCGCTTGGCCATCCGTCCGTACAGCAGCTGTACGTGCGCGGCATTCAGTGGGCGGGAGGCCGGCTGGACTGATCCCGGCCGCGTCCTGATCGACTCTCCAGAAGTCCCCCGAGGGGGCGAGGTGCATTCCATGAAGATCTTGATTACCGGTGCCAGCGGCTACTTCTGCGAGGAATTGATTGCCCAGCTCTCCCTGGCGGGCCACGAACTGCGCCTGTCCGACATCGTGCACATGGAGACCGAGCACGAGTTTGTCAACTGTTCCGTGACCGAGTTCGGAGCCCTGGCCCTGGCCATGGAGGGCGTTGACGCCGTCTTCCACACGGTGGTGGGGGGACGGCGCTATCCCCCGGACTCGCCGGTCAACCGGGCCCACACGGGTGTGGAACACTTCAACACCACGGTCATGGGCACCTTCAACATCCTGCAGCTGGCCGGCGAGATGGGAATTGGCCGCGTGGTGATGATTGGCAGCGAGGCGGCGCGCGGGCAGCGCATTCCGCCCACCGACTGGGAGGTCTGCGACGAGTGGACCCCGGCCCGGCCGGACTATGTCTACGCCCTGGCCAAGTACGTGATGGAGCCGATTTCGGAGTACGCCACCCGCATCGACGGCGTGGAGACGGCAGTCCTGCGCAATGCCTGGTTCGGCGCGGCCAATGGCAAGTCCGTGACCCGCATGGGTACCTCTCTCCTGTTCCAGCGATCCGCCCTGCGACGCGACCTGGTACGGGCCGGCGTACTGGCTATTGAGAAGGAAAACCTGGGCCACGACGTGTTCCTGCTCAGCGGCAGCACGGAGTTCACGAAGGAGGACGTGCCCGAGCTGCGGACCGATCCCAGGGCGGTCGTGGAGCGCTACTATCCGGGGGCCTGCGACAAGCTGGCCGAATACGGCGATGGCGACGAGCTGCAGAAACTGTTCGATTCGCGGAACCTGTGGAAGATTGACGACATTTCCCACAGCCGCAAGGTGCTCGGCTGGGAGCCGACCTATAACTTCCGGAATTTCTATGAGGGCCTGATGGCGGACGCCTTCCCCAAGGACTACATGTTCCGGGAGATGGTCACCACGGGCACGGATGCAGACAAGGCGATATTCCTATGAGTTTGGCAGGACAGGTTGCGGTCGTCACGGGTTCGACCTCCGGATTGGGCCGGGCCACGGCCCTGCGGCTTGCCCGCGAGGGCGCCGCGGTGGTGGTTAATTCCGACCTTCCTGACAACGGTGTGGAAACCGTTGCCGAGATTGAGGCGGCCGGAGGCAAGGCCGTCTTCGTCCAGGGCAGTGTGGCTTCCAGGGAGGACTGCGAAGCCCTGGCTGCGGCCGCGTCCGATCTGGGACCGGTATCCATTCTCGTCAACAATGCGGGCATCGAACGCCGGGGCGGCGTGCTGGACTGCACCGACGAGGACTGGGACGACATGCTCAATGTCGATCTCAAGGGCATATTCGTCGTGTCGCGGGCCGTGCTGCCGGCCATGCTGGAGCATGGCAAGGGTGCCATCGTCAACATTGCGTCCGTGCTCAGCTACGACGTGATACCGGAACGGGCCGCCTACGTGGCCGCCAAGGGCGGCGTGCTCCAGTTGACCAAGAGCATGGCCCTGGACTACGGGCCCCGGGGCATTCGATGCAACACGGTCGTGCCCGGGTTTTTCCATACCCCCATGCTGGAACAGTCGATGATCGACTCGGGGGACTACGAAGGCACCAAGGCCGTCTTGACCGCCAAGAGCGTGTTTGGTCGGGGCGGCGATCCGGCCGAGTTGGCAGCGGCCGTGTATTTCCTGGTGTCCGACGAAGCCAGTTTCATCACCGGTGCGGTCCTGCGCGTCGACGGCGGCTGGGACTGCACCTAAATCAATCGCGGCGCGCCGCGTCCAAGGGGGCTTGCGCCTCCGATCCCAACAGGAGACTTCAACGATGGGCCACCGTCTGATCGAACTGAGCATGGAAGTGCACAAGGGGATGGTGATCTATCCCGGCAACGTGCCGCCCGCCATCAACGTCTACTACTCCCACGAGGAGTACGCCAAGGAGACCGGCGCCGACAAGTACGGCGTGGAGCACTGCAACAACGGCGTGATCCTGATGGGCGACCACATCGGCACCCACATGGACAGCTGGTTCCACTGCAACCCGAACGCCCCGGGCGCGGCCGAGGCCATTCCCTTGGAGTACTGCTACGGCAATGGCGTGGTCCTGAACCTGACCCACAAGGGGCCGGGCGAAGAGATTCTGGTGGAGGACATCGAGGCCGCCCTGGCCGAGATCAACCATGAAGTGCAGCCGCTGGACATCATCCTGCTGCGGACCGACGCCTCCAAGCAGCGCCACAGCCCCAACTATCTCAAGGACCATCCGGGCATGACCAAGGAGGCCGTGCACTGGCTCCTGGACCGGGGCGTCATGATGATGGGCATCGATGCCATCGGCTTCGATCCACCCATCGATGCGATGTTCGAGCGGGGCAAGCTGTGGGAGGCCCACCGCGTCATGCGCGAGCGGGAGTACTACCACATCGAGAACCTGATCAACCTGGACCAGATTCCCGAGCCGACCGGGTTTACATTCTCGGCACTGCCCATCAAACTGCGGGGTGCCACGGCGGCTCCGGTACGGGCCGTGGCCATCATCAACGACTGAAGCGAACCGCCGACCTTTCCGCAGGAGATGCGACCGTGTCCGGGCACAGCAGCCTTTTTGACCTAGACGGCCAGCACGTGATGGTGGTGGGCGGTACCGGTGGCATTGGAGGAGAAATCGCAGCCGCCTGTCACGCTTTCGGCGCGAAGGTGTCCATCACCGGACGCCAACAGGATCGATGCGACGAGGCGGCGGCCCGCATTTCCGGCGATTGCAGTCGGGTGGTGGGGGCCGAAATGGATGCCACGAAGGCCGACTCGATTGCCGCCAGCTTCGAAGTCGCGGAAGCGGCCCTGGGATCGGTTACCGTGCTGGTCAACAGTGCCGGAACGCAGATTGAGGAGCCGGCCACCGATGTCCTTGAGGAGTCCTGGGACACGGTCATGGACATCAACTTCAAGGGGGGCTTCCTGCTTTCCCAGGCGGCGGCGCACAGCATGATTGCCCAAGGACACGGGGGCAGCATCATCCACATTACCTCGGTGCGCTCCAACCTGGGTATTCGGCGGGGTTATGCGGCCTACGTCGGCAGCAAGGGGGGCCTGGGAATACTGATCAAGCAGTTGGCCAGCGAGTGGGCCGAACACGGCATCCGGGTGAACGGCATCGCGCCGACCTTCATCCGCACGCCCCTGGTGGACCGCTACCTGAACGATCCAGACTTCTACAATGCCCTGGTCAGCCGCATCCCGATGGGCCGGGTGGGCGAAACCGAGGATTTGGCTGGCCTCGCCGTGTTCCTAGCCTCGCCCAGTTCCTCGTTCGTGACCGGGCAAAACATCTTTGTCGACGGTGGTGTGACTGCTTGCCAGTAGCACACCACCGAAGGCTGACCAACCCAAAATCCTCACACTGCTTTGGGTTGCCTGCATATTGTTGTTGTCGAGTTGCAGATAGTCGCGTCCACGGGATGAACCTGTTCCAACAGTCTCTCGGCAGGCCGTGGTCACAGATGTGACAACATTCATGTCGATCGGGCAATCGGTTGAACACCTAAGGATTCTGGAAGAGTTGCATCTGAGGAGGATGTTGGCAGGTCCAGCCTCCTACACCTGAGCAAGTTTCCATAGCCAGAAAGCCGCCTGGTGCATGCTGCACTGTATTCGTGAGGCGTGGATGCCGGATGCAGAGCCTGACTGCAAGGGACCGGTCGAAGTAGACGAGTTCTACTTCGGGAGCAAGGAACGCAACAAGTATGGCAATAAGTGCCTGCATACTGGGCGCAGCATCGTGGGCACGACGGCTGTGATGAGCTTGGTGGACCGCACTGGTACGGCGTACGGATGAAGCCAATGCCTACAACAGCATGAACCGCTGCTGGCACGCTTCCGTTCGCCATTCAACAGGCGAATACGTGCACGGCTTGGCCCATACCAACGGCATCGATTCCTTCTGATTCCTGCTCAAGCACGCCTACATGGGCGCGTTCCACAAACTTTCGCCAAGCACCTGAACCGCTACGTGCAGGATTTCGCGGGCCAGCACAACCTGCGCGAACTGAACACCATCGACCAGATGCACGCGGTCGTCGTCCGGTTCCGAGGTTGCACGCTGATCTGCCAAGATCTCATCTCCGACCATGGACTGCCAACGGGGTCCAGATTATGAGTTGCCAAGGCAAAGAGGAATGACCGGGCTGGTTGACGGCACGTGCTGGTTGCACACAGTCGGGAACACTTGAGGAGCTGGGTGGAAGCTATCAGGTATGACATCAGGTGCTTCAAGGATCCGCCGGAGGAGAAGCGCGGAAGTCATACGTGTGCACTGGTTTGGCGCAGGGGAGTGCCGATGGTTGGGTCTGCCTCTGCCAACGGCATTTCCATGCATGCCGTTGTGTTCCGCAAGATGGTTGCGGACGCAGTGCGGGTTTTCCGTCAGACGATGGAACAGCCGGCCACCGACCCGGCCTGTGCGAAGTGCGGGAACTGGCAGCACCGGACGGGGACCATCCGCGCTGCCGATGACGGGCTCGGTCGGTTCGTGAACCTGCAGCGTTTTCGCTTCAACATCCGCACCGGCGAGTGCTGCGGATGCGTGGAACTGTATGCCGCCCGGTCCCGGTGGGGCGGCAAGGCCCTCGATGCCCTGATCGGGGATTGACGTCAACCCGGCAGGCCTACGCACAAGCTGCGGGGGTTCACTAAAGCTGTTGCGCGACCGTGCCTCAATTGGGCTGGCATTGGTCAGCGCACCTGCCTGGCCACCGCTTCGGCGATCCGGTCCAGTTCCACCACGGCCTGGGCATAGGGCCGCAGTTCCCGGCTTATGGAATCCATCGAGCCGATGAGAATCACGGCCACATCTCGATATTCCACCAGATGCTGAATCACTTCGTGGAAATCACCGTCGCCGGCGGCCAGCAGGAGCGTGCGCCACTGCTGGTGTTCGTGCGAACGCATCAGGTGGAAGGCCAGACCGACATCGACGGCCTTTTGTTGCGTCAACTCGAACTGCTGGCCGGTGTCGGGATGCACGATGGGCCCGCCACCCCACGACGACGGCCAGTACATCTCGCGCTTCTGAAGCCAATAGAGCTTGACGCGCAACCCCGGACCAATGGGAGGCGGATAGGTCAGGGCTTCGTGGAAGGCGTGGGAACTCTCGGTCTGGAGTTCGGGGACCGAGTTGAAGTAGTACGCATCTTTTATTTCGACACGGAACCTGTCCTCCAGATGCCGGCGCAGCAACAGGTAATCCAGTCGGTCTGCCCGGTGCAGGTTCCGCCACACGTTGTACAGGTACGATCCATCGACAAACCAGGTGGCACGGCCATCGGACATGCGGTCCTCCTCATTCAAAACGTCGGGACCGCATGGTAGCCGTGCATGGTGAAAGCAGGGACACTCGGTCCGGATGTCACTTCGGGTCCGCCAACGTGCGCCGACGGTGGCGGCAGCTCCCGGCCCGGAGCCTGATGCGACGGCCGCCATGCGGACAGGGAGCCAGCCGCGCCCGACGCCAAATGACCGATCCCTACTGGGATCAGCAGGGAGAGCAGGACCGCCAACTCGAGCAGGTCATGTCGGGCATGGCTTTCAAGGTTCTCTTCTGGCCTACCGGGACGGTCCCCAAGTGTACCGGTGTAGCCGGGTTGCCCAATCGGGTCCCCCCGTCCCGCAAACGGCCGTTTGCGGACCATATACGCCAACGATGGCGGAGCCTATAATCGGGTTGCGGCTCCGCGTCATTCGCAGGAGCACACGAGAACGATGTATCCAGAACCGACCCAGCCGGCCTTGGGTACGGGGGGCGTTACTTCCTGGCATCCAGGCGGTTGAGACGGCCCGTCCATCGCAGAATCTTGTGGTCGGACGTAACGAGCCGGTGCCCGGTCAACGCGGTCGCGACAATCAGGCGGTCGGCCGGATCGTCGTGAAAGTCGGGCAGCAACACCGATCGGATGCCGATGTCGCCATCGATCGGAATCTCGACCAGCCCGTTGTCCAAAAGGCCGGCGCGCCAGGACCCGAGTTCGACATGGAAGTTCAGACGCCGCTTCCTGTGCAGCAAGGCGACTTCCCAGAACGTAATCGCCGACACCGCGGCATCGCCGTTGACCCAGGCTTCGTCAATCGCCCGGCGGGCGGTTTCACCCAGGCGTTGACGATCGCCAAAATGGAACCATATCAATACGCTGGTGTCGAGAATCATGACGGGTCGAGTACCCGATCGGGATTCACTTCCGCTTCCCACGCCACGTCGAGCGGGGCCTCGATGTCGCCCGTGATGTCAAACAGGTGCCGGCCCGCACCGAACGGAGGTGTTGGTTTCCGGTTCCTCGTGAGGGGCACCAGCCTCGCAGCCGGGATGCCGTGCTTCGTGATCACGATTTCCTCGCCGCTTTGGGCAACCTGATCGATCAGTTGCAGGCAGTTGGCCCTGAATTGCGATGCCGGGATCGCCCTGTTGGCGCCGGCGGTGTCGTGCCTGTCCATTGCTCGGATGCCTCGCGCGTGCAGTGTGCAACACAGGCATTGTACATTGGCGTACAATGCCCCGTTGGGCGGTACCCCGACAGCTTCCGCAAACGGCCGTTTGCGGGACGGGTAGGAATGGCTACTTTGTGGCCATTAGAGGCAATATTGCATATTGGGATCATTTCAGTACGGGTAACCCGCACTGTTTGCTGGACCGGGGCCGTGGCCTCTTCAGCCGAATCCCCCAGACGGGCCAGCAGCGTATGGATGCTGCCGCGGGTGTAGACCACTTCGAACTGCGCCTCGATCCAGGACTGGATCGCCTGCGCGGTCGCAAACCCTGCAGCCGTACACAACACAGCTGCTGAACAATGACTCGTTGGCTGTCGTCACAAGCTGCAGCGTAATCCACTGACAGCCGGCGAACTCTGGACCAACACCCCTCTCACAGTAAAATATAACTCCCATGGAAGCCACCAAGTTCGTCAGCGGGTTTGTTGGCCTGGTCGGCCGCCCCAACGCAGGCAAGTCCACGTTGTTGAACAGCATCGTGGGCCAATTGATCTCGGTGGCCCATGCCAAGCCGCAGACCACCCGCCACCGCATTCTCGGCATGTACACGTCCGAGGATGCCCAGATCGTGTTCCAGGACACCCCCGGTCTGCACAAGCCCCGCCACGAGTTGGGCAGGTACATGGTGCAGCAGGTCGAGGCGGTGATGACCGACTGTGACGTCCTGCTGTGGCTGATCGACATCAGCCGCCGCCCCGGAACGGATGACGGCCTGATCCTGGACCATCTGGCTGAACTCGACGCGGAGGACAAACTGCCGCCGGTGGTGTTCGGCTTCAACAAGATCGACCAGCTGGAGGGCAGGGAGGACCGGCTCGTGTCGTACATGGACTCGTACATCGGGTTTGCCGGCAACCGGTTTCCGGATGGCGCCGTTGCTGCCTGGCCGGCTACGGTGGTCAGTGCCAAGACCGGCTTCGGCGTTCCGCAGCTCGTAGGCCTTCTGCAGGGCATGTTGCCCGAGGGGCCCCGGTACTACGAAGAGGATCAGGTTACGGACCAGCACCTGCGCACCATCGCGGCCGAGTTGATTCGGGCCGCGGCCCTTCAGTTCCTGTCCGAGGAAGTGCCGCACGGCATTGCGGTCGAAATTGCCGAGTATGTCGAGCGGGATCCGGCTCAAACCTACATCTCCGCCGTGCTGTACGTTGAACGGGACAGCCACAAGCCCATGGTGCTGGGTCGCAACGGGCGGATGATCAAGCGGATTGGTGCGTCCGCCCGGCAGGCGATCGAGAAGGTGGCCGAAACCCGGGTCTACCTGGACCTTTGGGTCAAGGTGCGTCGCAACTGGCGCCGGAATCCGGACTTGGTACGTTCCTTCGGCTACATCTGACCCGACCCCGGCCCTGGCTCGGTTTGTTCCCTTGGCGTTTGGCCTTCAGGCTGATGACTCTCCTCAAGCTTGTTTACCGTCTGGTCGCATGTGCGGTCTTCCTGGCGGCCTGTGTGGATCCGGCCTTGTTGGAGACGGAGATGATCGATCCGCCCGTATTCGTACTCCAGATTCCGGAACGGGAGGACGCCGTGGCGGCTGCCGAGCCGCGGCCAACTGCAACCCCGTTCGCGGCCCCGCGGCCAACCGCAACCCCGTTCGCGACCCCGACAGCCACGCCCGGATCAACCCGCTCCCGCATCCTGTTGGGCCTGCTGCCGGTGGGACGGGTACGGCCGACGGCCACGCCGGTGCCGCAGCCCACCCCGGACGGCGAGCATCGTCAGGTGTCCGTGCCCATGCTCATGTACCACTACATCGAGGAACCGCCGTCGAACGCGGACTCCATCCGGTTCGGGCTCTCCGTTCCGCCCGATTTGTTCGCCACCCACCTGGACCTGATCCAGGATCTGGGTTTCGAGACGATTTCGGTGAGGGACGTGATCAACCACCTGGCACTGGGCACCCCGCTGCCGCCCAAGCCAATCGTGCTCACCTTCGACGACGGCTATGCCAATCACTTCACCAATGCCCTGCCGCTGTTGACCGAACGCGGCATGATAGGGACCTTCTTCGTTATCTCCGAGTTTCCCCACAGCGGGAATCCCAGCTACATGACCTGGGATCAGATCCGGCAGATGGTAAGGGCCGGCATGGAGATCGAATCGCATGCGCGGCTGCACGAAAGTCTTGCCGGCCGGTCCGAGGCCTACCTGAGGAACCAGGCGCGCGGCGGCATCCTGACCTTCGAGCAGGAATTGGGCTATACGCCGCGCGTCATTGCCTACCCCATGGGCTTCTACGATCAACGAGTCATCGACATCTTCCGCGACGAGGGGTACTGGGCCGGCCTTACCACCCAGAACGGGCTTCTGCAGGACAATCGGGATCCGTTCCGCATGTGGCGCATTCGCATGCACCCCGACATGGAGGCAAGGGAATTGGAGTGGCTGTTGTCGGAGGAGGGACTGGCTTGGCTGGCGGGACAGCAGTGGGTGTCCGGAAACCGATAGCGTCAACCGGGTTCGGTTACATGGACCGAAGGCAGGTCGCGTTCCAAACTTGACCAGTTCGGTCTCCTCCCGGCATCCGACAACGCTTGGAACACCTGCAGGGATTCGCTGAGAAACCTGCGGATTTGCACTCCCTGAACCACGTCCGGCAACGGCCGCAACCGCGGCACGCCCCGCCCGAACATCTTGATGGAGCCCGGCCGGTTGCGGTTCTGCAACTGCAGAAAGGCCAGTCCAATCTGCAGGATGCCCTGGTACATCTCCCTGACCGGTCGCGGTTCGGCGTTCCAGGCATCCTCGAACGCCTCGTGCTGGGCGTGGTAGCGGCCGGCATTGAACAGTCGCACTCCCTCGGCCGCGTCCGCCGACAAGGGGTCCAAGCCGCCGTCCGGCATGACCAGGGTCGGATTGATGTGGCGTTCCAGAAGGGCAGGCAGTTCCTCAACGATACGACTGCGGGCCCACGCGTGATCGGCTCCCGCCCGGCGGGCCCGCGCCAGCAGTTCGGGCTCCGTGTGCCGGCCGAATCCGTAGATGGGAACGGCGCGGGTGTGCGGACGCAGGCGTACTGTCTGGATGGCCGCCTCCCAGTTCATGTCGATGTGCAGGTCAAGCAGGGCCAGGACGGGCAGCGATTGGTCCATGGCCCTAAGGAAGGCCTTTTTGCTTTCTGTGGCAACGGGCGTGCCGCCCAGATGTCGAACAGCGTCCGCCATCCGCTCCGAGAAGAGCAGATCTTCGATGCAGAGCACCACGGCCGGTGGGAAGGGGAGCATGCGGTCCTCGCTCATGGCGGTGAATCCCGTTTGGAAAGCAGGCGGACTGAACGTACCGGGCTATATAGTATTGAACAGGACGGAATCGATCTGGTGGTTCGCCCGAACCGAATTGTGTTGGGTGCATCGGTTTGAGGGACATGGCCGTCCAGGTTCAACCAACAAAGGTCGCCCCATGGAGCACAACACGGAATCGCCCACGGAACAGGAGCAGCTTCCGTTTGAAGAGGCCATTCGTCGGCTGGAGCAGGTTGTAAAGGATCTGGAGAGCGGGGACAAGACCCTGGACGAAGCGCTGGCCCTGTACGAAGAGGGCAAGAAGTTGTCCGCACTGTGCGACCGGTACCTGCAGCAAGCGGAACTGAAATTGAAGCAGTGGGACGACGATGCGACCGAAGTTGTGGATTCCTACGCGGAAGATACCCCCATCTGACCGTGTGAGGGAGCTGATCCGGCAATCGGACTAGCGGGGCGGTTCCGGGTGGAATTCCCGGCCCAGCGTATCGGCGCGGCGTGCCATCCATTCCGACAGCGCAGTGGTGCCCAGTGGTTCCTCGTCGGAGCCCAGCAGGTCCTGGGACAGGCCCTCCAACTCGGCCCGCGAGAGGATGGTGTCGCGCAGCAGCAACCCCGCCGCCTGGTACAGGCGCAGGCACACGCTCGTTGGCAGCGTCAGGATCCGCGGTTTCTTGCCGGCCACGGTGTGGCCGATGTAGCGCACCAGATCGGCGAAGCGGTACTGATCCGGGCCGCAGGCATCGCGGGTGGCGTTGTCCTCTCGTTCGCCCCAGTTGCAGATCGCCTGGGCCATGTCCGCCACATGCATGGGCCGGATGCGGTAATCCAGGGGACCCGGCAGCGGGAAGAACGGCATTCGCCGTACCGCCCAGGCCACGTTGTTGATCAGAATGTCGCCGCCCCCGAAGAAGCAGGAAGGACGCAAAATGGCGTGCGACAGGCCCGTACCGCGCAGATGCGCCTCTACCTGTGCCTTGCCCCGGAAGTAGGTTAGGCGGCTGTCCGCGGATGGCTGGGTGATGCTGACGTGGACGATGCGCTGCACGCCGGCGGCCTTGGCGGCATCGAGCAGCATGCAGGAATTCTGCACCGCCTCGCTGTGCGAGGTCCACGGTCCCCGGTGGCCGATGGGCGGCTGGTCATGGCGCACCCAGTATGTGTTGTAGAGCCTGTCCACCCCTGCCAGGGACGCTGTCAGTTCGGCTGAGTCCCATCGCAGGGGCCGGGCTTGGACGGAGCCCTGAAACGGGTCGGGGTCGGGCGGGGTCCTGGAACTCAGCGAAACCACCTGTGCACCGCGATCCAGCAGTTCGCGGGCCACGTAGCGGCCAAGAAAGGACCAGGCTCCGGTCACCGCCACAGTCTGCATGTCAACCCTCTGTCCATCGTGTACGGGGACAGTATCGGGCACCTGGGCAGCGGCAATCGTGTCAGCCGACCCTTTCGCGAGTCGGATTGCCGGTTGTCCGGTGTTGGATTCTGGAAGTTAGCCGGTCACATCGACACGCTCACTGCCGCCGAAACATGGCCGGGGTCAGGTAGGCCGGACGCATCGGGACGGTAAAGGTGGCCGCCGTCATCGCTGGTCGTTGAATACCTAGTGGCGGGATGTCCCCGCTGACTTGGGTTCATGGACTCAGACGATGTAGGTGTTGTTCAGAATGGTCCGCGCCACTCCGAAGTAGTAGAAGATCCCCGCCAGGCCGAACGTGATGAGCGTGAGCAATATCCACAGCAGAATGTGGACCAGCTGATCGGCAATCTGGATATCGACCTGAAGCGTTCCCAGCCGGTTGCCTGAGCGGTCACGAACCTCGCATCCATTGAGGAGCTTGGCTGCCCATGCATATGGGGCGAAGAACGATGCCAGGCCAAACGTGATCAAAATCAACAAAAGCCACAACAAGCCGTATCCGAACATGTCGGCCATAGACCAGGTTACTTGAAACTCGTAATTCCCGAGCAGGGGTTGCTGACTGGAACCGGACATAATGTTTCTCCTCCCGTACTGGATGCGACAAGACATGGTAGCCCGAAGCAGTTGGAGCGGCGCGGTCCGAAGCCGGTGTCTTGCTTCAGGTCCGGACGATGGTCCAGAGTGGATTGTGGCAACGCAGTTGCCGCGCCACGATGCGTTGCTTCGCTAGGGTGCCTGTCGGCGTGTGGGAAATTGGCAGGCTGCGGGAAAAAGGTTTGGGATGGTATCAGCCACCAAGATGGTGCACGGCTTTGGTGTGTAGGAGATCCGATGGGCTCTGGAACCCCCTGCCCGGTCCCTACGCGTAGGCTTGGTGAGTCCCGTAGGCTTGGTGGAACCCCTTGGGGAGCGCAGAGACCCCGGTAGGTTACCCGGACGGTACGGTCTACGGTCTCCGGCGCGGCCTTCAGATTGACCATGCTCTCCGGATTGTAGGCGGTGGTCACCAGGTAGCCGGGATTGTTGTCCGTGGACGGGTGCGTCGGCTCCTTCTTGGGCCGGAAGCTCCTAGGTTGGCGACCGCTTCGCTCAGGGTCCCGTCCATACTGAAGTGCACATCCGACAGTAGCTCCCCTTGGTCGGCCGCCCATACCGTCTTGTCAAATAGGGCCCGGCCCGCGTCGTGCGCCAGCAGCCGTTGCCGGTTCTTGGTGAAGACGGTGGCGTCGAAGGTTGGCAAGAGCTGCGCCAGGGCCGCATCGGCCACCGCCTTGATCCGCCGCCGCGGATGGTCCCGAGGCACCCGTTCCCCGGATCCACGATGTCCAGCGTGCTGCGTTGGGGATTGGGCCGAACGGACATCGGGGATTTCTCCGTTGCCAAGTGGACAAATCCCAACCGGCCCCGTTTTCAGCAGCCTGCTGGTGGCACGCGGAGACGGCATCGGCGATCATGAGCTCAGTGTTCGCCGCCGGAGTCCGAAGACAGTTCGCCAATCCGTTGTCGGATGTGCCTGGCAACAACCGCAGCCGTCTGGTCCACATCCACTGTTCGGTTACCCAGTTGCTGATAGTCAACGCTGGCATCAAGCTCAGGGATTGGACGCCTGTCGATGGTCGCGGACCGCGATAGCTTCGCACCGTCAAGTCGCCATTGAATCGAGAATTCCACGTTGAATCCCTCGTTCCCCTTGCCGGTGTATCTATTTAATCTGCAGGTGTACTCAAGCGCCAACGGCCTGTTGCTGCTCAATTTCAACCCATGCACAAGAATGCGCTGCGCTTTCGTCTGCGGCCAGTGACGGGCCTCCAATAGGTCGTTGACGACGGTGGATGCGCCGTCGATCGTCACGTAGGAGGATCGTCGATCCCCGGCAAAGAGCCCGGACAACCGCTTTAGTTCCGCCTCCAGCTCTTCCAATTCAGGACGGGTGAACCTGGTGTACGCAAGGTCCAACGCCTTGATGTCGGAGTCATCGGGAGCCAACCCTTTGTTGTCGTCCACGAAGGCGTCGATTTCGCGGTCAACATCAAGCCTGTCCAAGGTTCCGCCCAGGTTGGCCAGCGGTATCACTTTGCCGTCGCTTCGAGACTGGCGTTCCGTACCACCGTAAACAACAATTTTGGAGGTAACGTTGGGTACCAGGTCGGCTACCCGATGGAGCGAGCCGAAGTAAGCCGAACTGATGGTGGCGCCCGACTTAACCTCGAACGCAGCGAGTTCCTGTCCGGTCGGATAGAGCAGGTCGGACTCCAAGCCTTTCGCGTCCCGGAAAAAGGTAAGGTCGTCGGGTCGATTTCCCCGGTTCCAGCGATGCTTGAACGCCTCGACGACCACTGTGTTTTCAAAGAGGCCGCCGCGCAAAGGGTGGGTTGCCACCTGTCCGGCATTTCGGATACCGTTCAGGTAGGCGGCCAAGCCCACGTCGTAGAAATAGATCTTGGGCGATTTAATCAGCCGCTTGCGCATATTGGCGAAGTACGGAGGCAGCTGGAAGACGATGTAGCTCTCCTCCAATAGCGTGAGCCATGTGCGCGCGGTTGTGTGGGATACCCCCGCGTCCGCTCCCAAAGCGTTGAAGTTGACGAGTTGGCCTATCCGCCCGGCACACAGGCGCACGAAGCGTCGAAAATGGGACAGGTTTCGGATCTCTGCCAGCTGGCGTACGTCACGTTCCACATAGGTCTCGAAGTAGCCGGCCAACGCCTGGGTCGGACTGAGGTCCTGGTCGACAATCCGAGGATAGAAGCCGGAATAGAGAATGTCGTCGACTGCATCACTGGCTCCGGCCTGTCGCCGTTCGGGCAGGGACAAGGGCAGCAAGCGGAGCAAGGCTGTTCTGCCAGCCAGGGACTGTGTGATCCTGCGATGAAGTTCGAACTGTGCACTGCCTGTCAGAATGAACAGGCTGTTCGACCGTTTCTCGTCCACAGCCACCTGAATGTATGACAGGAGGTCAGGTACTCGCTGTACTTCGTCGATGATTGCACCGTCACCGAGCTGGGCCAGGAATCCCCTGGGATCCGCCTCGGCAAATTCCCGGTCATCCGGTAATTCCAGATTGACGTAATTCAAGCTGGGGAAGGTTTCCCTGCAGAGCGTCGTCTTGCCGGATTGCCGGGGACCGGTCACGGTGACAATCGGATACTGTTGAAACGACGCCTCCAGGTGTCGGGTGATTTCTCGATGGATCACGGTTTGTGGTGGGTGCAAAATGAAAGTATTACTTTCAAATTGTACCATAGGGCCCTTGCATCGGGCCTGTTCCTGGATGACGGAATCCCAACCGGCCGCGTTTTTCAGCAGTCTGTTGAGGACTGTCCGGCTGCCTCGGCCCTACCAGCCCCAGGAACGCAGGGCCTTGTCACACTCTTCGGGCGAACGCACGACGGCGTGGGGCAGACCACGGGCCGTCAGAAGGGTTTGGAGGGAACGCTGCTCCTTGCGCAACGACCCGGATTCCGTCTTGACTTCCATGAAACCAACCTGGCCCCGGGCACCGATCAGGATCAGATCGGGCATGCCCTTCACCATGCCGACGCGCAGCAAGTGGGAGGCGCGCCAGCTCGTATGACCACCGTTGGGAATGTGGGCGGCGAAGATGTCGGGCCGCGTGGATGCCAGCCAGTCCAGGATTTGCCGTTGGATCAGATCCTCGCCGGTGAGGACGCCGGCTTTCTGGTCCTGGACTTTTTGAGCCTGAGGTGACAGGAAGGGGTTGCCGGAATTCCCGAACAATCTTGACGAAGGACCGATGCCCAGCCGTTTGAACACTCTGTTTCCGATCCGCAGCAAGCCGAGGCCAATCAACAGGCCGATGCCACCGCCAATCAACATTTCGTTGGGAATTAAGGAGTCGACCCCGTCTGCCAGGCGATATCCCAAGAAGGCGCCGTATCCGGCACATCCCAACACCACGAGTGCAAAGATGTCCAGAGCGGGTGAATCGCGGCGGTTCATGGTTTGCGCCGGCAAGTTGTTGGGTCAAATGGTTTCGGATGGAATGCCGACCATAGTGTAGTGGATTAATCAGGCGCACACCTGCAGTAGTCGTAATATTCGCACCTGCATTGGTCGCGCAACAGCCGAATCCGCTCTATCGGGAATCTGGAAGCCGGTAACGGGTAGGCATCGGGTGTCGCGGTCCACAGCCCACGGACCCTGACAGGCAGTTCTCCTGTGCATTGCGTCGGCTGACCTCAGCGTAGTGATGGCAGGTTTACTGGATTGGTTTGCGGGTCCTGGAGATTGGACCCCCAAAGCAGACTGGGTGCCGTGTTCAGGCAGAGCCAGCCAACTCGACGGTGAGATGCATCCGTGCCGCGGTCCAGGAAGTTTGGGTCATGTCCGGCACCTGCAGGCAGGGAATGGCACCATGGCTATCGGCCAGGGTGGCTGCGGCTTCGGCGGCACGTTCCCCGACGGCCACGCTGGGCATTCCGGCACGGCGCGCGGCTTCGATGCCGTAGTTGCTGTCCTCCATCACAAGACAATTCGGAGCTGCTTGTCCCATGGCTCCTGCCGCGTTGAGAAACAGGGCCGGATCCGGCTTGCTCCTGGGTAGGGCCACTCCCGACAGCAGGGCTGCAAAGTACTGTCCCAGGTCCAGGTCCTGAATCAGGGTCGCGATGCTTTGCATGGGTGCCGATGAAGCCACTGCCTGCAACAACCCCTCGCCGGCAATGGCCTCGAGCCACTCCCCGGCCCCTGGCAGCAACTTCAGTTCCGCCGGTGCGCGGTCCCGGAACAGGGTCGCCTTGAGCAGCGTCAGGCGATCGAGTTCGGCCGCGGGCAAGTCGGGTCCCAGATACTCGCGCAGCACCGTCGGCGTGGTCTTGCCGAAGTCCGCCAGGAACTCCACCTCCGAGTAGTCGATGCCGCAGCCCTGCATCACTTCCTGCCAGGTTTCGAAGTGCAGCCGTTCCGAATCCACCAGGGTTCCGTCCAGGTCCCAGATGACCGCCGTCGGTTGCCAGGGAGTCGTCATAGGTCAGTTTTCGCTCCCAAGCAGTTCCTGCAACCGCGTGCGTGCGGTTTGGGGGTCCGCCTGTCCCCTGGTGGCCTTCATTACCTGTCCCATGAAGAACCCCAGAAGTTTCATTTCCCCGGCCTGAATCCGGGCGTGCTCGTCCGGATTGGCTTCGAAGATCTCAAGGATGGCGGCATCCAGCATGGACGTGTCCGACACCAGGGCCAGGCCTTCCCGCTCGATGATGGTGTGCGGATCCTCGCCGGTCTCCATCATGGCGGCCAGCACCTGCTTGGCGGTGTTGTTGTTGATTTGCCGGTCGGCCAGGGCCGTCAGCAGGTCGGCCAGCTGATGCGGCTGGACGCGGATGTCGGCAATCTGGCGCAGGTCCTGGCCTTCGCCCTGTCGATGCAGAAGGGCCAGCAGTTCGGTCGTGACCCAGAGCGCCAGGGTTTGCGGTTTTCCGTCTTCGCCGCCCCAGGCCGCCACCGCCTCCTCGAACCAGGTGGCCAGAGGGCGTTCGCTGGCCAGCAGCGACGCTTCGGCGGGACGCACTCCCCAGTCGTTCACGTACCGGTCCTCCTTGGCCTGGACCAGTTCCGGCAGCCCCGCCTCGATGTGGGCGATGTCCTCCGGGGAAATATTGAGCGGCGGCAGGTCCGGCTCGGGGAAGTAGCGATAGTCGTCCGAGCTTTCCTTGGACCGCTGCAGGACCGTAATCTGCCGGGCCTCGTCCCAGCCCATGTTGACCTGCTCGATGGAGCCGCCCTTGGCCAGGACGCGTGCTTGCCGGTTGTGTTCGAAGGCGATGGCGGCCCGGACGGCACGCAGGCTGTTCAGGTTCTTGACCTCGACCTTGGTGCCGTATTTCCCCCGCGCCGCCTGTTCGGCGGTGCGCACCGAAATGTTGGGCTCGCAGCGCAGCGCGCCCTTTTCCATGTCGCCGCTGTTGACGCCCAGGTAGCGGAGGATCGTGCGCAGGCGCACCAGGAAGCCATAGGCCTCCTCAGCACTGGTGATGTCCGCCTCGGTCACGATTTCCATCAGGGGTACGCCCGCCCGATTGAGATCGACGAGCGAACTCCCGCCTTCGTGCGTGGTCTTGCCGGTGTCCTCTTCCAGATGCGCCCGCCGGATGCGAATTGCGCCGGTGTCGCCGCCGGGCAGGGGGACGTCCACTCGGCCGTCGACGCACAGGGGGTATTCGAACTGCGTGATCTGGTAGCCCTTGGGCAGGTCCGGGTAGGTGTAGTTCTTGCGCGCGAAGACGGCGGTGTCGGGAATGCGGCAACCCAGGGCCAGTCCGGTGGCAATCGTGGCCTCCACGGCCCTTTGGTTGATGACCGGCATGGCTCCCGGCATCCCCAGGCACACGGGACAGACGTGGGAGTTGGGGTCGAACCCCTGGTATTCGGCACTGCAGGCGCAAAACATCTTGGAGCGGGTCGAGACCTGGGCATGGACCTCCATGCCCACGACCAGGTGCCATTCGATGCCGCCGGCCGTGACCAGATCTGCGGAATGGGCCGATGTCATGTTCAATTCAATCCATCAATTTCGAGTCTGCCTATTATGATCGCAGACGTCCGGTCCCACGGGTTCGCGCAGCCGCTGGATTCATGGCCGCCGCCTCTGTTCCGCACCTCCGCCTCCGATCCATGTCCTGCCAGCCGGCCTTCCGCGCACCGTGGAACCTGCGTTTCCGCCGCACCTGGGTGGTCGCCCTGTGTCTGTTGGCCGTCTGCCTGACGGCCGCCTGCGGACGCGATCGGTCTCGGGACTTGGACGTCGAGGTGGCTACGGCCACACCGGTGCCGGGACCGACACTTCCGGTTGCGGAAATCGGCCCCACACCCGCGCCCCCGCCCCGTGCCAGAACCCCTGCGGAGGCGCTGGCCTGGGGCAGGCAACTGGAAGCCGACGGCCAGGCCGATGCCGCGGTACGGGCGCTGTCGGGAGTCGTCCAGGCATCGGATCCGGCCTTGGCCTGGCAGGCTGCCTTTGTCCAAACCCGCCTGTTGGTGCAGTCCGGGCAATGGGCGGCGGCGGACGAAGCCCTGGACCGGTTCTTCGCGGCGGCCGACCGGCTTGGGGAGCCCCTGGACGATGTTCATCTTGGTAGCGCCTGGATCCAACGGGCGATCGTGCGCGGAGCATTGCTGGACACCGCGGGGGCCGAGGATGCCTGGCGGCGGGCTATCGAACACTTGCCGGTCATGGAGGTATGGATCCACCGTCGCTGGGGCCGGATGCTGTTTGCAGTCGGCCGGCCGGAACAGGGACTGGACCATTGGCGCACGGCTGCGGAACTGGCCCCGACCGTGTCCGAGCAGGCCTATATCCTCCTGAGCATGGCCGGCCAGCAGGAAGCCCGCGGCCTGCATGAGGAAGCAGGCGGCATCTACGAGGAGATTCTTGACTTTGCCCGGGATCCGGCCTATCGCACGCGCATCCATTACATGGCCGGTCAGGCCTGGCTTGAGGCGGACCGTCCCGAACAGGCCTTCAGCCACTGGTATCAGGCCGCGGAAACCCAGCGCGAGAGCTGGTATGCCTGGCTGTCCCTGTCAAGGCTGATCGAGAACGAGCAGGAGTTCGATCCCTACAACCGGGGATACATCAACCATGCCGCCGGCAGCTGGGAGGCGGCGGTCGGTGCCTTCGACACCTATCTTGAAACGGCCGAGGCGTCCGACCACAGGCTGCCTTGGGCGTTGTTGTACGCGGGCCATTCGCTGGCAGAGTTGGAAGGCTGGGTGCGAGCCGTCTCCCACTACCGTCGCATTGTGGAGGAATTCCCTGCCTGTGACTGCATCGGAGCGGCTTGGCATGGACTGTTGCGCGTCTACGCAGCCGTGGACAACACAGACGCCTATACGCAGGCCCTGGCCGACTTCAGGGCCGCGCATCCCCACGATCCGACCCTGGCGACCCTCGATGCCAATGAAGGGTTTGCCTTACTGGCACAGGGGGATGCCGCGGCGGCCGGAGAGGTGTTGGCAAGGTTCGCCGCGGATTTCCCGGAGCACAGCCGCGTTCCCGAAGCCCTGTTCGCGTTGGCTGAGGCGGCACTGGCCAACGGCGACTACGGCTTGGCCAAGGGGTATTGGCGGAAACTGCGCGAAACCCATCGCTGGTATCGGCCAGCCGAGGTGGGATATTGGAGTGCGCGCACCCTGTGGGAGATGGATGAACGGGAAGGCGCCCGGTTTGCCTGGAACCACACCGCGTCCACCTGGCCCGAATCCTTCCACGGGTTGGCCTCCAAGCAGGCTGTGCGGCGCAGTGACGGTTCCAGCCAGTTCCTGATTGAGGACATGGCGGTCCTGGCGGCTGATGCGCCCGCGCTGGAAGGCGATGACGGGTCGGCCCGTTTTGCCCGGCAGTGGCTGGGTTGGTGGGCGGGAGACGGCGCCGTGGAGCAAGCCGGGCTGGCGGACATGCCTGGCTTGCAGCAGGGCGAGACCCTCCTGGCATTGGGGCTGCGGCAGGAGGCCCTGGCCGTGCTGAACCCGGTGCCCGAGCAGGTTCGGCAGGATCCGCACGCCCTGCTGGCACTCGCCGAGTGGTTTGCCGAACAAGAACTCTATCGGCTGTCCATCCTGTCGGCCCGCTATCTCTATTTCCTGGCCCCGTCGACCCGGGTTTCCGAACTGCCCATCCATGTCCAGGAACTCCTGTTTCCTCGGCCATGGTCGGATTTGGTGGCCTCGGCGACCATGAGCCACAACGTCCCGGAACTGTATTTCTGGAGCCTGTTGCGGCAGGAAAGTTTGTTTGAGCCCACGGCGGTGTCGGGCAGCAATGCCATTGGCCTGGCACAGGTCATTCCCGACACGGGTGACTGGGTTGCCCTGCAGCGCGGCATTGTCGGATTTGAAACCGCCCAACTGGAACGGCCTTACCGGAGCTTGGACTTTGGTGCTTGGTACTTGCGCCGGGTGTGGGAGGACGTGGATCGCAACTGGCTGACGGCACTGGTGAGCTACAACGCCGGACCCGGCAACGGATCCTATTTCCGGGATGTGGCCGGCGCGGATGATCTGGAGTTTCTCGCCGCCATCACCCTGGCGGAGCCGGTGGTCTATGTTGAAGCCATCGTGGTCAACCTGTATCACTACACGCGGTTGTACGGGCAGGCACAGTAGGCCCATGGGTGCGTCGGGACCCGGCCTCCGGTGCCTCTTCATCGTTTTGGGTGCGAGTTCACCATCGGCACTCCCAACCGCGGGAATTCCCGATTGGATTGCGTCAGGTCCCGACGGTTGCCGTCAGGAGAGGAGTCCTTGTTCGGCCGGTGGGGGATGGTCCGTTGCACACGTCCTGTCCTGGTCCGACTGCCAGCGGCATGGTGAAGGCCAACACTGCATTGGCGGCCCCACATGATCTGAAAACCCTGGAGTGTGCCGGGGATCAAGCGACCTTGTGGTGGGTCTTGCCTGCCTTGTGGCACAGGGACGTGGCTCACTACTCTCTTCAGGTTTGCAGCGATGCCGCCTGCACCAACATCGTGGCTACCCACCAAGTAACGTGGAATTGGGGTCAATTTGATGTTCCATCATTGTCCCCCAATACAACTTATTATTTCCGCATGAAATCCATCGACAAAAACGGTTGGCTCGATTCGGACTGGTCGGAGACGGTCTCGTGTACGATGGCAAAACAACCCCTTCCTGCAATCACGGGATTTACGGTCGGCAACAACGGCGGCGACTCTGAGGGGATGCCTCTCATTTGGGATGGCATTACCCACACGGCGTTTGACAAATACAGGCTCGAAGTTTGTTCGGGGGATTGTTCAACGTCCGTCGGTTACGACGTTACAGAAACTTTCATATACCCATGCCTGCGCATCGAACAGTACGTGTCATTACCGGGTGCGGGCCAAAGCGGTGACAACATCCGATTATTTGGATGGTCCCTGGTCTGGGCGCGTGTCTGTTTGGATACCCGAATAGTCGGGCTCTGGAACACAGGCGCCAACCAGTTGAGGTTGGCGCCTGTGTTCGTTAATCGGCGGCCGACAGGATCGGCCGCTATCTCTGTTTCCTGGCACCGGCGGGACGGCGGCCCCTCCATGTCCAGGCACTTTTGCTTTCCCTGGCCTTGGCGGGAGTTGGTGACCTCTGCGATCCAGAGCCGCGTCGTTCCGGAACTGCATTTCCGGAGCTTGTTGCGGTAGGAATGTTTGTTTGGGCTCACGGCGGTGTCGGGCAGCAACGCCATTGGCCTGGTGCAGGTCATTCCCGACACGGGTGACTGGATTGCGCTGTCGCGCGGCATTGTCGGATTTGAAACCGCCCAACTGGAATGGCCCTGTCGGTACCCGGTACCTGCGCCGGACGTGGAAGGACGTGAATCGCAACTGGCTGACGGTATTGGTGAGCCACAACACCGGCCCCGACAACGGCACCCATTTCCGGCATGTGGCCGGTGTGGATGATCTGGAGTTTCTGGCCGCCGTCACGCGGGCGGAGTCGGTGGCCTATGTCGAGGCGATCGTGGTCAACCTGTATCACTGCACCCGGTTGTACGGACAGGGGCCGTAGGTCCACGGGTGCGTCGGGACCCGGATCGCGTGGTGCGCGGTGTCAGGAGGATGGTTCCGGCAACGGCGGCATGTCGGTCGGGGTCAGGAAGCACCGAATGCTGTCCACGACGCCGTCGGCGATGACTTCGGGACGTTCGTACAGGAGCTCCTGGTCCCCTCCCATGAACCCCATTTCCAGAATCACGGAAGGGGTGTGACCCGCCACTTTGGCGTGCATGTGGTATTCGGTCATGTCATGCGTAATGCTGTAGGCGTGCCAGGGCAGACCCGTGTGGTGTTCGTACCAATGCCGCAGGCAGGCGATAAAGTCCTCCTCTGCCTCCCGGGTCAGGGATGTTGACAGATTGGCCGCCTTGTACCCGGTCGCATCGATGCAGGAATCGGCATGCAGGCTCAGGGCAAGGTTGACGGACAATCCGTTCAGGCGTGCATCCCGTTCGTACAGTCGCGTAACCCGGGCTCCCAACTCCTCCAGGCGCGGGATGACAATGTCCGCCACTCCCTGGTTGGCTTGCAGTTCCGTGTGGGTTACCTTGCCGGCGGTTTCGCAAACGGCGCCAATGTCCTGCACCGCATCCGGTTCCGACCAGTGGCCCACGAGGACTGCGATTGACAACCCCGATAGCGGACCTTGAACCGCCGGTGTGCGCCTTGCGTGGTCACTGTCCAGGGATTCCTGCCATCGAGCCGAACCGGATTCCCGACCCATCTCGATAACGCGGAACTGAACCAGGGCCGCGCCCAGTGCCACGGCAATGGCTATGGCCATCATGAGGCCGCGGCGGAACGCCTGGGAGCGATGCATGGACAGAGGCTGGCGACACAGTCACCCCCAAGAGGAGGCGATGGTCCATTGGCGGAGGATTGCGGGGAACACGAAGCAAATCACGGGATTATAGGTGTGTGTGTACGGAACTGGAGCCTATTGGTGGCCCATCCGGCCTCCAGTGCCTCTTCGTTATTTTTGGGTTCGAGTTCACCATCGGCATTCCCAACCACAGGGAAAGCACGGTTGGTTTGCGTCAGGCCCCGGCGGTTGCCGTCAGGGGTGGGGAGGTTGAGTCCTCGCCTCGGCCGGTGGGGGATGGTCCGCTGTATGCATCTTGTCCCGGTCCGACAGCCAACCGCCGCCCATGGAACCGCGTGCTCCTTGGGTGGGCGAAGAGACTGTCATGCCCGCCAAGCCCGACCTGCTCGGTGGAAGCAGGTCTCGAATATGTCGGATCGGTGATTTGCCGTCGATACGCAAGAGGCCAGGATAAAGCACGAATATCCGAGTTTCAAGGGCGGTTGTCACTCGGTGTGTGATACGTGTAAACTTTGAGTATCCAAGGAATCTTGCCGGATTCCCTCCCCGTCCGGTTCCCGTCACACCCCTGCGAGATTGACCGAGCCATGAGACTCCATACAAAGCCGGGTTTAATCATTGCCGCTGTCGCGGCCCTTTTTGTGTTGGCCGCCTTGGCCTGGTCGCTGAGCGCCGACTCGGCGACGGCCAACAGCTGCAGTGGTGGCTATCACTTCCATGAACCGGATACCTGCCACAAACACTGCCAAAACGGGATGTCGGCACACAACACTGACCACGGCGACGACTGCAGTGTATCCAACCCCACCCCCAGGCCTCGCCGGCAACGTCCCTCTCCCACTGCTGGC
>VXMJ01000002.1 GCA_009841145.1 Caldilineaceae bacterium SB0661_bin_34 | reverse complement strand
TGCCGGCGCGGTCGACGACGCTGTGGGCGGCCTGGCACAGGAAGTCCCTGACCTGTGCGTTGTGTTGCTTTTGGCGGCGGGCCCACTTCCGGTTGCCGAGGTTGTGGCGGAGGATGTTGTCCGCCTTCTTTATGTTTCCGGCATCCCGGTGTTTCTGCTCCAGGTCCCGCATCCGGTTGCGCCGTTGGCCCTTCACCTTGCGGGCATCGCTTTCCGCGGCCAGCAGGTCGCCCAGCCCCTGGCCGTGGCGTGCCCCGTCGCTGTCGGTGTAGGCCTCGGTGTAGCCCTTGTCGACACCCACCGTCTCCGAGCCTCCGGGTTGGGTGCTGCACGCATCCTCCTCGTTGACGGAGTAGTGGATTTCCAGCTGCCCGTCGTCCCGCAGGATGATGCGGAGTTGGCCGGAAGGCGTGTGCTTTTCCCTGAGCGGAATGGCGATGCGCTGTCCGCGCTCCATGCCCTGTATGTGGACCCAGGCACGCCCATGCCGGACCTTCGCGGTGTAGGCCCCCGGTTCCAGCACAATCTGGTTCGTCACGCGCGAGGTGCCGCCCTGCCACCGCTTCCGCATGTGCCGGTGCAGGAACGAGTCCTCGGTCCAGCGGTTCTGCTTCAGCAGCGAATACAGACGCTTGCGTTCCTCTTCGTCGCCTTCCGTGCGGCGCCAAACGGCCTTCTTGACCGGCGCCTTGGCCGCTTCCCGACAGGCGTGGATGTCGCCCAGTGCGTCCAGCAGCGTGGCGCGGCCCAGCACGGCCGGCAATCCATGCCAGTCGTAGCCCTCGGCCATCCAGTCGTCGCGGATCGCGCGGGGCGACTGCTGTGCCGTGGACCACCCGCTGCATCGTTGCCAGGCATCGCTCCGCACGCGTCCGCCCAGGGCGGCGATTTCAACCAGGCGGTCGTACTTGGACCGGTTCAGATCCCGGCTGTGCAGGATGCGCGTGACCTTGGCCGGCTTAGAACCTATCCGAGCCATCGTTGACGGCCTCCCGGATCTGCGTGCGGTAGGAGCACAGTCCGTACAGACGACAGGAGAACGCATGCACGACGGCTATCGGATCCTCGACCATCTCCTCCTGGGGCGACAGGCTCTCCTGGTTGACGACCGTGATGGTGCAGCCGTGTTGCATGGCGAAATGCCCGAACCAGTCGAAGCCGAAACGGGTCAGCCGGTCCCTGTGGGCCACCGGCAGATGGGCTATCCCCCCGCTTCTCGATGCGTTCCCTCAGCGACAGGAACACCTTGCGCTTGAAATCCAGGCCGCCCCCGATTTCCGACCGCCACTCGTCCACGGCCACGCCCGCACCCGGGCCGTACGCTTCCATCGCGGACACCTGGTGTTTCAGGTCGTCCTGCCGCCCCCGACCGGACACCCGGCAGTAGACCACGGTTAAGCCCTGCGGGGCAACGTCGCCCCTGCCCAGGGACCGCCGTGCGTCCGCCTCGGTGTGGTACCGGCGCCCGGTCGCAGTCCCGCGGGCCGGGAACGTGCCGTTGCGATCCATGACGCGCAAAACGCAGGTGGAGCCGTGGGGGCATGCCCGTCGGATCCGAGTTTTCGCTCCCCGATCGCTGCAACAGGCCCAAATCCACAACGGGGACTCAGTCCTACTCCCTAGCCGGGAGGCCTGTTGGCTCCGGAGATCGACGAAAGGCGCCAGCACCTTGTCAGGGCACGGTTCAACCTGGATACGTACGGTGAATTCGGCACCGTGAGGGACCGCCATTCCGGAGCGGAAGCAACGGAATCCGGCGAGACCGGCGCTGGGTGGAGTCGCAACATTTGATGAAGTTGATCGTCTTAATGATCAGAGGCATTGCGCCCAATGTGCATCCTGGGCTCGCCTGACAGGCTGGATGGATCGTCCCTCGGGGCTTCGCCGACGGTCGGATGCGATGCTGCCGGACAGACATCGAAGGAATACGTTGCATGGCTACCTTTGTCGCAAACCGTTGGGGGCGCGTGTGCCTCTTGCTGCTGGTCCTCGGGCTGGCGGTAGCGCTTGTACCGTCCCAGGCCTTGTTGGCTCAGGGCCAGAACCAGCACGTGGTCCGCACAGGCGACACGTTGTACTCGATCGCGGCCCGTTACGGCACCACCGTTGACGCGATCGTCGCCCTGAACGGACTGTCCAGCGGAACCTACATCCATGTTGGCCAGGTCCTTCGCATTCCCGGTACCTCCGGGGCATCCGCCTCGGGCGGGACAGGGTGCTCTGCCACACATGTGGTACAGGCTGGTGAAAATCTGCTGGCCATCGCGCTATGGTACGAAGTGTCCATGGCGGCCATCGTTTCCGCCAACGGCATTGCCAACGCCAATCAAATCGGCATTGGCCAGGAGCTTTGCATTCCGTCCGGAACGTCCGGCGTGGTGCAGGCGCCGGTGTCCACACCTACCCCAACCGGCCCTTCCCAGGCAACCACGCACACCGTGGCCGCAGGCGAAAACCTGTATCGCATCGCGCTCAGGTACGGTGTTCCAACAGGCCTCCTGATGGCCGTCAACGGCATCACGGATCCGACGACCCTCAGCATCGGACAGGTGCTGGTGATACCCGGCACCGACACCACGGTCACTCAACCCGCGCCTGTCCAACCTGCCCCGGCTCCGGCTACACAACCTCCCGCGGTCACTGGCGTAGGCACCAATGAGTTCCGGGCATCGTACTGGAACAACGCGGACCTGAGCGGAACTCCAGTGCTGTCCGAGACGGTCTCCGCTCCGCTTAACCTGAATTGGGGATTGGGTTCGCCCGGAACCGGAGTGGCTGTCGATGGCTTCAGTGCAAAGTTTGAAGGGGACTTCACGTTTGCCGCAGGCACCTATCGCTTCACCTCCGTGGTGGACGACGGGATGCGGCTGTACATTGACGATGTCCTTTTCAAGGATGCGTGGTTGGACCAGGCGGCTTCCACCTATTTTGCCGACGTTATCTTGGCACAGGGTACGCACCGGGTGCGCCTCGAGTACTACGACCGAAACCAAAACGCGCAGATAAGCCTGCGCTGGGAACAGCGCAGCCAAGTGCAGGCCCCAGCACCACCAACACAGGCCCCAGCACCGACACCAACGCAGGCCCCAGCACCGACACCAACGCAGGCCCCGACTCCTGTATCGCAGCCTGCTGCCACGCTGGACTTTGCCTACGGCATCCAGGCCCATGCCCTTGAGGTTCACAATTCCCGACCGGTCCTGCGCGCGGTCAATGACTTGGGGTTCACCTGGCTCAAGCAGCAGGTGCGCTGGAAGGACATGGAACCCTCAAGGGGCAACCGCCAATGGGTCGAGTTGGACGATCTGGTCGACCGTGCCGACCGTGCCAATGTCAACGTGTTGTTCAGTGTGGTGGCGGCTCCGGCGTGGGCCCGTGAACCCGGTGCGGACCTGAACGTGGCGGGCCCACCACTGGATGACCAGGACTTTGCCAATTACCTCGGTGCCTTGGCCTCCCGCTACTGCAATTCATCGGTGAAGGCCTTGGAGGTCTGGAACGAACAAAACCTCCATTATGAGTGGGGCAACCTGGCCATCAGTGCCAACGACTACATCGCCATGTTGCGAGCTGCCAACATAGCCATCAGGGCGGCCTGTCCGACCATGTTCATCATCTCAGGTGCACCTACGCCCACGGGCAACAACGGTGCCATCGCGGTGGACGACTTGACTTACATGGAGAGCATGCTGGCGGCTGGCATGGCCAACTATGTGGACGGCATCGGCGCCCATCCAAGCGGCTACAACCTTCCTCCCGACATCGTATGGCAGGACGGCTGTGCAACGATTCAGGTGACCGGGAACACATTCAACGGTGCCTGCGACAACCCGCACCACTCCTGGAGCTTCCGGTCCACCATGGAGGGTTACCGCGCCCTGGCTGTCAAGTACGGAGCCGCCGACAAGAAAATCGTGCCCACGGAGTTCGGCTGGGCTGCCGGCGGGAAGTTCCACCCGTCCTATGCCTATGCTGACGACAACAGTTACCGTGAACAGGCAGACTGGACCGTGCAGGCGTACCGCATGATGAAGGGATGGGGTTGGGTTGGTCCCGCCATTCTCTGGAACCTGAACTTCCGCGTGGTGGGGGACGGGACGGAGCAGGCACAGTGGGGCATCGTGCGATCCGATTGGTCGCCGTTGCCCGCCTATGACGCGCTCAAGGCGGAACCCAAGTAGACTGCGTTTGATTTTGGATTCCCCGATCCTCACGGCAGCCGGGCCCCAAGCCCGGCTGCCGTGACTCTTGACTGCCCACTTGACAACGGATAGGTCCGGTATGGAATACCAGCAGTACCTTGATGCGCATCAGGACAGGTTCGTGGAGGAGTACCTCGAATTCCTCCGGTTCCCAAGCATCTCGGCCCTGCCTGAACATGCCCCGGATGTGCGACGCGCTGCCGAGTGGGTGGCCAACCGCGTCGTGCAGGCCGGGTTGGAGAACGCGGAGGTCATGGAGACAGGGGGCCATCCGGTCGTGTACGGCGACTGGCTGCACGCCCCCGGCCAGCCCACGGTGCTGATCTACGGGCACCTCGATGTTCAGCCCGTCGACCCCTTGGATCTGTGGAATCATCCGCCCTTCGAACCCCGGTTGGCCGGCGACCAGGTGTCGGCCCGCGGGGCTTCGGACAGCAAGGGAAACATGTTTCCCACCATTGTGGCGCTGGAAGGCCTCCTGCAATCCGAAGGCCGGCTTCCGGTCAATGTGAAGCTGTGCTACGAAGGCCAGGAGGAGATCGGAAGCCCTCAAATCAGCGATTTCTTGGCACGCTATAAGGAGAAGTTCGCCTGCGACATCGCGGTCAGTTCCGACGGCGGCCAGTTCGACGCGGATCAGCCGTCGTTGACGGTGGCCCTGCGCGGCATATGTGCGGTGCAGGTGGACATCACCGGTCCCTCCCGCGACCTGCACTCCGGCAGCTATGGCGGTGCCGTCTGCAACCCCATCCACGAGTTGGCTGCCATGCTGGCGGGGCTCCACCACAGGGACGGCTCCGTGGCGGTGCCGGGGTTCTACGACAGGGTTCGCGAGGCCACGGCGGAGGAACGGGCGCAAACGGCTGCGGTGCCGTTCAGCGAAGAGGAGTTTCTGACCGAAACCGGAGCTCCCGCCGTCTTCGGTGCACCGGGCTATACCACGCGCGAGCGCATCTGGCACCGGCCCACACTGGAAATCAATGGGGTATGGGGCGGCTACCGGGAGGCCGGCATCAAGACGGTGCTGCCCAGTCGGGCCGGGGCCAAAATCACCTGTCGCCTCGTGGCGGATCAGGATCCCGAGGAGATACGAAAGCTGCTAATCGACCATTTGACCACCGTCGTCCCGGAAGGGGTGACGGTGGAGGCCCAACGCCTGTCCATGGACGGCAAGCCGTACGAAATTCCCTCCGGCAACCGTTTCAACCGGATTGCCGCCGAAGTGCTCACCGAGGAATACGGCAAGACCCCGGTTTACCTGCGCGCCGGCGGCAGTATTCCCATTACCGGATGCTTCCGGGATCATCTGGGCGTGCACACCGTCAACTTCGGATTCGGCCTGAAGGATGAACTGGCCCATTCGCCCAACGAATTCTTCCGCCTGTCCAGCTTCCGTCGCAGTCAGCGCCTGTACGCACGATTGCTGCGGCGCATGGCAATACAGTAGACCTCGTTCAGGGCACCGGCACGGAACCCGGTTCGAATAGGCGGCCTGGCAGGGGAGAGCGGTTCAGCGGAAGCGGTTTTCGCTGAACCACATGTCCGGGTTGGAACCAAGGTGGGACCGGACCGGTTCGGTAAGCCGCGCGAGACGGGCTTGAGTTTGCTGGGAAAGGGATACTTCGAGTACCGGCAGGTTCCGAGTCAGCTCGGACGGATTGCGCGCACCCACCAGGACCGACGCGACGCCTGCCTGCTGCCGCACCCAGGCCAGTGACAGCAAGGCCATGGAAAGACCTTCTTCGGATGCCACATCCCTGATTGCGTCAAGCACGGCAAAAACTAGGTCTTCGCACCCGGGATCGCGGTGTTGGGCAAGGGGACGGGAACAGGAGTACAGTCGGGTGCGGGACAAGCCGTCCGGAACCTCGTCCGCACTGGCATAGCGGCCGGTCAGCAACCCCTGCATCAACGGGCTGTAGCAAATCAGACCGGCACCCCTCTGCCGGCACAGCGGTAGGATTTCGGCTTCCACCACACGCCAGAGCAGGCTATAGGGCAATTGATTGGATGGAATTGAGGCAAAGCCGGATATCTCGCCGAAATCCTGCACTCCGTAGTTGCAGACTGAAAAATGGCGGATCCAGCCAAGCGACTTGAGTTCCTGAAGCGCGGCAACCGTATCGGCGGCCGGCACGTCATGGCCCGGCCAGTGAATCTGGTACAGATCGATGTAGTCGGTCCGCAGGTTGCGCAGGGACTCCCGGCAAACGGCCCGGATTCGATCCGGCCGGGTTTGCGAGCCACCCAGCTTGGTTGCCACCACCGCCTCGTGTCGGCGGCCCAGGAGGGCTTCGCCCAACACGCGTTCCGATTCACCGGCCTCGTAGGCCGGGGCCGTGTCGAAGAAGTTGATGCCGGCATCCAGTGCGGCGTGGACCGTGTTGATCGAGTCGCCCTTGTCCTGAGGTCCCCACACTTCGCCTCCGGCAAACGGCCAACAGCCGACAGCGATTGAGGACACCGACAGGTCCGTGCTGCCCAGTTGTACGTAGTCCATTGCGGGTCGGTCCTGTTCCTGGTGAAGGGCGTCGCCGATGTGGACAACCGGGACCGGCACCCGGCCCGTCCGCCACCGGCATTGAGGAGCCCGAGTGAACGCCGTTCCGCCGACAGCTAGGTGTCCAAGGACAAGGTTTCCACGGACTTGACGTTTTTCAGCGATGAAATCGCCCTGTCGGCGATGGCCCTGATGCGGGTCGTGTTGTAGCTGGTGGGTGACAGCGGATGCCGGAAGCCGGGGTCTCTGTTGAGTATGTCGGCCACTTCGCTTGGTGCGCGGGGTGCCACACCTCCGGTACCTTCCAACAGGTTCATGATCTTGGTTGCAAGCTCGGGGGGTTGTTCCGGCGCCGAAGAGTCCCCCGATGCCTTGAGCGAAGCCGCGTCCTTTCGAATCGACTCCACGTAGGAACCGGTGAATTGCCTGGACGGCAACAGTGCCAGCATGTCCGGATCACGGTTGAACATCGTGGCGATTTCGCTGGTCTTTCGGGGTTCCTCGCCGTCGAGGCCGTACAGCAGCCGCATGACCGTCCGGTCGGGTTCAGGCAGCTTGTCCACCTGCTCGTCGATGTTGCCGATGACTTCCTGCTTCAAGGCCTCGCCTTCAGGGGACTCGGTCCGGTCGTCCGACAGGAGTTCGTGCTGATCCCTTTCCTCGTCGTCGACAAACGTGTCCAGGCTGGACGGGGACTGCCGTCCGTACGTCTGAAGTTCCTTGACGTTTTCCTCGACTCTTCTCAGGTGTTCCCGATCTGTGGCCGAGGCCTGTTCTCCACCATCCTGAAGCCTGGCCACAACATCCTCCATGTCGGATTCCGCCGCCAGCAACCGGAGGGCAATCTCACCCACAGTGGGTTCCCGACCCAGTTGGTTCTGCAGCTCCTCGGCCGCGATGCGGAAGTGGCGGATCTCCGCGCGCTTGTGTACGGGCAGGCGAATGGTTCGGTCCTGGTTGGCGATGGCCTGCTGAACCGCCTGCCGGATCCAGTAGACCGCATATGTGGACAGGACTGTTGTGCGGTTCAGGTCGAACTTGGCAATGGCCTTGAGAAAGCCCAGATTGCCTTCCTGCTCCAAGTCGCTGAGCGTCATGGAGTTCAACGAGGAGCGGTATTGCTGGCACACCCTGAGCACAAGGCCCCGATTGCGCGTCAGAAGGGTTGATTCGGCTTCCGACTTCTTGGCGACAAGCAGTTCCTTGGCGGTCTTGTCGGGCGCGTCCGGATTGGCCTCCAGCCATGCCTGGGCCTCCATGCCCTCCTGGACGGCACGTAGGAGTTGGGTCGTTTCCTCCCGGCTGAGCAGTCGGTCCTCGGCGTTTTCCTGAAGGCTGACGATGTCTTCGATGTCCTCTGCAATGGCCTGAACCTCCAGACCTTCTTCCGACTGCACATCCTCGGCGGCCGCGTTGGCGTCGGAGAGCGTGATGCCGCGGTGGTGCAACTCGTCCATCAGCCAGATGAACAGGTGGTCCTCAAGGTACAGATCCAGGCCCAGATCCGTGCACTGTTCCTCCAACCACGCCAGACTGAGCGATGTCGCCGTTACACCGTCGAGCAGACGGACCAGCGGAGCGAAGCGTTCGGGAGTCGCGGTCATGGCATTCGAATCGAACAGACGTTCGCAGACGCGCCGGGCTTGGTGCAAACCGGCAATACCGCCCCGGAGAGGAACGGGGAAAGGGAATGTGGGTAAGGAGGGACTCGAACCCCCGACCTCACGGATGTGAACCGTGCGCTCTAACCAGCTGAGCTACTCACCCGGAATGTCCATTTTAGCAAACTTGCAACAACCGTTCAGGGCTGTCGCGGCATAATACGGGATGCGGATCCATTCCCCTACACACCGCCCGATCTTGGCTCACCTTCCTGTCAAGCCGCCCCGCGCCCGCGATCTGTCCGCCGGTCGCCGCCCGCTGCGGTTTCTGCTTGCGGTCCCTTTGCTGTTGGCGGTTTGCGGTGCCCTGGCCGGAATAGCAGTGCCACCCGTCGTTCCCGAGGACTTGACGGTCACCGCCGACAGTTTCTTCCGCCACTATGTGTTTGTCTGGCTCGCCGAGGCGCTGGAGACTGCGATCTGGGTGTTTTTCAACCTGGCAACTCCCGCGTCCTGAGACGGGCAGGGCCGGCTGCCGCCGAAGAACCAGCGGCTACTTCTCCATGGCTTTGAGCGCGTTGTAGACGGGCAGGGGTGTCCAGTCATTGTTGACAATGCCCCATTGGGCCTGTTCGGTCTTGTCCGCGATGACGCGGAAGTTCATGTTCCACAAGATGGCGGGCCTGACCCAACCCCATTCCTTCATCATCTGAAAGGCCTCGACCGTCCAACGGGCTTGCTCGTCGAAATCGTTGTCGTTGGCATAACCGTACGCTTCGTGGTAGGCGCCGCCGGCGGCCCAGCCGAACTCGGTCGGCCAGATGGGAAGGTCGACACCGTTCTGCAGCGCGATGTCGCGGTAGCCCTCCATCGTGGAGCGGAAACTCCATGAGTGGTGGGGGTTGTCGCAGGCGCCGTTGAAGGTGTTGCCCGACTGGATGATCGCGGCGCACCCGTCCTGCCAACGCACATTAGCCGGTACGTTGTAGCCGCTGGGGTGCGCACCGATGGCGTCCACATGCCTGGCCAACCCGTTGGTCAGCATCTGTTCCAGGTAGGTGAAGTCATCCACCGCATTGGGAGGTACGTTGCCGGCGGGGGTCAGCGCTCCGCTGACAATGTACATGGAGGGGCAGGCTGCACGGATCGCCTGCGACGACGGGATGAGCAAACTGACATAGTCTGCACCATTCAACGGCAGATTGCCCCACTCGTAGTGGAGGTTCTGTTCGTTCCAGACCTCGATGGCCTTCACCGCCGTACCGCAATACCGGGTGGCCATGGCGGACATGAAGCGCGCCAGATCCTGCGGGTCGGCCGGAGGGCCGTCCACGGTCGCGTCGTAGTTGTCTTCCCGAGCCCAGTCCGGTGTGGTCACCACGCTGAAGAGGAGGTTAACATCACTGTAGGCGGCGCGGCTCACGATCAAATCCAAATCCCGCCAGTTGTAGCTGCCCTGTTCCGGTTCAGTGATGTTCCAGCGAATCTGCTGCTTCAACCAGTTGAATCCGAGGTCGCGCGTCGCCCACATGATGTGATCGACATCCACGCCGATCATGTGGGCCTGGGTGCCGTACCCGAACTCGATGGGCGGCGGGGCGTCCGGCATGGGGCCGCGCTCCAATGTTGACGGCTGTGGGATGTCGGCGGAGGCTTGGGGCAGTTCCCTGAAACCGGCCTGTGACTCCAGGGCCCAGCGTGCGATCCAGGCCGACGTGCCGTCGAGATCCACCCTGAGCCAATGGCCGCTGCTGTTTTGCGCGGTTACCCTGACCTGTGCGTGGCCTGGCAGCCGATGCACCATGCGGTAAAGGTAATCCGGACCTTCAACTGCCTGGATGGCAAACCGCGTCGTTGTGAGCACACTGAATGGGACCGGAGTCGGTGTCGGCTGCGCGGTCGGCTTTTCCGGTGGGGCAGGAGTGGGTTCATCGGGTTGTGCCGCCTCCTGTACCGGTGTCGCCGTGGGCAGCGCGGAGTCACGGCCGTCGCCGCCGCTTCTGCAAGCGGTCAGAAACACTGCCAGTAGCAGGGATAGACACAGGACAACGGGACGACTGGGCGAGGACGAGGTCTTCAAGGGAATCTCCGGGGAGCGTCGATAAATTGGTGGATTCGTGAGCGGGATTGGGACTGGCAACTTCCGAGCGTCACTTGGTCATCGCCTTGAGGCTGTTGTAGACCGGCAACGGGCTCCAATCAGGGTTCACGATGCCCCATTGTTCCCGTTCGGTGCCCGGGGCAACAACACGAAAGTTCAGGTTCCACAAAATGGGGGCGGCCACCCAGCCCCAGTTCTTCATCATTTGATAGGCTTGGACCGTCCAGTCGGCCTGCTCCTGGTACGAGTTGTCCAAGGCATAGCCATAGCCTTGGTCGCGATAACCCGGCGGGGTAGCCACCGCCCACCCAAACTCGGTGGGCCAAATCGGAATGTTTGGATTCACGGCTGCCACTGCCGCCCGGTATTCTTCCATCGTGCTGCGGAAACTGAATGATCGGTGCGGGCTGCCGGGGCATCCCGCGTTGAAGTTCGCCATGCCCGTGCCAGCGATGATGGAACAGTAGTCTTGCCCGGTGGCATGGGGCGGTACGTTGTAACCACTGGGATGAGCACCCACAGCATCCACGTAGTTGAGCATGCCCACCTGAATCATTTGCTTCAGGTATTCGAGATCGTCAATCGCCACTGCGGGATTTCTGACACCGGTCGGTGTCGGCGCGCCGCTGACCACCAACATGGATGGGCAGGCGGCGCGGATGGCGGCCGAAGCCTCCTTAAGCAATTGGACGTATTCCGCCGCATTGATCGGCTTGTTGCCCCATTCGTAGTTGAGGTTCTGTTCGTTCCAGACTTCAATAGCTCGGACGGACGATCGGCAGTAACGGGCCGCCAGACTGCCCACGAACCGGGCAAAGGTTGCGTTGTCGCTTGGCGGACCGACCACGCTTGCATCAAACCCCGCTTCGCGGGCCCAGTCCGGTGCTGCGAGCACGCTCAGAAGCACCGAGATGCCTTGTTTTTCGGCTTCCGTACGAATCCAGTCCAAATCTTGGATATTTTTGGGATCAAGGTTTCCCGGTTGGCGTTCGAAGTCTTTCCACCTAACCTGCTGTTTGAGCCAGTTAAAGCCCAGTTGCTTGGTTGACAACATGGATTGGGCAATGAGGTTGCCTCCACCCAGCATGTGGGCTTGGACCCCATAGCCCCACAAGGCCGATGCAGCCACGGACGGGCTTGCGGCAGGAGGTGATACCGGATCCGGTGTAATTGAAATCACGGGCAGCCGGTTGAGGAGCTGTGTACCCTGAATCCACTCGCTGTTTGTCGGTGCGTTCACCCATCCAACCAGCCCGGTTTCGTCTTCAATCTGCAGCCAGGTGGCTCCGTTGTTGCGGCCGACGATTTCGTAGGTCTTGCCCCTGGTGAGGCCGACGTCCACCTCGAAGTAGTTGTTACCGGGGCCGCTGTGGGCCACTATGTTTGATCCCGGTCCCGGCACCAGGACCGGCTTGTCCAGCGTCTGCGCGGTCGGTTCCGTAAGACTTGTGACGGTCACGGTTCTGATGTCGGATCCGGGAAACGACTGGTCGCCGATGGCAATCACGGCTTCCACCTGATAGGTACCGGTCTCCTGCAACGGGAATGCCTTGCTGGTTTCCTCGATCGGAGCCCAAAGGTGGGCCTTGTCCTCGCCGGAGAGCGAGATGCTGAACTCAACCCTGTACTCGGCAGGGGCCGCCACCAATTCGGACGGGGCCGACTTGAACTCGGCCACGGCATCCCAAACCGCCGGGTCGATATCCAGATTGTTCGATACGTCCAGGACCATGTTCGAGATGTTGTGCCTGGCCAGGATGCCGAGCTTGGCGCGCAGGGCTGTAGCGTCGCCTACATACACTTTCTGAGAACCACTGGTACCACCTCTGGTGGTAAGCGTGTACTGATGCAGGATGGGGTCGTAGCGCGGCTCCTCCGCGAGGGTACTTCGGTCCAACTGCATCATCAGGTTGTCACCGACCGCATCGACGGAAAGAGAGCCCTTCATCAGACCAATGGCGGACGAAAACGGGATCATCGCCAGTTGCGTGTCGGAAACCCCCACGGAGGCGGTGTGCAGCGCAATGGTCAGCTTGGACCTTGGAATGCGGCCGGTCGCGTACATGAGTAGCGATTCAAAGGGGTAGGCGCCGGGCCTGAAGTCCTCCGGATCCAGCGGCACCGGGATTACAACCTGGTCGACGAATTCGGCCAGTGCGGCCCAGTCGTAGCCCAAGGTGTCCCATTCGGCCTCCGAGATCTGCTGCGGGCGTTCCACTTGGACAATCAGCCTGTGGGTTGGATCGTCCGCCTTCAAATCGGCCGCCAGTCCAGCCACGAAGGCCGTGAAGTTGAGGCCGGCTTCGGGCTGCAGGGAAAGGCCTCCGTAGTTCAGATACAGCCCGTGGAAACCAAACTCCCTGACCGCATCAAGGATGGAGATGGACTGGTTCTGCAGCTGGCCGCCGCTGGACAGCATGTTGATGAGAAGGTCGGCCCGCACCGTGCCGTTGGGTTCCGTGTTGCTGATGCCGAGCAGGACTGGTTTGGCGGATGTGTCAACCGCCGCAATTTCGCCTTCCAGGCCGCCGTCTCCTCTCAGCGTGCTGAACGCAACCCCGACCCGATCGACCACTTCGTGGGCGGTGCCAGGTGCCGGCAGCTGGTCGGCGGACATCAACAGCGTCAGGTCCGGAAGCAGGGAAATGTCATCCTGCACCAGCAACAGGTTGTCGGGCACAATGTCCAACCGGGATTCGATTTGCAGTGCCGATCGCACAATCGTCGATGGCACGGTCTGCCAGCGGCCATCCCTCCATGTGACCAGCTTGAGCCGTTCAAAGGCTGTGATCTCTTCCGGGATCGGCATCTGAATGGTGGCGCGTTGGTTGGCACTGCCCCGGAAGTCAATCAGGAACAGACTGCTTTTGGCCTTGAGGCCGACCATGCCCAGCGCGTCGACTCCTGCCTGAAACCGGGCGGCATCGCCTCGCATGTTGCCCAGACTGTCCATGGGGATACCGGTGAGGACCACACTGGCGTCGGCGGTCATGTCTTCCGGCAGGAAAATTACGGCGATACCCCTGGTTTCATCGGTGGTCAGGCCGCCCTGTGGGCCGATATGCGCGCGGTTGTCTCCAAGGTTGGGAAGTCCCAGTTCCCAGCCCAGGCGAGCTGGCAGGTTGAGCGGCGGGAGGATCAGCACGGCCACTGCCAGCAGAACCAGCACAACGGTGGAAACCGCGCGAAGCGAACCGTCAAAGAATTCCTTGAACATGCGTGAGGGTCCGTGGGGTTGGGGGAGTCGCGGATGGAGGAAGCCGACCTGGATGGCGACATGTCGAAACTGCCGGCCGGTCCCGGGGGCCTTGCCAGGCCTCGTAGTCTGAACGGACAGCTCCGTCACGAGGGCGGAACTGTAGCCGGTGGCAGCCGATGGTCAGTCTCTGGTGGGCGTTGAGCGGCGGGTCATTGGCAATGCAGGACATTATATAGCCGCGATCCAGACAGGGTCCGGGCCAACCCTCAGTGCAAGGTGCGCAGTGGGTTGGCATTTCCTCGGTCGAATGTTTCCCGACATGTTGCCGACAGGCGACATCTGATGACATGTTTGTCTACGCAGTGTACCCAACTTCCGTGATGTTCAATCCCTGGGTCCGACCGGTCATCGCCAAGCGACTTGACTCCCCGGCTTGGGGTTGCATACACTCCCCACAAGCGCGGCGGCTGAATGCCTGCGTTACCCACAGTCTGCGCCAGTTAGGAGAATTCGTTTCATGTACTCCGCCGAAAGTCGCATCATCAAGGCCCGACAGTACTTTGAGGAACGTGATGAGCGAATTCGCGTGGAGTTGCTAAGGTGCACGTTCGAGGGCGAACACTCCAGTCATGTGATCGAATACGAGAATCACGTGTGGAAGTGCGACTGTGAAGAGTTTCTGAGAACGTTTGTCTGTGCACATGTCATGGCTATCGAGAAGACCTTGGGGGCCGGAGTCTCTCCGGCCGTGAAGCCGGACGCCGTTTCCTGATCCGCCGCGCGGGTCGGTGGGTTTCCAGGTCGGGTGGGCAGACGCTGGTTGTCTCCAAGGGGATTGAACTGCGTCAACGTCCGCGCCCCTGATGCACAGCCGGCAACGGGACGGCCCGTCACCGGCTTGGTATTGAGCTGATGGTCCGAATTTCCGTTGTCGGGACCGGTTACCTCGGGTTGGTGGCGGCGGCCTGTTTCGCCGACCTTGGCAACCGGGTTGTCTGCGTCGACATTGACGAAGCCAAAGTTGCCTCCCTGAAGTCCGGGAAGGTGCCCATTTGGGAGCCCGGTTTGCAGGAGTTGGTCGCGCGCAACACCGCAGCCGAGCGCTTGTTCTTCACCACCGACTATCGAGAGGGACTGGCGGGGTCACAGTTCATCTTTCTGTGTGTGGACACACCACCGCTGGACGATGGACGTCCCGACATGCGGCGCGTGGAAGCGGCGGTTACTTCGATCGCGGCGTCCGTAACGCATCAGGTGGTCCTGGTCAACAAGAGCACGGTGCCCGTTGGGACCGGCGAATGGGTTGAAGAGCGGCTGGCCTCGGGCAAGCTTGCCGGCAGCCCGGTGTCGGTGGCCAGCTGTCCGGAGTTTCTGCGAGAGGGATCGGCGGTCCAGGACTTCATGTATCCGGACCGCATCGTGATTGGCTGCCCTCTGCCAGATGTGGCCCATAGGGTGGCGGAGCTCCACAAGCCCATGGCAGCGCCGTTTGTGTTTACGGATTTGCGAACCGCCGAGTTGATCAAGTTCGCCAGCAATGCCTACCTGGCCACGCGCATCAGCTTCATCAATCACATTGCCCGGCTGTGCGAAGCCACAGGGGTGGATGTTCAGGAAGTGGCGCGGGGTATGGCCCTGGATAGCCGCATCGGCGACGGCTTCCTGTCCCCGGGACTTGGTTTCGGTGGCAGTTGTATTCCCAAGGATCTGCAGGCACTCAGGCATTTGGGCCGCAGCTACGGAATCGACACGGCATTGCCGGATGCGGTCCTGTCCATCAACCGTTCGGCCCGCGCGTGGGTGTTGGAACAAGTGCAGGAGTTGTTGGGAAACTGCATGCGCGGGGCCGAAATTGGCCTGCTCGGCCTCGCCTTCAAACCAGGCACCGACGACCTGCGCGAAGCGCCGGCGATAGACATTGCCAGGGAGTTGCAACGCGCGGGCTGCACGGTCAAGGCATACGATCCGGCGGCCCTGAACAAGGCTTTGGCGCTTCTGCCGGACTTGGTCCCGGCCCGCAACGCGTGGGAACTGGCCGAGGGAGCCGATGTCCTCGTAATTTGTACCGAGTGGAACGAGTTCCGGCACTTGGACATGAAGCGCATCGCGTCGATCATGCGACGCCGAATTCTGTTGGACGGGCGCGGCGTCTGCGATCCGGCGGCCATGCGGAAACTTGGCTTCGTCTTTCGCGGCATTGGCCGTGGCCAGGCATGGGAGCGGGGATCCGGACAGCGTGCTTAGAACCGGGGTCGACCTGCTCAGCCTGGAACGGTTTGCAAGGGTCCGCGACAGGTTTGGCGAGCGTTTCCTGAACAGGGTCTTCACTCCCCTGGAACGGGAGCAGTGCGGTCACAGTGTACAATCGCTGGCTGGCTGTTTTGCCCTTAAGGAAGCGGTATCGAAAGTGCTTGGCACGGGGCTGTGGCGGTCCGGCGTGGCGTGGCAGGACATCGAAATCCTGCGCGATCAGGTTACCGGTGAACCGAGTCTCCGCCTTAGCGACCACGCCCGGGCCGTGGCCGAGGCGCGCGGGGTGGACACATGGTCGATCAGTTTGTCCCATGACGGTCCTTGGGTGCTCGCCTTCGTCGTGGCCGTCCGGGAATGAAGGTGCCGTGCCCCGCCGAACCGCAAAAAAACGCGAGGAACCTCTTGACATGACCAAGTACATCTTTGTGACAGGCGGCGTCGTGTCCGGCATCGGCAAAGGTGTGGTTGCAGCCTCAATCGGAGTGCTGATGCGCAGCCGTGGCCTGAGTGTGGGCGCCCTGAAACTGGACCCCTACCTGAACGTCGATCCCGGGACCATGTCGCCGTACCAGCACGGCGAAGTGTTTGTTACCAGTGAGGGTGCGGAGACAGATCTCGATCTGGGCCACTATGAACGCTTCATTGGCAGTGGTTTGTCGTCCCTGAGCAATGTGACCAGTGGAGAGATTTACGCTGATCTGATCAGCGATGAACGGAGCGGTGCCAAGTACCTGGGCGGTACCATCCAGGTGGTACCGCACGTAACGGACCAGATCAAGGCGGCCATTCGCGATTCGTTCCGCGACGACGATCCGGACGTGGCGTTGATCGAGATCGGCGGCACCGTCGGCGACATCGAGGGACTGCCGTTCCTGGAGGCCATTCGCCAGATGTACAGCGAGATCGGCCCGTCGAACTCGCTGTTCGTGCATGTGACTCTGCTGCCGTACCTGCAATCCTCCAAGGAACTCAAAACCAAGCCTACACAGCACAGTGTGAGGACGCTGCGCAGCAACGGCCAACCGCCCGACGTCATCGTGTTGCGCAGCGATCTGCCGATACCGCCCGAACTCATGGACAAGGTGGCCCTGCACTGCGATGTGGCCCGCGGCGCGGTGATCCCCTTGGAAACGGCATCAACCCACTACAGTGTCCCACTGGCGCTGGAGGAGGCAGGGCTGGGCCGGTGGATTGCCGATCACTTCCGGCTGCGTCAGTACCGGGCTCCCAGCGGCGAATTGGAACATCTGCGGACCTACGTGGATGCCAGTACGGGGGACCATCCGCCGGTGACGATCGGCATCGTCGGCAAGTACGTATCCTTGGAGGATGCCTACATCAGCGTCAAGGAGGCACTGGATCATTCATGCGCGGACTTGGGCCGCCGGCTAGATCTCAGGTGGATCAATTCCGAACTGCTGGAGGAGGCGGATCCCACGACGTACCTGGAGGGCCTGGATGGCATTGTGGTGCCGGGCGGCTTCGGTCCCCGAGGCATCGAAGGCAAGGTGGCTGCGGCCGCCTATGCCCGGCGCAACCAGGTTCCGTACCTGGGGCTGTGTCTTGGCATGCAGGTGATGTGTCTGGAACTGGCACGCGATGCGCTCGACGCTCCCCAGGCCAACAGCACCGAATTCGACCCGCTGACTGCGCATCCCGTCATCGACCTCATGCCGGATCAGGTCTCCGTGGTCGACAAGGGCGGGACCATGCGGCGGGGCAGCTATCCGTGTCGTCTGGAGGAGGGATCCATTGCCGCCGATGCCTATGCGCGTCTGGGGCTGGGTCCCAACATTACCGAACGGCACCGTCACCGCTACGAGTTCAACAACAAGTACCGGTTGCCGCTCGAGGAGGCAGGCCTGAGGTTGTCGGGCCAGTCGCCGGACGGTCGACTGGTTGAGATTGCGGAACTGGAAGGCCATTCCTTCATGGTTGGCTGCCAGTTTCATCCGGAATTCCAGAGCCGCCCGACGGAACCGCATCCGTTGTTCCGCCGGTTTATCGAGGCGGCGATGGAATATCCGGACGCCTCCCTACGGGATGAGGTGGCCCAATTGCTCGATGTTGGCGCTGACGCCGCTGACTAGCGTTCCGTTGTTTCGCGCAGGAGGTTGCTGCCCGCGCAGTAGGCGCCCGTGCCCAAACCAGGACGGTGAACAGGTATGGCCGGACATTCCAAGTGGGCGAACATCAAGCGCCGCAAAGGCGCCGTGGATGCCGCGCGCGGCAAAATCTTCACGCGCCTGACGCGTGAAATCCAGGTGGCGGCACGCGCGGGGGACGATCCCGATGCCAACTTCACATTGCGTCTGGCGGTGGAACGGGCGCGGGCAGAAAACATGCCGCGGGACACGATCGATCGCGCCATCCGCCGCGGTGCCGGCAAGGACAAGGACGCCGCCCAGTACGAGGAGGTGACCTACGAGGGCTATGCCCCCCACGGCGTGGCGTTGCTGATCGAGTGTTTGAGCGACAACCGTAATCGGACCATCGCCGAGGTGCGACGGGTCTTCAACCGGGCCAATTCGGCCCTGGCCGAGCCAAACGCCGTGGCCTGGCAGTTCACGCGTCGCGGCCTTATATTGGTTGAAGCGGAAGCAGGGGAGGCCGAACTCGACGGCGATGACGTGTTCATGGAGGCGTTGGAGGCCGGTGCCGAGGACATTGAGGAGGACGACGGCACGTTTGAGATCTACACGGAGGGCACCTCCTTGGCACAGACCGCGGACAACCTGCGCCAAGCCGGTCTTCCGGTTCGGTCCGTCGAGCTGATCATGTACCCCAACCAGACCATCGACCTGGCTCCGGGCGATGCCATGACGGTTCTGCGGATGGTGGAGGCGCTGGAGGAACTGGACGACGTCAAGCAGGTGTTCCACAACTTGGTGCTCAACCCGGAAGTCCTCGCGGAGATGGCCGGCTAGGACTGATGCATGTCCCTGGTACTTGGCATTGACCCCGGCATTGCCCGGTTGGGCTACGGTCTGGTGCGGGAGTGGCCGGACCGTTCGCTCGGATTCGTGGACTGCGGAGTGATCACCACCCCGGCAGACTGGGATCTGGAAGAGCGGTTGCAGGAAGTCAACTCGGATATTGGCTCCCTGCTGGACGAACATCGTCCCGAGGCCGTGGCCATGGAGCAGCTCACCTTCGGCAGCAACAGTCCGACGGCCTTCGCGGTTGGCTGCGTTTGCGGTGTGGTCATGTCCAACGCGGCCGGTCGCGGGATGAAGGTGTCGCTGTACGCGCCGGCTCAGGTTAAGCAGCAGCTGACCGGAACGGGCCGGGCCGACAAACAGCAGATGCAACAGATGGTCCGGTTGACCCTGGGTCTCGATGCGGTTCCCCGCCCGGACGACGCAGCAGATGGGTTGGCGGTAGCGCTCTGCCATCTGTACCGGCAGAAGTTCCGGACGGTGGTGTTCCAGCAGACAGGGAATCCGGCTCGATGATCAGGCGGTGTGCGGGAACGGTGGTCGGAGCCGATGACAGCAGTGTGCACATTGCTTTGGCTTCACTTCCCGACCTGGTGCTGGAAATCAACGTGCCCCAGATCCACCTGTCCGGCCTAGCGGCCGGCAGCAAGGCGGTCCTGCACACCTACCTCCACGTTCGAGCGGAGGAATTGAGCCTCTACGGCTTCCCGAACGAAGGGGAGCTGAAGGTGTTTCAGAGATTGATCAGGGTCAGTGGGGTTGGACCGCGGGCGGCCTGCAGTCTGTTGGGTTCCCTTGGCCCTGCGGAGTTGGTCCAGGCGATCGTGTCGGATAGCCCCCAGATGATTGCGCAGGCCCCCGGAATCGGCCGACGCACGGCCCAGAAGATCATTCTGGAACTGAAGGACCGCGTGGAAGACCTGGTGGTTGGCGCGGAGATGCCGGCCCCCGCCGGGGCACCCGATCGGGAACTGATTCAGCTCCTCGTGGACATGGGATTTCCCATCGCGCAGGCCAGCCAGGCCGTGGCACAGGTTCCGGAAGAGGTCGAGGCGATCGAGGATCGCCTGAAGGCGGCATTGCAGGTGCTGGGCTAGCTTTCCGATGTCACTTGATTTGGTTTGAAAGTCGAGTTGCCGGTGACCACGGTGGCCGACATTGGATTCACCATCCAAACCTGAAGAAAGCGCCAACATGGCGGAATGCCAGCCTTCAACGTTGACCGGAGCAACCACCATATCCTCGGCGAAGGAAGTCCGCCGATCGGCCGGGACCACCGCGCGCTTGCCGAAAGGCGCGCTGCCCAGGTATCAGGCACGGAACACACGGGGTTCACAAGGCGGGTTGTACTGGACACGGATTGCAGCGGTAGTGCTGTCCATGGTTCTGACTTGGATCCTGATGTGTGCTCCTGTATTGGCGGCAAACCCTTTTGCGGCACCGAGACAGGATGATGCCTGGGTTGATCAGAACGTGGATGCATTCGCCGATTTCTGTTCTACTGTGGTGATTGAACCCTCCAACAAGGCCATGGACTGGATCAAGGGTTTGATCGGCCGGGACGAGTCCGGGGCACTGCTGGATGACGCGCCACCCCTTGGTCAAGACCAGATTGAGCTTGAGATCGTTGACATCAGTCTGTAGGAGTTTCTTGACGAAACCACAAAAGCCCGTTTTTTGGATATTGGCTTGGCATCGGACATGCCGCGGCGCTCAATGGCGGAAGCTGAAGCCCTGTACGAGACGATTCCCGGCACCACGCGAGCCTTGGGCGAGGAGCGCATCTTGGAGTTCCTCGCCTCTCATTCGGTGACCTATATCACGTCGGTCGAGGATGTCATTCGCCTTGCTGATGCCCCGGACAATTTGGTATGGGAACTGCAGACCCTCAACCAGGCGCGCGGCGAGCGACCCATGACGGCCGAGGAAGTAGCCGCAGCGGTCATCGCGATGGAACTCAAGGGGCAGGAGGCCGCCTCCCGTTCCAGTCGAACCTGGTATGCACTGAACCGGGATCACGTGTTCATGGACCGGTTCAAACAGCTGGGGTTGGTCAACCGTACCCGAACCCAAGCAGAGGCATTTGAACTCTACACAACGATCCCCGAACCCTTTCGCAACGAGGGCTTTTGGGCGGTTCGGTACTTCTTGGAAGTCCATGCCCTGACCTATCGTCTGCCAGTCGAGACCGAACTGCGACTGGCAAGTTCCTTCGGCAATTTCATTACAGTTTGAGTACATTCTGGTTGCGGTGTGGCGAGGAGAAGGTGTGCCATGGCCCGCAAGGTGAACATTGAGTGGCGGTGGAGGACACGGCGGAAGCGCTGCATGCACAGTACCGGGCCGAACCGGTGTCCGAGTGCACACGCGGCTGCATGTGCTGTGGCTGCTGCGCCGCGGGGAAGGTCCGGGGGATGTCGCCCCGCAGCCCACCACATGACTTCTCGTCGCAGTGATAGTTACGTTGCCCGGAACCGGTTTCCCGCCCTGCGCGCACCAAGCCAACTATGTTCTGAACCGATCCCCGCCACCTGACTGAGGTCTGGTACAATCCCGGTTGTCCTTCACCTTGTACTTCAACGGGTTGTGTGCGTTTTGCCTTACGAGATTGGAAGAGATGTGATCCGCCAACTCCTCTCTTTTTTTGTTTGTATATTCTGCTCCGTTGAAGTAAGACGGGCCTCCCGTCCAAGAATTGAGATTGGTTTTTAGGCGATGGCGGCGGTACTCGGTATTTCGGCCTTCTATCATGATTCAGCCGCCGCGCTGGTGTTGGATGGGGAAATTGTCGCGGCAGCCCAAGAGGAACGGTTTACCCGGAAGAAGCACGATCACTCATTTCCCGTCAACGCCATTGGTTATTGTCTGGACGAAGCCGGACTGGTGCCGGAGCAGTTGGACTCGGTTGGCTTCTATGAAAAACCGTTTCTCAAACTTGATCGCTTGCTGGAAACCTATCTGACCTACGCTCCTCGAGGCTTTCGGTCATTTCTAAAATTTGTGCCCAACTGGACAAGACAAAAGCTGTTTCTGCCCCGAGAAATAGACCGCGGCCTGGACAAGCGGTACCGCAGGCGGATTGTTTTTGCCGAGCACCATGAATCCCACGCGGCAAGTGCCTTTTTCCCTTCCCCTTTCGAAGAAGCCGCCATCCTTACTATGGATGGAGTGGGCGAATGGACAACCACAGCATGTGGTTTTGGCCATGGCAATCGAATAGAGTTGACGCATGAACTCCGTTTTCCCCACTCGCTCGGGCTTCTATATTCCGCCTTTACTTACTTTACCGGTTTCAAGGTCAATTCCGGCGAATACAAGCTCATGGGGCTTGCCCCTTATGGGGAACCCAAGTATGTCAACCGCATACGCGACCGATTGATCGACCTGAAGGAAGATGGCTCGTTCCATATGGATATGTCGTACTTCTCGTATTGCGACGGGCTCCGCATGACATCTCCCAAGTTTGATGCCCTTTTCGGGGGACTGCCCCGTCGACCGGGAGCACCCATTACCCAGCGCGAAATGGACATCGCCGCGTCGATTCAGGTGGTCACGGAGGAAATCATGCTGCGTCTGGCGCGTTTTGTGCACGCCGAGACCGGCATGCGTCGGCTCTGTCTTGCAGGGGGTGTCGCTCTCAACTGCGTAGGCAATGGCCGCATCCTGCGGGAGGGACCGTTCGACGATGTATGGATCCAACCGGCATCCGGTGATGCGGGCGGGGCCCTTGGCGTGGCATTGTTCATCTGGCATCAACTGCTCGGCCACGGTCGCGATGTGCTCCCCCAGGATTCCCAGCAAGGCTCCTTGCTGGGACCCAGCTTTTCCGACAGCGATGTCCGTACATTCCTTGCGAAGGCTGGTGCCGCCTACAAGGAATATCCCGATGATGAGGCACTCTGTGATGCCGTCAGCAATCTGGTTGCCCGGGGACAGGTCGTCGGATGGTTTCAGGGACGCATGGAATTCGGGCCCCGCGCCCTGGGCGCCCGCAGCATTCTCGGTGATGCTCGCGACTGCCACATGCAGTCCGTGATGAACCGGAAGATTAAGTTTCGGGAATCCTTCCGTCCGTTCGCGCCCTCGGTGCTCCGCGATGAGGTGGACCGGTACTTCGCCATGCGGCCCGGAGAGGACAGTCCCTACATGTTGGTGGTGGCGCCCACCCGGGAGCGCTTTCCCATGGACACGGACAATCTGCGTGGCTTTGAGCGGCTGAACACGGTGCGCTCGCCGCTGCCGGCGATTACGCACGTTGATTATTCAGCCCGGGTACAGACAGTGGACGAGCGTCATGGCCGCTACGCGACCCTGTTGCGGGCCTTTCAGGCGAAGACCGACTGTGCCGTGCTGGTCAATACCAGCTTCAACATCCGAGGGGAGCCGATCGTCTGTACTCCCGAACAGGCCTGGAACTGCTTCATGGCGACCCACATGGATGCCCTGGTGCTCGAGCGTTTCGTATTGCTCAAGTCCGAACAGCCCCCTGTTCTGGTTGTCAATCCTGAGGAGTACATTGCTCAATTCGAACTTGACTGAACATGGCGAGACTGATCGAGATTGACCCCAATCCTTCGTCCAGGCAGCTCCACTGGTTTGGTTTCCTGCTGGGCGCGTTCTGTGCCCTGGCAGGCGGAATGGTGCGCTGGCGGCTGGACGCGCCCGGCACCGCGGCTGTGATCTGGGCCATCGGGGGTGTGCTTTCGGTGCTTTACTGGATTGTGCCGGCATGGAGGCGGTCGATCTACCTCGGCTGGTTGTACGCGGTGTTTCCGGTGGGATGGGCGGTGTCGCATTGTCTGCTGGTCATTGTCTACTTCCTGGTGATCACGCCCATGGGGCTTGTCAAACGCCTGGTCAAAGGCGATCCATTGGGCCGGACACCGGATCCGTCTGCGCTCAGCTATTGGACTCCCAGAGAGACCAAGCCACAAGCCCAGCGCTATTTCAGGCAGTATTGATTCGCCGTGTGCCCCGTTGGCAATCACGTCCACACGAACGACCAACCCCCGGCCGCGGATAACGGTTCCGTTTCCATGCCGCGAGCGGAGAACGTGTGGAGAACATGGATTGTGAGAGGCTTGGCACTCGCTGTGGGCTTTCTGGCGGCCCTGCTCCTGTTGGAGGTTGGGCTGCGCGTCATGCCCGTTCATGAGGGTGCCCACCGGCTGCCGGTCAACGAAGCCAACCCAGTCATTCGCTTCGAATCCAACAGGCAGTTTCTGTGGTCGAGGGACTGGAATTTCTCGCTGCGCAACCGGGTGAACGTCAACAACCACGGTTTCGTCAGCGACCATGACTACGACGCGGCCGGGACGGAACCGCTTCTGGCGGTGGTTGGAGACAGTTTCATTGAAGCCTTCATGGTGCCCTTTCCGGAGACCTGCACGGGCCGGTTGGCGGCGCTGCTACAGGGCCACACCCGTGTCTACGCCTTCGCCGTGGGCGGCGCGCCCTTGAGCCAGTACTTGGCATATGCAGCCTATGCGCGCGACACGTTCCATCCCGACAGTCTGGTCGTCGTTGTAATCGGGAACGACTTCGACGAGAGTCTACGCAAGTACAACCACAGGCCCGGCTATCATTATTTTGTCGAAGGGTCACAGGGTGAACTTGAACTTGAGAGAACCGATTTCAGTGTCAGTCTCCTGAAGAAGGTATTCAGGAACTCGGCCTTGGCCCTTTATCTGATGCACAACCTTGAATTGGGAGAGGCCCCCTCAAGGCTTCGGCGCATTTTGAATCCTGATGAGGAAACGGCGGCAGGCCATGCCGTTGCCGGAGCCGAAGCCTCCCTGGTCTCCGATTCCAAACAGGCGGTCGAGCAATTCCTTCGGATGTTGCCCGAATTTGCCGGTCTCGAACCGGAACAGATCGCATTCGTGGTGGACGGAATGAGGCCCCAGCTGTACGACGACAAGATGGTGGCGGAGGCCAGAGGCAGCTATATTGACGTGATGCGAAACTATTTCATGGACATGGCGCGGGAAGGAGGGTTTGAGGTTGTTGATCTGCACCCGATCTTCACCCATGATTTCAAAACCCATCACCAGATCTTTGAATATCCGCAGGATGCACACTGGAATGCCCGGGGTCACCGTATCTGCTTTGAAGAGGTAGCGCGTTCAACGATGTTGCGGAACCTCATCGGTTTTTCGCCGCTTCAGGATTAAACAGGAATGGGAGGCCCGGATGGCCGGCAAACAGGACAAGAAGCACAAATCCGACTTCGCCAAGGACTTGGAGCATAGACACCGACCGGGGCTTGTGGCCGAGCTCTGGGAGTACATACGTGTCAATAAAAAGTGGTGGCTGGCCCCGATCGTTGCCCTGTTGCTGTTCATCAGCGGGTTGGCAGCCTTGGCGGGCACTGCGGTGGCGCCCTTTATCTACACCCTCTTCTGATTGGCTCGGATACCGATCTGGTTGCCAGGAGGCAACGGTGTGGACCGTCTCGGGTATGTTGTTGGGTAGGCGTGGTCGCCCTGGTCAGCCTGACCTTGGTGCCGATTCCGCCGTCGAAAGCCAAGGCGGATCCGCTCCACGATGAACGTCTGACACGGATGCTGAATGCCATTCGGCCCGAACCGATGCTTGACATCCGCGAGCTCATCGTGCAGACCGAGAGCACTGAGCCCGTTCATCGTCAGGCAAGACGGCCGTGATCTGAAGAGATCGAAAGGCTGTATCGTGTCAACGAGGCTTTGACCAAGCCTGCACCCATCCAGATCGCGTTGGTTGACGACATGTTGACTACGAGCGCATTTCCGGGCGGCGCAGTCGATCCTGTCCAACCACTTCCCGCAAGCTGACTTTGTAAGGTTGTTCCTATCGCGTCGGGTACCGTATGCCTCCGATCCAGAGGACTTCTCCGGTGGCTCCTTCTGATAGTGCAGGTTCGTCGATCAACCACTACATGACGCGGTGCTGTGAATGTCCAACAAATGCCACATCATCCCACCTTTTGACTATCATGGTGAGGAGGTGTCCCTTGATTCGGGCGACGGTGCCTGGAGCGGTTCTCAAACGGGAGGCGATGTGGCGTCCGAGGCTTGGATTCCCCCAAGTGTTCAACCACCATATACCCATGATTGAAATCATAGGATGTAACGATTAGAACCCGATGGCTGCAACGGATCTTCGAAGAGTCCAACAGAGTCATCAAAATGGGGAAGGTGGTCCATACACCTGACGGACCTGGGGCATCTCATTGTGAGAGATGTGTCTTCTGAGCTGGACTTTGTACAACTTGGAGCGAAGCGGGCAGGGGCGGTTGCGGTCGTACTCAGTCGGTGTAACAGAGGAACTCCCAGAGCCGGGCCGGGTCTAGGAGCGGGGGTTTTTGCCTGTCGGGGGGCGGTCGGGACCGTGAACAAGGGGGCCTGCCGGTCCAGAGGGTGAGACGGACGAGGGCCAGGGCATCGGCGGATGTGAGCCGGGTCTTGGGATACCAGGCCGCCCGGCGCGGCACCAGGAGCCGGCCCCGCAGCAGGACGTGGGCTACCACAGTGACCCGACTGAAGAGGCCCAACAGGACGGGGGTGGTGCGGGCAATGGCGGGGGCCGCCCACTGGCGCTGGGTCTCCCCGCCCAAGTGCGTGCGCACGGCCTGGAAGGTGACCTCCACCTGCCAGCGGCGCAGGAATCAGACCACCATCGTATACGGCGCAAGCTTCGGGAGCACCTTCACCGGCACTGTTTCACTTTCGTTGAAAGCGGTCGAGGTCCGGAATAAGACGAGAGGC
>VXMJ01000037.1 GCA_009841145.1 Caldilineaceae bacterium SB0661_bin_34 | reverse complement strand
CCCCCCCCCCGCTGATGTTTTTTTCCCCGATCTGCCGCCCTACGCACTTGCGTCTGTTCTGGTGGCCTCGGATTTGTGTATACGTCCCTGGTTCGGGGGTGGGGCCGGGGGCGGGTTCTTCGACACAGGCGGCCAGGACCAGGCCGAGCGCTACCGGCAGGATAAATCGGGCCGCCGCTCGCAATGCCCGGCCGAACCTTCCTTGAGAAAGCATCACCAGCAAGGGAGGAGCCACCTATTCCGTCGCCTGCAAGTGGCGTTCCAAGGCGGACACGGCTAGGTGGTAGCTGTTCCGGCCGAAACCGCTCACCTGACCCAGGCAGGCCGCCACCAAAACCGACGTGTGACGAAACGAATCCCGGGCGTGGATGTTGCTGATATGCACCTCCACCACCGGGGTTTCGATGGCCTTGATGGCATCGTGAATGGCCAGCGAATAGTGCGTGAAGGCGCCGGGATTCAGGACCACGCCATCCGCCTGGCTGCGGCACCGGTGCAACTCGTCGACAATCTCACCTTCATGATTGGACTGGAAAAATCCCAGGCTGTGCCGCTCGCCGAATTCAGCGGTCAGGGACCGTTCGACGTCGGCCAGCGTGAAGGTGCCGTAGATCGAGGTCTCGCGGGTGCCCAGCAGGTTCAGGTTGGGGCCATTGACGATCTGGATGCGGGCCATGCGGAGTTCCCCGGTCAGTTCAGGATGTGTTCCCAGGCCGACAGTACCAGTTCGTCGCCGGGATTGGGGATCACGGTGAGCTGCTGAAGGTCCTCGATCACGACAAAGCGCAGGACGGCTCCCCGACGTTTCTTGTCGGTGCCCATGGCTGCCAGCAGGTCGCCGGCGCGGCCGGACAGGTCCGGCGCGGAGTTGATATCGTCCACGCGGACCGGCAGTCCCAGCCCTGTCAGCAGGCTGCGGACGCGCTGTGCCGTAGACGGAGAGCACAGACCGGCCTGCACGGACAGGTGGGTGGCGGCCATCATTCCCACTGCGACGGCCTCGCCATGGCGAATCGTATATTGGCTGACTTGTTCGAGGGCATGGGCAAAGGTGTGGCCGAAGTTCAGGATGGCCCGGCGTCCCTGTTCCAGCGGGTCCTCCTCGACTACATCGATCTTAACCTGCACGGCGGCCGCCAACCAATCGGCCGCAGGGGTTGCCGGGGCATGCATCAGCATCTCAAACAGATGTTCGTCCCCGAGAATGGCGTGCTTGGCGACTTCCGCCATTCCAGCCCGGAGTTCGGCCGGCGGAAGCGTGTCCAGGAGATCCGGATCGAGCAGCACGCCCACCGGCTGCTTGAAGGCGCCGATCAGGTTCTTGCCCTCCGGCAGGTCCACCCCGCACTTGGCGCCGACCGAGGAATCCACCATGGCCAGCAGGGTGGTGGGTGCAACCACGTAGGGCACGCCGCGAAGATAGGTGGCAGCCACGAACCCAGCCGTGTCGGTGACCACGCCGCCGCCCAGGGCCAATACCGGGCTGCGCCTGTCCATGCCCGCCGCCAGGAGGTCGGAATAGAGCCTCCGGGCCGTTTCCAGGGTCTTGTGTTGTTCACCTTCGGGCATGGTGAATACCCAGGGATCGAAACCGTCCGCACGCAAGGCGTCGACTAGGCCGGCGGCATGGAGTGACTCAATATCCGGGTTTGAGAGGACCGCAACCTTGACGCCCTCGAGGCCGCATTGGCGCAACAGGCGGCCTGTTGCCGCCAGGGCTCCGGAACCCGTCCAAATGGGATAGGACCCCTCCGGGTTGTCCACGGCAAGGACCTGCAACGAACCGTTCGTGCCAGGCACGGCTGGATGCGGGGACGGCACTTCCGCCTCGGTTCCGTCAGATACCAGAGTCAGGATGCGATCCACGATCTGGTCGACGGTCAAGTCGGTGGTGTCGATTTGCAGTGGAATCGAACTGTAGCGCTCATCCCTTTCCGCCAACAGAGCGCGGATGCGCGCCAAGCGATTGTCCGGGGCCAGGTCCAACAGCGGCCGGTGGGTCTCGTTGCGGATCCGTTCCAAAATCTGTTCGGGTGTTGCCGACAGACAGATTACGGTGCCCGATTCGGCCAGAACCCGGTGGTTCTCCGGATTGACCAGGGCGCCGCCGCCCGTGGCCACGATCAGATCGGACCGTGCGGCTACGTCCCGGCATACCTGGCTTTCAATGTCGCGGAACCGGGTCTCACCGTGAATCGTGAAGATTTCGGGCACTGTCAAACCGGCACCCTCCTCGATTAGGTCGTCCATGTCCTGGAACCTGCGGTCCAGGCGTACGGCCAGCGCCTTGCCGGCGGTAGTCTTGCCCGTGCCCATGAAGCCGGTCAGGATGATGTTGCCGTTGCCTGGCATATCTGCCTCAATTCTCCGGAAACAATCTGAAACGGTCCGGATCCGTGTCCCCGGCTTGGTGCATCAGGACTGCGTTCATCAATTCAATCGCCATGCGGGACTCGAGGGTGATTCCGGCGCGGACTCCCACGCAAGGGTCGTGGCGCCCCTGTTTCAACTGAAAGTCAATTTCGTCCAATCCCTTCGTTACGGACTGTTGCGGCAGGGCAATGGAGGATGTGGGCTTGAATCCCACGCGGAATGATAATGGGCTGCCTGTGGTGACCCCACCCAGCAAGCCACCGTGGTGATTGCCCTGGTAGCCGCGGGCGCGAATGGGGTCGTTGTGTTCGCTACCCCGGCGACCGACCGATGCCCAGCCCGAACCCATCTCGCAGGACTGTACCGCGTGCAATCCACCCAGGCTGCCCATCAGGCGCAGCTTGAGGCTCTGGTACAGGGGTTCACCGGCCAGGGGCGGGGGATTCAGGGCCACCACCTCGATACCCGCGCCGAGTGAATCGCCGCGCACCCGCGTATCGCGGATCAGTCGGCCGGCCGCCGCCGCGAATTCGGTGCTGCAGGTATGGAGCTCGTTGTCCGAAAGCTCCTGCTCCAGTTCGGCAACACTCTCGGCCGGAATACGGCCGCGGCCGATTGCGAACCGATCGAGCACAGAGCGGTCCGACTTCAGTTCTCCGACCTGGCAGATCGACGAGACGATCACCGTGCCGAACTTTCGCTGGAGGTAGAGCCGTGCCACACTGCCGCCGATTACGTCGGAAATGGTGGAGCGGTAACTGGAGCGGCCGCCGCCGCGCACGTCTGTGAAGCCCCGTGACTTGTGGTACTTGACCAGGTCCGCGTGGCCAGGCCGCACCGCTCCCTGCAATCCCTGCAACTGGTCGTAGTGGGCAGATTTGCGGCTGCGCGAAAACACCAGGGCGGACAGCGGTTCACCGGTGGTGAAGCCACCGCTGTACGTGTCCAGGGCCGGACTGTCCGGGTCTGCAACGGAGAGGCGGATGGATGGCCCGTCCAGCAAGCGTTCCGTGCGGTACAGGCCTCCGGTCAGGAACACGGTATCGTCTTCGCGCCGGGGTGTGCCGTGCTTGCTGCTGCCGGGCCTGCGGCGGTCCAGGAAGGCCTGAATCCGGTCCCGCTCAATCTCGAGGCCGGCAGGGCAACCGAAGACGATGGTGGTCACGGCAGGGCCATGGCTTTCGCCTGCACCGGCGACGGCGAACAGCGGCCCGCCCAGGATCTCCACGGTGTACCGTCCCTACGCCTGCATGGCCGTCCGGTTGGTGACCGCCTGGCGCGCTTGGCTCACGAACGCGCGGACCGCGTCGACGTCCTTCAGACCGGGCGCAGCCTCAACGCCGCTGGACACATCCACGCCCCAGGGATCCGTCTGCGCCACGGCTTGTGCCACGTTGTCCGGTGCTAGGCCTCCCGCCAGCATGGTTCTGGGCACGGAAGCGGCCACAGTGCGTACCAGAGACCAGTCTGCCTGCTCGCCCGTGCCTCCCCATGCCTTGCGCGAGTAGCTGTCAACCAACAGGCCGGGGCCTGCACCCCGGGAAACTGTGCCATAGCGGCCAACCAACTCTGATGCTTCGTCCCGGGAACGCGGACGCACGGCCATGAAGCACTCCGGTACGAGTGCCAACAAGTCCTCCGGGTCCGGGTTGCCGTACACCTGCAGGAGATCGATGCCGGAGAGGACCGCGGCCTCATTCATTTGTTTCGGGGTGAGGTTCACGCAGAGGCCGACGCAACGGGCTCGACCGTTGGCCAGGCGTCCATGCGTGCCGAGGTGGTTTATGAGTTCACCGGCCCTGGCGGGTTCGATGAAGCGCGGCGAGGGCGGATGAAACACGAAACCAAGGTAGTCGGCGCCCGCGTCCAAGGCGGCTTCCGCATCTTCGAGCCTGGTCAGGCCGCAGATCTTGACCTTCATCGATGGTTCAAGGCCCTCCTGGGGTCCTATTTTCGACCGTCGCCAACGAACCGGCGGCGGCGAATTCCCGCACCTTGCGCTCGCGGCGGGACTGGGGCAGTTTGCTGAAGGCTTCGCCGACCAGAATCGCGTCGCACCCCATTTCGGCCATCGTGGCAGCATCGGTGGCTGTCGTGATGCCGCTTTCGCCGACCAGAACCCGATCCTCGGGGATCCGATCGCGGAGTTTGCGCGTGGTTTCGAGGTCCACCGTAAACGTGCGCAGATTGCGGTTGTTGACGCCAATGATACGGGCATTCAGTGCCAGTGCCCGATCCAGCTCCGCCTCGTCGTGTACTTCGACCAGGGCCTGCATCCCGGAGGAGTACACCAGATCCAGAAGGGACCGGCATTCCTGGTTTCCCAGGACGGCCATGATCAGCAGCAGAGCGTCCGCGCCGGCGGCCCGCGCCTCCCAGACCTGATACGGATCGAAAATGAAGTCCTTGCGCAAAACCGGAACGGGTTGTCCTTCCGCCTCGAGACGGTTCCCGATTTGTTCCAAATAGGCCAAATCCCCCTGGAAGTGGGTCTTGTCGGTCAGGCAGGACAGGGCGGCCGCGCCGCCGCGCACGTAGGCCGAGGCCATGGCGGCCGGATCCCAGTCGCGGGCAATCAGGCCGCGCGAAGGACTGGCACGCTTGAGCTCCGCGATGATGCTGGCACCCGGCTCGCGCACCAGGGCACCGGCCAGATCCTGGGCCGGCCGCGCGAGCCGCGCCATGGCGATCAGCTCCTCCTCCCGCACCCGTTGTTTGGCCGCCGCCACCTCCTTGCGGCGCACGGCCATGATTTTGTCCAGTACCCTGCCCTGGAACTTGGCGATGTCCAATTGCGACCGCTTCATGCCTGCCGCTCCTGCGTAAACGCGACAAACCGCTCCAGCGTATCCAGGGCCTTGCCCGAGTCTATGCTTTCCCCGGCCTCCGCCAGGTGGGCACCGATGTCCCCGTCCTCCGTGGCCAGGGCCGCGGCGGCGTTGAGGACAACCACATCCCGCATGGGGCCCTTGACCTCACCGGCCAGGATCCCGCGGGTATATCCCGCGTTGTCCGCCGGGTCACCGCCTTTGACCTCGTCCAGGCCGGATCGGGACAAACCCAGCTCCACCGCGTCCACGGTCATTTCTTGGATGCGGCCATTTTGCAGGTGGACGATGTGGTTGGGGCCAGCCAACGACAGTTCGTCCATGCCGCCCGCACCGTGGACGACAAACGCCGCTCGTTTGCCCACGCGCTGCAGCATCCGGGCCAGCTCGATGCTGAGGTCGGGACTGTAGACCCCCATCAGGACATTGGTTACCGGCGCGGGGTTGGACAACGGTCCAATCAGGTTGAACAGGGAGCGGATGCCCAGTTCCATCCGGGCCTTGCCCACGTGCCGCATGGCGGGATGGCAGTGGGGCGCAAACAGGAATACAAACCCGACTTCGTCGAGGCAGGCTCCCGCCTGGTCCAGCGACATGTCGAGATTGGCCCCAAGTTCCCGCAGGACATCGGCGCTCCCGCTGCGGCTGCTGGCGGCCCGGTTGCCGTGCTTGGCCACCGACACCCCCGTACCGGCCACCACCAGGGAGGCCGTGGTGCTCACGTTGATGCTGTGCGATCCATCGCCGCCGGTACCCACGACATCGAGCAGGGGTTCGTGCCGACCATTGGCCGGGAACGGGGAGGCGTGTTCCATGAGGGAGTTCCAGAACCCCGTGATTTCGTCCACGGTCGGGCCCTTCATGTTCATGGCTACCAGGAACGCCCCGATTTGGGCATCGGTAGCGTTGCCCGACACCATCTCGCTGAGAACAACCTGGGCCTGATCCTGCGAAAGATCACCTCGTTCCATCACATGTCGGATGGCGGTGGACAAGTCCATTGTCTGTGCCATGTTCTATTCGCCTCCTGCCACCATCGGCATGTCAGGTTGTAGCCTGCGTTGGTATTGGCAGGCAAATTGATCCAGCTCTTCGTCTGCGAAGTCCAGTTTCAGGGCACGGTTCACATCGGACATGCATTCGCGGAATGCCACCCGCAGCAACGGTCCGACCCTGCCCGCGTCGGCTTCGGCCGTCGGCTGTCGCCGGGTCAGTAGCAGGGCCAGGTTGAGCAGTCCCTCAAGGGGCAGCAACCGGACGTACAGTTCCACACGCGGGGCCAAGTTGGCCTGACCCGCTTCCGACAAGTAACGATCCTGCCATGCCTGGCAGTCGTCCGCTGGCAAATTCCTCAACATGTGAAGTATGACGTGGGCGCATTCGCGGGCCGGATCGCCGATGCCGGCCAGTTCCCAATCCACCATCCGGACGCGCCCGTCGTACATCAGGCAGTGTTCCCCGTACAGTTCCCCGTGGACGACAGCTGCCGGGGTTGATCCCTCCAGACTGGTTACGAGCGCAGGCAACTGGCGGGACCCCTCCTGCATTGCCGCGGTCAAGGCCGCATTGAGTTCATCCCACGGTTGTTCCAGCCGCCAACGTTCCAGCCTTCGCAGGCTGCCCTCAATGAGATTCCACTGGTACTCCGCATTGATCGGATGCGGGCTGAGCCGCGTATCGGGTGTCGGCGCCAGGCGATGCAACTGGCCCAGACTTTGGGCCAGAGCCTCCCTGTGGGCCGGATCGCGAACGTCCAACGGACACCCCGGACACCATCGGTAGACCAGCACCTGGCGCGCCAGACCCTCGGGATAGCGATCGAACACCAACGGTTCCGGCGCCAGGTCCGCCCGCCAAGCCAGCGTCTGGGCATTGTATTGGCGTCGCCCACGAGCTTGGCCTGCATCCAGGAACATCTTAAGCACCAGGCTTTCCGTGCCGGTTTCCACTTTCCACAAGGCATTGCTGTCGCCTGTCAGTGTGTCCGTGAGACGGACAGCCTGGCCGTGCACCGGGCTTGCCGGGGCATGAGCCAGCCAATGCAGGGGATCCGGGATCGTCCCGGTCTCGGAAGCCATGGTTGAAGGAGACGCGGATGGACAGGCGATGTTCCGGTCAGGCTGGGCGGGCATCACCGGGCAAGTCCAGGAAGTTCTGCAGCATGTCGTGACCCTGTTGCGTCAAAAAACTCTCCGGATGGAACTGGAGGCCGTGGATCGGCTTGCTGCTGTGGCGCACTCCCATGATGTCGCCGCCTGCGGTCCAGGCTGTGATGGCCAGCTCAGGGGACACGGGTCGGTGGATGATGAGCGAGTGATAGCGTGTGGCGGTGAAGGGGTTGGCGATGCCTTTGAACAATCCTTCCCCGTCATGGTGGATTTGGCTGGTCTTGCCGTGCATGATCTCCGGCGCGCCGGACACCTCGCAGCCATGTACGTGGCCAATGCACTGCTGACCCAGGCACACGCCGAGGATTGGAGTCCGTTCGCCCATGGTTTCGATCAGCTCGTTGCTGATGCCGGAGTCCGCCTGGGGTGTTCCCGGCCCGGGGCTGATCACGATGTGGGAGGGCTTGTCGGCGGCTACGGTGGCCACCGGCACTTCGTCGTTGCGGTAGACCTTCAGCGATGCCCCCAGCTCCCCCAGGAACTGGACCAGGTTGTAGGTGAAGCTGTCGTAGTTGTCGATCACAATCACCATGTCAGGCCTCCCGGGTGGCGGCTTGGCGTTTGGCAAACTTCTCGCCGCTGCGCCGGATGCGGTTCCAAATGCCTGTCAGCCCCATCGCCTTCTTCATGGCCATGAGGGTCTCCCGGGCTTCCGCGCGGGCCCGTTGGGTACCCGCCTCCAACAAGTGGTCGACGAATCCCGTCCGTGACTCAAAATGGGCCCTGCGCTCGCGGGTGGGTTCCAGGAAGTCGTTGATGGCTTGGGCCAGCGTCTGCTTGACTTCGACATCACCCACGGCACCCTTGCGGTACCGATCCTTGAGGTCCTCCACCACGGTCCCGCCCGGATTGCGTTGGGATTCCGGAATGGCCGGATTGGCTCCGTCCGGATGGAAGAAGTCCAGGTACTCGAACACCGGGTTGCCCTCAACCGTACCGGGAATATCAGCCCGAATCCGCTTCGGATCCGTGTACATGCCCATCACGCGCCGGTTGACGGTCGTTTCATCATCCGCCAGAAAGACGGCGTTGTTGAGGCTCTTACTCATCTTGGCGTTGCCGTCCGTGCCCACGAGCGTACCGCCCACCACCATCGCATCGGGAATGGGGAACACTTCGTCGTAGGCCAGGTTGAAGCGCCGCGCGATTTGCCGGGTCATCTCGACATGGGCTTCGTTGTCCTGTCCGACCGGCACCAGATTGCCGCGGGGCATCAGGATGTCGGCGGATTGCAGGACCGGATAGCCCAGCAGGCTGTAGGGAACCTGGTCCATGCCCGCAGCGTTGGCCATGTCCTTGATGGTGGGGAGCTGCTGGATCCGCTCGACGGTCACGAGGCTGCCCAGCAGCAGGTTCATTTCGTAGACCTCGTGCACCGCGCTTTGCAGATAGAAGGTGACCTTGTCGGGATCGATGCCAATAGCCAAGTGGTCCAGCACGATGGCCCGGGCGTTGTCGGCAATGGCCTCGATGCTGGCCTTATCCGGTTTGGTGGTCAGCATGTGCAGGTCCGCCACCAGGAAGAAGCACTCGTACTTGTCCTGGAGGGCCAGACGGTGCCGGTGGCTGCCAATGAAGTGGCCCAGATGCAGTTGCCCAGTGGGCCGGTCTCCGGTCAGGATGCGGGGTTTGGTATCGCTCACGGTTGCTGTTCTCCTTCAAAGCTGCAAGGCGTTTTCGGCCAGGGCGACGGCCGTGGTCAGGGCGCGCATCTTGTTCATGGCCTCGTTGTATTCGTATGCGGGTTGGCTGTCCATGACCAGGCCGCCGCCGGCCTGCAGGACACAGGTCGCACCCAACATGGTGATGGTCCGGATGGTGATGCAGGTGTCCATGGTCCCGTCGTGGTCGATGTACCCGACCACCCCGGCGTATGGCCCCCTGCGGGACGCCTCCAGTTCCTCGATGATCTCCATGGCCCGAATCTTCGGCGCGCCGCTGACAGTGCCGGCCGGCAGCGTCGCCCGGATGAGGTCTATGCCGTCCATGCCATCCCTGAGCCGTCCCTGCACATCGCTAACGATGTGCATGATGTGGCTGTAGCGTTCGATCTGCATCACGTTGTCCACCTGTACCGACCCGTAGTCGCAGACGCGCCCCAGGTCGTTGCGGCCCAGGTCCACCAGCATGACGTGCTCGGCCCGTTCCTTGGGATCCGCCAACAGGTCCTCCGCCAGTTGCTGGTCCTCTTCCGGGGTTTCGCCGCGCCATCGCGATCCCGCGATCGGGTGTAGGCTGGCCTCGCGGTCCTCCAACCGCACGTGCATCTCAGGGCTTGAGCCCACAAGGCGCATCGGCGGGCCCTTGAGGCCGGGGATGCCCGAGAAGTCCAAGTAGAACATGTAGGAGGACGGGTTGACCATCCGCAGGGCGCGGTAGATGGTGAAGGGATCCGCCTGCGTCGCCCGCGTCTGGCGCATGCTGAGCACGCCTTGGAAGATGTCACCGGCGATGATGTATTCCCTGGTGCGGCGCACGATCTCCGCGTATTCCTCCGGCGTCTTCGAGCAGGCCCACGGGGAGTTGTCGCCAATTTCCGGCAGGTCCGGTTCGGCGAACGGCGCATGGATGCGATCGCAGATGGCGTTGATGCGACGACAGGTGTCGGCATAGGCCCGATCCAGGTCCGGGTGGGTCAGGTCCAGGTTCACCATCACCAAGAGGCGGTGCTTGACATGGTCGAAGATCACCAGTTCATCGCTGAACAGCATGACCATGTCCGGGGTGCCGATGAGGTCCTCGGCGGTGGTCGGCAGCTTTTCGATGAACCTGACCATGTCGTAACCGAACATGCCTACGGCGCCGCCCTTGAAGCGCGGCAGGTCCGGCACATCGACCACGGTTTCCGCCGTGACCTGCGCGCGCAGGACATCGAAGGGGTCTCCACACAGTTCCTCGACCGAGCCGTTCTGGTCGGCCAGGGTCATGCGGTCCCCGTACGCTACCAGGCTGCGGGAGGGGTTCAGTCCGATGAAGCTGTAGCGGCCGAACCGTTCACCGGCCTCGGCGGACTCCAGCAGGAAGCAGGGCTGGGTGGCCTGGGATCCCTGGATTAGTTGCTGGTCGGGGCGTCGGCACAGCTTCAGGAACACGGACACGGGCGTGTCCATGTCGGCCGGGATTTCCCGATAGACGGGATACCGGGTTGCCTCTCCCCGATGGGCCTTGACCTTCGCCAAGGCCGGAACGAAATTCACCGCTGCACCTCCAGAAAACAAAAAACCCGGATGCCGTGTTCGACGGGACATCCGGGGACGAAATCCGGGGATTCCGCGGTGCCACCCCACTTGAGCATCCGGACACTGCCCTTCGCTCCTCTCTGCAGGAACGGGACTTGCGTCCGATTCCCCGCGCCCTGATAACGGTGGCGTCTCCGGCTTGCCTACTGGGAGGGTTTCCGTTCGGCTTGCGACTCACCGGTCCATTCACCTGCCCCTTGCCTACTTCCTTTCCACCGTCCGGAAGCTCTCTGAAGGCAGACTGGCAGGCTACTAGCCCGGATCACAGTCCGTTTATGGTTGGTTCAAGGATACAGGCGGGATCGGGTGGTGTCAACATTGGTCCGAACATGCAGCCGCGAGTTGGCTCCCGATCGCCGCCGGTTGTGGGGGCGGCTCCGGATTGAGGAAGGAACAAAGGCTGCGTTTCGTCTGTCCGCTGCCGGAAAGGTGCGGGGCAATGCGGAGGAGGAACAGATAGTCCCGGTCCTGAACGCGGCCGAACTCGACGACCTGCCCGACATCTCCGATCTGGTGTACAACCAGACAGCCGGGCATGCACCGCGCCTGGGCCCCAACGGTCGTGCCGAACCCCGGGCCTGAACTGCGTGCCAATCAACGGCTTTGAGCAATGCGATGGCCCCATCCTCTGTAGAATATGCACGAAACTCTGTGGTATATACACATAACAGATGTGCCCAATCTGTTAGGCTTGAATTTGGTGGAAATCATGTATGGAGGGTAATGGCATGGAAATGGTCCAGACCATAGCAATCATCCTTGCAGCAGTTGGAGCATTGAACTGGGGCCTAGTGGGGCTGTTCAAGTTCGATCTCGTAGCCTTGATTGCGGGTGGACTGAAGTTCGGTGACGTGAATACACTGTCACGCATCATCTACGTACTGGTTGCCATAGCCGGGATCATCAGTGTGACCGGGCTTCTAGGGATGTGAGCAGGCTTTTCGTTTAGAGGAGCACATACATGGCTGGACTGGCGGTAGCTTGTCCAGTGGTGCATCCGGTTTACAGGTCGTTGAGGTTTTTGGCGGGCGCGCCTCTCGCCGTGCGGCAGTCCCTGTCCCCCAGGTCGTGGGAGGGGCCGGTACCTTGACGACCTGACCGGTTTTGTATCGCAGTTTCCGCTCCAGCGCATTTCAGTCGCTGGCCGGCAGGACGCGGTTGAGTTCGGGTGTTTGTGCTGGGGCCCTCAATGGTGCCCTTGGTCCTGCGTATCAGGTCCTTGGTGTCCAAGTCCCGAGCACCGCGGTCTGTGCCCTGTTGGCCATGCGTCGGGATGCCGTGTGCGTCACCGAGGCCCGTGTGCCTACTGCCAGTGCAGCTTCCGCAGCGTGTGGCCGGTCCTGTGTTTCCGGTTGCTCCCTTTCCTGCTGCCGTGCCAGCTTACGCTGGTCCCGTCTGATTTAGGGATTCGTGCGGTTCGTGTTGGAATTTGGTATGCGGTACCGGACTATTTGTGCACTGGCCCACGTTGTGGTCCATACCGATGGCACCGGTGTTTGGTGTGATGTTCAGTAGGTCCGCGGGCGCCGCGTGGCACACATAGGCGAACCACTTCAGGTGTGGCTCCGTGCGTTCCACCGGACGTGGACAGTGCCGGGTCCCATTGCAACGGGTGCTCCAATCGCGGTCCGTGGCCGGACAGCCGCAGCGCAAGGCCCGGCCACGGGCAGGTGCAGGTTGCAAAACCCTGGCAGGACAGGTGACGATCCTTGAGAAAGTACGGCACACTGGTGAAGGAGTGGGCCTTGCGCCAGGCACAGTCATCGATGTTGGATCGCATGCGTCTCAACGCGCCCGTCAGCCACAGGGTTCGGTGTCACTCCGCACATGCATGAACAGCTTACTCGGCGTGAAGAACGAATCCGACGGCCCGGGACCGACCCGGTAGGCCGGCCATTGGCACCCGCGCCCATCCGGCAGGTTCACGAACAGGTACCATTGGACTTACAGGCATCGAACAGTTCCCCCGCCCGTTGAACATCGAAAACCAGGCGTCAGTCGTACAGGCGGTGCTTGGATACCTGACATGCCAAGTTGTCCGGTCTGTCGGCAAGCAGGCCGTTGGAGGTCGGCAGGGCCCAGTCGGCTGAAAGAGAGCCAGTTCGCCGGTGCTCGTATTACCGGGGGTTGACAGACAGTTATGGCATCCGTGTCGAATGCGTCCCTGCGGTGTTCACAGCGAGATTCGTCCCACGATCCATGTGGCTGTTGGATGCAGGAAGGAGTGTAGACGCGTGCCCGAACTCGTATACGTCAAGGATCTTGTCATCGTGCTGGGCGCGGCGGTGGTGGTCGTCACCGTCTTGCAGCGTGCCGGCTTTCCCTCGATCGCCGGGTTCATCCTGACCGGAGCCCTCGTTGGACCCACGGCCCTTGGGCTGGTGGACGACACCCATCAGGTAGAGGTGCTGGCGGAAATCGGTGTGGCACTACTGCTGTTCAGCATCGGACTGGAACTGTCGCTCGATCGTCTCCAACATCTTTGGAAGGCCATTCTGCTGGGTGGCGGGTTGCAGGTCACGCTCACTATCGCGTGCACCGTAGCTTTGGCCCTGGGATTTGGATTGGCGCCGGGGCCGGCCGTGTTCCTGGGTTGCGTGGTGGCGGTTTCCAGCACGGCGATCGTCCTGCGCGGCCTCTCCAAAAGTGGCGAATTGGAGGCGCCACATGGACGGCTGGCGGTCGGGATTCTGGTCTTCCAGGACCTGTGTGTGATTCCGATGATGTTGGCGGTCCCGTACCTGGCAGGAGAAGGCGGGGACCTCAGGGAGATTCTCACGACCGTTGGTACCGTGGCAGTGGTCATTCCCGGGGTATTGGTAGCGGCAGGCCGGATTGTTCCACGCCTGCTTGAATTTGTGTCTCAGACGCGCGAACGCGAACTCTTCATCCTGAGTGTGTTTCTTCTCTGTTTCGGCACCGCTTGGCTGTTGTCGCTGGTGGGAATAAAGCTGGCTCTCGGGGCTTTCCTGGCGGGTCTGATTGTCTCTGGATACCAGTACCGACATCAGGTGATGGCCGATCTGATACCGGCGCGCGAAGTTCTGGCCAGCCTGTTCTTCGTTTCCGTGGGCATGCTGCTGGACGTTTCGGATGTTCTGGAACACTTGGGGGCCACAGTCGGGTTGCTCAGCATGATCCTCGCCGGCAAGTTTGTGATCATCTTGGGGACGGCACTGATTCTGAGACTGCCATTGCGGGTGGCGATCCTATCCGCCGCCACACTCTGTCAGATTGGGGAATTTTCCTTTGTCCTCATGAGCGCCGCCGGTGGTATCGAGCTCCTGGGTGCCGAGCTTGCCCACAGCTTGCTGGTGGCGATCATCCTCTCCATGCTGCTGACTCCATTGGTGATCGCGTTCGAGCCGCATTTGGCCGGCAGCGCGGCGCGGGTGCCTTGGCTGAACCGTCTCCTGGACGCAGAACCTCCCGGTATCGATGTGGACGAACCGCACCGCGATCACGTGATTGTGGCTGGCTGCGACCAAGCCGGCCGGTACTTGTGCCAAGCCCTTGGTGCCGCCGGCCACCCCTATGTGGCTGTTGACTGGAATCCGGACCACGTCCACGAAGCGCACGATGCCGGTGTTAGGGCGGTACTCGGGGACATGACGCAATTCCAGGTTCTGGAAGAGCTTGATTGCAGCCAAGCCCGGCTGGTGATCCTCAATTTCCACGAACCCAACATGGCCGAAGCCGCACTGCACGCGATACGGGCGGCAGCCCCCGATGTTGCAGTGATCGCACTTGCGCAGTACGAATTGGACAGGGATCTGCTGCTGTCCGCAGGTGCTTCCACGGTCGTCACAGCCGAAGCCCAAGTAATGGATGCCTTTACGGATTCGTGCCTTGCCGCCCTAGAGTCGAGCACCGGTCGTCCGGCGTAGCCGAATCCTTCGGTTGGCCGTTGCCGGCAACCAAGGTCCCAAGCAGGGCCCTTCAATGGAGTCCTTTCAGTTCCGCGTTGCTGAGCGCCCCTGTACATGGACCGGCGGACCGACAGCAAAGGTTGCTTCGTGTCCAGCTATTGGGGTGGCAGTCGAGGGGCGGACGCGTGGATGCAACCTTCAGTCGTGTTGGCTTGGCGCGCGACGCCATCGAATCCACGGTCCGGTCCATGCATTCGGTTTCCTAGCGGCTGGCGGGGCTCTGTCCGCTGACGACAAGCCGTGTTGGGACACCGGGTTGAGGGCATTCGGTGTCGAACCTCGGTCAGTTTTGGTACCTGTCTGCGGTCAGTCACACACGTCCTTGGTCCGCAACGCGCCCGTCTCAGCCCAGGGATTGGAGCTTGCATGGTCCGCGATGACGAAATTGTGCTCCTTGAAACCGGCAGCACAAAGGCACTCCGGGGTCCGGTCCCTGGCCTCTTCCACAAACAACCTGACTGATACGGCCAGCTGATCGTCGACCAGGTTCCTGAACAGACCCATGTCCCAGAGCAGAACCAGTTCGCGCAGGATCCCGGTGTTCTTGTCGGGGCAGTACTTGGCTGCCGTCCTGATCCGTTCATCGCACAAGGCGAGGATTGGGTTGTCGAACTTCACCGCGGTGGCGGAGTCCACATTCCAGCCCAAGCGGTCCATGCAGTTCAATACGTGGCTGTCCTCGATCACGATGTGGAAGTTGCGCATGTAGGACCTGAACATGCCGCTATCCACTTCGGCGTTCAGGCATCCGAGCACGGTGTTGCAGACCTCGATCGATTGTGCGGCCGATGACTCCAGGTAGGACGTGAAGGCGACTGTCACGTGAGATCCCAAGGGCCGGAAAACCGGTCCGTCGTTGTCGACCTCGGATATGGGCCGGAAGATGGATTGGGGAGCCCTGCGGTCCCAGTCATCGATGTATCGGTCCAGCACCGTGGCGATAGTGCGCGCGGCCGAATCGGCATCCAGCACATCGCTGATGCTGTCTGCGTAGTCGAGGAGGATGAAGCCGCGCAGGTCCGGGCGGACAAAGTCCATGGTGCGGTAGGCGCTGGAGCGGGGAACGTGCGCGTCCAACCAGATCCAGAGGGCGTCATCGGCACACTCCCACATGCGATCCCAGTCGTTGCTGTAGAAGCAGCCGTCGGCCGCGGACCACAGTTCGGAGACTTGGGTCCAGCCGCTACTCTTGAAGAGCACGCTGGCACAGTCGGCCGCGTTGTAGCAGAAGTGGAGTTTTTCGGCGCACTCGTCGTCGAATGGTTCGCAGTAGGGGGATATTTCGAACGACGGCGCCAGAGTGAAGTTGGGCCAGACGAGATCGTAGATTGGGAACTTGTCGTCCCAACAGGTGTGAAAGGCCGCATTGCGGCTGTTTTCATCGGCCGCGGCCGGGGCACTGCAAGCTTCAAGTTGGTCGCTCCAGGCTGCGGTCGGGCTCTTCTTGTCCAGATTGGGGATGGTGCCGTTGCGGATCGTGACCTGCACCGAGCAATGGATGTCCAGTCTGGTGCACTGGCCCGCCTGCAATATCGAAAAGTGGGCGGTTTTCTCGGTCGCGGACAGGATTTCAAAGTAGCCATCGGCGAAGTCGGTCGCGGAAGCGGCCTTGACCGGACTCCCGAACACGAACACCAGCAGAAAGGCGGCCAGCAATCCAACGGCTGCGCTGCTCAGCCACGTCTTGCGCTTCCGGGAAAGGGTTCGTTGTGGCGAGGTGCGGGCGGCCGGATAGCCGGAAGTCAGGGATTCGGTCATGGCATACATGGAGCTGTGTCGAATGTGTGACGAGCCAAGAAGGGAGTGGAAGGAGTGTTGTCGGGAAACGTCCGGGGACGGGTCTGTTGTTTTGGATGCAAGTTCAAAACAACTCTACACGAATCTTCGGTTGGTCGGCCTCGCACGCGTGACAAATGATGAAGCAATCATGGCTCGCACAACACGGAATTCAAACCGGTGCGGGGTTCCGGAACCACATCAACCTTCCAGATTGACCGACGCGACTGCAACCGACTGTGGCCCGTGCCTCCGATGTGGTGTGCCACAGCCCGGGACCCAAGGGGCAAACGGCACTTCAATGGCGATTCGGCACGTTTGTGCTTGGAGCCAGGAGTAGAAGCCCAAGACACTGTTCCGCCGAACCGGCATCCGTGGTTTGGTCAAGTCTGATGTCAGCGGGTCAGACCCCAATCGACGAGCGGTTGGCACTTCGGGGTTCGAGTCGTGCCAACCGCCCTGGTTGGTCAGTCGCACACGTCCTCCGTCCGCAGCGCACCGGAACGTTCCCATGGCCCTTCGGTGTTCTCGGGGGTAACGACAAAGTTGTTTTCGGCGAACCCGGCGGCGCACAGGCACTCCGGGGTCCGGTCCCGGGCCCGTTCCACTTGCAGGCGCAGTCCCTGGGCGAACGAGTCGGGAAGAATGCCTCTCAGGAGCCCGGTGTCCCACATGGCGAACAGGTCGTCGCTGGCACCGGTATCCTTGGCCGGGCAGGCTTCATTGGCTACCTTGATGCGTTCGTCGCAGAAGATCAGGTCGGGGTTGTCGAAGGGAATGACGTGATCGTCGTCCACGTCCCAACCAGCCCGGTCCATGCAGCGCAATACCGACCTGTCCTGGATGACGATGTGCAGGTTCTGCATGTAGCTGCGGAAGGTGTTGCTGTAGGTGGTCACGGTGACGCAGCCGATGGTTGTGTTGCAGATTTGGTACGGCGAGGTCGATTCCAGGAAGGCCGTGAAGTTGACCGTCAGGAACTCGTCCGCGGTCAGGCGGAAGCTGGGTCCGCGGGTGTCCACTTCGTTCATCGACTGGTAGATGGAAATCGGGGTGCGGGCGGCCCACTGTCGCTGGTAGCGTTCGAGCACGGTCTCGGACCGGCGCGTGGATGGCCGGTTTCCGACATCATCCAGGTCGTTCTCGTAGTCCTCCAGGGTAAAGCCGCGTTCGTCTTCCTCCTCGTCCTCCAGGTCGTCATAGTCGTCGTTGCTACGCATGTTGTCGTCAAGCCAGTCGTCGAGGGCGTCGTCCAGGCACTCCCAGACGTCGTCCTCGTCGTCGTCGTACAGGCAGGAGCCGGCCTCGTCCCAGAGGTCGCCGACTTGTGTGAAGTCGGTCTGTTGGTCACGGTAGAAACTATTGTCGTCGCAGTCCCCGGCGTTGTAGCAAACGATTAGTTCCTCGGCGCACACCTCGTCGCCGCTCTGGCAATACGGGGTGATTTCGAAGTCGTCATCGGGATTGATGACGGGCCACTCGATGAAATACCTAGCGTTTGCCGGCACACCTGCCCAACAGGTGTCGAAGTCCTTGTTGCGGCCGTTTTCTCCGCTCCGGAGAGGGAGGTTCAAACAATTGTCGTTGTCGACTTCGTCTTTCCACTCATCCTCATAACCGTTGTTGTCCGTGTCCTGGTGGCCTGGATCGCGAATGACGACCACCGTGCAGTTCTCGTCGATGTCTCCGCAATCGTCGTCGATGGTGAAGTACGCTTTGGTGCTTGTGGCCTCGAGGATGATGAAGTCATTCGTGCCGTGGAATTCGGTTTCCGTCCTTGCCAGCGAAACCGAAGTCATGCCGACGGCGATCAGGACGGTGCCCAGCAACACCAACAGGAACCTGGCCGGGAGTTTCGATTGTCGGTGCATGGTGTATCTCGTGGGGAGTGAGCGGATGAGGTGTGCTGTGGGTGGGGCTAATGCAGAAAGTCCTGAACACAGAGTTACAGAACCAGAATCCGGGGCTTGAGCAAGTCTGCCGTCAGGTGGTCCAACCCGATCAGCCCGAGGATTGATTTCCTGACGACAGAGCAGTGGCAAATTCCTCTTGTGGTCAGTTGCACACGTTCTCCGTCCTTTGCGCACTGGATCGTTCCCATGGACCGGCAGTGTCGTTGGCAGTGACGACGAAGTCGCTCTCCAGGAACCCCGCGGTGCACAGGCACTCCGGGGTTCGGTCCCGGGCCCGCTCCACCTGCAGGCGGTGTGCCTGGGCATCGGTGTCGAAGAGGATGCCCCTCAGCAGACCGGTGTCCCACATCGTCAACAGGTCGCCGCTGGCGCCGGTGTCCTTGGCCGGACAGACTTGATTGGCCGTTCTGATGCGAGCGTCGCAGGCGATCAGGTTGGTATTGTCGAAGGGAATGGCGTGATTGTTGCCCACGTCCCAGCCGGTCCGGCCCATGCAGCTCAGGACCCCGGGGTCCTGGATCACGATGTGCAGGTTCTGCATGTAGCTTCGGAAGGTGTTGCTGAGGGTGGCTACGGTGATGCAGCCGATGGTCGTGTTGCAGATCCGGTATGGCGCGTTCGTTTCCAGATAGGCCGTGAAGTTGACGGTCAGGTACGCGTTCCCCACTGGCTGGTAGATGGAAGTCGAGGTCCGCGGTGTCCCCTGTTGCTGGGACCGTTCGGGCGCGGTTGCGGAGCGGCGCGCGGATGGCCGGCCTCCTACGTCGTTCAGGTTGGGCTCGTAGTCCTCCAGGGTGAAGCCGCGTTCGTCTTCCTCCTCGTCTTCCAGGTCGTCATAATCGTCGCTGCTGTGCATGTTGTCATCGAGCCAATCTTTGAGCGCGTCGTCGAGGCACTCCCAGACATCGTCTTCATCGTCGTCGTACAGGCAGGAGCCGGCCTCGTCCCAGAGATCCCCGATTTGGTCCCACGACGCCCTCTCAAAATCATTGTCGTCGCAGTCGCGGGCGTTGTAGCAGACGCGCAGTTCTTCGGCACACACGTCATCGCCGCGCTGGCAGTAGGGGGTGATATCAAAGTCGTCGTCGGGGCGGATGACTGGCCACTCGACGGTGTACGTTACATTGTGACTTTCCGCCCGCCTTTTCCAACAATCATCGAAGTCTTTGTTACGCCCGTTCTCTCCGTTGCCGGACGATGGACACAGGTCATGGACATAGTCAAGCGCGCCTGCCCAATCATTCTCAATCCCATCACGGTTGCCGTCGACAAGACCGCCACTGGTTCTCACAACCACTGTGCAGTTCTCGTCGATGTCTTCACAACTGTCGTCGATGGTGAAGTGGGCCATTTTAGTTGTGGCCTTGAGAATGATGAATTCATCGGGGCCGTGGAATTTAGTTTCCGTCCTTGCCAGCGAAACCGAAGTCATGCCGGCGGTTATCAAGATGGTGCCCAGCAACACCAGCAACAACTTGGCTGGGAGTTTCGAGTGTCGGTTCATGGTGTTACTCTTCCGGAGGCGTGAGGGACGGGTTGTTTTGTCGCGGGAGTGTTAGGTTGCCGACCGGGCTACTTCTTGACGGCCCAGTTGACATTCGCCATGGCATTGGCCGCGGCGTCGAAGTACGCGACCCGGCCCGTGTGCGTGCCGTAGCGCAGTGCATGGTTTCGGTAGACCAGCCCGGCGGTCTGCCCTTGCCATTGGTTGATGATCAGCTGGTCGTCGTCAACCCAAACCCGAATGCCGTCGTCGGTAATCGCCATGAATCGATACTTCCCAACGGTGAAGATACAGAAAGCCCCGGATGTCGTTCCGCAGAACTGGCATCCGGGGCTTTTGTTCAAGTCTGACTTCAGCAAGTCAAACCCGAATTGCCGGAGCGGTTGGCACTTCGGGATCCGAGTCGTGCCAACCACTCTGGTTGGTCAGTCGCACACGTCCTCCGTCCGCAGCGCACCGGAACGTTCCCATGGACCTTCGGTGTTCTCGGGCGTGACGACGAAGTTGTTCTCGGCGAACCCGGCGGCGCACAGGCACTCGGGGGTCCGATCCCGGGCCCGTTCCACCTGCAGGCGCAGCCCTTGGGCGAACGAATCGGGAAGAATGCCTCTCAGAAGCCCGGTGTCCCACATGGCAAACAGGTCGTCGCTGGCGCCGGTGTCCTTGGCCGGACAGACTTCATTGGCCACCTTGATGCGTTCGTCGCAGAAGATCAGGTCGGGGTTGTCGAAGGGAATGGCGTGATCATCGTCCACGTCCCAGCCGGCCCGATCCATACAGCGCAGTACCGACCTGTCCTGGATGATGACGTGCAGGTTCTGCATGTAGCTGCGGAAGGTGTTGCTGTAGGTGGTTACGGTGACGCAGCCGATGGTCGTGTTACAGATTTGGTACGGCGAGGTCGATTCCAGGAAGGTCGTGAAGTTGACCGTCAGGTACTCGTCCGCGGTCAGGCGGAAACTGGGTCCGCGGGTGTCCACTTCGTTCATCGACTGGTAGATGGAAATCGGGGTTCGGGCGGCCCACTGTCGCTGGTACCGTTCAAGTACGGTTTCGGACGCGCGTCCTCTGGGTTGCTCGTCCCCGACATCGTCCAGGTCGTTCTCGTAGTCCTCTAGGGTGAAACCTCGGCGGTTTTCCCTCTCGTCTTCCAGGTCGTCGTAGTCGTCGTTGCTCCCCATGTGGTCATCGAGCCAGTCGTCGAGCGCTTCGTCAATGCACTCCCAGACATCTTCATCGTCCTCGTCCCCATCGTGCAGGCACGATCCGGCTTCCTCCCAGAGTTCGCCCACTCGCGTCCAATCTCTCCGTTCATAGTCGTTGTCATCGCAGTCGGCTGCGTTGAAGCAGACGCGCAGCTCTTCAGCACACACGGCGTCGTTGCGCTTGCAGTAGGGGGTGATTTCGAAGTCGTCCTCGGGATTGATGGTGGGCCAGGTTACGGTGAAACCGGTACCTAGAGCGGCCAAGTCCCAACAATTCTCGAAGCTTTCGTAACGTCCGTCATCGCTACTGGCGGTCAGGGTGCAGGCACCGAGTGCGGCCGCCCAATTAGCTTCGTCATTAGCACCACCAGTATGGTCCGTATGCAATGTGCCGCTGACCGTTACCGTACAGTTTTCGTCTATGTCGTCGCAACTGCGGTCGATTGCGAAATGTGCGGTACGGGCTGACGCTTCTACCACATCGAAGTAGCTTCCGCCCCAATCGGTTTCAGTGTTCGCCAGCGAGACCGAGGTCATGCCGGCGGCGATCAGAATGGTGCCCAGCAACACCAACAGGAACCTGGCTGGGAGTTTCAAGTATCTGTTCACGATGTCTCTCCTCCGGAGGCGTGAGGAATGGGTTGTGTTGTGGCGAGAGTGTCAGATTGCCAAGTGGGCTACTTCTTGACGGCCCAGTTGACAATCGCAGTGGCATCGGCCGCGGCGTCGAAGTACTCGACCGTGACTGTGCGTATACCGTGGCGCGGCGCATGGTCCCGGTAGACCAGCGTGGCGGCCTGCCCTTTCCATTGGCCGATGATCAACTGACCGTCAACCCAGACCCGAATGCCGTCGTCGGCAATCGCCATGAACCGATACTCTTGGCCCGTGAACTGGAACTGGCCGGTCCAGCGCACGCTGAAGTCGGTGGGAATGCCGGCTCCGGGCGAGGCCTGCTGCCAGAAGAAGGCAATCTGATTGTCCTGCCTGGTTACCACTGGAGCGCCGTCCAGACTGGAGTTTGCGAAGTACTGCCCTGTCCACGGACCCACGCCGTAGTAGCCGGCCAGAGGAGCCGGTGCCGCTGCTGGGGGTGGGGCCGGAGCGGGCGCCGGAGCAGGAGCTGGGGCTGGGGCCGGAGCGGGTGCCGGAGCCGGGGCCGGTACAGGTGTTGGTGCCGGTGCAGGTGCGGGCGCAGGTGCCGGAGCGGGTGCAGGTGCAGGCGCTGGGGCTGGCGGCGGTGCGGGCGCTGGCGTTCGTGGCCGGGTTGGCACCGGGCCTGTGCAGGAAGCGGGAAGCCAAATGCGCTGCCCGGTGTAGACCAGAGCCGGATTGGCAATGTTGTTGACCTGAGCCAGGAAACTGGTCGTGCAACCGGTGCTCAGGGCGATTCGAGCCAGGAAGTCGCCCCGTTGGATCGTGTACCAGCGGCCGTCACCCTGTCCGGCCTGCGGAACATCCTGCTGGGAAGCAGTAGGCGTTCGGGGTGCGGTGGAGGGGGGCGTGATTTGCGTACCGCTGGACGGCGTACCGCCGGTGCCTCCCGGAATGCACAGCTCCGTGCCTGCCGCCAGCCACGAGACTACCGACTTGTTGTTGACCAAGGCCAGTGTGGAAGCTTCCACATCGAATTCCGCCGCAATGGATGCGAAGGTGTCCCCGGCTACCGTGGTGTAGGTATTCGGACACACGGCCGTGACTGTGCCGGGATCCGCTTCCTCTTCTACTTCTTCCTCTCCGGGCAGCAGAATAGTGGCCCCCACGTAGATCTGGTTGGCGTTCCCGATGCTGGGGTTCAACGCCAGGATCTCTTCAATCGTGGTGTCGTGATCCTCGGCGATCTGGCGAAGGCTGTCGCCGGATCGGATGATGTACGTCGTCGTGCCCGATTGAGCCAGGACAACGGTTGACATAACAACTAGGGACAGCACAAGATGTACCGCGCCGAGGGCCAACACCCTGGCAAGGGGTCTCGCAACAATCGATTTCAACATCGTGTGACTCCTCGGTTTCTTCAACGATCAGGGTGCTTGCTTCGGCAATGTCCGCATGATTCGGCATGTCTCCGACTTCGGGACAGACCCGTCCCCGTCTATTGCCAAGCTTGAGCCGGCCCGTGATGCGTCCGTTTGGGAGCGAATCCCGCGCCTGCATGCGAGCACAGCGACTCAGGGTACAGGTGCCCTGTTTATATAAGACGACCGAATGTTGATATTGTTACGAAATTACGAAGCGCACATAGGCTGTGGGCGACCTCGGATCCGGAATGCCGACTGACGGGTGCGGTGCGCCTGGAAACAGTGGCAAACTCATCCACTCGCACTTGGCCACACAACAACACTTGGGATCGACATGAGCGTGGTGGTTGGCCGCTCCCTCGAAAAGCGGTATGGCGACGATCTGGTCTTCACGGGTCTGGACTTCGCGATCGGCCAGGGCGACCGCATCGGCCTGGTCGGGCCGAACGGCAGCGGCAAGTCCTCGTTGCTGAGGGCCATCGGAGGTCTTGACGACTACTTTGACGGGCAGCTGACCTACAGTCGGGAACTGACCATCGGATTCCTGGCCCAGGAGCCTCCGGGTACCATCCGCCTCCCGGTGCTGGACTTCCTCCGCTCCGCGTTCCGCGAACTGGACGAGCTTGGCAGGCAACTGGAGAATCTGACGACCGAGCTCGGGACGGATGTCGAAGGATCCCGGCACCAGGAACTGCTGGAACGCTATGCCCGGATTCAGGCCGCGTTCGAAACACGGGGCGGCTACACCATGGATAGTCGGCTCGAGGAGACGCTGGCCAACCTGAGGATCCCGGAATCCAGCTGGCAATCCCCCGTGTCGGATCTGAGCGGCGGCCAGCGAACAAGGCTGCACCTTGGTCATGTCCTCCTGGAACAGCCACGGCTCCTGTTGCTTGACGAACCAACCAACTACCTGGACGAAACTTCGCTCCCGTGGCTGATCCGAACCCTGAAGAACTGGTCGGGCAGCGTGGTTGTGGTGTCCCACAGCCACGCGTTCCTGGAACAGGTGCCGACCAGGATCTGGGAACTGGACCGGCATGGTCTTACCCAATACAAGGGCAATCACGCCGCGTACCGGCAGCAACGGGCAGCCCGGCGCGAGCGGCAGGCCAGGGAGTATGCGGCCCAACAGGCGTTTGTGGCCAAGACGGAGGAATTCATCCGTAGGAACAAGGCCGGCGTCCTGGCTCGGCAGGCGCGCGGCCGGGAAACCCGGCTGGCCCGGCATCTCGAACGGCACGGTGTGGAACGGGTCCATGCCGACCCGGCCCTGCGGTTTTCGTTTCCGTCCCGGGTCAGAAGTGGCGACATCGTGCTGCGCACCTACGGCCTCGTGGTGGGCTACGGACCCGGCAAGCCCATCATGCGGGTGCCCGACCTTGAACTCAGGCGTCAGGCGCGGGTAGCCGTCGTTGGTCCCAACGGTGCCGGCAAATCCACGCTGCTACGGACACTGGTTGGGCACCTGGAGCCTGTTGAAGGCGAGTTCGAAATGGGCGCGAGCATACGGCCCGGCTACTTTGCCCAGCATCACGTGCGGGACGACTTCTCCGTGTTGGACCCTGCACAGGCGCCGTTTGACCTCATCAAGGATCAGATGCGTCTCAAGGATCAGGACGTCCGGGATCACCTGGGCGCCTTCCAACTAAGCGGCGAGGATGTGTTTCGCCCCTTGGGAACCCTGTCGGGTGGTCAGAAGAGTCGATTGATGTTTGCCCACCTGGCTCTTCAGGACACCAATCTCCTGGTGCTGGATGAACCGCTCAGCCACTTCGACAGCCATGACGCCCTGTTGACCTCGTTGCAGGGATACGGGGGCACGATTCTGGTGGTGTCCCATGATCAGCGCCTCGTGTCCAATCTGGCCACCCAGGTTTGGCACATTACTCCCGGGCAGGAGGGGCAACTGTCTACACTGGAGGTTTTTCACGGTTCCTGGTCGGCGTGGCGCAACAAACGCGCCAACGGCCGTCGTAGGGCCCTGCCGGACACAACACCGGTACCCAGGGTGCAGGATGCGGACACCACGGCTCCAAACCAGTCGGCAAAGCGGCAACGGGTGGAGACCGAGCGCAACCTGGAAAGGGAAATAGATCTTTTGGACCAGAAAATGGAGGCGGTCCTGGAACGGCTCAACGCAGCGTCGGCCGCGGGGGACGGCGAAGCCATACGGAAGCTCCAAAAGGCACACCGTTTCCTCCAGGACGAGTCGGACGGCAAGTGGGCGGCCTTGGCCGAACTGTACGAGGCATGAACTCCCGACGGCGTCCCTTGGTGATTGGAATCACCGGCAACATCGCGGCCGGCAAGTCAACGGTCATGCGGTTGCTGGCCGACCGGGGCGCGACCACGATCGATATGGACCTGGTGACGCGCGATGCGTTGCGTTCGAACGGGGCCGGGTTTGGCCCGGTGGTCGAACGGTTTGGGCGGGAGATTCTCGATGACACCGGCGAGATCGATCGGGTGCGCCTTGGTCGGATGGTGTTTGCCGACCCCGCGAATCTGCGTGACCTTGAGCAAATCCTGCATCCCATCGTGGGCGGGATCGGCAGAACCCTGGTCGAGGAAGCGGATACGGATGTGGTTGTGATCGAAGCCATCAAGATGCTGGAGGGTGGCCGGTCCAGAGAGTTGTGCAACCAGATCTGGGTTGTCGCGTCGGATGAAGCACTGCAACTGGCGCGGCTTCAGGAGACGCGTGGGATGTCGGAGCAGGACGGACTTGCCCGGCTGGCAAACCAGAGCAGTCAGGAATGGAAGATTCAACAGGCGGACCGGGTGATTACCAACACAGGATCCGTACAGGATCTGGTACGGCAGGTCGATGAGATTTGGCTGTCCGTCGTCCAGGCAGAATCGCGTTGAGGTGGGTTGCCGTTCAATCGCGGCAACGGGACCGGGACGCCACCCCGGTGTGGTGGGTTCGGCGTGGAACTCGCACATGGTAGATGACGTATGCCGTCTTCACACGTGCCGGCAGTCTTGCCTGACCCTGAACCGAACATCACAATGTTGGGTTGCGCAACCGGCCGAAACTGAGTCGCCGACTTGCCCGTGCCGCACTCCACTGCAAGGGTAGTTGTGCTTTCTTGGCTTGTCCACCACAGCTGGTCCGGTTGACAACAGGTGGTTGGATCGGGTCCGGGCACACAACGGATGTACGGGTTCCGGCCCGGGTCATCAGTTCCGTCCCCATGTTCTCGCCATCGACGGGAACAACATAGTCGACGGCTGGCGAGAAGACACTCTGGATCCAGTCCCGGAAAGGCGCGCAACCAAGCCTGTTTGGATGGACTAATCGGGGTGATCATCATGAAACGGCTCGCCCTGACTATGGTCTCCAGCTCGGACAGTTCCGGAATTCCCTTCATTGAGGGTTCCATGGCCCGCTTTACCTGCAAATCCTCCAAGTTATTCCTAGGTCCCGAACCAGAGTAACGCCATCACAGCATCCAAGTGGGCCTGTCCACATGTTGTGACTGGAATCAGCCGCAGGTTGCCACGCTCAATCCACTCTTTCCACGAAACCGTTATAATACCAATCCATTACAATAGAATTACTTGACATGTGAGAGGTTGCGCAGGG
>VXMJ01000013.1 GCA_009841145.1 Caldilineaceae bacterium SB0661_bin_34 | reverse complement strand
ACCGGCTGTCGAAGCGGGGCATGTGGAAGGAGATGGGCGACGTGATCGACGACGAGATGCTGGACGCCTTCGCCATCGTGGCCGATCCCCACGACGTGCCGGCCCGCATCGCCGAGCGCTTCGGCGGGTCGCTCGACCGGCTCCAGTTCTACGCCGGGGTCAGCGACGCCGACCGCTGGGCGCCGATCCTCGCCGAGATCAAGGCGGCCTGAAGCAGTTCCGGCTCAGCCGGCCGCGAGCCGGCGAGTGAAGATCCGGCCCAGCCCATCGATTCGGTCGGCAACGCCAGCCAGGCGGAGCACGTGCCAGAACAGGGCCATGTTGCTCGACAGGACCGGCACACCGACCTCCGATTCGAGATCCTCGACGGAGGCCAGGAGCCGGAGGCTGGTGCACGACACGAACACCGCGTCGCAATCCGCGCTGCGGGCCATGGTGCGCACACCAGCGGCGACCGACTCCGGGGAGATGCGCCCCACGGTGAGGTCGTTCGACTCGACGAAGGATCCCAGCGCGGTCAAGGAGAGGCCCGCGTCAGCGAGACTGCGAGCGATCGGTTCGGTGACTTCAGCGGTGTAGGGGGTGACGACGGCGACTCGGTGGGCGTCGAGAGAGCCGAGCGCGGCGACGGCGGCCGTGATCGGGTTGGTGCAGGCCACACCCGGGTGCTCGCTCCGGATGGCGGCAGCCACACGGTCCGCGCCGATGAGTGCCGCTGCCGAGGTGCAGCCGTAGCCGATGGCGTCGAAGCCGAAGTCTCTGGGCAGCAGAGCGGCCGCCGCCGGAAGCCACTGCTCCATGTCGGTCAGGGTCTCGGACGTGACCTCCAACGAGTTGGGGACACGCGAGTGGTAGAAGCTCACAGCGGGGAGGTTCAGCATGCGGGCCTCGGCTTCGATCGTCTGATCGCTCTCCAGCACGATCAGACCGATGCGGGCCCGGGAACCAAAGCCATCGTCGGTGTCGAACGGCAACTGCACCAGGTCGGGAACGGTCATCAGATGATGGGAAGGTCGGGAGCGGCTCGCCGGCTGAGCAACTCGGCGCCACCGGCCCGCACGACGATGTTCTCCTCGTGGACCATCGCCTTGCCCGCCGCCCACAGCAGACCCGGTTCGATCGTAAGCACCATCTGCTCCACGATCGGAGTGTCGTCGGAGGCACTGTGCGAGGGCCATTCGGTGATCTGCATGCCCAGACCATGGCCCATCCGACCGATGTCGTTGCCCAGAGACCCGGCCCGTTTCAGCACCCCGTTCATGGCGGCGAAGACGTCGGTTGTGGTCGCACCGGGCCGGGCCGCGGCGATGCCGGCCTCGGTCGCCTCCCACACCGCCCGGTACGCGTCCTTGGCGGCTTGTGTGGCGCTGGTGAAGGCGAAGTTGCGGTCGAAGTCGCTGAAGTACCCGTCGTAGGTCGAGCCGGTGTCGAAGATCAGCATGTCGCCGTCGACGATCTCACGATCGGTCGGCTGCCGGATGATGTCATCGATCCCGCCTGGGCCGGTCGCCCCGACCAGATAGGGAACGTCGTCCGCGCCCTGCCGGAAGATTTCGGCGCGGAACGCAGCGAACGCCTGCCGTTCGGTCATGCCGGTGGACAACAGGTTCGGCAGCTCGTCGAAAGCGTCGGACACCACGCCGCAGATGAAGCGGTGCTTGTCGATCTCGAGCTCGCTCTTGACCATCCGCAGACCGCTCACGATGCCGGTGACGTCGGTGAAACCGCCTACTTCTGCCCGCACCCGGTCGAGGTCGCGAAGCGGCATCCGCACATGCGTCTCGGGACCCATCGGCATTCCGATCCGACCGCCGGCGGAGAGCTCGCGCAGGCAGTCGACCAGCAGCGTCACGCCGTCGTCGTCGGGCCGGGGCGACGGCCAGGTCCGGATGTCGTCGATCCATGTCGCGGCCATCGACGCCCGTCCGATGCTCGGGATGACGGCCACGGGCTTGCCGGTGGCCGGGATGACGGTGAACCAGGGACGCGTCGGGCTCTGCCAGAACTGGGTGTGGAACCCGGTGAAGTAGCGGACCTCCGGCTCGGCGGTGAAGAGGATGGCTGCGATCTCGCGCTCGTCCATCTCGGCCTGGCAGCGCCGGGTGCGATCAGCGAACTCCTCGGCGGGGAATCCTCGTTGAGGGCCGACCATCTCATCCCTCCATGCCGGCCTTGGCCTGCTGTGAGAAGAACGAGGCGCCCGCCGGCACTTCGGGGAACTCCATCTCGTAGGTCGAGCACCGCACGCGGTTGGTTCGCTCGCCCCGCACCACTTCGCCGTCGTAGACGCTCGGGAGATGGCTGACCTGCAACGGCTTGGAATCCTCGGCCCGGTACTCGCTGATGAACAGAGTCCGCGGACGGTCCGACCCGTTAGGCGCCGATCCGTGCAGCAGCCGGGTGTGCATCAAACAGGCCGAACCGGCCGGGCCGTAGATCGGAACCGCGTCGGCGACATGGTCGGCCACGACCTGCGGGCTGACCGCACCGGTGAACACCCCGTCGTGCCAATGATCGAACAGCTCCCCGCGGTGGGTTCCCGGCACCACGTTCAGCGGACCGTTCTCGAGGGTCACGTCGTCGAGGAAGAACAGGACGGCGATGAGGTCCTCGTTGCTGTGAGGCTGGAACAAGAAGTCCTGGTGGTACTTGACCTCGGTGG
>VXMJ01000060.1 GCA_009841145.1 Caldilineaceae bacterium SB0661_bin_34 | reverse complement strand
AGGTGTACAGGGTTGTGCCTGTCGCACCGACTGCGTAGTCAGGTATATAAGCCCCGAAGGTATCCAGCGTGGCCTTCTGCCTTGTGGCACTGCCGATTCGCGAAATATACCAAACACGGCCCTGCACCATGTGGTGCAGCTACAGGCCCTCGCAGAACAGGCCATCGTGATCCCCATCGTGTTGCCACGGGTAACGGTAGCCTGCATAGTAGGCTTCGTAGTCGGCCCGTGATCGGAAGTGGCCACAGGCCACATACGGGCCTTCGGGCAGATGGGTGGCCTTCTGCTGGGTTCCGGTACGGTAGTAGCGGTCCCAGTGGGTTTCCTTGGCATGGTGCACTGGCACCTTGTACACCACTACCCGGTACGGGTGCTTCACCCTGTCCCACGGTGCAATCCGGGGATCAGAGGGATGAAGCCTGTGGGGCTTGGTCGTGTACTGCTGCGGCTTGTAGTGTGCCTTGTACGGTGCTTTCCAGGCCCTGTGGTGGTGGCCTTGCTTGTAGTGGTGGTGATGGTACTGTTGCTGATGGTGGTGCTGGGTGTGGTGCTGCTGGGCCTGGTTGGCCAGCACCGTATCCTGGTAGCTGGCTGCATTGTTCCAGTAACGCCACCAGCAGGCTTCACGGGCCTGCTGGCTGTAGTAGTGGTCGTCGCAGTAGTGGGCCAAGGATGTGCTGGTCCACAGAACCCACATCACGGCCAGCAGCAGTATCGTGCCTGCCGTGCGCCACAGCTTGTTTGCCTTCATGTGTTTGCCTTCCTGTAGGTGTACCTGTGTGCAGCCGAAGGGGAAGGCAGAAACGCATGGGTACAGCGGCCCAACAGCTTGCACCTATCGTAACCCAAGGCAGCCAAGGCCCCGTCTGCAGGAGTGGCCAACGGCGGTTTGCCACCAAGGTCAATCAGTTTTTACAACGGTTTCCAGCCTTGAACCTTCAGGGAGCCATGCATGGCGGTGGGAGGCACCAGGCCGAATGCCCCGCGTTCTCTGATTTGGAACGCCATGCGAGATTTCCAAACACGACCGGCGGTGATGTGGCGGATGTCACGGCATTCTTCACCCGTGTGCCTGATTGTAGGGGGAGATCGCGGAGCGCGACAGTCTTCGAGTCAGCCCCCGAATCGTGTGTGCTACAGAACATTCGATTCCCGTGTGATACGCTGATTTCCGAAGCTGGTAGCCAAACCAAATCCGACTGGCAGCCGGCGGAATTGCCTATGCCCTGTTTCCACACACGGTCTGAATTACATGCGCAAAATTCTTACTTTGGTACTGCTGGTCGTTGTTGCGATGTCGGTCTCCGGCTGCTATCCCGCTATCGCCATGATGATGGGTATGACGCATGAGCTGATGCATGGTCGCAGCTATTCCCATGGCGACTGGTCCCCCAGAGGCAAATTCGACGACGATTACTCCAAGTCCCATCGGTACGAAGATGACTTCTGGTATGAGGACGACTACGAGGATGTCGGTGGTCACATGGTTGCCTCGGCCAAGTTGACGGCGCACTTTGTGGCAGCCGCCATTGCCGCGGGCATGACAACCGATGAGATCAACGCGGTGCTGGCGGAAGTTGCCGACGAGTCCGCGATTTCCGAGTTCTGGGTGACCGACGAAGAAGGGAACGTGGTGTACACCAACAACCCGGCAATCGAATTCAAGTTCCCCACGGATCCCGATGGGGATACGCAGGCAGCGCCCTTCGCATCTCTTCTTAACGGAGAAGAGACCATTGTGGTGCAGGACATGCAGCCCCGGGAATCGGACGGCATGATGTTCCGGTATGTGGGCGTGGCCGGCGTGGACCAGGCGCGCATCGTCCAGGTTGGGGTCGAGGGCGAGGACTACTGGGACAAGTAAGGAACATGATGCCGTTTCGGGTTGCGGCAAGCCCGGAATGGCGTCCCGGAATCCGGATGCAATTCTGACGAGGGGATGGGTCTGGCCTGGATTCCCTGCCGCGAACAGGAGGCCACACTCATCCGGTGCGGCAGGACCGGGTGGTCATCCCAAGCCCGAATGGTCTGCACTGCGTGTTTCGGTAAGGGATCATGCACCGGGTGCGCCGGCTCGAAGCAGCGTGACCGAAGACCTTCCGATGTCAAGTGTGTTGGCCTCGACTTGCGTACGCGTTGCTGCCCACGCTTGGGGTGCCGGTCACTGACTACTTCCGCCGGCCGGGAGGAATGCCCACGGGGTGAGGAGCAACTCCAGTTCGACCAACCCCCACGACGGGCGGCTGAACGTCTCAGGCTTGTGGCATTGGTCTGTCGGGGACAACCTCGACCGGCTCGCTTTCTTCCGCGTACACCAGATAGCGGAGTGGCGTCAGTCCAATCGTCTGTCGTTCACGGACTTCCATTGACTTGGCCATGAACACCTTGACAGGTGCGGACGCGCCGGCCAGGGTCACCAGCACCTTGCGGTAGTGTCCCATGTCCATTGTCTGTTCCACTTCCCCGGTCCACATTCCTGGCTCGGAGGGTACCGTCACCTGAAAGTCCTCCGGTCGAATCGCCACGGTCAGGGAAGCATTCCCCTGCATGCCCGGAGGCAGCGAAAGGGTGCGCGGGTCAAGGCCGAGGGTGGGATCCGACGGATGGGTCGGCAGAAGGTTCATCGCCCCGATGAATTCGGCGGCGAACAGGTTGCGGGGATGCGCGTACAGTTCGCTGGGCGTGTCAAGTTGCACGATGTTGCCCAGCTGCATAAGGGCAATGCGGTCCGCTAGGCTCAGGGCTTCCTCCTGGTCGTGCGTCACAAAAATCGTGGCGATGCCCAATTGGCGCTGAATCCGCAGCAGTTCCTCCCGGAGACGCACGCGCAACGCGGCGTCCAGACTGCTGAACGGTTCATCCAGCAGGAGAATTTTGGGTTCCAGGACGAGCGCCCGCGCCAAGGCCACACGCTGCTGCTGACCGCCCGAGAGCTGGGACGGCAATCTTTTTTCGTACCCGGCAAGGCCTACCAGGTCCAGTCCGTCCGCCACCTTCTCCTCAACCACAGCGCGCGCCAGCCGACGAAGACGTAAGCCATAGGCGATGTTCTGGAACACGGACATGTGGGGCCAGAGCGTGTACTGCTGAAACACCATGGCGGTGGGGCGCCGATTGGGAGGCATGGCCGTGACAGGCATGCCGTCGATGAAGATGTCTCCCGCCGTCGGGTTCTCAAAACCGGCAATCATACGCAAGGCCGTGGTCTTGCCGCATCCGGAAGGGCCCAGCAGGCACAGGAATTCTCCGTTCTCCACCGATAGATCAACTCCGTTGACGGCAGTCACGTCGCCAAACCGCTTGACCAGCGAGTGCAGTTTCAACGTAGCCATAGTCTCAAACGCCGAATCCCGAGGCGATGGTGTTGCCCCGCAGTACGCGCTGGGCGAAGATGAGCAGGAGTAGGGACGGTACCCACAAAGCTACCGAGAGGATGGCACCGTACTGCACAATCACCTGGTTGTTGATGAGGCGGATCATAACCACTGGCAGGGTTCGGACTTCGGGAACCCCTACCAGCAGCGCTCCCTGGGTTTCGTAGAACGTACCGATGAAGGTTAACAGGAGTGCGGCAGCCAAGGCGGGGGCCACCAGGGGCAGCGTAACCTGCAGAAACACGCGCAGCGGGGATGCCCCGACATCCAGTGCGGCTTCCTCCAGGGCGCGATCCACTCCCTGAAAGGCGGCGGTCGGAATCCAGATCATGAACAGCAGCGTGTTTACCAGTTGGATCAGGACCACTCCCGGCACGGTCCCGATCAGGCGCAGGCGGAAGAAAATTACGGCAATTGTGATGTAGAGACCAAACCGGGGAAATGCATTGGTGGCCAGAAAGGACAGCAGCAGGAAGGTTCGTCCGGGAAACTGCATGCGCGCAAAGGCGTAGGCGGCCGGCAGGCAAATGACCGCGGACAGACCGGTCACGATCAGTGAAATCCAGACGCTGGCGATGAACCCTTCGAGGATGTCCGCGCGGGCGAAGGTATCATCCCAGAACTCGATGCTCCAGACTGTGGGCAGGAGCGAGGGATAGGCCCAGTTGCGCGTGAACGCCCACAGAAAGACGTTCAGCATGGGACCCAGAACGACCAGGGCCAGGAGCAGCAGCAGGCAAATGCCAAACCAGGGCCGTCCCGCGACCAGGCGCAGGCTCCGCCCAACCATGCTGCGCATGACCGTCGTGGCGCTACCGGCCATGAGCGGGCGGTGTCCGAGGGTGGGGTTTCAACTCTCTTCCTCCACCTTCTGACTGACCACGGACCGGACGTACAGCAGGCTGATGACCGCGCTGATCAGGAACGTGATCACCGCCTGCACCTGGGCCCGGCTGGGCAGGTTGGCGTCGTAGAACGTGCGCCGCATGTAGGGTCCCATCATTTCCGGCGAGGCCGGTCCCAGCAGGTAGGGGATCGTGAAGGAGCCGAAGACCGTCAGGAAGTTCAGCGTCATCACGATCAGCACGGAACGCTTCATCAAGGGCATGGTGATGCGCCAGAAGGCCTGCCATCTGTTGGCTCCCACGTCCGTGGCGGTTTCCAGGAGGGAGTCGGGGATCTGGCTCAAGCCCGCGGTCAGGATCAGAACCGTGATGGAGATTCCTTCCCAGGCCAAGCCCACTACGATGCCGGCCGGACGCAGGTACGGGGATGTGAATCCTTCATATCCGAACAGAAGGTGCAGGAAGCGCTCCAGCCAACCGTTGTCCCCAATGAACCGGATGAGTGCGTAGGCGGCGATGATGCCCGGAACGAACAGGGGAAAGAGCGCCAGCATCTGGATGAGATTGCCAAGGCGGCCATGGGTGAAGCGCAGGTAGAGCGAAATTGGAAACCCCGCCAGAAAGAGCACCGCGACAGTAACTGCCGTGATGCGCAGGCTGAAGGCCAGGTTGCGGACAGCCAGGGGCGTATTGAAGAATTCGACGTAGTCGGCCAGCGACACCTGCAGGGAGCCGCCGGAGCTGGGCTCCGTCACCGTGTCGGCGATGGAGAGGAAGGCGGGATAGAGAATCAGTGTCCCCATTACCATGAGGGGAAGCAGTATCAGGGCGTATCCCAGCACGGATTGGGGAACCCGGAACCGGCCACTGTACGTGGCCGGTTCCGGCAGGGACCCGCGGGATCCCGTAACAGTCATGACGGCGGGAAGGGACTAATCGCGCTCAACATCCGGTGCGACATGCGTGTACCAGCCGTCGAACATGGCGGCACGCCAGGAACTGCTGAAGGAAGGCACGGTATCCGTGATCACGTCGTTGAAGTCTTCCTGCAGTTCACTGGGCAGCAAGTCCCAGCTGATGGCCGGGAAGCCACCGATTTCCCGCACCACGGACTCCTGCATTTCCGCGGAGAGCAGATAGTTGGCAAGGAGCAGGGCCCCCTCCAGGTCGTTGGCGTTGGTGGGAATCGTGGAGGACGCATATCCGCCCACCATCGGCAGGTCGTCCAGCTGGATGAACTTGGTCTGTTCCGGCAGCAGCCCCAGACCCTTGGCCTGCAGGGCCTGATCCGACCAGATGGTGATCATGGTGGTCAGGTCGTCCACCAGCAGGCGCGTCTCGGCCGAGGAACCCGAAGGATAGGCCCCGTTGTCGTAGAGGCACGGCTCGATGGCGTTGAGCTGCTCCCAGGCGCCGGCGAAGTGCGTCTCATTGATGTCGGCGATTTGCTCCGCAGTCAACTCCCCGGCCCCGTACTGCTCGGCGTAGGCCTGGGTGGAGAAGCGTTCCGGTTCCAGGTTGTTGGCCTGGAAGATGGCACGGGTGACGAACTCGCGGCCGGCACCCGTAGTGTCGGGCCGGGGATAGATGAACTCACCCGGAAACGCGCAGATCCAATCCATGAGTTCCGGCCAGGTTGCCGGGACGAACTCGGATGGGACCTCGGTGGCATCGGAGCCGACCTCGCCTCTGTCCTTGAGAATCTGCAACAATCGTTCCGCGTTGTAGGCCAGCAAAACCTGGGACCCGCGGTAGGGGATGTCGAATCCATTGCTGCTGCGTCGGGCGGATTCAATCACGTTCGCCAGATTGGGAACATTGTCCTCCGTGATCTCCTGCCACAGGCCGGCTTCCATGGCGCCAATCGGCTGCAGGGGATTGAAGGTCTCGAAGTAATCGGAGCCCGGATCGTCTCCTGTTTCCAGGGCCGCCATGGCGCGGTCGGCAATGGGGCCGTTCCCACCGCCGCCCGAGCCGGTGTGAATGATGTTCAGTTCGTAGCCGGGATGGGCCTTGTCGAAGGCCGGCTTAATCGAATTGCTCCACCAGTCGGAGATATTGGTGTCCGAGCCAATGTACACATCGATCACGGAACCCTCGGTCTCGGCAGCGGTCTGGCCGGGAACCGGCATGGCGCAGGCCGCGCAAATCATCAGTACCGCCAATAGGATGCTGGCAACGCTCACTGCGTTCCCCAACGATGGTTTCTTCTGTGACATGGAATCCTCCAGGTCTGGTGGCACAGGCAAGCGGACTGTAACCGCGTCCCGCGTCGGGGACGGTGTGATTCCGCTTAGCATGGCAAGAATACGTTAAGCATCAGTCCACTGTATGAGGTGAACAGGCCTCCCATGGGGCCGGAAGTCCGCACGGGCATCAACGGAACGATACCAGACCCGGAAATGGACACGAGGTTCCGGTGTTCTGCCCGGGCTCCGTGTCCGGCTGGACACCGCGAAACATGGCTGGCTGGCCGGTGGAATGCCATGTTGCCAGGTGCATGAACTGGTGAGACGACACCACTACGTGTACATTGAGCGAACTTCCCGTACAGCAGACCGGCAGAACGGACATGACATCGACAACCAGAACAGACCTCATCGAAGCCGCCATGGGCGACAGGCCGCTGGACCTGGCAATCCTCAATGCGAGTCTGGTGAACGTCTTTACCTGTGAAGTGTATGCGGCGGACATCGGTGTGCTGGGTGATCGGATCGCCCTGGCAACCCCGGCCGGCACATACGACCTTGAAGCCGCGTCCAAAGTCGACGCCACCGGGCTATGGGCCGCACCGGGATTTGTGGACACGCACCTGCACATCGAAAGCACGATGGTGACCCCTCCGGCCTACGCTGCCGGGGTGCTGCCGAGGGGAACCACCACGTCCATCATTGATCCCCACGAGATAGGGAATGTCCTCGGCAAGGAAGGGGTCCGCTACATGATCGACAGCAGCGAAGGGCTGCCGTTGTCGGTCTTCGTCTGCATCCCGTCCTGCGTGCCGGCGGTGGAGGGTGCAGAGACGGCCGGTGCCTATTTCGGCCCGGAGGACGTGGCCGAGATGATGACTTGGCCCAGGGTGATCGGCGTGGCCGAGGTCATGGATTTCCAGGGGGTGATCCATAGGGATCCCAGAATGCTGGGCATCGTGCAGGCCGGCCTGGAGGCGGACATGGTTGTTCAGGGCCACTCCCCATTGCTGAAAGGTCGCGAGGCCAATGCCTACACGGCGGCCGGCATCCACAACGACCATGAACTGAGGGACGGAGCCGAAGGACTGGAGAAACTGAGGCTGGGTCTGCTGCCCTTGCTCAAGGTGAGCAGCCACGGCAACCACGTGCCGAACATTCTCCCGCAGATGCTTGAGGCTAGGCACGTGGACATTGCCCTGTGTACGGACGACATCGAACCGGCCGACCTGCTGGAGAACGGCCACATGGATCGGGTGGTCCGCGAGATGGTTTCACACGGGGTCGAACCGGCGCGCGCCATTCGCTGGGCAACCTGGATTGGTGCCCAGCACTACGGCCTCCGGGACCGCGGTGCCATCGCCCCCGGGTATCGGGCGGACTTCGTCCTGCTGGACTCGCTGGAGGATGTCTCCGTACGGGATGTCTATGCGGACGGGGAACGCGTTGTGGCTGCGGGCAAGATGACTGTGGAAATCCCACTTGACACCATGGAACCGCCCGGAGGCAACACGGTTCACCTCAACCCGTTGACGGCGAGGGATCTGGAACCGCGGACTCCGATCGAGAACGGCTCGGTTCAAGTCAACACAATGCATCTGCTGCCGTCACGGTTGACGGAGTTGCGAACCGTTGCAGCCAAGGTGCGCGATGGGCGATTGATTCTGTCCTCGATTGCCGAGGATGCCTGTTTTCTGGCCGTGATTCCCCGGCATGGCCAAGCGCATGGTCCGGGACTGTCGATCCTTACGGGGCTTGAACTCAACCAGGGTGCCATTGCCACCACGGTGGCCCACGACTCGCACAACCTGATGGTGGCCGGCCGCAACACAGAGGACATGTTGGCGGCGGTTCAGGCGCTGGAAGCCAGCCACGGGGGTATCGCCTTCACCTCGGACGGGGAAATCATCGGTCAGGTGGACCTCCCCATCGCCGGTTTGATGTCCGGCAAGTCCGTGGCTGACCTGGCAGTGGACATGGCCGAACTGAACGATGTGGCCGTGGAGTTCGGCATAACCCACCGAGCCAAGGCCTTGGCCACCACGGGCCTGGCGCTGACGGTCATTCCGGCGGTGTCCGCCTCGGATACCGCCGGGCTGCTGGACATCGCTTCGCAGGAGGCGATTCCGATGTTCCCTTAGGCCGGTCCGGTGACAATGGGACGCGTGGACTTCAGCCTTGGTACAACCGCCTTCGGTGGCTACGACACCATGTCCGCAACCGCCTCCACGTTGCTGGTAACGATGTTGTTGCCGCCGGTCGTTTGAGGATCGTAGACACCGGTGAACCCGCCGAAGTACTTCTCGCCGGCGACATCGGCCAACTGGGCGGCAAACAATTCACCGGGCACGGCGTTCACCATGGGGGAGAACAACGGCGACACCCCTGCGGCGACCGGCAGGTGATGCTGGAACTGCGAAGCCAGCCCGTTCGCATCCGGCGCGATCAACACCATTTCGCGCCCGATCCGTTGCATGGGCGGCAGGATTTCCGCGGTCCGCGTGGCTCCGCGTCCCCCGTCGGCGATTACGAAGGTGGGAGCATCCGGCTCCACACGGCTGAAGTATTGCAGGTGGGCCCACTCCTCGGTGTCCTGGCCCCAGGCATCGCGGCCGACCGCCTCCAGGATCTTGGCCGCTGAAAACAGCGCCGTGGCATAGCCGGGTCCGTCCCCCACGAAGGTGAAGTGCTTGCGTTCCGCCATTTGTTCGGCCAGTTCCCGGGCCGGACCGGTGTTGAGTTCGATGGTTTCGGCGATTTGGTCCGCCGTGGCGCGTAGATGGTCGCGGTGTTGCTGGGCTTCCTTGCCGGTCAACCGGCCTCTGACCTCGCTCAGGCGAATTGCCATCAGCCACAGGGCCAGCAAGGATATTCGGTAGGAGCGCACGCCGGGGGCATGTACGAAGTCCGGAATTCGGCAGTTCAGGATCCGTTCCGCGGTTTGGCCCAGGGGTGCCTCCGGATTGCCCGTCACGGCAATCGTCAGGAAGCCCCGTTCCTTCGCCGCGGCCACGGCCTCGCGCGTCCTGCTCACCGCTCCCGAGACGGAAATGCCGATCGTCAGGGGGTTGCGCCAGACCCGGTCGGTGGCTTCCGGCAGGGCATACCTGGCCGCCCGCATGGCCGTGGCGGCATCGGTCGGGACGCCGCCAAGCCGCTCGAAGGCCCATTGGGTTGCCACCGCGGCCATGTGGGAGTCCCCGCATCCAGTGGTCACGATGCGCTTCACCGACAGCCATTCCTCATGGCTCAGGATTGTTCTTGCCCTCTCATCCAGACCCTCGAACTCGGTTTGGATCAATTCCGGCAGGCTCTCGACCTGGGCAATCATGGCGTTTGTGGTCATATTGGTCCTTTCTTCTGGGCCACAACAATGGTGGCGGAATGTTCCGACAATTAGGCCGAAGCTGTAAAGAATCGGCGGTTTGGTTCAGTGCGTTTCTGTTCCGTACCCCGGAGCGTGAGTCCAAGGCATGCCGCGGCCCGCTGCGGGTTCATGCCCCTCGCTCGGTAAGGAACGTTTCGACCGTCGCGTGGTCCGGCAGCAGGCCTCTCGGTCCCAGGCCGGTCACGGACAAGGCACCGGCAGCGTTGGCATAGGCCAGGGCATCCTTCAACGCAAGGCCGGACAGGGTGCCCTTGACAAACGCGGCATGAAAGGTGTCTCCGGCCCCGGTGGTGTCCACCACTTCCACCGGGTGTCCCTCCACTTGCAGAGAGGCGTCAGTGTTGGCCCCGATGGCACCGGCCGCGCCCCGAGTGAAGAGCACGGTTGAAGGTCCCAGAGCGGTCAGTTCGCGGGCCAGATCGGGAGAGGGTTCCCGGCCGGTCCAGGCCCGGACGCCAAACTGGTTGAAGCTGGCAATGTCCACAAGCTTGAGCACCGGCTGGAGGTATGCCGCGTCGTCCTTGCCGCCCGGCTCGATATCCGTCATCACCAGGGCCCCGCATTCGCGGGCTAGACGGGCCAGAACCGGAAAGTCCTTGCCGCGCGGGAGCATGAACATCACCCGGGTTCGTTCCAGGGCCGCGCCGATCCGTTCCAGGTTGTACTCCGGCTCGAAGGTGGAAATCAAGAGGATGACCTTTTCTCCGGTGGGATCGATCAGGATAACCGTGAAGGGCGTGGCGTTTCCCGGCCGCACGTCGCACAGCGACGTGTCGACCCCGTCCTTGCGATAGTCGTCCAGGAATCGCGTGCCGCCTTCGTCGTCGCCAACCTGGCACACCGCGTGCACACGCAGTCCCAGACGACTGGCGGCGCACGCCATATTGCCGACCGGTCCGCCGGACTGCCAGCCCTCGAAATCTGCCCGAACCTTTTCGTCGTGCCCTGGAATGTGGGGGACCTTGAGCACCAAGTCCGCGTCGATGCCGCCGATGGCCAGGACATCAATGTCCCGTTTCCGTTCGTTCAAGAGCCGTCGCCTGCCTGTTGGATGCTGTCCCGCTTCGGACTGCCCCGCGGTCCGGGGTTCCCCAACGTGTCTAGTTCCGGTTGGCCGGGTATTCCACGGCCTGTCGGAAGAGGGTGCGGAAGCGTTCCACATCGACGGCTGTGCTCACCGACACCAGGTTGCCCATGGGGGGCTGCCAGGCCGATTCCTTGTGCACCCAGGCGCCGGGACGCTGGTCGGCGACCGTCATGCCCCTGGTCCACGTGCCGGTCAGCTCCACGCGCATCGGCCACTGCCGCGTCTCCAGTCCTTCCGGTTCAATCACGCTGGCCACAGCGCCGGCATCGCCGATGGAGGTTTCGGTCCTGTCGTGGTTGCGCAGCATGAAGTCCATCAGCCTGCCGGCCAACTGCGCGCTGGGGCTGTCGCTGCCCATCATTTCCGCGACTTCCGTCGCCGAAAACGTCACCTGCGTGAAGACGTCCCACGTGTACAGCGTCACATCGAGGCCGCTGGTCAGGACTATCTCAGCCGCCTCCGGATCCTGGCGGATGTTGAATTCGCCCACGGCCGACGCGTTCCCGGATCCGACGGCGCCGCCCATCAGGACAACCCGGTGAATGCCGGCAGCCGCCTCCGGCCGCTCCCGCAACAACAATGCAATGTTGGTCAACGGTCCCAGCGGGATTAGGGTCACCGGCTCCGACGCCGTGGCGAGGAGGTTGGCCAGGAAATCCACCGCGTGGGTGGGTTCGGGGGTTCGAGCCGGGACGGGCAGGGTTGCGTTGAGGCCGCCCAAACCGTCTTCCCCATGCACATAGGCTGCACTGACAACCTTCTCCAGCAACGGCTGGTCCCGCCCTATTGCAACCGGAACGTCGCCGCGTCCTGCCACGGCCAGCACCTTCAGCGTGTTGGCCACAACCTTGTCCACGGTCACGTTGCCGGTGACGCACGTCACGCCCAGGAGGTTGAGCGCCGGCGATCGGGCGGCCAGAAGCAGGGCCAGGGAGTCGTCAACTCCCGTGTCCACATCGAGGACCACAGGTATGCCAGTCATCGCGCGCCGCCTTTCGGTTGAAGTGTGGAAATTTCACGGTCCCGTGACCGGGACGCCGTTGGGTACGGGACCGGAAGTGTCTAATACCGGCCCAGGGCATCTATCAGCAGATCCAGGAAGCCGGGTTCATCGATCTTCATGGCAACCTCGACGTTGGCTTCCTGGCGCAGAGGCCCCCTGTCCACCTGGGCCGAGCCGAACCCCCGCAGGTGCCGGTAGTCGCATACGGTCATGCCGTAGGTTAGCTCGCCTCGGGTTTCCACCAACACGTGCATGGCTTCGAACTCAAGTAGGTCCGGTTGGATCAGGGCTGCCAGGGCGCACGGATCATGCAGGGCCGCCTTGCGCACACCCGTAACTCGTTCCCCCGCGTCCAAGTAGAACTCGAGCAGCTGGGCCACCACCTCGCCCACCTGGTTGCCTTTGTTCCTGATCCGCTCAATCTCCCGGTCCGTTGCATTCGCCTGCTGGGTCAGGTTCAGGCCGCACATCTTGATCGGTGCGCCGGAGTCGTAGACGATGCGCGCTGCTTCGGCGTCGAACCAGATGTTGAACTCTGCGGTGGCCGTGGAATTGCCCGTGGTCAGGCTGCCGCCCATCAGGCTGATGCCGGCCATGCGGGACACGATTTCGGGACACTGCCGGATGGCCAGCGCCACGTTGGTCAGGGGGCCGACCGGGGCCAGCCAGACTTCGTCCTCTTCCATCAGGGTCTGCACGATGAAGTCCACGGCGTGCCGGTCCTCCACCTCCTTGACGGGAACGGGGAAGTCCGGTCCGTCCAAGCCCGTTTCGCCGTGGATGTGGCCGGCATGGATTGCCTTCCTGAGCAGCGGTACCTGCGCGCCGCGGAAGACGGGAATGTCGGTCCTGTCCATCAACTCCACGATTTTCAGGGCATTGGCCGTCACCTTGTCCGAAGTCTGGTTGCCGGCCACCGTGGTGATGCCGAGAATGTCCAGATGCTGTCCGGCCAGCAGGATGGCCAGGGCGTCGTCGTGCCCCGGGTCGCAGTCGATGATCACCTTTGTCATGAGAGATTCCCCAGTGCTACGCGTACCAGTCCGTCCGCGATCTGTTCGATGTCGTGTTCGGCCCGGTTGGCCTCCGCGAATGTTGCGTACGTGTCCTGCGGCAGGGCGTCGAACCCGCGCAGCGCGCCGGCCAGGGAGCCCGCGATGGCCGCAATGGAATCCGTGTCGTTGCCCAGGCTGGATCCGGCCACGATGGTGTCCCACGGATCCCCTTGGGCATGGATGAACACTCCGATCGCGGCCGGAATGGACTCGCAGGCCATGACCGAATTGCCAATCAGTGCTTCAATGTCGTCCAGGGCCTGCCGCAGGGATGTGGCTGCCATGCCGAGTTGCACCGCCAACTGGGTGCGCCGTGCAATCGAGGGACCGGGTGCCACGCGGGCGCGGGGATGGGTGCGCGCCAGCTCTTCGCCCCGTCGGGCACCCCACAGGCAGGCCTGTACCACGGAGAAGGGATCCGCATCCGGCTTAAGGCCCTCCGCACAGCCGCTGGCGATGGCGCAGGCGGCGGCAATGGCGATATTGGTGTTGTGGGTGGGAATGCACGTGGCCAGTGCAGCCTGGCATGCGCCTTCAAGGTCGCCCGGGTGAATGAGGCCGGCCGGGGCTACCCGCATGGAGGATCCGTTGGTGGCGCCCATGCTGGCCACCTGACGGTCGGAGGTGCCAACCAAGCCGACTCGGTGGGGATTCCCTCCGGTCCGCAGGGCCTCCACCATGGGACGCGTGGAGGGCCCCATGTTGCCCACATGGGGGGAGTTGTCGGCCCAGCGCAGGAGGCAGTTCTTCCACACCTCCTCGTCCAGGGCCCCGTCGGCCGCAATGATGTCCTCGGCCAGGTAGTACATCTGACTCGTGTCGTCGGTGATTTGGCCCTTGAGGTTGCCCTCCGCGCCGGCAAATGTGTCTGGCGGTGGTTGGATGAGCGTGGCGATCGGCCCGTCGTGGGCCTCGAAGATTTCCTCGATGGTCCACTGCTCGGTGCCCGCACCCAGGGCATCCCCCAAGCCCGCGGTGGCCAGGGAACCAAGGATTCCGTTGCGCAGGGATGCTTCATTCATGCCTTGACCTCGCTTTGGCATTGCTCGGAATGTCCGCGCCGGCACGTCGTCGGCCGGGTCGGTTCAGGCGAATCCGTTCGTCAACCGTTCGCGGTACATGGCCTTGAGGCGCTCCGCGTCAACGCCAAGGCACACATTACAGGTTGGCTCTGCCCGCCACTGGGATCTCCAGTCCGGAATGGTTTGGCCCCTGGTTCCCTCGTAGCCCAGACAGACCCTTACATAAGCGGAACGGGTCTCGTACAGGGTTGGATCGATCGCATACATGATGGCGGACGAATCGTGGACAAAGATGCCGTCCACCCCCTGCCGGGTGTGAAACTGGTGGTAGAAGGGCACGATGCGGGCGATGAAATCCGTGGCCGGATTGCCGATGGCATAGAGGTCGTCCAGGTAGGCCGACGACATGATCGTGGCTTGGGTGACATCCAGACCCACCATGGTCAGGGGCCATCCCGCCTCGAACACAATCCGGGCGGCCGCGGCATCGTTGTGGATGTTGGCCTCTGCGACCGGAGAGGCATTGCCGGCCACGGTCGCGGCACCGCCCATGATGATGACCTCCCGGACCGCATCCGCAATGCCCGGTTCAAGGGACACCGCCAGAGCCAGGTTCGTCAGCGGCCCCACGGCCACCAGCGTGACTTCCCCCGGTGCCGCCATGATCTGCTCCACGATGAAATGGGCAGCCCGACCATCCGCCGGCAGCAGGGAGGAAGGAGGCATGTGGGAGTCTCCCAGTCCGTCGCTGCCGTGGACCATGGCACCGCGCCCGTCATAGGGGTGCAACAGCGGCTTGGCCGCGCCCTGCAGGACCGGAATATCGGGACGGCCCACGGTTTCAAGCAGGCGCAGGGCGTTGGCGGTCGTGGTCTCGATGCCGCCGTTGCCGAAGACGGTGGTAAGGGCCAGAAGCTCGATTTCCGGCGAGGCGTGCGCCAGGAAGAAGGCCATCGAATCGTCCACGCCGGGATCGGTATCGTAAATGATGCGGTGGCGGGGTTCGGACATGTCCAGTAGGTTATGGGGTATGGGGAGGGCTGCTGCGCCCGGGCGGGCGCTAGCCCTTGAGACCGGTCAGGGCGATGCCCTGCACGTAGTACCGCTGCAGGAACAGGAACAGCACGATCACCGGCAGCGAGGCCGTTACGGAGCCGGCAAAGGTGCGGCCCCAGAAGGTTTGGGTCTGCGTGGTCTGGGTGGCGATGGCGACCTGAATCATCTGCAACTGGGGCGAACTGATCAGGATCAGGGGCCAATAGAAGAGGTTCCAGATGAACTGGAACTCCAGCAGGGCCATGGTAATGATCCCCGGTATCGACAGCGGCACGATGACCCGCCACAGGATGTGGAATAGGTTGGCCCCATCCATGACAGCGGCCTCGTCCAGGTCCGTGGGTATGTCGCGCATGAACTGCATCAGCGCAAAGATGACGAACGGGCTGGCGTACCAGGGAAAGATGAGGCCGTTGTAGGAATTTGCCATGCCCAGGGCGTCGACCACGATGTAGAGGGGCACAATCGTGGCCTGGAACGGCACCAGCATGGTGGCAATCACGAACACCAGCAGCACGTTCTTGAGGGGGAAGCGCAGGCGGGCGAAGAAATAGGCAGCCAGGGTGTTGAAGAACAACGAGCTCAGGACCACGCCGGCGGACACGAGAAAGCTGTTGCCCAGGAACCGCTGGAACTGGAGCCCGAACTTTTGCCCGTCATCGGAAATGCCGAAGATGTCGAGATAGTTCTTAAGGGACCATTTGATGGGCAGAATGGTCTTCCAGGTAAAGGGATACAGGTTGGCGAAAATCTCCGCTTCCTCCCGGATGCTGCCGAAGAACATCCAGAAGAAGGGGATGGTGAAGGCCAGGAACATGACGACGTAGACGACGATCAACACCGCCATCTGCAAACGGCCGCGCCAAGTTGCGCGCCGCAGTTCCGTGCTGGAGCCGGGGGTCGAAGCGGCCAGGTTGCCGGCTACGTTGTCGAGAATGCTCACGGCGCGGACCTCTTAGTAGGAGACATCCGAACGGAACAGGCGCATCTGGCCAACGCTGACCACCAGCAGGATAATCAGCGTGACGATCGACATGGCGCTGGCCGTGCCCATGTCCTGGAACAGGAAACCGTACTGGTAGATGTAGTAGACAACAGCCTTGGTGCGCTCCAGGGGGCCGCCGCGGGTCATGGCGTAGACCGGCACGAACACCTGGAAGGAAAAGATGGTTTGGGTGACCATCACGAACATCATGACCCGGCGCAGTAGGGGCAGCGTGATGTGCCACAGGACCTCCCAGGGCTTGGCTCCGTCCACGACCGCGGCCTCGCGGTAGACGACGGGAATGCCCTTGAGGCCGGCCATCAGGATGATCATGGAGAACCCGACGTCCTTCCAGATCATCATGGCCGTCAGGGCCGGCAGGGCCCGGTCCGGATTGGAGAGGAAGGCCTGGGGCGGCACCCCCACAATCGACAGAAGACTGTTGATCAGGCCCAGTTGGGAGTGGTACATCATGGACCACAGTACGGATACGACAATTACCGATGTGACCACCGGGGTGAAGACCGCGCTGCGCACAAAGGCCGTGCCCAGGTTCTCGCGGGCCAGGAACAGGGCCAGGATCAGGGAGAACAGGACCTGGAGCGGCACCTTGTAGATGGTGAACTTCAGTGTCACCCACAACGAATTGCGGAAAAAGGAATCGCTGAGGATCGCGTGGTACTGGTCCAGTCCCACAAAGTCGCCGAATCCGCCCAGCAGGCTGTACTGGTACATGCTGGCGCGCAGGGCCGCCAGGATCGGCAGGTAGCGGAAAACCGTGAAATTGATCAGCGCCGGCAGTACGAACAGGAAGGCAATCAAATAGTAGCGATTGCGCCTGCTCCAAATCCTGCCCCAGCCCTTGGCCGGTGTTGAGATGGGGGTGGCGAGCATGGGATCGGGGAGGTGACAGGACCAGGACTCGGGCGCGGGGTTCAGACACCCCGCGCCACAAGCCCTGCCTGTCTCAAAACTCTACAAACGCAAACGGGGCTAGTTGTTCCACCCCGTGTACTTGGCGACCAGGCCTTCCAGGCGGCGGGCGGCCGCGCTGAGCTGCTCCTTGGGATCGGCACCGACGACAATGTTGCCGGCGGCCTCGGCAAAGAGCTGCTGGTACTCGGTGTAACCGGGCGTCTGGATGCGCGGGATGCCGAAGCTGTTCATCGCATCCAGCCAAACCCGCTGGTTGCCGTCCTCGCTGTACTCGTCCAGTTCGTTGAACAGGCCGATGTTGGCGGGCAGCTGGCGTACATGCTTGTACCAGATGCGTGCGCCGGCGTCGCTGGACGCGTAGCGGACGAACTCGAGGGCCTCTTCAAAGTGCTGGGTGTTGGGCGAAATCCCGTAGTGCCAGCTGCCGGTGTGGCAGACCGGGGTCTTGAAGTACGGAATGCCCGAGACGCCCCAGTTGAAGTTGCCTTCGCCGTGGATCCGGTTCAAGGCACCGATGCGGTTGTCCGGCGTGACCATGAAGGCGGCCTGCCGGCTCTCGAAGATCTCCGGAATGGCCTCAACCGGGGACACCTTGTATGTCTGGTGCAGGTCCTGGTAGAACTGCATGGCCTCGGCCGCCTCGTCGGTGTCGAGGTAGCCCTGGAAGGTCACCCCGTCCTCGCCCATGCCGGCGTAGGTGGCACTGCCGATCTCGCCGTTGGAGCGGCGGAAGATGCCGTGCTCATAGTCGCCGGTCCAGGTGCCCTGGCCCCAGCGCAGACCCCAAACTTCGGGGACGCCGTCGCCGTTCTCGTCCACGGTGGTATCCTGCCAGGCGGCCACGGCTTCTTCCATAGTCCAGGCATTCTCAATGCCCACCGGCGGCGAAATGCCCGCGGCGTCGGTGAAGTCCTTGTTGTACATGAGCAGGGAACAGGACTGCATGATGGGCGGTCCAAGGAATTGGTCCCGGAAGGAGCCTTCTTCGATGGACTGCGGGAACCACTGGGCCATTTCCTCGTCGGAGAAGTGGTCGGTCAGTGGCCAAATCACCCGGTTGAACCCGTAGTGCTTCATGTCCGGACCGTCGGCCTGGAACAGATCCCAGGGCAAGCCCACGGCGACCGAAGACTCGATCTTGGGGAACAGTTCGCGGAACGGGATCGTCTCGAACTCCAATTCCACGTAGGAATATTCGCCGTCGTTGAGTTGCTGGAACTCGGCCAGGATTTCCCTCCAGGCATTGAGCTGGTCGTCATCGGCCAGGGCCAGGAACTTCAAGGTGACCGGACCGGAAGGACCCTCGTCTTCCATGGCCATCGAGTCGTCGGCCGGCATCGGTACCGGGGCCACGGTACAGGCGGCCAGCACGGCAGCACATAGAAGCATTAATACAGCCAACACTTTCCATGTCTTCATGGACAGTATTCTCCTTTTCTGCAGGATGCCTGGCGAAACCCGCACCAGGCGGCAGTGAGCACCTGTCTGCCAACCCTTGCGGGTTGGCCCTGCGGCGACAAGCCGGGTAGTTGTCAAATCGCGGGGTGCATTCAACCCAGCCATTGTAACTTAATGGTTAGAGTGCTGTTGAATGGTCGGATTACTCGGCACTGTTTCAATCTCGTTGATATGGGTGGCGGTCGCACAAACGGCGAGGGTTCCTACAATGGTGTTGTCATGACAACCAAAGAGGACCCTCGCCGTGGACTTCATCCTAGCGCCTGCCGACCCCGAACGCCAACGGGCGTTGCCCGACGATCCGGGTGCCTGCCCCCATTGCGGGGCCTGCGCCTGGCGGCGCAACGGCACCTACCCTCGCCACCTGGTCGTCCTCGGCCGCCTGTGCATCCAGCGCTGGCAGTGCAAGACCTGTTTGGGCAGTGCCTCGCCCCTGCCGCCCGACATGACCGCCCGCCAGCGCCCTCAGACCTTCCGGGAGCTGGTGGCCGACCTGTATGTGCACTGTGTCAGTTTGCGGGGCCTGTCCCGCCTCCTGGCCCTGTTGGGCTGCGGGGTGGGGGCGGCCACGCTGTGGCGGGACGTGCAGGCAGTGGCCTCGGGCCTGGCACCCGACCCGCAGGCGAAGCTGCCGCTGTGGGTGGAGGTGGAGGGACCTGGCTGTCCCTCGGGGGCGTGCAAGCGTCCCGTGGCCATGGTCCTGGGGCCCAAGGGCGAACGGCTGGACCTGCGCCTGAGCGGTCCCGGCTTCGACTGGGGCGGCTGGTTCACGGACCTGGCCGCGCGCAAGGTGCAGGGCGTGACGACCGACGACCCGGTCTACGGCCCGGCCCTGGAGGCGTCGGGTCTGGACCGGCAGCAGTGCGCCGTGCACATGCAGCGCACCGTGGGGCGGCACATCCGGGGCATCGACGAGGACGACCTGACCCACTTGGACCGGGTCCTGCTGCCCATCCTGCAACGCCTGGCCCGGGAACGACCGCCGGAGGCGGGGCCCGTCCTGCTGGCGCTCTGGGAAGCGGTGATGCAGGGCCGCGTGCGTCTGCAACCGGAAGTGCAGAAGCTGCTCTGGCACCTCGTGGAACGCTGGCACGAACTGGTGCGCAGCCAGGGGAACCCCAGGGTGCCTGCCTCCACCAACCGGCTGGAGGGCTGGTTTGGTCGCTTCAAGCCCCGGGCCCGCCTGACGCGGGGGCTGAAGACCGAGGCGGGCGCCCTCAACTTCGTGCGCCTGATGGCCCGCAGCATGGCCTGACGCGACGCACGGCACCCGCTGGCACGGAGGATTTGCCCACGACGGCCCGCCACCCATATCAACGAGATTGAAACAGTGCCGGATTACTCTCTGTACCTGGCCGCAAGCCCCTTGGCGATATCTCTCGGTGCAGCCTAATTCATGTCCTGAACCTTGCTTCTGGCCCATGCCAGGCGACGGATTGCCTCCGAGGAGCCGGGAACCAGGGTTTCGGGCACTCCCACCTGCTCGATGGCAAAGCTGGCTCCCACCAGGCCCCGAAGTGCGGTCTCAAGGAACGGCAGTCCCTCAACGGCTCCGGCCAGCAGACCGCCGCAATACGCATTGCCGGCGCCGGTAACGTCGACCACTTGCGTCGGAACGGCTGGAATCCGCCACCGGTTTCCCTGCTTGTCCTGGACCCAAATCCCCTGTTCGCCCATCCGGATTACGACGCGGTCCGCTCCCCAGTCCAGCAATGCGGCTGCCATGTCCGCCGGAGCGGTCTCCCCGGTGAGGGTCGCGGCTTCTTCCAGGTTGGGCAGGAACACATTGCACTCTCGCAACAACGGGGTCCATGCAGCCCGGTCCAAGCCGAGGAAGGCGTCGACGGGTTCAAAAACGACTACAGCGGAGGGTTTGGCTGCCTTCAGTTGCCGGACCAAATGGGTGGTTTCCTCCATCGATCCGCCCCGCTGAACATGGAACCCGGCCGACTGCTTGACTTCGGCGTGCAACTCGTCAAAGTGAACCTGGCTGGCCACGAACTCGGAGAGTGATGTCCGGAACACCTGGGTGCGCTTGCCGTCGGCCTCGAACAGCTGCCAAGCCCTCGGGGTAGGCAACCCGGTTCGATGGACAAGACCGTTTGGCGATACACCCAGTCGCTGCAGGTGCGCCAGGAATGGTTCGGGCGCGTCGTCACCCACATAGCCGACCAGGCCCAGGGGCGCATCGTTCCAAGTGCGCATGCCGACTACGGCATGGCTCCCCGCACCACCTAAGGTGCCCATGTAGGCTCTTCCATCCCAGAGGACGATGTCGTCGATGATGACATTGGAGACCGTTGTGCATTGGATGGAGGGCATGAGCTGTTTCCGTTCAGTGCTGGGCCGTGGCGCGCGAATGGCTGCGCATTGGCGCGCGGACAGACTCGTACCTGTCGCGGCCGTGGTCCGTCGAACTCGCAGACAAGGCCTCTCGGCGACCAATCCAGGCCCAGTGGGCCATCTCTGCTACGGGTCCGGGCATCGAATGGCTCACCAGCGCCTCCTTGACATGAACGGCCGCGTCGGCCGGCGTGCTGAACCGCGCCCGCCCGGATTATTCCATGTTCCGGACTTGGCTCCTGGCCCAGTTAAGTCGGCGGAATGCCTCCGGGGAACCGGGAACCAGGGTTTCGGGCACGCCCACCTGCTCGATGGCAAAGCTGGCACCCACCAGTCCCCTCAGGGCCGTCTCCAGAAACGGCAGATCCTCCACCAATCCGGCCAGTAGGCCACCGCAGAACGCATTGCCGGCGCCGGTAACGTCGACTACCTGCGTCGGAACGGCCGGAATCTGCCACCGGTTGCCCTGCTTGTCCTGGACCCAAATCCCCTGTTCAGCCATCCGGATTACGACACGGTCCGCTCCCCAGTCCAGCAATGCGGTGGCCATGTCCGCCGGGGAAGTCTCCCCGGTGAGGGTCGCGGCTTCTTCCAAGTTGGGCAGGAACACATCGCACTCCCGCAGCAGCGGGGCCCATGCAACCCGGTCCAATTCGAGGAAGTCGTCGATAGGCTCAAAGACAACAACCGCGGAGGGGTTGGTCATCTTCAGTTGCCGGACCAAGCGGGTGGTTTCCTCCATTGACCCGCCCCATTGCACATGGAAGCCGGACGACTGCTTGAGGTCGGTGTTCAACTCGTCAAAGCGAACCTGGTTGGCCACGAACTCGGAGAGCGATGTCCGGAACACCTCGGTGCGCTTGCCGTCGGCCTCGAACAGCTGCCAGGCACGCGGTGTGGGCAGCCCGGCCCTATGGACAAGGCTGTCCGGCGATACTCCCAGCCGCTGCAGATGCGCCACGAACGGTTCGGGTGCATCGTCACCCAGATAGCCGACCAGGCCCAGGGGCGCATCGTTCCAGGTGCGCATGCCGACTACGGCATGGCTTCCCGAACCGCCCAGGGTGCCCATGTAGGTGCGACCATCCCAGAGGACGATGTCATCGATGATGACGTTGGAGATCGTCGTGCACTGGATGGATCCCGGAGGCGGGTTCATCGCCTGTTCCGGGTCATCGGAGAGACGGTCCGTGGACATTCAGGCGTTGCCGAGCAGGCAGACGCGGACTTGCCGTGACCGCGGCCCGTCGAACTCGCAGAAAAAAATTCCCTGCGACCAACCCAGGCCCAGTTGGCCGTCCACCACAGGCACGGTCACAGAGTGGCCCACCAGCGCCCCCTTGACGTGCGCGGCCGCGTCGGCCGGCGTGTCGAATTGATGGTGGAAGTTGGTCCGCGTCGGCACCAATCGGTCCAATTCTTCTTGCAAGTCCTGGGCCGTGGTCGGGTCCAGCGGCGAGTTGAGCGTCAACCCGCCTGTGGTGTGTGGACAGAACACCGTGCACAGGCCGTTCGCCAAGCTGCTGGCCTCCACGATGCTGCGAACTTGGTCGGAGATGGAAATCAATTCTTGTGGATGGGTACTTTCAATGTCAATTTGCCGTGTATACACAAATATATTTCCTTTGTATCGACTTGCATCGGATACGCCCGGCTACCGGGTGCCCAATCCCGGACCTGTAGGCTCCATATCCTACAGGGGTAGTAACTAGTGGTCCAACTTGGTTAAAGTGTAGGATGCAACATGAATGGGTGGCCCACCGGTGAAGGTGCCGACCACGATCTTCGTCCTCCCTTGTCGCCGAGAGCCCCCATATCCCACAAGCACTTCCTGGTGGAACTGAACCCCGAGGAACGAACATACTTGAAGCAGCTGGTTGCCGCCGGCTCGCCCAAGACGCTGCCCCGACGCCGGGCCCAGAATCTGGCTGCTCTGCGACCAGGGGTCGGAGGGACCGGTCTGGACCGACGAACGCACGGCGGAAGCCGTGGCCGTGGCCGCCATGACCGTGTATCGGGCACGCCAGGCCCTGGTCCTGGAGGGCATGGAGGCGGCCCTGCAACGCAAGCCGCGCCCGTCCAAGCTGGTCCGGCTGGCCTGTTCGACGCCGCCGCCCGGACGCGCGCGCTGGACGCTGAAGCTGCTGGCGGCCGAGATGGTGGCCCTGGAGGTGGTGGACACGATCGCGCCCGAAACCGTGCGCCGTGCGCTCCAATAAACGCGTTGAAGCCCTGGCAGAAAAAGTGCTGGTGCATCCCCCCGCAGGCCAACGCCGCCTTTGTGCACAACATGGAGGATGTGCTGGAGGTCTACCGGCGTCCCCCGGACGACCGCTGCCCATCCTGCAACGCCTGGCCCGGGAGCGACCACCGGAGGCGGGGCCCGTCCTGTGGGCGCTCTGGGAAGCCGTGATGCAGGGCCGCGTGCGCCTGCGACCGGAGGTGCGCAAGCTGCTGTGGCACCTCGTGGAACGCTGGCACGAACTGGTGTGCAGCCAAGGGAACCCCAAGGTGCCCGCCTCCACCAACCGGCTGGAGGGTTGGTCGGGTGCCCTCTGGGCGCGCTTCAAGTCCCGGGCCCGCCTAACGCGGGGGCTGAAGACCGAGGCCGGCGCCCTCAACTTCGTGCGCCTGATGGCCCGCGGCATGGCCTGACGCGACGCAGGAAGCCCACTCGTACGGAGGATAGGCCCAGGACAGCCCGCCACCAATATCAACGAGATTGAAACAATGCCTATGCCGGACGACAGTTTTTTGTCCGGGCGGGTCAGTGATAAAATGGCCCTTGAGGGGTCGGTTCTGTCTACCGTACAGGTCGGCCCACCAACGAGCATGGTAGACCGAACCGTCTTTGAGCTTTTGCTCGGCGGGCTGCGAGCCTCCGGATCACAACCATCCCTGGGAGTACACGGCACTACGGGTTGTCCTCATGGGTTTCCACGGTCACTGCGATGCTAGGTGTTCGCCGTCTGACCTGATGCCTCACCGCAGGGGTCTGAATCGCAAACAGGGTGCATACATGGACTTCAGGGGAAGGACACTGCCTTGCGGCATCCTCCCCCTGAGAGTTGCGCGCTCGCGGCTTGGACTAAAACAACCGCAGGGTCTGCTGTTGCTCCTCGTCCTCCTGGGTCTCTGTCACTGTGTCCTGGGTCGCCCCTTGCTAAAGGTGGTTGCGACGCCGGGCCAGGGGAGCGGGTCTCTCGTAGATGGGGTGCTTCGGTGTCTCCTCCAACTTGGCCCTGCCCCTTTCGGTCACCGCTGGCACAGGAGGTTCCAGCGCGGGCAGGTCATGGTCCTCGAAGGTCTCGATGTACGGGTCCGGCAAGGGCTGCTGCATCCCAATGACGGCCCTGCCACCCCCACGAGACTATCGGGGACACAGCAATTCCCTATTGCAAAACAACAGATCTGGTACCAGAATATATATTGGGAAGTGTCGAACCCGATGGTTCCTTTTCTAGGCAACAAATAAAGGAGGTTTAAACATGGGCACTATATCAGTGAACCGACTTGCAGGTCTGTCCCTCATATTCGGCCCGATAATCGCCTTCGTCTTCTTTCTCTTAGAGCCGGGTGGAATGCTGATAGACAGCGCAGACTTTTCCGATCCTACTGGCTCCATTACAGCCAAGGGTGCTAACGCCGCGCTGACTAAAGTAACCAATATCATGATAATCCTTGGCCTTTCCCTGATCCTCTCAGGTCTTTATGCGCTGATGAGAAACGTAACCTTGCAGGGTAACGGCAAGGCGTTGGTTCAAATGGGTTTCTTCATAATCTTCGTCGGACTAACAGGTTGGACTCTAGCTGGCGGCATAGATTTCATTCTGGCCGATGTCCAATCTAGTGACCAGATCGGGGAAAGCGTCCCCGTTTACAACGTCGGTACCGCGCTCTTTTTCCCTGGCGGGATTGCGCTTGGCTTTGGCGGCTTCATTTTCGCGTTGGGCCTCTCAACGAGGAAAGAATTCAACCGGATAATCTCCCTGTTGGCGGCCTTGGTCAGCTTAGCCGTGATGGTCTTTTTCATGATTGCCATACTCCACAACGGAGGCCGCGAAACCTTTATATCCCTGGCTCGTGGCTCCTACGTGTTACTGGTAATCTGGTATGGATATCTGGGCATGAGACTGATGAACCGACCAGATCCCGACCTGTGGCAATAGACGGTAGAGGCTCAGATTAAAATGGAGTGTCTGGAATTCGGTTGATATCCCGGCTACGCCAACCAGCTTAATCATAGCCGCCGTGCCACACCCCCAGGGCAAACGCAAAGTCGCGGGACAGGGCTGAATCGGGGCTGTGCGGGAACGGTTCCGGGTGTTGACCACGGGTGCATGGCCTGGAACTCATCTGTCATTGATGGCGGACCACACAGCCCGGATGATCCAAGTCGAGGATCGGTTTCCGACCGGCCAAAGCGCAACCAGGAGGGCCGCCGTACGTCGTAGGGGGTGACTTACTACCTCAAAGGACACGCTGCAGCCCTCATGGACTACATTGTTGCATGCCCCGACCCCGCCCTCCTGGAAGCCCTGTGCGCCTTCGCCGACCATCGGGCCACGTTGCCCGATCCGCGCGACCCGCGCGGTGTACGCCACGCCCTGCCCGTGCTTCTGTCCACACTCCTGGTGGCGCTGGCCGGGGGCGCCCACAACATGGCCGCGGTGGCCGCCTTCACGTACGACCAACGGGCCTGGTTCCGGCTGTGGCTGCCGCTGGGCGAAGCCACCAACAGACCGCCGAGGGTTGGACTGTTCCATTAATCGGTACACTTCGGTACCGACGCTGGTAATTCGCTCTCGGTTGATGGGGGCTCCGTTGCACATCCCCGCAACTCGAGTCCGGGTGGAGCAGTCCCCACCGCTGTCCTGGTTCGTTCCGCGAACAGGGCGCGCACGTCCCTGTAGGGCATGTACAACGTGATCTCCTCGTCGTACAGCCTCGCCAGAATGTTGCAGGCGGCATTGACCTCCGCGTCCAGCACAACCCCGTCGAGACAGTAAAACCGGTCCCGGCGACGACGGCCCTGCAACAGGCCGGTGCGGGAGTCGACTTGCGATGTGTAGGCCGGATTGACCAATGCCAACGCAGAACCTCTGCGCCGAGATATCGAGGTTAGGGTGTCCGCCATCACGCCCTTGACCCAGCCGCTCAGACGGCGGTTGGTGTCCCTGTGGCGGTACGGGGCGGACTTCATGTGTGCGGACAGGTCCTCGCAGGCGATCGTGCCGGCCTTGTCCACGACGGTGTGGGCGGCCTGGCAGAGGTGGTCGCGCACCTGCTTGTGGTGCCGGGTCCGCCGCCGGTTCCACTTCTGGTTGCCGAGGTTGTTCTTCCGGATGGTGTCGGCCTTGCGATGGTTGCCCTTGGCCCGGTGCTTCTGCTCGGTGTCCCGGAGGTGATTGCGCCGTGTTCCCTTGACCTTGCGCTGGTCGCTCTCGGCGGACAACAGGTCGCCCAAGCCCTCGCCGTGGCGTTCCCCGTCGCTGTCCATGTAGGCCTTGGTGTAGCCCTTGTCCACCCCCACGGTGTCAGCCCCGCAGGGACGCGTGCTGCACACCTGTGTCTCGTCTATGGCGTAGTGGACTTCCACCTGTCCGTTGTCCCGCAGGAGGATGCGCAGGGTGCCGGAAGGCAGGTGTGTGCCCTTGAGCGGAATGGCAATGCGTTGGCCGCGTTCCAAACCCTGGAGGTACACCCAGGCCCGGTCGTGCCAGACCTTGGTGGTGTAGGAGCCGGCGTCGGCCACGATCTGATTCGTCACATGGGACCGGCCGCCCCGCCACTGCTTCCGCATCTGCCGGTGCAGGAACGGATCCTCGATCCAGCGGTTCTGCTTGAGCAGGCTGTACAGACGCTCGCGTTCGGCACTGTTTCCGCGCGTGCGGTGCCGGATGGCCTTCTTGACCGGCACCTTGGCCGCCTCCCGCGCCGCATCGATGTCCCCCAAGGCGTCGGCCAGCGTAGCCTTGCCCAGACGCGCGGGCAGCCCGTGCCAGTCACAGCCCTCCGCCATCCAGGCATCGCGGATCTCGTAGGGGGATTGCAGGACCGTGGACACCCCGCTGCACCGTCGCCAGGCATCCGACCGCACCTGTCCACACAGGACCGCGATCCGCGCCAACCGGTCGTACTTGGCCGCGTTCAGCCCCTGGCTGTGAAGTACGCGCGTGACCTTCTCAGCCATTGACGGCGGCTTCCCGGATCTGCTTCCGATACCGGCGCAGGCCGGGCAGGTGGCCGGAGAAGGTGTCGACCACGGCCATCAGGTCCTCGACCCACTCCGCCTGCGGGGACAGGGAGGGCTGGTTGACCACCCGGATCTCGCAGCCGTGGCTCTCGGCGAAGTACGCGAAC